>JAJZXY010000009.1 GCA_021806165.1 Thermoplasmata archaeon
TGACGTAGAGAACTGCGGCAAGAACGACTGTTATTGCAACCATCAATATGGTGGCAATGACAGGCGAAACTGCGCTGTCCTTACGCCTCTTGGCAAATTTCTTGCTTATCATTCGTTTTCAGTCCTGTGGCTTTTGGCCACGAGGAATTCAGTTTCACTTCGTTTTTATAAGACAAACGGAACAAAATGTTCAATTTGATACTATGAAGTCCCCTGGCTGAATTCAACAGGCAGGAAAGAAGGTGTGCAAAACCTCCGTGGCGCCCTGGCCGGGATTTGAACCCGAGTCCCAAGCTATCTGTTTCATGGAAACGACAGGCTTGGATGATAGGCCACTACACTACCAGGGCTATATTCTGAGACCAAAACGACTTAGGATATCTAATTTGCGCACCGCTCTACTACTTGTTGGTCAGTATTTTGATGATGGCATCGGCAGGCTGGCCGTCCGTCTGCATAAGTGCCTGTCTCGCCTGGTCGGGGGTGCATCCTGTCTGGCTGACGACAAGGTCGACGTCCTCCTGCGATATTACGGGGCCGGAGGGCCGGGATGCAGCGCCACCTCCCTGCGTCGTGCCTTCGTAGATGGTCGGCTCCCCGGTTACCTGGTAAATCTGCTGTCCTGACACCTTCACCATGACAACCGCGGGATTGACGAACCTGTACTCCTTTGATTTGGTCCGTATTATGACTTCGGTGGCGTCGTCTATCTCCTCTGTCTGCATCCCCATCCTTTTCATTGCTAGGCGCATCTGCCTTGGATCCATTCTTCCCATTCCGGGTATCATTTGAACTCAGCTCTGGGCGTTACTGCTCATAAATGCATGGTACTTATATAATTCCGTTATTGTGCCTTACCTGGCGGGAATGCGTACATCCCCGTTTGCATTAACAAACCGCACTCACTGCGGTTGCGGGCCATGGTCGGGCCTATGTGCACATTGGAGTGGGTAAACTGACGGAGAGCAGCTTGAAGATCAGGGGTATTGTCACAGACATCGACGGAACGCTGACCGGACATGACAGGCGCGTCAGCACCGGAGCCATTGATGCGCTTAGGAAAGTCCACGACAATGGCTACAAAGTGATTCTGGCCACTGGAAATGTCCTTCCGATAGCTTATGCATTCCACAAGATGATTGGCCTGGATGATGCAATCGTTGCTGAAAACGGCGGCATCCTCTACTACAGGCAGAAGGTCGAATACCTGAACAACCTGCTGGATGCCCAGCGCGCATATGATTTCCTTAGGAAGCAGATGAAGGTTGAGCGCCTGTTCACAGACAGGTGGCGCTTTACCGAAATAGCGCTTGAACCCGGGCCTGACATCGACCTAGTAAGGCGGCTGCTAAGGGACTTTGAAGTGAACGTGGAGGACAGCGGTTTTGCCATACACATTGAGGGAAGGAGCTACAACAAGTTCACCGCCCTTCAGCGTGCATGCGGTCTGATGGGCATCGATGTGAAGGAACTTGCATCATTCGGCGACGGCGCGAATGATATCCAGATGCTCGCCGGTTGCGGAGCCGGCATTGCCGTTGGCAATGCGACAGAAGAGGCAAAGGGGGTAGCCACGCACACCACTGAAAAAAAGTTCGGCGAAGGTCTGGTAGAGGGGCTTGAGTGGCTGGGGATCCTCTGAAACTCCTTCATTCAGCTGATTCTGCGACCCCTGCTGCATGATGCGCAGAAAGGGCTTCCCTCAGAGAAATGCCTGCTGCAGGTGGGCATGCCGCACATGGGGCATGTGCGAAAGGCAATTGAACCGCAGACATGGCACATTCCGGCGGCAGCTGACATACATGTAGCGGTAGGTGCCTGCGGATATAAGGATTGAACGCTTCAGGCAAGAAGCCTCTTGGCTGTGGCTTCATCCATGTCTATCGCCTTAAGGGCGTATTTCAGCGCCTTCTTCTGTATGATCTCCCGCGTCTTGTCATCCAGGAACTTCTCCATGAACACGGGTGCCTTCTTGGCATACTCGGCTGCAAATTCAGAATAGAATTCAGAGGATGAGTCGGGGTCCAGTTCGGCCGCCTTGTTGTAGGCCGCCTCAGCATCATTGAACCTGCCGTTCTCCGAACAGAAAAAGCCAAGGGATGACTGGTAGTATGCATTTGAAGGATCGCCCTCGATTGCCTTCTTGTAGAGAACTATGATATCGTCAACCGGAACCTGCGGAAGAGCTATGGATGCTTCCGCCTTCCAGAAATAGGCATCTGCGTTGGAGGGCTCGGCCTTGATGACCCTGTTGAACCTCTTTACCGCCTCTTCGGGCTTTCCATCATTGAGGAGCTGCATCCCCTCTTCCATGTCGCGTGCTATCTGATCACTAGCCATATGAACCACGGGTGTCAGCGCGAATGCCGCTGTACTGATAGTGCATTACTGCAACTAAATCTTAAATGTTATCACCTGCCTCCCTTCGCCCGGCGGCAGCGTGATAGTTTCAATATCATGCCGCGCCATTGCCTCCTGTGCACAATGATTCGACTGTCGGCCTGGATGAGGCCGGTCGCGGTCCGATGCTGGGTCCGATGGTTATATGCGGTGTATTTGGCGATTCCAGCAGTCTGTCGAAGCTCGGGGTAAGGGATTCGAAGCAGCTTACTCCTGCAAAGAGGACGGAGCTTTCACTCAGAATCAGGGAGGAGTATGAATGGAAGTCATATGTGATTTCGCCCGGGGAGATAGATGCGGCAGTGCTGAAGGGTGGACTCAATGATCTCGAGGCGGTGTATTTTGCAAGGATCATTTCTGAAATGGGGCATGAGCGGGCGGTTGTAGACTGCGCAGATGTAAACGAAAGGAGGTTCGCTGAAAAGATCGGCTCCCTCTCATCCTGCCCCGGCGTCGACGCCAGGCACAGGGCAGATGTCATGTTCCCTCAGGTGTCTGCCGCGTCTATTGTTGCCAAGGTCGAGCGCGACTCCATAATCGCAAAGCTTCAGGAGGAGGCCGGGGAGGCGATAGGCTCGGGCTATCCTTCAGACCCCGTGACAGTAGATTTCCTGCGAAAGCACTACGCCAGAAGCGGTGATTTGCCACCATTTGTCAGGAGGAGCTGGGAACCTGTCCGCAGGCTCCTGTCAATCAGTAAAATTAAAAACCTCGACGATTTCAGGTAGTCCAATGATTGAGGAGCTGATTAATGGGGCCATAGCGAAATTCAACGCCCGCGTTGAGAGCGACGCTGTGCTCCAGAGGGAGCTCGACGGCATGAAGCGGACCGTCCAGGTCGAGCTCAAGGACGGGAGAAGCTTCTGCTTCAGCCTCCAGGACAACAGGATGGGCGATTTCCATGAGGGGAGGCTTGAGAACCCTGACATCAAGATAGTTTCGGATGAGGCAACGCTCTCAGGTCTGCTCACAGGGACCGTAAGGCCCATGAAGGCCTGGGCCACCAAGAAGGTCCAGTTCAAGGCTTCGCTTGAGGACCTGATGAGGATCAGGAAATTCTTCTGAGCAGTGAAAAGTTTATTATGCTAACAGGTGTAACGCCACCACACACCACGCAGCGGGGTGGGGTAGCCAGGATATCCCGTCGGGCTCATAATGTCCAATGGGTCACCCGAAGAACGATCGTTCAAATCGATCCCCCGCTACCACATTTTCGGGAAGGTTGAGAGCAGGCTGACAAACGTTTTATAGAGAGTCGTTTTTGGAAGTCAGGAAATGGAAAAGTCCAATCTCTGCGTCAAATGCATAAACTGGGATCACAGGCCCGAAGGGGCGCCAGGGGAACGGATGGGCTATTGCATAGCAAGGCACAGGATTGTCAGCCCACACCTCGAATGCGAATACTATCAGCTCAGAACCGCGGACCGCGTCGCAACCCTAAACAACAGGCTCTACGGGCAGATAGACGATTCCATGGAAGAGATGGACTTCTGAGCAGAAAAATTCTATAATCTCCATGCATAATCAATGCCGGCCGGACCGGGGGGTCCTGTGGAGCATGTCAGTGAGGGCAGACGTAATTGTCGTGTGGAATCGATCAGGGGGGAGGAGCCTCTGAGCGGCAGGAGCAGGAATATCATAATGATAGTTGTAGTCGCTTCCCTTATCGCTATCAACGTCTACACAGTCGAAACATTCTCGCTGAAATCGTCAACCCCGATACCAGGTTATCCCTCTGTCTCGTTGGCCTACAGCGGAGGTCAGATGATGATACTGATAAGGGGGGCACTCGGTCCGTATATCTACAATAACATAACAATCAACGGGTCATATGTCAGCTTGACCGGAGGTTCGTTGCCCTTCCGGAATTATACATCAAACGCAATCTACCTTGCAATCAGCCTGCCTGCCAGGAATGCAACCTTCAACTCCACAGCTCTCGACCTTGCAAACCACGAGGTCTACTACTTCAATGCGACGGTCTCTGTCAATCTCTCTGCGCGGTCTACGGACACCGTGTACAGTTTCAGCGGCGGGGAGACAAACTCGGTGGTTCTCGGCACGAGTCCACTGGAGAGTCCTATGGAGGGTTACAGCTATGCCTAAAATATCATTGGGAGCAGCTTCGTGGATAGCGGTGGTTGTCATTCTTGCAGTATCGGAGATACTCCAGGTAACTGGGATTGTAAAGGTTACCAACATAGTTGCCAACTTCTATCTTTTCATGTTCTCCCTGGTGATTATTTCGGTGCTCGCGGTCGTTGGTGCCATCTTCCTGGGCATTACCATAGCGCACAGGATTCTCGAGAGCAAGGATTTCACCCCTTTCGAGGAGGAGATGCTTTCGATGAAGGAGCAGGTAAACAGGATTGAGAAGATGCTTGACGAGCAGAGCAGGGTGAAGTGACTCAGGCAAGCCTTTCAGGGCACGCTTCCCTTCTTGAGCAGCCGGCGCACTTCCCTGCCCTCCTGTGGTTGCGGTGCGCAGCGCCTGCCTCTATGCATGCCTTCATTTCCCCGGCCTTTGAGACCAGCAGCCTTTCGAGATCGTCGTCAAAGTCTATCGCATGCTTTTCGCTGCCGTAGTAGATGTATCCAAAATCTGGCCTTGTGCCGTAATTGTCCTCCACAAGCCTGCAGTAGGCGGAGAGCTGCATGATGTGTGAGAAGAGCGGCCCCGCAGGCTTCCTGCCCGACTTGAACTCGCACGGTATGATCTTTCCATCCTCCTCGACTATGAAGTCAGGCTTTCCTGAAAACAAGCCATCAGAAGAATAGAGAACAGGGTGCTCGTCATCGCCTACGTACACCACCTTCCCCTCGACCTTCCTCGCCCTCGATATCTCGGCTGCACTGCGCTCCGCGGTGATTGTAAAGTGGAGATATATGCTCGCGCCAATGAGCCAAATGAGCGAAACACTTTCAATTGCATGAGCCAGATACGTGTTGACCTGCAGCGTGCTGATTGAAATGAGTGCAAACAGGACCGCCGCAACAGCCATATAGATTACCCAGCGCTCCCCGGCACTTCCCCACCTGAACTGCCTTCCTGCAAGGTAGAGTAGCGACACCGCAATGATCAGCCAGAGGACGGCGAGTATGAGAAGCAGCCTTGAAACAACGAGCTTCCCGTTGAAATCCAGCAGGGAGACGCCGAGTACGGCAAGGAAGGTGGAGATGAGTGCATAGTACATTATCATCCTGCTGTAGAGGGCGGCATTGTGCTTGTTCTGCGAAAATGCAGTCAGGTCGCTGTTCAGCTCCAGGTGCCTTCCGGTGCCAGCGGCGGTCACGGGACTCGCCCCGTCGCCCCTGACTCCAAGCCACCAGCTGAGCGGACAGTAGGAGAACTTCTCCACATCACCGGCTGAAAAGGGCGGGGCGTTCATCCCGTGATTCTCGCCCTTGTCGGTTAAATAACGTTCTGTCTGCTTCTCACGGGCTGCCTTTGCCGTTCGAGCTCAGTGTTTCCTCAAGCCTGTCCAGGACATTGCTGTCGCCTATAATCACACGGCCGTCCCCCCTGATGTCATCAATGATGCCGAACCAGTACAGGACAAGCCCGTCGCCGAACAGGTCCACATACTGGTGGAACTGCTTCCTGTTGTTCCTCCTGATCTCAATGTCATCTCCGAATGATGCCTTCGAGTCAATCCATTTGATCTTGAGCCCTTCAAAGCCGACAGGCTCATCCAGGAGGAAATCCGGCGTCTTGGGGAACTTTCCGCGAAGATCCTTCTCAGTCTGGAATGTTATGCCGTGGTCAACGAGCCATTTCGACAGCTTCTCCTCGCCGAGTATCCCCCTCTCCTTCTGCACCTGCGAACCCTCCGGGGAATAGAGTATGTCCGCCTTCCTGATCCCCTCCATCTCGCTCCTCAGCCTTCTGTCGTTGACGGTTTCGGGCTCCCTCACCATCTTCCAGAATTTCTTCCTGCCTATGCCGCTCTGGTTGCTGAGTATGAGTCCCAGCAGTATGGGTGGAAAGTTGAGTCTCCTGGCAATCTTGACCATTGACTCCCCCTTCTGCCATCTCCTCAGGAGCGAAGGCGCCATTTCCACTATCTGGTAATAGTCTTTTGTGGCGTAGCGGACAGTCTTCTGCGTATAGACGACAAGCATGAGCTCTTCGGGAAGGCCAGTCCGCTCCGCCTCCCTCTTGATGTCCTCCGGCCGCTTCAGCGAATAGTATATGTCTGAGTATGTTTCTCTCTTCATTTCAATTCAAATTCCCTTGTTCTGAACCCACCCTTGCATGCAGGGTCCGGACTTTCATACTGCAAATAAAATTAGATAGTAATATATATCGATTCTTTAATTTGATTCCAGCGGCAGTGGTTCTGCCCGCTAGGGAAGGGATGATTGTATGACTCAGCTGAATCTTTTCACGTCCGAGGATATACCGCCTTGGCTGCCGCCGCAGGCAAAGGAGGCCAGGAGCCATGTATTCTGGGCGCAGATAGTGGCGTTCATTGAGATACCTGTTTCAGTATTTCTGACGGTGCTGTTGCTCTATTACTATTTCAAGTACTCGGCACCCTCCTACATACTGATCAACCCCAATTCAGGAACGCTCGCAGGCGCGTTCTTCGCATTTGCCATGTATTTCGTGGCAGTGGTGGTTGTATCTGTCCTTGAGGTTGTATTCATACGCGTTCATATTTCAAACCAGATAGACAGCGGCAAGTTCGTTGCCGCCGAGGAGAGGGCAGTCCTCTGGGGCGTGCTCTCCATACTCTTCGGACTTATCCCCGGCATAATGCTTGTCGCCTCCGCTGTCAGCCTCAGGGATCTCAACAAGCATGCGACATCCGTCAGGGAGATGCCGCAGGAGGTCCAGAAGGAGCAGCAGCCGCAGAAGCAGCCTGAGCCCGCCCCCGCAGTTCCTCCGCCGAATTCTCCTCCGCCGAGGCAGCAGCAGTTCTCAGTTCCTGCTGCATCGAAGCAGCACCCGGACATGGTGAAATGCAAGAAGTGCAACGCCTCCTACCCTGCATTCATGCACTCATGCCCTAACTGCAACGAACCTAAGAACTAATCCCTCTGGAAAAGCAGCTCGTCCCCTTTCCGGATCCTTGTCACCCTGTGGTAGGGGATTGCCTTCTCCCTGAGTTCGATCATGGAGCAGGATATTCCCAGGATGTCCTCTCCACGGATAACCCCCCTTCCTCCAGGCTCCCCCCTGGAGATGTATTCCACCTCGACCCCTTCAAGACCCCCTCCAGCCCATTTGAGCCTGTTGAGGATATCCCTGATGCTGAATCTCCTCATGCCCGTCATCCACCCCTAGGCTTTGGATAGATTTATGCGTCTCCTCACCTTCCGAGTATGGCGTAAATCAGACGGCGGCGGTCCACCTGAAGAGCATCAACATTACATTTGTGGGAAGCTCCTTCGAGAATATGGATGCAGTTGCATCCAGAATCGCCAAGAAGGGGACCGAAAGCGACATTTCACTGCATGACAAGAGGGAGGGCGACATAGCACTCAGCATCGCCATCCCACGCACCTACCCTGAAAGGATACAGCCGCTGCTTCAGTGCCTTTCCATGTCAGATTCGGCGGTCTTCTTCCCGGAAAGCGCCGACAGCACCGTAGGGGAGGAGATAGTGGCAATGAGCGCTTTTTCAAGGCCGGGAGTCATAGTTGCATACGAGGATCTGGGCGGGAAGCTCCTGGATATGCTCGGCAGGAGGGTGGGCGGCTGGACCCTCATTCCACGGGACGGCAGCGAGGAGAAGAGGCTGTGGGAGCACCTTTCCTCTCTCGAACCGGCCAGGGACAGCGGCAGGGAGCACTGGCGCGTCGACGTAGACCATTCGTTTGACGTCAAGGGTGTGGGGACCGTCTGCCTCGGCATTGTCAGGTACGGCACCGCGAGGGTTCATGACAAGATTATTGCGCAGCCTTCCGGGAAGGAGGGTATGGTAAGGTCCATACAGATATTTGACGTCGACCACAAGGAGGCGCCAGCCGGCAGCAGGGTCGGTTTCGCTGTGAAGGGGCTAACAACGGACGACATGCCACGAGGGACAGTCATAACAAACAATATGCACTTCGCCACCACCAGAGCTGTAAGGGTTGCGCTTCGCAAGGAGGCCTATTTCAAGGAACCTCTTGAATCGGGGAAAATCATGCACATCTGCGCCGGTCTGCAGTGCAGGCAGGCAAGGATCATAGGGGTGGGGGATGCGGTGGAGCTTGAGTCGGAGGAACCCCTGGCCATCGAAGAAGAGGAAGCACTCCTGTTCAGCGCAAAGCCCCCGGGCCAGCTCAGGATAGCCGGCAGGGGACCTGTTTCACCCCTCCTTTCCTGAACGGACGCTGCAGATAAATATAATTAGGGGTTCATTATCGACCGGACAATGACGGCGGGCGGCATACTTTTCAACATCACCGAGTCGGCTCTCCTGTCGCTCGGCTACCTTGGTATATTCTACCTGATGACGCTCGACAGCCTCATGGTACCGCTTGGAAGCGAGGCTATCATGACGCTTGCTGGAGTCCTCGCGTTCGAGGGCAGGTTCAATTTCTGGATAGTTGTTAGTGTTGCCATCATAGCCTCGATGATAGGCTCCACAGCTTCATGGCTGATAGGCAGGTACGGCGGAAGGAGATTCCTGGAAAAGTACGGCCGCTACGTTCTGATAAGGAAGGGCGATATGGATCGGGGCGATGAATTCTTCTCCAGGCATGGGGAAGGCGCCGTAATGTTCGGCAGGATCGTCCCTCTAGTTCGCACATACGTCTCACTGCCTGCGGGCATAGCGATCATGCCATACAGGAAATTCTTCGTCTTTACCCTGATCGGGACCGCCATCTTCGTTGTCGGGCTCGTGTCGCTGGGATATCTTCTCTCCAATGATATCAAGGCTGTCCTTGCCTCAGAATCGCTCTACAGCCTGGCCGGTGCCGGCATAGTGGTGCTCGCGCTGATAGCGCTGGTCATTATCAGACTCAGGCACCGTTCTGCCTCAACGGGCGGAAACTGAGCATTCGCAGTCACCGCACTTCTGCTCATCTTTATATCCACCGACCATCTAGCGCCTGACACAATGTCCGTAGATGTCGGAACGTTCAAGAGGGCTGTTTCGCGTTTTGCCACAGGGGTCACGGTTGTCGCGACCTCGCACAATGGAAGGATGGCAGGCATGACGGCCAACGCGATCTTTTCTCTTTCACTTGAGCCTCCTTCAATGGTCATTTCAATGCAGAGGGATGCGGAATCCACACGCCTGCTTCACGAGTCCCGGAGGGCGGGCATTTCGGTCCTGGCCGCCGGGCAGAAGGAGATATCGGAGCTTTTTGCAAGGCATGGCGGCTCCGAGGAGAAGTTTGCCGGTGGACGGTGCCGCGCGGGCAGATCAGGTCAGCCGATAGTCGATGGCTGCATATCGGCATTCGAAGTGGAGGTGGAGGAAGTCGTCAGTGTTCATGACCATGACCTTTTCATCTGCCGCGTCCTCTCCATAGAGCACATGGATGACAGGAATCCGCTCATCTACTGGGGCGGCAGGTATGCATCCTCGGCAGATCAGGGTGCCGTCAGCATGCCGGAGCCGAGGTAGTTCTATTCCTCGTAGTAGTAATTGGAACTGCTCCTCTGTTCCCTGTCGAGCCTTGAATCCTTCTTGTTTATGCGCGGCCTGTTGGAACTGCCGTCCCGCCTGAATGTGATGTCAAGCATCTTGAGGAAGCTGTTCATCCCGTCCCTCATGCTCAGCGGCTGCGATGCGCGACCTCCCGCCCCGGATTCGCCGGAGAATACCATGAGCCTGTCGGCAACAAGGTCTACAAAATAGATATCATGCTCTACCACAAAGGCCGACTTCTTTCCGTTCTCCATAACCCTGCGTATCACCTTTGACGCATTCATCCTCTGGGCGGCATCAAGGTAGGCCGACGGCTCATCTATCAGGTAGAGGTCTGCGTCCCTGAGAAGGCAGAGCCCTATGGCAACGCGCTGAAGCTCCCCGCCGGAGAGGGAGCCAAGTTCCTTGTCCATGAGGTGCCTGAGTTCCAGCGGTTCCACCACCTCAGCCTGGTAGAATTGCTGGGTCGTGCGGCTCCCCGTCTGCTGCACCATCATTTCCGCAACAGTCATGTCGCTGTCTGAGTTGATATACTGCGGCTTGTAGCTGACTGTCGCCTTTCCCTGCACAGTCCCGGAGGTTGGTTTCTCAACCCCTGCAAGCATCTTGATAAAAGTCGTTTTCCCTGTGGCATTGGGACCGAGTATGCCCACAACCTCTCCGCTCATTATGCCTCCGGCCTCAACAGAAAGGCTGAATGAGTCATAATTCTTCGTGATGTCGCTGTACGATATCAGTCCGATGTCTGATGCCTGCCTGTCCGGCGGCCTTCTCTGGAACTCTATAGCGAAATTCCTGAATCGTATGTTATCCTCTCTTATCCTCCCGTCGAGGTATGAGTTGATTGCCGTCCTGGATCCCATTGCGTTGGAGACAACGCCGTATGTGCCGTAGACGCCGTAGAATATGTTGACCGAATCAGAAATGTAGTCGAAAATGGCGAGATCATGCTCCACAACCATGAATCTCCTCCCTCTGCTCTCGCGCCTGATGAGCGACGCCATCCTCAGCCTCTCCCTGATGTCCAGGTATGAGGACGGCTCGTCTATCAGGTAGATATCGGCATCCTTGCAAAGTGTTGCGGCAATGGCCACCTTCTGGAGTTCACCCCCCGAAAGGTCACCGACCTTCTTGCCGAGTGCATTTCCAAGTCCCAGATCCTGCGCCAGTTCACGTAGCATCCCCCTTTCGTCGACCTTCGAAATCAGTTCCCTTGCAACCCCGCCAAAGGCCTTGGGTATGCTGTCCACATACTGCGGCTTGACTGCAACCTTTATCTTTCCCGAATAGAGGTCGGAGAAGTAGTCCTTCATGGCCGTTCCCCTGAAATGCGCTATCACACTGTCCCTGTCAGCAACCGCGTCATAGGAGCCAAGATTGGGCACGGTGGAACCGCTGAGTATGGACAGTGCTGTCGTCTTCCCTATGCCATTGGAACCCAGTATGCCCACCACAGAGTCCTTTTCTGGCGACGGCAGCCTGTACAGCCTGAATGAATTCATTCCGAACTGGTGCAGCAGCTCATTTCCCAGCTCTTCCGGCAGTCCCTCTATCCTCAGTGCATCGAAGGGACACTTGTTGACGCAGATGCCGCAGCCTATGCACAGGTCCTCGTAAATCACAGGCTTCCCATTTTCGCCCATTTCGATACAGTCTGTGCCTGCCCTGACCACAGGGCAGAATCCTATGCACTCCTGGTTGCACCTCTTTGACTGGCATCTGTCCTCGAGAAGTACGGCAACTCTCATTTCAGCTTCTAGGACACATTAAACCTGTATTTCAGCCTGCCCCTCGGTGCCATTCCTCCTCAAGCTCCCCGGCGGGGGGGAAATTCTTTAATGAGCATCATCATTCAAAGGCACCGCGAGGCTGCGCCGGCGGGCGCCGGCGCCATCTGGAGACGGTGATGGCTTGACGAAGATAGTGGTAAATGTATCATGGCCGTATGCTAACGGAGCAATTCATGTGGGGCAGGCGTCAGGGAGCTATCTGCCCCCGGACATATTCGCCCGCTACCACAGGATGATTGGAGACAGCGTCCTCATGGTCTCGGGCAGCGATCAGCATGGAACAGCCGTGACCATCAGGGCGGAGAAGGAGGGCATCTCACCCGACGCTGTAGCCGAGAAGTACCATTCAATCAATTCAGCCTCGCTGGAGTGGCTAGGCATAAGTTTCGACCTTTTCACCAAGACACACACCGAGAACCACTTCGAGGTGGCCAGGAATTTCTTCGTCAACCTCTACGACGGCGGGCACATATACAGCAGAAAGACCAGCGAGTACTACTGCACAACCGACAGGAGGTTCCTGGCCGACACATATGTGATAGGGACTTGCCCGAAATGCGGGAACAGGGAATCAAAGGGCAACCAGTGCGATGTGTGCGGCACTACATTCGAGGCAGGCGAACTCAGTGAATCCAGGTGTGCACTGTGCGGCAACCCGACCATACTGAGGGAGACTGAGAACATGTTCTACTCCCTCTCCAGCTTCTCGGACAGGCTTGCAGAATATCTTTCAGACAAGGACTACTGGAAGCCCAGTGTGATTGACTTTTCGAGGAACTGGCTGACGGCAGGACTCACGGACAGGGCAGTCACCAGGGATCTGGACTGGGGCATACCTGTCCCGGTGAAGGGAATGGAGAAGAAGGTAATCTACGTCTGGTTCGAGGCCGTAATGGGCTACCTTTCCGCATCCGTGGAATGGGCGAAGAGGAGGGGGAATGAGGATGAGTGGAGGGATTACTGGGAGAACCCAGATGCAAGGCATTACTATTTCATGGGAAAGGACAACATCCCCTTCCACACGATAATATGGCCTTCCATGCTGATGGCCCACGGCAACCTCCAGCTGCCTTACCACGTTGTTGCGACCGAATATGTCACCCCGTCGGACGGCAAGAAGTTTTCAAAGAGCAGGGGAGGAGCCCCCTCTATTGAGTCGATGATGACCGAATTCGATCCTGAGCAGGTGCGCTACTACCTGACCGCCATAATGCCCGAGGGCAGGGACAGCGAATTCAGCATGGATGACTTCGAGACCAAGGTCAACAATGAACTTGTTGCAACACTGGGGAATTACTACCACAGGGTCCTCTCTTTCGCCTACAAGAATTTCGGCTCTCTCAGCGGTCCTGTCACGGAGGAGGGGGCGGCAATGCTGAATGAAATGCTCAGCTCAGCAGCAGAGGAAGCGGCATTCATTGAAAGGTGTGAGTTCAAGAAGGCGCTGAAGGTGATGATGGAAGCGGCCCAGAAGGGAAACCAGTTTCTGGACAGGTGCGCCCCATGGTTCAGCATAAGGAACGACAGGCAGAAATGCATGTCAGATCTCTTTGCCAATCTTGAAGCGATAAGGCGCATAGCTTTGATGTCTCACCCGTTCCTCCCATTTTCCTCCATCAGCATAATGTCATTCCTTGGAGTGGATTCTAGCTCACTCTCATGGGGTGACTTGGAAAGCACCCCTCCAGGATTCAAGCTGTCTGAACCGTCTCCCGTCTTCAGGAAGTTGGATCTGGCCAGCAAACAGGAGGAGGCCCAGGTGCCGCTGGAGCTGAGGGTCGGAATAATCACCTCCGCCAGGAAGCATCCTGCGGCCGACAAACTCTTCATTCTTGAGGTGGACATAGGGGAGAAGAGGCAGATAGTCGCGGGGCTGAGGGAGTACTACACCGAGGACGAACTTGCAGGCAAGAAGGTCGTAGTGCTAGCCAATCTGGCAACCGCAAGGCTGAGGGGCTATGACTCGCAGGGCATGATGCTGGCCGCCGAGAAGGATGGCAAGGTAAAGCTCCTCGCCCCGCCTGCCGACGCCCTTCCGGGCCTGCTTGACGGATTTTCAGAGTCCAGGGTTATTACAATAGATGAATTCAGGACCGTGGACATCAGGATCGGCGCCTCGGGCGCTGGAGGTTACCTGCTCGATGCGGGCAGGCTGAAGGAGTGGAAGGAGGTCGCCCTGATTCTCCACCAGGGTGGCATGCGCCCGCTGAAGGCAGGAGGGAGGGAAATAGGAGTGGACGGCGGAAGCATTGGTGTGGGTGCAAAGGTGAGATGAAGATAGATCTGCACAACCACACAGTGTTCAGCCCGGACTCTTCATCCACGGTCGAGCAGGCGCTTGAAGCGGCCAGAGCGGGCGGCATGGACGGCATTGCTGTCACAGACCACAACAGCGTTCGGGGTTCGCTGGAGGCTGAAAAGAAGGCGTCAGGAGCCATTGTTGTGATAACAGGTTCGGAGGTGTCCACGTCCGATGGTCATCTCCTGTGCCTGGGAATAAGGGAGGACGTCAGGAAGGGCATGACAATGGCGGAGACAATAGACGCCGTGGTGGCAATGGGCGGCATAGCAGTTCCATCGCACCCACTCCGCACCGGCACAGGCTGCGGACTGAAGCTCCTGGATTCACTCGACATAAAGTCAATAGAGACAGTAAATGGAAGGAATCTGAGGTCAAAGAACAGGCGTGCTGCTCACTATGCCTCCGCCAGGGGCCTCGCTTGCACGGGCGGAAGCGACTCCCACACTCCATCCGAGATTGGAAGGGCATACACCCTCATCGAAGGAGAAGGGCTTTCGGCCGAGGAGATTGTGAGCGCCCTCTCCTCCGGGAAGAGCAGCGCTGCAGGCGACGGCCAGGGGTATCTGGGAAGCGGAAGGACAATGATGAAGATAGTGTCGGAGTATATACGCAGGGGAAGGAGACATATCTGAGGCGCGCGGATGAGACTGCTATCACAGAATCCCAAGACGGGCGAGATCAGGATGCTTGTGACAAATCCAGATGACCTCTGGCACCTTTACAACATAATACTGCCGGGGGACCACGTCAGTGCCTCAACATACAGGAGGGAGGAGGCGCGGGATGATGCGATCAGGGCCGAGAGGGAGAAGAAGGTCCGGGTTTTCATAACGATCCTTGTGGAAAGATGCGAATTCGCAGAGATGCAGAGCGCCCTGCGGGTCACAGGCAGGATCGAGGAGGCGCCGTTTGACACAGGTTCATACCATACTCTCAACCTTGACGAAGGCACCGATTTCACCCTGAGGAAGGAGGAGTGGCCACCTCATGTAATGCAGCGCATAAGGGAGGCTGTCGAGGGGAAGGGAAACAGCAGGCTGATTGCAATAGCAGTGGAGTACGGAGAGGCAACGGTGGCTCTGATAAAGAGCTTCGGCGTCCAGGAAACTGCAACAATACACTCCACTTCTGTGAAGGAGACGCCAGGAAAGAGGGAGAAATCAGACTTCTTCACACAGATAATCGATCATGTCAGGGCCCTGCCAAGGCTTCCTGTGATCGTCGTAGGCCCCGGATTCATAAAGGATGACTTCCTGAGGGAGGCGAGGCGTGTCGATCCATCCATATTCTCCGCCGCCCAGCTGATTCACACAGGTCAGGGTGGGATGGCAGGTATAAGGGAGGCGGTTTCCAAAGGCGAGAATGCCAGACTCCTCGAAAACGTCAGGCTTGCGGACGAGGCACGCGTCGTGGAGGAGCTGAAGGGGCGCATTGCAACCGGTGCTCCGTGCACCTATGGGCTGAACGAAGTTTCCACTGCCCTGGAGGCCGGGGCGGTTGAGACGCTCATCGTTTCAGATGCACTCCTCAGGGAGGGGAGGGTCAACAGCATGATGCCCCTGGCTGAGGAGAAGGCGGCAACCGTATTCATAGTCACATCAAGGTGGGAACCGGGGCAGCAGATAGATGCACTCGGGGGAGTTGCCGCACTGCTGCGGTACAGGATGGCTCAGTAAGGGCCATGTCCGGAATATTCAAAGAAGGCGAGCCGCTCTGCCCAAAGTGATTGGTCATAGCCGAGGGCGCTGAAATCATCATCCGAGGCCCCGAACAGTATGTACCCTTCCGGGACTTCGGCAAGCATGTCCCTCTGTCTAAGCACCAGCGGGGTCAGCGCCCTGTGCTCGGTGCTGAGAAGGAATATGTTCCGCCCCCTGTCCGATATGATCTTCAGGCCATAATCGTTCAGGACCCGCAGCGCCCTCGCGTTGAGCTCAAAGGCGTACCATGCAGTGGGCACAATTTCTCCCTCCTTCCCGAAATAATCGCCGGATGGGGTCCGGAGCGATGACTCATCCACCTCGGTCATGTACAGTTCCCTGCTCCTGTTGTGAGACAGCCAGAGCGATGCAGAAAGGCAAAGCCTGTATCCTGTCTCGAGAGTGAGCGCTATGGATGCCTCATTCGACTCATCTATCACCAGTCTGTAAGCACTCGAGTCTCCGAATGATATCATGAAGCGCGAGAGGAGCCTGCCCACACCCCTTCTCCTTTCCGACCCCCTGACTCTCAGCCCCCTGAGCCATGAGCTCCCGTCAGGGACAGTTTCCCTGTTTGCCATCCCAAGTATGCGCTCCCCGTCCGTGGCGACATACGTTCCACCCTCTGCCACCCACTCTTCAAGCACGTCGGGCACGTAGTCGTCAACGTCATCCTCGATAAGCCAGCTTCTCAACTCCTCCACGTCGGACGGTACAGCCTGCCTGACATACGGCTCCACTTTCATCAGTCAGCACCAAAGTACCTGAAACGGACTCCGCGGCGAAGGACGTCCTTTGACGCGGCATACCCCGCATCCGCATGCCTTACAAGGCCAAGCCCCGGGTCGGCGTTGAGAACTCCGCTAATCTTTGCCGCCTGTGTTTCACTCCCGTCGGCAACCACAACCATTCCCGCATGAATCGAGTTGCCTATCCCTGTCCCCCCTCCGTGGTGGACTGAGACCCATGTGGCACCGGAGATTGCATTGAGCAGCGCATTCAGAATGGGCCAGTCAGCTATGGCGTCACTTCCGTCCATCATCCTTTCAGTTTCCCTGTATGGTGAGGCAACGGACCCGGTGTCATGATGGTCCCTTCCTATGGCGACAGGTGCGGACACCTCGCCTTCAGCCACAAGCCTGTTGATAAGCAGCCCCATGCGCTCCCTGTCACCGTACTTCATGTAGCATATCCTGGCAGGAAGTCCCTGGAAGTGCACCTTGTCCGAGGCCAGTTTTATCCACCTCCTGAGGTGGGGCTCGTCAAACTCCTCGATAATTGCCCTGTCAATGCGCGCAATGTCTGCCGGATCGCCCGAGAGCGCCACCCATCTGAACGGTCCCGAACCTATTGCGAAGAGCGGCCTGATGTAGGCCGGAACATAACCTTCTATCTCGAACGCGTTCTTCATTCCACCCTCTTCGGCCCTGGTTCTGATGTCATTGCCATAGTCGAAAACGTTCGCCCCCCTGGACTTGAACCAGAGCAGCGCATCCGTCTCCAGTACAATGCTCCTGTAGACAGCCTGCTTGTACTCCCCGGGCTTCTCCCTCCTAAGCACATCGGCCTCCTCGGGCGTATAGCCGGAAGGTATGTATCCTCTCATCAGATCGTGCGCGGCAGTCTGGTCTGTTACCACATCCGGCACGATATCCCTCTTCACAAGCTCCCTGTAGACGTCACATGCATTTCCCAGCAGACCGATGGAAAGGGGGCGCCCAGATGCAATTGCCTCATCCTTGAGTCTGAGCGCGTCGTCGAGACTTTCCGTCCAGGTGTCCAGATACCTGTCCTTCAGCCTCTTGTCAATCCTGGCTCGGTCGACCTCGACTATTATGCCAACACCCTCGTTCATTGTGATGGCTAGAGGCTGAGCTCCTCCCATCTCACCAAGCCCGGACGACAGGACCCACCTGCCGGAAAGATTTTCGGAATGGAATGACTGGGACGCGATCGCATGCAGCGTTTCGTATGTTCCCTGTAGTATGCCCTGCGTCCCGATGTATATCCACGACCCTGCTGTCATCTGCCCGTACATGGTCAGTCCCCTTGCCTCGAGGTCCCAGAATATGTCATCCGTGGCGAAGCGCGGGACTATCTGCGAATTCACAATGAGGACCCTGGGCATCGCGGACCCTGTTCTGAACACGCCCACTGGTTTGCCAGACTGGATGAGCAGCGTCTCATCATTCTCAAGCGACTTCAGCGCCCCCACGATTGTGTCAAACGCCTCCCAGCTTCGGGCTGCCTTCCCGCGCCCTCCATAGACGATGAGATTCTCGGGATCGCCCGCAACCTCCGGATCCAGGTTGTTCATGAGCAGTCTGAGGGCAGCCTCCTGCCCCCATCCCCTGCAGCTCAGTTCCCTGCCCCTCGGAGCCCTGACTATGCCGTGTTCCATATTGGTACCACGTGATGATTGCAATCCCATCTATTAGCGTTTGTCGCGCTGGCATTCCGCCCGTCCTTCCGTCAGGAACTAATAAATAATGAATGACTTTCTTTTTGCAGGATCCGGCAGGGAAGCATCATGGACGGCAGCACGGCTACCAGGAAGGCATTATGGTTCTACAGGGATGAGGTCAAGGACGGCACCGTCTACTCCGAGCTGGGCAAATCGGAGGCAAATGCCGAAACTGGCAGATACCTGCAGCAGCTCAGTGAGATGGAGCAGGCACATGCCAAGTTCTGGAAGAAATTCCTCGAGGACAGGGGTGTGAATGGGGTCAGCTACCGCTACCCCTGGTACAAGCTGCTTTTCATAAAGTTCATCAGGAAATTCTTCGGCCTCCCGATGGTGGTCAGGCTGTTCGAACGGGGGGAGGAGAATGTGATAAAGGAATACAGGGAGTTCCTTGAAAAGGGGAACCTGGGGCAGAAGGAGGCCGAGCAGCTGCACAGCATCATAGTTGACGAAATACTCCACGAGGATTATTTTGCCAACCAGCTGACCGGGATGTCCGGGAGGCTTGCCTCCGTCAGGGATGTGTTCTACGGCATGAGCGACGGCCTCGTCGAGGTTCTGGCAGCGGTTGCGGGCCTGGAGCCCGTGGTCAAAGCGCCTGTGCTTGTTGCAGCCGGTGGACTGGTGGTCGGCATTTCGGGCACTCTCTCCATGGCAATAGGCGCCTACATGTCCACAAAGGCGCATGTCGAGATAGGACGCCGGCAGAGCGATCGCGTCGCAAGGGAGATCGACCTGGTGGGTCCGGAGGAGAAGGTTGAACGTCTCAAGAGCCTTCTGACAGAGATGGGGTTCAAGGGCGACTATATTGAGAAGGCGGCGAGGTCAATTGCCGACGAGGGGGAGAATGCAACCGACTTTTTTGTCAGGAACAAGCTGGGACGATCGCGTGAAAGCAGTGAAAGCCCCCGCCGGGCGGGCCTGCAGACCGGCCTCTTCTACCTGATAGGGGCTGCCTTCCCGATACTGCCATTCGCATTCATCGGCGGGACGATAGGACTAGCATTTTCGGTCCTGGCTGTGGCCCTGGCGCAGATGACAGCCGCGAGCATTATCGCCGTTACCAGCGATACATCTGTGCTGAAGAAGGTCGGGGAGACCGTCGGCCTGACTCTTGGAGCGGCCGCTGCCACATACATACTGGGAACGCTCCTCTTCACCCTTCTGAAGCTGCCTGCCATTCCGTGATGCTGCTCAGCCGGGGGGAGGCATCCCGTATTCCCTCCCCTTCCACTCCACGCCCATGCCCCTGATGGCCCTCCAGAAAGCAGCTGCTACCATGCACATGTAGGCTGCCGCAGGAACCGGATAGATGAGCACATAGATTGCAGGGCTGCCCGTCCCGATCTGGAAGGTAAGCATCCTGAGCATCACAAGGATCAGCGAGATGACTGCAACCGCAATAAGCAAGGCCTGCTGCACCTGCCAGGCGTAGGCCATCATTGCGAGCGGCGACAGGAAGGATACTGCGAGGTAGGCAAGGTCGAATATGTAGAAACCGTACCCCTTGCCGAGGCCGCCCTGAATGTCCCTTACCATGCCGCGGCTGATTTCACCCAGACTGCTGTACATCCTGGTCTCCAGGCTGCTCCCGGCCCAGTAGAACCTGACCTTCATGCCAGCGGCCCTGAACGCACCGGCCAGTGCAATATCCTCGACAATTATGGAGCTGATGGCGCTGTGGGTACCTGCCTTCTCATATGCGCCCCTGGGCATGAGCATGAACTGCCCGTTGGCCATGCTCCAGCCTGCGATATCCCTGTTCATGAGCTGCGGCTGGAAGAGGAGGAGGACGAACTGGGCAAAGAGGGGAAGCACCGCCCTCTCCCAGAAGGTGGCCATCCTGATTGAGGGGCCAAGGCTGAGCATATCGCAACCCTCCCCTCTGAGAGTCTCCACCGCCCTGCCGATTACGCCATCGCCGAACACCATGTCCGCATCCGTAAACAGCAGGTATTCCCCGCGAGCCTGGAGGTACCCGGTATATGCCCCCCAGTTCTTTCCCGTCCATCCGGCGGGCCTCTCCCCCTCACGTACTGCCCTTATCCTGCTTCCGTAAGCCTGCAATTTCTCCCATGTCCCGTCTTCGGACCACCCGTCAACCACAACAACCTCCAAATCGTCATAGCTCTGGGCTAGGATGGAATCGATGCATGCGCTGATGGCGTCAGCCTCATTCCTGCACGGTATGATTGCAGTCATGGATGGTTGCCTTCCATGCCCGACTGCTTTGGCAGCCCTCCTCCCTTCCAGGCTGCCCAGCGTAATAACCTGTATGAAAGAAAGTGCAAGGGAGAAGAAGAAATAGACCGCAAGGAGAATGTAAAGCGCGAGGGGTGCCGTGAAACTCATAAAACACACACCGCATTTTCCGTGGCGATCACTTCGTCAGCCGGTTATTTCAAACTATTTTATATTCCCTCCCGTGTATCTTATACTGGGTTGGGCAGCACGTTTGGAACAACGCCGGCGTCACAAGCCACTTCCAGTGTGTTTGTCAGCCTCACGGATAGAGGTACGGTAGATGGCAGCCGAGTTGAACCTAACACCACTCCTTACCATAGGGATACTCTTCTTCTTCGCCAAGATAGTGGGCATTCTACTCAAGCGACTCGGTATCCCGTCTGTTGTGGGGGAGATACTGGGCGGCATGCTCATCGGGCCGTTCGCCGTAGGGGGCCTGCTCAACAGTCTTTTCGGCACAGGCATAATTGTCATCGGCCCAACCGTTGAACTTTTTTCCCAGGTTGCAGTCATAATAATCATTTTCTCCGCTGCGGCGGAGAGCGGACTCGCCGGTCTCAGGCGCGCAGGCCTGCAGGCAGTCCTGGTGGCGGCGGGAGGAGCATTTCTCCCGTTTCTTCTGGGATTCTATTTCTTCCTGATACTTGGCCGGTCCATCCCGGTAGCAGTGCTGCTTGGTTCAGCCATGGCAGCCACCAGCCTGGCGGTGACCGCCCAGTCTCTGAGCAGGCTGGAGGAAAAGTACGGGGAGGAGACAAATCTCATCATAAATGCGGCTGCCATTGATGATGTAATCAGCATCATACTTCTCGCCGTCGCGCTGACAATAGTCAATTCCACCCAGGGCAGCATAGGTGCCTTCGACGTCTTCCTGATTGCGCTCGGCGCAACTGCAACATGGTTCATCATGCTGATAGCATCCCTGACTATAATCCCGCAGCTCATCAAGGCAATATCCAGACTCCGTGACGACAGCCTTCTCGAGTCTGCCTCTCTCGCTATTGCATTCGCTCTTTCCTCCATTTCCACCATCGCAAAGCTATCAACCGTTGTCGGCGCATATCTTGCAGGAATCTCAATGAGCAGCTCCCAGGCGCGGGAGCATGCACAGCGGTTCGGCAACATACTGAAGAACTCGCTGGGTCCGCTCTTCTTCGCAGTCATCGGGGCGCAGCTTGATTTCATGAGCTTTGCAGACATAAACGTGGTGGCAGGCATAACTGCACTGACCGGCATAGCGGTTGTCGGGAAGGTTTTCGGCGCCGGAATCCTGGCAATGCCCAAGTTCCGCAATTTCTCCAGTGCGATGAGGATAGGGGTGGCAATGATACCAAGGGGTGAAGTAGGGCTGGTTATAGCTGGAATTGCGCTTCAGAACAACCTCCTTTCCCAGTCCCTCTATGCAGAGATTATAGGGATGGTCATGGCCACCACCATAATTGGCCCCATCGGTCTGGAGAAGCTCTACCATGTCGGTCGGAGCCCGAGCTGATTCTCAAACGCTCTCCTGTACCTCGAGGGCAGGGAAGTTGTGCGATATCCCGGGAGCGACATCCTTGAACACCTCAATGGTCCGCTCGATGTCCTCCTCGGTGTGCATTACCGACACAGTCCATTGCTCGTCCGGACCGGGTCCTGCCGGAATGATTCCCCTGTTCATCATCGCAAGGTAGTAGTAATTCCATCGGCCGATGTCTCCCTTCAGGAATTCCCTCCAGTTGCGCGGGCGCACCGGATTGAATGATATTGCACCGCTCAGCCCAGCCACAGGCACGGTGGCCGGAACCCCGAACCTTCCCAGGAGGTCATTGTATGAGGAGGCCATGGCTGCAGACAGCCTTTGTGCGGTCGAAAGAGCGTTTCTGGTGAGCACATCCTTCAGCGACGCAACGACAGCGCTCATGCTCAGAGGGTTGGAATTGAACGTGCCTGCATGCGAAACTCCCCCCGGACCCACATTTTCCATAATCTTCTTTCTCCCGGCTATGGCGGAAACGGCGACCCCGCCACCTATCGCCTTGCCCAGCACCTTGAGATCGGGCTTGACACCAAGCACTTCCTCGGCACCGCCGTAGAACTTTCCGCAAGTCTTCACTTCGTCGAAGATAAGGACAATACCATGCGCGTCGCACGCCTTCCTCAGCGCTGCTATGAATCCTGGTTCAGGTATCACGACGCCCATGTTCATGGGGAATGGTTCGAGAATGGCGGCAGCTATGTCTCCGTCTCCTTCTATTATGTCAAGCGTTGCCTGTGTGTCGTTGAACTGGGATATCACAGCTCCCTGTTTCATGAACTGGGGAATCCCCGGTCCGGCGGGCACCGAGTTTGGTGCGTCTCTGTCACCCGCATCCTCCGGTGAGGGCTTGACGCTGAAAAGCAGGTCCTGGTTGCTTCCATGGTAGCATCCCTCGAATTTCAGCACCCTGCTTCTTCCAGTGTACGCCCTCGCCATACGGAGTGCATGCATTGTCGCCTCCGTTCCAGTGGTGGAGAATCTCACCATCTCCGTTCCGAATCTGCTGCTGACAAGTTCCGCGGCCTGGAAGCTGTTCTCATCCTCGAATCCCAGCACCGAAGAATTTTCAAGCCTTTCCTTCAGGACACGGACGAGCCTCGGGTTTGCGTGACCCGAGACAAGTGCCCCAAATCCCATGTTGAAGTCAATATATTCATTCCTGTCGATGTCGAAGATCTTCGACCCGCTTCCGCGCCTGAAATAAACGGGATACGGGTGCGTGAACCTGTAGTTGCTGTGAACCCCGTATGGGGTAAGCTCCCGTGCACGCTTCCACATCTGAAGCGAAGAAGGCGTTTTGTTAAGGTATTTCTGGTTTTCGGCTCTGAGGCTGATGCCTCCCAAATCGGCATAATCCATTGTATCACATTCGGCATTACTCTCTGGAAAAAATCCAGAGCATCCGATTTCTTGCTGGACTTTATTAATACATATTAGGTATAAAATGAATTCTAGTGCATAGTAGCCTGATCCAGCGCTGCGGCACGCCTGCCCTCTCGCAATGAAGATATATCACCGCGGAGATAAAGCCGCATGCCGGAAGGGTCGAGTCGTCTGGTGAGGATTGGCGGAGCGGCTGGTGTGATTGGCCCCGTTATTGCACTCACGCTTGTTTTCTATTCTGTCTCAATCTCCCCCTGGTTCTCGTGGCAGGGAAATGCGCTCAGTGACCTGGGAGTCAGCAGCGCGGCCGTGTATTTCAACAACGGGCTGATAGCCGAAGGCTGCCTGAACTTCGTATTTGCCGTCGGCGTCTTTGCGGCTTTCGACTGGACAAGGCTCAAGATACCAGTCGGGCTCCTGGTGGGCATAAGTGGCGTCTCTCTCGCCTTTGTCGGCGTCTTTACAGAGCATTCCGGCTCCCTGCACGGTGAATTCGCGTTAGGTTTCTTCATTCTCTACCCGCTATCCCTCCTTGTAATAGCAGGCGTCTGCTTCAGGAGGGGGCGGCTCTTCGCCGCACTATCCGCCATAATGGGGATAGCGGCGCTCGTCGCCATCTTCCTGACACCGCACAAGAGCGGTGCGCTTGCAATCCCGGAGATACTTGAAGCGCTGATACTTTCCGCATGGTCTGTTGGTGTGGGCGTGTTCATGGCCGCGCGGGGAAGGTTTCCCGTCCGCGGCACAACCACATGAACGTAACCGTATCAAAAGACTAAATCTCTTCATACCACCTGTTTATGTATTGAGTGGATTATGCCTGCACATGCAGGCCATCAAGGCAGATGTGCTCTATGATGGAACAGGTGCGGCTGCTAAGAAGGGCGTATATATCATCTATGAAGCCGGAAGGGTGGTACGTGTCAGCAGGTCCCGGCCCGGGTGCGAAGTGGTGGCCTCGGGGACTGTCACGCCCGCATTTGTCGACGGACATGCACACATTGGCCTCGCGCGCAGCGGCGAACCATCTTCGGAGGATGAAGCGAATGAACAGATGGGCCCCATGCTTCCGATGGTAAACGCGCTCGACTCAGTCTACATGGATGATGCAGCGTTCAGGGACAGCGTTGATCACGGGATACTCTATTCACATGTAATGCCGGGAAGCGGCAACATCATTGGAGGGCGAACTGCCCTGATACGCAATTTCGCCTCTGACATAGAGGACGCATACATCATGCAGCCAGGCATAAAGGCGGCGCTCGGCTACAATCCGCGTTCCACAACCTCCTGGAAGGGAGAGAGGCCGCATACGAGGATGGGTGCTATCTCAATCCTGCGCAATGAGCTGATGAAGGCGAGGAAGGCGAAGGAGCTGATTGCCCAGGGGAAGAGGATAAGGGCTGAAATAGAGCCTCAGACCGAGGCAATGATGGAAATCCTGGATGGTGAGCGCGTTCTCATGGTTCATGTCCACAAGGAGGATGACATTGTGAACCTGATCAAACTCAGGAGTGAATTCGGATTCAGGGCGGTGATAAATCATGCAGTGGACGTCCATTCACCCGCCATCTGGCAAAAGGTTGCCGCAGCAGGGCTGGATGTGATTTACGGACCGCTGGATGCGTTTGCATACAAGGTCGAACTGAAACACGAGAACTGGCGCAACGCGCGCTTTCTCATGCAGTCAGGCGTCAGGTTCGGGCTGATGACAGACCACCCTGTGATATTGCAGCGCAATCTCTTCCTCCAATTGAGATTCTTCCTGCGCCTGGACCTCAGCAGGGAGCGCTCAGTGGCGCTTGTGTCCGGGGAAACTGCTTCCATACTTGGAGTTCCTGACATAGGCACTTTGAAGCCCGGAAGTATGGCTTCCATGATTGTATGGGACGGCGATCCGTTTCATCTCTCGTCCAGTCCGTCAGCCGTTGTCGCCGAGGGGAAGATAGTCTCGGAAGGGTGAAACTCACTCCCTTTCGTCGAATTTCCTCTCCTCTCAATATCCTCGGTGAGGACCGCACTGCTGGCATGGGCTGCAGCCTGCATCCTGCTTGAGAACTCATGCAGCCAGCTGCCACTGATGGCCAGGAGAAACTTCCCTTTCGATATGTCTACGCAGGTCCTGAAGCCAGTGCATCCGAAACTCAGTGCCGCGTTCTCCTTCCCCTGCATTATGAAAGGTATCACCGAGCAGGCAGGCCTCCCGGTCAGCGGGACTCCAAACGGACGGACCCCTCCCATGCCCGCACCCTCGAGTGCAACCGTTGCCTGCTCTGGTTCAAGGAACATGATAACAACATCGGGTGGATATGGCAGAGATCGGAGAAGGCCGCGGCATACGAATGAAGGTGCCTGCTCAAGGTGAGGGATTCTGGCGGCCTCATCCCTTTCAAGATAGCGCCTGCCTTCCATCCAGCCTATTGTCTCCCCAGGCTTCCTGCCCAATTCTCCCTCAAGGCGTACTCCCATGGCAAAGGCGCCAATCTCGCAGTTGTAATGGGCGTCCAGTTTTGCATAGAATGCACCTGATACTCCTGCACCCCAGAAGGTTCATCCTGAAGGCACCTCGCCTGCATATGCAGCAATTCCCGCCTGTTCCTTTTGCAGGCAGGTTGTCTGTACGGGCGGCACCGGATGGTCCGGGCCCGATACCAGCGTGTCTCGAATCTCGCCGAAATTCCGGAGCATGAAACCTCCACAACATTCCCCATATCTCAACAGCCTGAATCATTGTGCGGGACGGGGCAAAGGCAAGATTTATCTAATCGTTCGCAGTGGTCAGACTGGTCATCCGGAAAGGAGTGTACTGATAAAATGTGCCGGTACTGCAGCGATGAGAACTGTACTTGCGACTGTGCGTTTGCTGAAAGGGTGCGCAAGGAGCTCAGGAATGCCTATTCACAGAACCAGATAGATATTGAGAGCTGCCAGATAACCTGCATAAAGTGCAGGCACCAGATAGTCTATACCCCAAGTTCCATGCACAAGCAGAGTGCGGCGCCTTCACAGTGAATCTTTCCTGTCCCGCGTTCAGCCACTTTTTTTGTCACCCAGAGCAGCAAGAGCCTCCGCCACGTGCTGCCGGGGGTTGATCTGCGATGTAAATCTCCGGAGCACAACCCCATCTGGAGATATGACAAACGTGGTCCTGCCCGGGATAAAACCGAGGTTGGGCTTGACACCATACAGCTTCCTGACGCTGTTGTCGGGGTCGCTGAGTAATGGAAAGCGGACCTTGTTCCTGGCCGCGAACTGGAAATGTCTGTCCACGCCATCAGAACTGACGCCTGCGACCTTGACGCCCATGTCTTCGAACTCCTCCAGGGTGTCTCTGAATGCGCATGCCTCTGCGGTACAGCCGGAAGTGAAGTCCCTCGGGTAGAAGTACAGGACGACTGGCCCCTTTTCAAGTTCGGCCGACAGGGTGAAGGGCCCCTGAGTCGAAAGGAGCGTGAAGTCAGGTGCCCGATCCCCTTCATTCACATCCATTCCGGCATGCACACTCCACTCCATTCAGGAGGCAATGGCCCCATAGGGCGCCTGCCTCACCCTGCGTATCTCTCTCTTAACTGGGAATAGACGCCCAGGAGCTCCAGACCCTTCGCAATTCCCATATCGGCCTCGGGTATGCTGTTCCGGGCGAAATATTCCTCGACCTCTGCCCTCTTTCCAATCCCAGCCCTCGCTATAACCGTTTCTGTCATTGCACCGTTCATGCCTGTCCCGGCGTATGTCTTGAACAGCCTGTCCCTGTTTTCCACAAACCAGCTCCACAGCCTGTCCTTGCCTTCAGGGTTCACTGCAGTCATATACACCATGTATGAAATATGCCCCTTGTTGATTGTGCCGGAAAAAGCAAGTTCAAGCACTTTCCCCACTAGCGCAGGGTCCTTGAAGCTGGCAAGGCCGAGAAGAGCCTTCATCGAGTCGGCATCGCTGGATGCATTCTTCATCTTGTCTACAAGCGGGTCAAACGCCTGCTCCCCGACTGACCTCGCATATGCAATTCCAACGGAGCCTCGAAGCTCCGCAGCCTGCTCGAACATGCTCTCAAACCTCTTCGCATGTTCTGACGCAAACTCGTCATCATACATTGCGAGTCCCTCGGTCAGCCTCTCCCTCAGGACCGCGCTGTTCTCATTCTCTCCCTCCTTCCTGTCAGTCCCAATCCTTCTGAGCTGCCCCCTGTAGAAGCGCCGGAAGGCCGAAGAGAGCTCCTCGTTCTCAGGCACAATCTCCTTCAACCTTCCGAGCTGTCCCGCAATCCCGCTGACAACAATATAGCTGCTGTCCTCCTCGAGAAGCCTGACAAAGGCAAGGTATTCGTTAATGTCCGCCCTCCCTGACAGCAGGAAATAGTAGAGGTCTGAAACGATGCCGTACTTTTCCGCATCTTCCATGTGATGCAGCCCGGACATTAAGGCGGGATGGAGCGTTCTGTCATATTCCACCCTGTAAAAGCCAGTCTGCCCGGCATTGAGGTTCAGGCTTGTCGGCTCGGATGACGCCTCAATAAGCGCCTCCCTCCCTGTCATGAGAAGCCTGCCCTTCTTCCCGTCGATCATGTACTGTATCGGGATGGGCCACACCTTGCCATCTCCACTGCCGCCGAGGAGGAAGCGCTCCTGTGTGAGCCTGATGCCACCCTTATCGTATCTTGCAGTTATCACCGGGAAGCCGGCAGTCCCCACCCATTCTTTCATGATGTGGCCGACAGGCTCACTGCTGGACTTTTCAAGACTCTCCCACAGGTCGCTGCTCTTTGCATTGCTGTAGCTGAATTTCTTCAGGTATGCATTGACTCCGTTCCTGAAACTCTCTTCACCGATGTATGAGGCAACCATTCTGAGCACGCTGGCGCCCTTGCCGTAGCTTATCTCATCGAAAATCTGGTTTATCTCCTCCGGTTTCCCCACCTCCACCTCAATGGGGTGGGTGCTCTTGAGGGAGTCGCCTACCATTGCGCCGCTTGTCTCCGAGGTCAGGAAGTCTGACCAGACCTCCCAGTCAGGGTATATCCTGTCCACAATGACGGAACTCATGTATGTCGCGAAGCTCTCATTGAGCCACAGATCGTTCCACCATTTCATGGTAACAAGGTTGCCAAACCACTGATGGGCTATCTCATGGGCAAGGACGCTGGCTATAAGCCTCTTGTTGGAAACGCTTGTGGACTCATCCACCAGAAGGGCAACCTCCCTGAATGTGATGGCGCCCCAGTTCTCCATCGCCCCCACTGCAAACTCGGGGACAGCAACAAGGTGAAGCTTTTCGAGGGGGTACGGTATGGAGTAATAGCGCTCATACTCACTGAGGAAGAGCCTTCCATTCACAATTGCAAATTCCCCCTTCCCCCTGCGGTTGGGCGCCGACGCCACAATTACTTCAAACCCTCCAGGCAGTCTCTGCTCCTCGAACCGGCCTATTCCTGCAAAAAGGAGGTATGTGGACATTCTGGGGGTATCCTCGAATGTGACCGTCTTTGAGCCATCAGACCTCTCCTCCCTGGCAACCGGCATGTTCGAGATGACTGACAGCCCCTCCCCAACTCTGATACTTATGCTGAACACAGCCTTCTTGGAAGGATCGTCCAGGCAGGGAAAGACGTTCCTGGCCCCAACCGGTTCAAACTGGGTTGACAGAAAGTATCCTCCGTTGTAACTTGACTTGTAGAAACCGTGCAGACCACCCTCCAGCGCCTTTCCTGCGAATGCCACTTTGACCTTTCTGAAGCCCCTCCCGCCGACGGTAAGCTTCTTGCCCTCAATATCGTAGCTCCAGCTGCATTGGCCGCTGTCCACTTCCACGGATGTTATCTCTATATCTGCAGAATCGAGAGACAATTCGTCCGCCGCGCCGTCAATTTCAATCGTCTCGTTGCCTTTGAAACCTGATGAATCGAAATCGACGTCGAGGTGTATATCATATCTCTTGAGCTCCATAGTTCGTTCATCGCACCTCACGATTTAATGATTGGCATCAGAAAATTAGGCGCAATCCAAAGCTTGGCGGGTAGACACCCAGAGAGTCTGTTTCGCCTCCATTCATGGACGGGGTAAAGTGTTAATCAGAGGTCATGCTTAGGGTTGGGCATGGAGAGTAAGGCAGTCGCATCGTCCCACTTTCTTTCAACGAAGGCGGGCGAGGACATATTGCGCTCCGGCGGAAATGCCTATGATGCAACGGTTGCAACGAGCGCAGCGCTCACAGTGGTACAGCCTCACCTGAATGGACTCGGCGGTGATTTTTTCGGGATCGTGGATGATGGTGGTGTAAGGGCCGTCAACGGCAACGGCTATGCTGCCGAGCTTGCAACTGTAGAGTTCTTCAGGTCCAAGGGCATGACAGAAATACCCAAGCGCGGCCCTCTCGCCTCATTCACAGTCCCTGGCCTTGTCGCGTCCTGGGCAGTTCTTGCCGAAAACTGCACAATGCCTTTGGAAAAGTTGCTCGCTCCTGCAATCAGCTACGCGAAAGAGGGCTTCAGGGTGACGCCGTCCATCGCACATTCCATTTCCCTGTCCAAGGGTATGGATTCGGACTGGGAGGGAATATACGGGGGCATCTCGTCTGGCGGCACTCTCTACCAGAAGCAGCTCGGCCGGTCCCTTGAGGCAGTTGCTGCTGACTGCGGCCATTCCTTCTATCACGGTGAGATCGCAAGGAGGATAGAGGAGGACATGGTCAGAAAGGGGGGTCTCATCCGTTTCTCTGATATGGATGCGTATGAAGCGGTGGTTACCAGTCCCCTCAGGGTGAAGTACAGGGGTTATGATGTCTACACCAACCCACCAAGCAGCCAGGGTGCAACTGCGCTGATGTGGCTCAATATGCTTGAGCGCACCGACCTCGCCTCAATGTCGAAGGCAGATTACTATCGGTCAATACTTGAAACAATGAAGGTTGCCTACGCCTACCGGGCTCGCTATATCACGGATCCTGCGCGGGTGCATTTTGATGAGAAGATGCTCGAGCCCGGTTACGAATACGGCACCATTCAACCGGTTTCAGGAAGCGCCCCTTCCCTCTCTGACACCACCGCATTCTCGGTTTACGACGGCGAGGTGGGCATAAGCGCGATACAGAGCAATTACATGGGGTTCGGCTCAGGCCACAATATAGCAGGAACGGGAATCAACATGAACAATCGTGGCGTCTACTTCACCCTGGATGCCGATCACCATAACGCACTGGCGCCGAGGAAGAAGACATTTCACACGCTCATGGCAACCCTGGCCAAGGGCCCGCGGACCATTTACACAGGATCAATGGGCGGCGACGTCCAGCCCCAGGTTAACGTCCAGATCCTCTGCAATATGCTTGACAGGGGCATGGGCATGCAGGATGCCATCTCGGCGCCCAGGTTCGCTTACCCTTCGAGCATATATGCTGGCAGTGAAATATACTTTGAAAGGGAGCTGGGTCTCGGGACCGGAAAGGATGTCGACAACAACAATTCGATGATGGGGCACGCGCAGGGCATCCTTGTTTCTGATGTGTTTGAGAAGGGGACGGATCCGCGCGGAGACGGCCTGATCAGGTATGACTGACGGCTCCTCCGGAAGGCAGATGAATCGCACTTCAACCGCCTCCAGACAGCAATATTAATATCACTTGTCGTTCTACTTGGAAGGCGTAAGGGTGTTTGAATGGTAGAACTGGAAAGTCTCGATTACAAACCGAAGCCGATTGACGAAAACTTCCTGAACGACACCGAGCATTATCCCGTTACAGGTCAGCACAATGACCATGATGTAAGGGCGGAGGGCCAGCAGAGGATGGATCAGGAGGGGAAACCCTACCCTACGAAGCTTGGAATCCACGGGACAGCTGTTGCTGTTGACTGGGAGACTTGCATCGCGGACGGCGAATGCATGGATGTCTGCCCTGTCACTCTGTACGAGTGGCACCTGAACCCGGGCCAGATGGGCGTTGGCAACGACAAGAAGATCGAAAAGGGGTCCGACGACTGGAACAAGTTCAGAACAGACAAGTGCGATCCGGTCAGGGAGAAGGACTGCGTCTTCTGCATGGCATGCGTCCCAGTCTGCCCGACCAGTGCGATAAAGATAACTGAAGGGTGAACAGGGCACAGCACAACTTGCCCCGTGTCTTTGTCAGATACGGCGGCAAGAAACCAATTATATTCATTCTTCTGTCTATTATCATGCTCAGGCGGTCAGCCCATTCTCTCTTCCACGCTTACAACAATGGTCCTTGCGAGGTAGTCGCCTATCCTCTGATGCCTCTCGTTCAGTATGCCGACTATGAAGCCTATGATGTAAAGGTTCAGGGGAAGGGAATCCACTATTCTGAGGATGTTCCTGATGATTATCATTCCCAGGTCAGGCTGCTTCATTGTATCCGCCGAAACTACCCTTATCCCTATGACCTTCTTGCCAATTGTCTGCCCGTCAAGAGACTCGAACAGAATGAAGTAGAGTATGCTTAGCGCTAGAAGTCCGAGGGAAAGTGTCTCGGCTCCGTAAAGCCTGAAAGTGAGGAGTGAGAAGACTGCCCAGATGATTACTGTTACTATCAGGACTATAACAAGGTCTATGACCAGGGCAATGAGACGCTGTCCCATTGTGGCAATAGGGTGGCTTATGTGCTGCAGAAGCCGCTTCTTTGTTCCGTCAACGGGTACACTGTGCTCAGAGGCACCAGCACTCACCCCGCTCCCCGCAGCATCGCCAGATGAGCTCATTTGCCTAACCGTCCGGTGGATGATACGCTGGTTATTTGACACTTTCTACCAGACAGCAGTATCATATCCAGCCGCTCCTCCTGAAAAGATAGACCATGATTCCGGCAATGCCAACCATGAACGCAATCATGACGTAGAAGCCATACCACAGCCCAGTTCCAGGAGCGAAGAAACCGGGGGTGAAATTGGTACCGTATATGCTCGCTATCAGCGACAGCGGCGTGAGTATTGTCACCACTATTGTCAAGACCTTCACCACGTTGTTTGTTGATGTGGTGATCATGCTGATGTGCAGATCTCTGACTTCGTTCACCCTGTCCCTGTAGGTGTCGACCGTTTCAATGAGCTGAAACGTATGGTCATATACGTCCCTGAAATTCCTCAGCGTCTGGTCCCTGATGAAAGGGACGGCGCCGCGCATGATCTGGCCGAGCACATCCCTGAACGCGGATGCATCCCTGCGGAGAGTCATCAGGTCAGTCCTGAGTGCAACAAATGAGCGTGATACGCGCCCCACCTTTTCGACATCACTTCTCCGCTGGTCGATAGTCAGCTCGATCTCCCTTTCGAGGCTGTCTATTTCATCCTCCTTGCCGTCGAGCACCGGATAGAATGAGTCCACAGCAAAGTCAACGAGGAGATAATAGAGCAAGTCAGTTGCGGGCTTGGTCCTGAAGAGCGAGAGCCCGCGGGCCTTGATTCTGTCCCTGGCAAGATTGACAATGTGCATAGATTCCCTGTGAATTGTTATGAGCCACCTGTCGGAGAAGAAGATAAAGAGCTCGGAGAATGAGAGCTCCTCACCAGTAGTGCCCGGCACCCTCACGACTGCGAAATTGTAGCCGTCGTAGTCCTCCATCTTGGGACGCTGGTTTCCAACAATGACGTCCTCGACAGAGTAATCATCCAGTTTCAGCCTCTCTTTCAGCTCCTTCATCTGCTGTTCATCTACGCCTTCCACATCTATCCAGGTGACAGCGTTATCCTGAAACTGCCGGGGGAGACCCTCCTGCACCGAAACAAAGCTGCCTTCCTTCTCTTCCATCCTGATCGTGAATGAATTAATCAAGAGCTCTCCGCTGGCTAATGGGCATACTGGATAATATTGGTTTCAATGGACATTGCGTGGAGTCACAGACATCTCTCGGCAGTACGTGTGTGAAATACCACGCACTGCGTTACCCGTGCCATTTCCTCATCCCGCGATAGATTCGAGGTCGAAACCGAAGGGGAAAATTATGCCAGCAATCTGACGGAAGATGTCCGCGGGCTGGTCAGCAAGTCCGGTGCCATTACCGGTCTGGTCATAGTCTCGGTGAAGTCCACCGCTTCGTCAGTCATACTGTTTGAAGATGAAAGCGGGCACCCTGCCGACGACGTCGACACAATGGGCAGAATCTCACCTGCGACCCGGCAGTGCAGACAAACGGCGCATGGGGTGACTGGAATGGCAGAAGCCATATCAAGTCAGTCCCTGAGGGGCAGAGTGCCACCAGTCCATGGATGGTGGGACATGGTGACTGGAACATGTCAGATCATATTTCCGGTGGGAGTCGGCACAAGACCTAGAAGAAGGACTGTTGATGCAACCGTTCCATGGTGGTGCATGCCTTCGGACAGGAGGTGGTGCTTCCCCGCAGGCTCCCAGCCAAAGGCTGACATTGCCCTTCCATACCGGACAGAAGGACTGGCGATCGGCAAATGCCAACATTTATTAGCAATGCATGTTAGAGGTGTAGTCCGTCAGGAATAAATTCCCGGCCAAGACGCGTTCAAAGGGTCAAACTGCGGGGTGGAGATCTGTGACAAAAAGTTCGGGTCCGGACAATGCGAAGGATGAGACTGATGTTGATAGGAGGACATTCATCAAGGCTCTTGGGCTTTCCACCGCTGCCCTGATATTCGGTGGCCTGTCCCTCGAGGACTACATCAACCCGTCTGCGAAGAAGCAGCCTTTGCTAGGCAATTACCCGGTCGCCGTACTCGTTGACAGCACGGGCACACCGATTAATGTGAAAAATATACCGCCCGCCGCAAAGAGCAGCTCCTCATACCCTATCATGATGTTCAACTACCCTCTCCAGGATGAACCGAACATTCTGCTGAAGATTTCCGGCGTTTCTTCCCAGATACCGGGCTCGGTTAAAACTGGATCTGGAGAATATCTTACAGCATTCAGCGGCATATGCCAGCATCTAGGATGCGTCGTGCCGCTCCTGGACTACCATCCCCACAACAGCATTCCGTTTGAGGCGCAGCTTATAGGGTACACCGAACTCAACTGGCCCGAATTCGGCCTTCTCTTCTGCAAGTGCCACGGGAGCCAGTACGATCCTACCCGCGGGCCCCATAACCTTTACAACTCAGGTCCTGCGCCGAGTCCAGCCAACCACTCCCTGCCCCAGGTGATGCTGTCGGTGGATGCTGCCGGGAATGTCTACGCCACCGGTATGAATTCGGCAAACGCCGTCATCAGGACTCATTTGTGGCAGCCCGGGGGTGAGGAATATGGAAGTGAGGTGGTTGACGAGAATCTTTCGGGAGGCACGCTGCTGCCGCTGTATGACGGTCCGTCACTTCCACTCAGTCCAGTTTCCGACGGAAAGCTCTACAAGTCCATAGTGATTAGCAGCAGCAACGGGCCTTGGCCCCGGAAGTAGGGAGCATCCTGGAATGGCTGAGAAGAATGAATACAATCCGATGAATCTGGTCTCACAGGAGAAGCCTGAGGAGGGAGCCTACGTCATATCATTCCTTCCGCTGAAGAAAAGGCAGCTCCGCATTGATTACTGGACTGGCGCCTTTCTTGCCGCAGCTCTTATCTATCAGATTGCAACAGGCATTCTTCTCGCTTACTACTACCAGTCCGGAAACGCCTACGGGTCGACCACTTCGCTCATAACGACAATACCCTTCGGCCATGTACTGCTCACATCCCATCTGTACATGGCATATGCAATGGTGGCAATGGTCTATTTCCACATGTTCAGGCAGTACTTCACGGGCGCCTACAGAGGAAGATGGAGATGGCTGCAGTGGATCATAGGCGTAGCATTATTTGTGCTGGTCAATGCGATAGCATCTATAGGCTACATGCTCTCATATTCGGTGCAGAGCGTTCTCGGCCTCCACGTATCCGAAATCCTGCTGCAGCGCAGCATCATAGGCAGGCTTTCACCCACTCTGGCCGGCTGGCTGATTTCTGTCCTTGTTGGAAATGGAACCACTGCAGAATCTCTCAGCCACCTGCTTGTCCTCCACGCAGCTATTCTCAGCGTTATTGTACTTGCGCTTGTGGCTATACATTTCTTCCTGTACGAGAAGTCCGGTCCGTACGACCCAGTCAAGGATGAGGGCGCCGAGGACAAGATTCCCTGGTTCCCTGTAAATGCGCTATATACTGTGTTCATAGGAATGGTCTTTGTGGCTGCGGTTCTATTTGCCTCGGCCCTGTTCCCACAGATTCTGCCGCCCGACTACGGGCAGCTGGTCTACGGCACCACGCCCTTCCCGGACTGGTATGAAATGCCTGTCTACAAGCTGATGGATGTCGCCGGCCTGGGACTCACCACGGGCGGCGTTCCACTCGTATTCGCCCTGCTTCTATTCCTGATACTTGTCCCGTTCATCGACAGGTACAGGGGCGATTCTCCGCTCGACAGGCCCATGATAACATTCATGGGTATTTTCATCATACTCTTCTGGCTCGTTGTCGGCCTCTGGGGATATGCGCAGCCCGGCCTCTCCCAGACGAGGCCTCTCACACTCTATATGCTCTATGCGCTGACTTTCTGTTCAATCGTGCCAGTCTATGCCATGCGGCATGCAAGGAAGGATTTCAGGGCTGCGGAGGAAAAGAAATGAAGGCGTGGCCCCTCTATGCGGTGGTGGCGCTCCAGTTCGTTGTTGCGGCTGCCATGTGGTTTGTTGCTGTGACAAACCCCGTGGGCCTCCAGTCTGAATGGGCAGTCCTGCTCGGTATCGAACTCCTTCTGTCTTCACTCATAGTGTTCTCGGCAATCAGGTACTTTGCAGGTGGTAATAATGGCAAATAGGGCACTGAAATTCTATTATGCGTCGATGATAACATTCCTGGCAGGCGCTATATTCGTCGTTCTACTCGGCGCAGTTATTCAGCCAGTTGTCATGCTATACCATGAAAACACCCGATCCATGATTTCACCGATATTCGGCAACTTCTACAACTTCCTGCTAGGTCTCTTTTACATCGGCCTTGCCCTGACCACCCTTTCCGCAATCCTCTACGTACTTTCGTTCGTAGAGGCAAGGAGATCCAAGCTCAGGATGTCAATGATCACGCTGCTTTTCCCGCTGGTGCTCTATGTATTCTCCTACGCGCTCCTGGTGGTGAGCTTCAAATGAATGAGCGGTTCAAGAACCACTCGATAATCGCGCTGGGTGTTGTCCTGCTGGTTGCTGCGTCTCCTCTGTTCGCATTCTATTACCTCTTCCCCACGCTGAATCCCGAGATCGGGCCGCACCAGCTGGCCAGCTGGATATCACTCTTCATGGGTTTTCTGGGGTTTGTCCTGATAATATACGGGGCAGCCAGGCAGGACATCTGAATAGACTGGCTGCAGTGCAAGTCATCCGGCCGGGCGGAAGGGATGCAGCAGGACTCCCAGCTGCGTATTCAGCGATGCCAGCCAGAACCTGTGCCTTCCCGCTGGAATGTCAAGGCGGCTGAGGCATTGCCTGACAAGGGCAGGTGGCTACTTCAGATCAAACCTGTCCAGTTCCATAACCTTGGCCCATGCCTTGACAAAGTCCTTCACAAACTTCTCGTTTCCGTCACTGCTCCCGTATACTTCTGAAACGGCGCGCAGCTCCGAATGCGAGCCGAATATGAGATCGACGCGTGAGGCTGTCCACCTGACCTTTCCTGTTTTCTCGTCTTTCCCCTCGAAACTGGCATGGGATTCGTCAGAAGCGCTCCATGCCGTTTCCATGCTCAGCAGGTTCACGAAGAAATCATTTGAAAGTGTGCCAGGACGGTTAGTGAACACACCCATCTTCGAACTGCCGAAGTTGGCATCCAGGACCCTCATTCCTCCTACCAGCGCCGTCATTTCAGGCACTGTCAGCGTCAGGAGCTGTGCCTTGTCCACCAGCCAAGATTCGGCGTTGCCCGCTTCACTCTTGCTGGAAACATAATTCCTGAAACCGTCTGCCGCCGGTTCAAGAACCGCAAAGGACTCCACATCAGTCTGTTCTGCGGTAGCATCGGTGCGGCCAGGATGGAACGGCACTTCCACACTGAATCCACCGTCTCTGGCAGCCTTTTCCACGGCTGCGTTTCCCGCCAGGACTATGAGATCGGCAAGTGAAATCTTCTTTCCTCCTTTCGCTCCCTTGTTGAAGTCCGCCCTGATCTTCTCCAGCACCGAGAGCACTTTCTCGAGCTGTTTGGGCTCATTGCATTCCCAGTTCCTCTGTGGGTCGAGCCTGATGCGCGCTCCATTGGCACCACCCCTCTTGTCACCGCCCCTGAAGGTGGATGCAGATGACCATGCGGTATAAACGAGCTCCCTGACTGTCAATCCTGACTTCATGACTGCAGATTTTAGCTCTGCGACGTCGCTGCTGTCCACAAGTTTATGATCCACCGGAGGGACGGGATCCTGCCATATGAGTTCCTCCGACGGCACTTCAGGTCCAAGGTATCTCGAACGCGGCCCCATGTCACGGTGTGTCAGTTTGAACCACGCCCTTGCAAATGCATCCGCGAACTGGTCTGGATGCTCTAAGTATCGCCTGGAAATCTTTTCGTAGACCGGGTCGAAGCGGAGCGAAAGGTCTGTCGTCAGCATCGAGGGGGGGTGCTTCTTGGAAGGATCGTGAGCGTCGGGAACAGTGTTTGCACCGGCTCCACCCTTCGCCACCCACTGGTATGCGCCTGCAGGACTCTTGGTCAGCTCCCACTCATAGCCGAACAGTGTTTCAAAGAAGTTGTTGCTCCATCTGGTGGGTGTGGTGGTCCAGATGACCTCAGGCCCCCCGCCGATTGCGTCGGGACCCTTGCCGGACTTGTAGCTGCTCTTCCATCCGATACCCTGATTCTCGATCGGGGCTGCTTCCGGTTCTGGTCCTACCGCTGTCACGGGTCCGGCACCATGCGTCTTCCCGAATGTGTGCCCTCCCGCGATAAGTGCAACTGTCTCCTCATCATTCATGGCCATTCGAGAGAATACTTCACGAATGTCCTTGGCCGCCGCAAGTGGATCAGGGACGCCGTTGGGGCCCTCCGGATTCACATATATCAGGCCCATTTGCACCGCTGCCAGCGGCTTTTCCAGCTGTCTTTCCCCCTTGTACCTCCTGTCGCCCAGCCATTCAGCCTCGCTGCCCCAGTATACGGACAGGTCGGGCTCGAACACGTCCTCCCTTCCTCCACCGAACCCGAATGTCTTGAAGCCCATGGTTTCCAGGGCCACGTTGGCGCTGAGGATTATCAAATCTCCCCATGAAATCTTCTTGCCATACTTCTGCTTGATGGGCCAGAGTAGACGCCTTGCCCTGTCCAGCAGTACATTGTCAGGCCAGCTGTTTATTGGAGGGAAGCGCTGCTGCGCAGAACCGCCCCCGCCCCTTCCATCGCCTATCCTGTAGGTGCCCGTGCTGTGCCAGGCCATCCTAATGAACAGTGGACCGTAATTTCCAAAATCTGCCGGCCACCAGTCCTGCGACTTCGTGAGAACTTCTGCAATGTCCTTCTTCAGTCCGGCATAATCCAGGCTCGAGAATTCCTTCCTGTAGTCGAAATCCTTGTCCATCGGGTTGGACTTGGGCGAATTCTGCCTCAGTATGGTGAGGTCAAGCCTGTCAGGCCACCAGTCCTTGATGCTCTTTCCTGTCATTTTCCTGTTCCTGTCGGTTGAATCACTTCCGGTCATTGCTGCTCCTCTCCTTTAGCTCCATCACCATGTTACAGTCATGTCTCTTCGGATCGTAACCTGCCCCGAACCATTCCTGGTACATACCTGTTACATATACACTAAATTTCAGAACTGCCAGGGCTTCTTCCTTATCTCTTTCTTAAGAAATAGTTCCAGATAGATAACATTGTGCTTCCGAGGAAATTCAGCACCCAGAACCGGCCATATGACCAGTCCATAACCCGCATCGAGTCCAGCAGCCCTTTAAACCTTAATTCCGTCGGTTTTTGCATTTTTTGCTTAATAGACGTCTTGTTAAGCAGCTTCCTTCGTGAAAATGAAGGATCCATATTGTAGATATGTTATTTACTTCCGCAATATGACTCATCCCGACTGGGTGCTGAAGCACATGGAGAAGGGCACAGATGTGATCAGGCGCAGCGAAAACTGCCACCCGTACAAGGTCACGGGCGTATGGAACAGGGAGAAGTGAAGGGCACAGCCGAAGACTGGGAAGTACCTCGTAAAGATCACTACTGACGGCCTAATCCCACCGAGACAGGAGAGGATGCTCGGCAGGCTGAGGCAGGCGGCAATAAAGGAGTATGGCGCCGCCTTTCTGCTCAGCCACCTTGCCGGCTATATGGCGGATATGCTGGAGAAGGAGTATTCTGAACGGAGGGAGGCTGTTTTCATTCGCATCCATGGGGCTCCTGAACAACGCGCACATAAAAAAACTCGAATTCCACTACGAAACTTCATTCCTGCCAGAGCTCATACTGGATGCAGACCTCTCAGACAGGCGAGTGGGCGGCATGCTCAGGGAGGTGGGCATGGACAGAGAGTCCATGATGGAATTAATGAGGAACTTCGTCACGGGCAGCGGTTGCGCCGCCATAGACCTGACGCATGTGCTCTCGCTGTCCGAGGGCGTCATCTCGTCAATGTTTGGCCACAACAGCAGCGGCGAGCGTCTGCCGCAGGTCAATGTGTCATATCTCTTCTCGCTTGACAGGATGGAACCGTCCTACTTCGGATGCTCGCGGGTTCGGTCGGCAGCGTCTCCTCCCTTGAATTGGCGGTGAGGGAGAGCGGCGCCTGCGGCGTCGTGCTTGTCGGTGACAAGGGATTCTACTCCCGCAACAACAGGGAGGAGCTTTAGTCGGCACACATTCACTAAACACTCTCGCTGAGGAGGGACAGCGTGCTCATCGACTTTGGCGGTATGAAATCGTTCGACCACTTCCTCTTCCTGGGAAGGCGGATATGGTTCCGTGCAAGGAAAGGGGGGAAGAGGAGAAGGACATGCACCTCAGGGCGGATAGGGAGAAGGGAAGGGGCAGGAAGCCGGCGATGAAGAATTACTTCCAGGCACAGCACAGGATGGGCACCATTGCAGTGCTTGCAGACCTGGATGTGGACGGTGGGCACATATTCGAGCTGCTGAAGTCAAGGGTTGACATAGAACAGCCCTATGGCACATTGAAGAACACCATGCACGCAGACCGCTCGTACATGCGCGACGACTACCGGCTGAATGGCTGGCTGTTTGTCCATTTCATTGCAATGATGCCGCACTACCGCATATACAACCTGCTTGTTTCACACGAGATGCAGAAACAGTATTCGCCGATGGACGTGATCGAGCATATGTCAAGGGTCCAGATGCTCAGGGTAGACGGCCGATGGATCATGACCGAGATGACGTAGAAAACGAGAGAGATAATGGCGCAGCTGGAGATAACTATTATTCAAAATTGACGGAGTTAGGGATTAATCCCAAATATTGGGGACCAGGTTTGAGACACCGAACGCGATGATTGTGGGCAGATCCGGAAAGATCGACATAAAATGTTTATCGTGCCCGGATTTTCCTGTCATATCAATACTATTATGAAAATTGAGTCGGAGAAGAGTAAGGCTGGCAGTCGGGGAAGTATAATAAAGTATCACTTTCTGACCTTTGCTGCCGCGGCTTCAGGAATATTCCTCGCTCTTCTGGCTGCATTTATCGGCTCTAAATATTCATTTGATTATTTTGCCGGACAGAATTCATCTTCCGGTCTGTTTTACGTCCATCCGGTAATGGAAGTGTTTGGCTTCCTTACGCTTTTTATTCTTGGAGTATCATACGTCGTTCTTCCCAGATTCAAGAACGCGGAACTCGGTCACAAAGGCGCCGCAGCGCTTTCAATTATACTCCTGTTTTCAGCAAACTCATTATGGTTATACAGGACACCAACATTGCAGGCATCAGGCGACATTCTCTTTATACTGGCCTCTGTAACATCCCTCGCGCTGCTCGCACCCGTTCTTGGTAAGCCAAAAGGGCCTCTTGCAGTTGCAGAGCCATTCTTCTGGCTTTCGCTTATTTCACTGATTCTTGCTGGACTTATGAAACTTTATTTCAACGTGTTCCTGCACAGGGCAGGCTGGAGCTCCTTTCCATTTCTGGAAATCACACTTTTCGGATTTCCTGCAATGATGGTTTTCGGCGTTGAGACAAGAACAATACATTTCAGGTTTGTGAAACTTAACAAGCGGTCGCTGATGCTTTCATACCTGGCAGCATCCGTCTCGATAGTGCTGACAGCTCTCTCGATGTTTCTGCCGCAGGACGACAATTTCCACCTTATTCCCGCGGTAACAATACTGTGGAGCCTCAGCGCCCTGCTATTCCTCTACGGAATCAGAATTTTTCACTATTATGTGCAGCCAGAAGTCATGAACCGTATGAATGAGCGTGACAGAAGCAGATATTTCTACTTCAGGGACGCTTCGTCGGTGGCAGGCGCATGGCTCATTGCAGGTCTGCTTTTCGCCCCTCTGTTCGTGTCGATGGTTTCATTGCATTCCGCTGATGCGCCGTGGATCCGGGATGCGTTTATACACGCCCTCGGCGTTGGCTTCCTGCCGGTCAGTATCATGTCGTTCACTCCAACGCTTTTGGTCTCGGTCCTGGCAAGAAGGGCCCCCTACAGGGGACTGAGCAGCATCCCCATCCTGATATATACGCTTGGAAACGCATGGCGGATATCAGTTGATGTGTTCAATGCGGCGGGTTTGAACGGCCTGTCTGCGTCCGCACCCTATTCTGTAATTCTTTCCGCAACAGGTTTTGCCATGTTCATCGTCATGCTTTTCAGAATGAGATAAAATTCATTGACTTGGGCTTGCCCTAATGCGTTAGGGCCTATCTATTTAATTCATACACCATCATTTAATCTCCATGTCACATCAGGAGAAGAAACATCCGGAGCCTACTGTTGTTGATGTAAGGAGCTTGCCTCCCGCGGCGAGACATAACCACATCGAAAGAATTTTCGACGGGCTCGAGCCCGGCGGAGAAATACTCGTCGTCAACGACCACGAGCCACTGCATCTCGTTCAATTCATGAAGCATGAGCGGAAGGATTTCGACTCATCGTCATACAGTGCCTACAAAAAGAATGACTCGGAGTGGGTTGCCGTCTTCAGGAAAAAATCAGACAGCAATGCCGAAGTGAAGGGAAACGAACAGGATTTTGTATTTGCCAATATAGAAAAGGAGAGAACATATGATGAGCACTCCTTCTCTCCTGTGCCTGTTTTTTCAGCTGAGGGATATCGCGTCATAATGGCATACTTCAGGGCAGGACAGTTTATTCCCGTACATACTCCAGCAAATGATGTGATAATTTTTGTCTATCGGGGCGAGGGTGAAGTTGTCGCATCCTCTTCCAGGTTCAGCGTAAGACAGGGCGATATGGTTGTTGTCAAAGGCGGCAGGGAGCGCGGTATAAAGGCTGCAACGGACATGCAGCTCCTTCACATTGTTGTACCTCCTCCGGGGGAAAGCGACCATAACAGGATTTCAGAAATGATTGAAAAGGGACTCTTCGAGCAGTAACGTGTTCAATGCTCTCAATCATCGGGCAGGCTGGCATCCAGCGGGCGCGGTTACTCCTGTGATAAACCAGCTTCTCAGACCGATCGAAGCAGCGACCGGCAGATGTGAAAAAGAACATGACAGTGAGCTGTTTCATCCCATACGGGCAATGAATGATCATTACGAAGGCTGGTGTGTTTGAAAAAGCAGGTTAGGATTTTCCTGGCATTCTCAATACTCTTTATGGTGGTTGGCCTTCTTGATGGCGTTTTCAGGCTGATGGCAAGGGAGAGCATAACGACATCTGTCTTCACCGGAATCTACGGTTTCCATCCGCTTCTTGTCGTATTCGGCTTCATTGCTGTCATAATAATGACGGAAAGGGTAGCAAGTTTAACGACACTTGAATCCATTTCGGCAGGGCGAAGATCCATGCTTTCCCTGATGGTTCCGTTCACAGTTCTGGGAACCATACTTGTGACAACCGGAATTTCCCTCAGTTCCGTTCTCCTCTCCTATTCCGGCGTGTTATTTCTCCTGCTTGGCAGCACTCTGTTCATCGCAACACTGAAACTGCTTTCCGGTCTCTCCAATATGAAAACATCGTTCAGATTCATGATACTGTCCGGCATCGATCTGTGGACTACCGAACTCCTTTCCCCTGTATTCGGAGTTACCTATCCGGTTGGCTATGATATGCTGCTGCTTTCATTCCCTGTAATATTCATCATAGGTGAGAGGATAGAACTCACCCGATTCATTTCACAGGGCTATTCCGAAAATCGGTTCAAAACATCCTTGGCGCTCTATGCCATGTCCACTGCGCTGTTCATGCTGTCGTTGCCCTTCTCTATGGTGGAATACAGATACATGCTTGTTGCTGCAGGCATCATACTGATGGCAATCGGCACAGCGTCTGTCTATGTCACCGAACGGAGAAACCTGAACATCCTGTCCAGATCCGCGATGCCGCTGCAGAGATATGTCTCGATGCATACGAGGATAGCATATGCCTGGCTCTTTCTGGGCCTCATTCTCTCGCTGATTTATCTTCTGAGTTTCGGCAGCGTAGACACGCATGACGTTTTCATACATGCGATTGCAGTGGGCTTTGTGCTCACTATGATTCTCGCACATGGCCCGATAATTATGCCAACCGTTGCGGGAAGAAGATTGAAAACAGACAGATTTTCGCCTGTTCCGCTGCTGCTGCTTACTGCTGGAAATGCCGTCAGGGTCGGAGGCGGGGCAGCGCAGCTGTTCGTCAGCATCCCCATAAACAGCATTCTTGTCGGCCTTTCAGGATGGCCGGTATTCGCCGCACTTATAATATTCATGCTTGAAGTCATGATGAAGTCTGAAAAGAGTGTGAGGAACGGGGCGAAGGACACAGTGAAGGGTCAGACAGACAACAGGTCTTAAGGCGATAGGCCGTTCAGCAATGCGACAGGTCGAGTGAACAGATAATAAACCGTTCGAATTATGTATGCACGGTAGGAAAATGATCGAAGTTAGGATAGAGGTGGATCTTCCAGACAACTGGGTGAAAAATATCAGCACCGAGCATTCATCCAAAATCAGGATAATGGACTTAAGGGGGACGAGCAAGGACCGGCAAATCCAGGACTTCGTCGAAATCACCACAACAGCCCGGATCAGAGAGCTTTTTGATGTGTTCTCCCGCTTGGATGGAATAAGCGGAGTGGATCTCGTCCAGATAGAGCCAAACAGGATAATGGGCGCCATAACCACGGACAGGTGCCCCATCTGTTCCATATTCGCCGGTCCGAACTGTTCCGTCATTTCGGCAGAAAGCAGGGGGGGAGGGAAGATGGAGTGGAACCTGCTTATCAGCGGATCTGAAACGCTCAACATGTTGTCTGAAAGGATGAATGAAGTCAAACTGAATTACAAAGTGGTCTCTGTCAGGAATCTCAAATCAAAAAGGGAGCTGACAGCCCGCCAGCATGAAATAGCCAAAATCGCGTTTGAACTTGGCTACTTCGACTTCCCCAAAAAGATCACTCTCGTCAGTCTCTCGGAACGCCTGCGCATAGCTCCTCCCACACTCTCGGAGATACTAAGGCGGGTGGAAAAGAATGTGCTTGCCTTCTATTTTCAGACCAGGTGGAATTAATGCTATTTCAGTATGCCTGACGTTTTAGGGGAAACCTATATGCCAGCGGATGCTTTGGATCGCATCGGGTCCTCAATATGGCTGCCGGCAAGGGAAATATACGCCTTCAGTTCAAGTACGGTATAAAGAATCATCTTGACGAAGAACACAGCGAAATGCTGAAGTCGCTAAAATCTCTCTCCACAGTTGCCGGCAGTATGGGCGAATCGGCAGGGAAACTGTTGAAGGCGCTAGTGGCGCATGTGACGGAAGAGGAGAAAACAGTCGTTCCTCTGCTGTCCTCTATTGGAGATCTTGTGGAAGGGAACGCTGATGAGATGGAATTGTCTCGGCTGTCTCTGCTGGGAAGCGCCCTTACGGAAACATACGCACAGTTTCTCAAAGAACATTCAGACATTGAGAGGAAAGCCAAGAGCCTGCTGGAAATAGCAGGAAACACAGGAAACACTATGGCCGCCTCCACAATCGAGGGGCTTCAGCACCATATCTTCATAGAGGAGCTTTTCCTTTATCCTTTCTCCATCCTTGCGGCTAAATATGCATCCCTGGCGGTGTCTGAAAACAGGCGGAGTCGCTGAAACACTGTCTTTCGCATAAAGTGCAATTCCAGAGTGTTCGTGAATTGATTTTTGGTAACCACTCGACTTTCGGTAAATGAGCATGAATCCGCATCTACATTTACTGATTTTTATCTAGCCTGGATCAAAATTATTTACGTAGGAACGTATTACCTCCCTGAACGACAACAGTTGTCCAATCGTTCGATGAAACTTCTGGAATCAGACGATGAAGCTGTGACGCTCAACAGGGGGCAGCGCAGGCAATTGATAGAGCGTTACAGCGAGCTCGAAAAGGAACTGAGCAGAGCGGCAGAAACATTAGGGAAACAGAACAAGACCATGGCGAAGTTTGCCAGGGAATTGAAAAAGATAAAGAGAGCATCTGCGTTGTGCTCTTAAGCTTTCCTATCCTGTCGTTGGGACGTCTGTCATACCTCTTCAGCTCCCTGTTCCATTCTTCAATCTTCTCCAGCTGCTGAAGCTGTGTAAGCATCTCACGTTTCTCCCGCCTGGTGGGTGTGAGCCTGTCATCTTTCTCGAGCATGAAAAGGAGCGAACTCCTCGCGATGTGTCACCGCAGGAGAGTGGTGGCGATCCTGGTTGTATATCTGTGTACGACTTGAATAGAAATAAACAATGCAGAGCGGGAGAAGAGTGTTCATCCTTCTCGTTTACCGAAAACGTGAGCAGTTACAAGATAGTTACTGCCCCTGGCCCAGTGAATATCCAGGCTGACCGTCAAATGTGAACAATCCCTCTGTCTTAACTGGAGGCAGGTCAGCTGTCACAAGCCTTGAGAGGAGTCCGATGACCATTTCATTGGTCACCGGTCCGCCATTGCCAGGGGCCTGAAAACGGCAGCGCCAGTGGTCCACGCAGAAGGTTTCTGACATACCGCCTGGATACACCTTCGTCCCCCTGTTTGTGATCATCTGGAGCTGAAAATCAGGTCCTGCCTGTTTCTCGAGCTGCTGTCCCAGTAATTCGGCCGATCCGCGCCACTCAACGAAAACGTCCACACCCACCAGCTGCTTGACCTGAAGTGGTCTATTTTTCAACTTGACTGAAATGGGCTCGTCATGCGCAGGATAATCGACAGCCTTAAGCGTCTGCGGCTTTTTTCCAAGTCTCGCAATCACGGCCGCAGCGAACTCGCGTGTGCCCACCTTTTCCGTGGAGATTGATGGATCGTATATGTCATATGTGTGGATGCCGTCCTCGATCGTTTTCAGCCAGGCATTGTGCACGCGCGCGGCAACATCACCCTGACCGATATGAACCAGCATCTGAACAGCTGCAAGAAGAAGGCCAGACGGATTGGCAACGTTTTGACCGGCCCGTCTTGGAGCGGAGCCATGAATGGCCTCAAACATTGCCACTTCGCTGCCGATGTTTGCGCTTCCTGCGAGACCGACAGAGCCCGCGATCTGCGCTGCCACATCAGAAAGGATGTCCCCGTAGAGGTTTGGCATCACGATGACGTCGAACTTCTCGGGAGTGTCGGCGAGTTTGGCTGCCCCTATGTCGACAATCAGGTGCTCACTCGACAAATCTGGATATTCGCTGGCGACCTCATCGAACACCCTGTGAAACATGCCATCGGTCATCTTCATTATATTGTCCTTGGTGAAGCAGGAGACCTTGCGGCGGCCATACCGCCTCGCATATTCAAACGCATACCGTATCAGTCTCTCGGATCCAGGTCTGGAAATAAGCTTGAGGCACTGGACCACATCATCGGTCTGTCGATGCTCTATGCCCCCGTAGAGATCTTCCTCGTTTTCTCTTATTATTACAACATCCATACCTGGATGCTTTGTTGCAATAAAGGGAGCGTAAGACAGGCATGGACGGACATTGGCAAACAGGCCGAGCGTTTTGCGAACTGTAACGTTCAGGCTCTTGAAGCCGCCACCCTGAGGAGTCGTTATAGGGGCCTTCAGGAAGACCCTGGTCCGCCGCAGCGAGTCCCAGGATGAATGCTCTATGCCGGATGTAATGCCCCTGTCGTAAATGGATTCGCCTATCTGGATAGACTCTACAGCCAGACTGGCACCGCCAGCTGATATAATATTGAGCGTTGCTTCCATTATTTCCGGGCCGATACCGTCACCGTACGCGACAGTGACCGGCACGGGAGCATAGTTCAGCCTCCCATCTATTTTTGACATTGTCTTACCTCACAGACTGTTCTGCCTGTGAATGGGTGCTCCTAATTAAACACTGCTGCACGTCTGTTTATCTGGATATGAATCATTTTGGGTGTCAGGCAGCCCAAAATCCGCTGTCCCGGCACATGTTCAGATTACACTCCTCGCTTCAGAGCACATCTCCGCCGATGCAACTCTGATACAATGATAATATAATTGTTCTTGTGCATTCCGGCCTCTTCTCGTGCGCCCGGCGGTGCGCTTTGATTAATGCTCCCTGTGGGATTTGGGAGTATATACATGTGCTCCCATAACTTTCCCCAGCCCAAGGATACCAAGTATCTTCCGCAGTCACGTTGAGGGCAGCTCTCTGGCCTCCTAATTTGCTCATCTGGCGCATACTGCTTCGGAAATCGGCTCACTTGCAGTAGCCTTGTAGCCGTTTCCGAATCAACCTTGTCCGATTTCAATACCGGCTCTTCAATCACGTTCACCCTGCGGAGTTACCAGGATGCGGTTCATATCGCTTCTCTCCAGCTGTCGGTATATGTTTCGGGTCGAGGAGTTTGTCTCAGGTGTTGATATTGAAGAAAATCGAAGGCACGTTGGCTGAATTTGACCCAGCGGAAGTTGTCAATGTGGTCGTTGTGGATGATTCAAGCTCCTGTGCGTAAAGGGTAGTACCGCTAGTGTAAGGGAGAGCACCATTGGCAAAACCTACAAGCGTAGTCGATAGTCCAATGTTCGCTGAGAAACTGACGGAACTGAATGCAGACATTAATGCAAGCGCCAGGGCAGCTCCTGAGAGTGCCACATTCACTGCCAGTATGGCGTCAGCTGCTGTTCCGGTCAACGGAAGTGCGCTAGCCGCAGCAGCTATCGCCAGACCCGCACCCACATACGCTATGAAAGTGGATGCCGCGCTAACGGCGTGCTGCTCAATTGATGCGACGTTTGAATATGCACTGACACTGTCAGTCAAGTTTAGAGAAGGGGGCGGGGCGGTATTTATTGGTATTTTTATTGGAGCACCAACTGGCGAAAATCCCATGGAACCCAAGACATCACCCCAGAAGGGTGAATCCTTCATATTTACCATGTACTCGGCGGTCGCATTATACGTCGGCGAGTCTGTTATCGAGACAGACGTTCTGTATGAATTCCCCTGGAATTCGCAGTATTGGTTGTAGCATGCGAAATAGTAGTATTTGTACCGCACAACATGTATAGTCGCAGGGATACCAAGTGCTGAAATGTTATAACCTTGCAAATTCGTTTGAGTCTGAGGAGTTGGGCCACCAAAAGCAGCCGTTCCATCTATTTCGGCACTCCAGGAAGGCTGTTCTGACATGACCGGGAAGCCAACAATTTCATTTTCCAATTTAGCCGTCCCGCTGTTGCTATTGAACGAGAGTTGTAGATTTGCATTGATCCTGTAATTCGATACAATCGCACCCGAATTCTGACCCTGAGTCATATTGTTTATGAGAAGAGGGAGTATTGAAGCCGTGGTGTTGGTGTATACCACAGTGCTTGTGTCCGTACAGCCGGAGCAACTTCCTCCTATGATACGATGGCCGTTTGCAACTGACTGTGCCGACACGCTGGTGTTTACCGGGTAAGTAAACATGGGAGGGCGGCTGAGGTCGAAGTATATGCTGGTGTTGAAATCTGATACAAGGTAGTTCACCGGTTGTTGGAGTGCCGAGTCAAATGGATCGAACGGTATGTTGTTATAGAACTGATACACAGTAAATTGAGAACCTGATACATACTGAAGCACTGCGTCAAGCTCGAGCGATACATTCGTCGTCCTGGACATGTTGCTAGAAGACAGGATGCTTGTCCACTCTTTGACAATGGTGTAAAACTGGCTCGAGAGATAACCACTGAACACACCTGTCTGGTTCGATGTGCCATTAAACAACTGCACTTCGTATTGATTGGACGTCTGATTCATCGCGGTCAGATTGGTCGCGCCACTCCTGGCCAGGCTGTCCGGCATCGGTGAATAGACAAACATTTGTGCGCTGACATCATTGAATTGCTGAGTCAGCTGCTGGAAGCTGTTGAATGAGCTGATAAACGCACTTGCTCCCCCGATCAAATTGACATGAGCAAGTACTCTTGGTCCCTCCGTCTTCCACATGGTCGTGCTTCTCTTCGAACCGTTGTTGTGCAGGAAGAAGGCCATCCCTGCGACAACAACCGCTACCGCCACCACCACGCTCAATGCGGCCAGAAGCCTCCTTCGCTTCATTCCCGCCTCTCAGCAAGCTTCTTTATTTCACCAATCTTACTAATGTTTTGTGATTTATTTTATCACGTGTCATAAAACCTATCTCTGGAGCGGGAGCCACAGGACCCTTTTCCGATCGATCGGATTTCAGGTTTCCAGAAATATAATATTATTAGGATGCTCCCTATGGGATTTGAACCCATGTCGCGGGGTCGAAGGCCCCGCATGATTGGCCTCTACACTAAGGGAGCATGAAGAGGCATCTCCGAGTGCCACCACATATTCCCTGTTCTTAAAATTTTCCGGTAAATCCAGTGAAACGCGCAGCAGACCGCATGGTTACGGTAACGGGCTCATTGCGCAGGTCAGCTGACCGTGTTCACCACTCCGCTCATCCATTCGGACGGAGCCATCGCGCCGCCCCAGCCTCCAGGTCCGTTGCCGCATGAACATTCGCATTGCCAGATATACTGTCCAGGAGGAAGCGCAAAGCCTGACACTTCAATCGAGTTTGGCATTACCGGTACGTTGACAACAACAGCTCCGCTGATGATCGTGAAGGTGTGGGAAATATCCGTGCTGCTGAGAGTTGTCATGTTCCTCCAACCGGCCATTCCTGCCAGGGAAGCAGGTTCCTGCAGCTCGTTCATGGTCAAACCGCGGGCGCTTGCGACGCCTACTGTATCATTGGCCGCACCCATTGCCTGATTGAATATGGGCATCGATAGCTGGTCAGTGCCGTTGTCACAATTCAGTATGGTGAGAACAATCCGCCTGTCGGACGGCATGGTAATGGTCGATGACGACAGGGTGGAATTGTTCTGAAGCACAAAGTAGGATGGCTGGTCCGAAACGGTGCCGTTGAACCAGTTGCCGCCCGTGATGAGAAGCGTTAGATAGAAAGGTTGCGACGCCGGGTTCTGGGGGCCGCCTCTGCCGGCTGTTCCAGACGATGCAGACAATGAAAATCCAGCCACCAACCCAGTAACCAATGCGACTGCAACCAGCGCAGTCAATAGAGCCTCCGCCCGCTTCAAACAGAATCCTGCCATGGTAAAGCGTGCGTAAACGACCGTCTCAGGGGATATTTGGAAGTGAGTGGTTATATACTGGTTCTCCCGAATACGGGTCATGGCGTCGAAAAGGGTGGTCATTGTTGCTGCAGTCGCTGCTATAGTCATTGCAGCTGGAATCGCCCTTGCTGTGTATCCAATGTTGAACAGGAACGGACCCACATCCGCTCCAGGCACCCCGTTCATATCCACAGGAACAATCGGAAGCAGCATCGGTGGATCATGGCAGAAATCAGTCTTCTTCACCTACGGGACTAAGAATGCAACATCCCTTATGGCCTCATACGGGGGAATACTCGATTATGCGCCGTCGATTGGAGGCTTCTCGGCAACATCCGTGTCAGCCTCGGTACCGGCTGACTACCAGTCATCCGTGATTGTCTATTCAGAAGCATCAACAGGCAGCATGCTTTCCGCCGGGCTGATTTACTATCCCAATTCCACACTGGCTTCAGAAACGCTTTCCAACCTGACCTCCGTTCTCCAGTCAAATTCATACATATCAGTAACCACTGGAACAGTCAGCGGTTCCGCCTACACCTACGCAAACTACACAGGCCAGGTCAATGCGACACAGGCCATACTCGGCACTTCCGGCAGGATACTCATTGGTTTCGTATACAACGGATCCACTCCCGTTTCACAGTCAGGGATGGTTTCTCTGCTGAAGGATCAGAAAAGCCTCCTGGGTTCAAGCTCCGCACCACGTTTCCCGTCACAGCTTCTGACCTCCAGCCAGGCCAATACATCACTATCGCTCGGCGTGGATGCAGGCATCTATGGGCTGGCCAACATAACAGGCATTTCACCCCTTCTTGGCAGCTATAACACCAGCCTGCTCGGCAACAAATCTGGCACCTCGGCCCTTGAATCCCAGTTCCTGGGCAACATGACTGCGGCGGGGTTTGCAGCGTATGCTGACTCCGCGAGGAATGTAACAGTCGGTTCTGCCTTTGTCACATTCACCTCGACAACTTATTCAGCCGCCCTCTTCGAAGATCTGAACGCGTATTTCAGCGGCGGCGCCTATTCCTCCTCATACCACGCGGGCACCATCGGCGGCAGCCAGTATTTCTTTGTGAACATAAGCCTCGGCAACAACAGCACGCCACAGCTCTCTCTGATATTCTGCGTAAGCGGCAGCTCTCTGCTAATCCAGTTCGCTCTCGCATCCTCGGTCTACGGCTATTCCCAGCTCACAAACCTTACCTCGGCACAGATATCTGATATGTGAACTGCCACCGGCTTTTGCGGCTGTCATGAAGTCTGCTAAAGGAATTTAATCAGCACTGCCATTCCCCACCATGAAGAGCCTCTTCTCCCCGGAACTGAGCAGGATAGAAAAGCAGGTAATTGCCATCAGGCGCCACGTGCACCAGAACCCTGAGCTGTCCTATCACGAGAAGGCCACAGCGGCCTTCATTGCAGAGAAGCTCAAGTCGCTGGGAATGCAGTTCAGACGGGACGTCGGCGGTTACGGCATTGTGGCCACCATTGGCAATACCGGTAAAGGAAGGTGCATTGGTCTGAGGGCAGACATGGACGCCCTCCCTGTCCAGGAACTCGCGGATGTTCCGTTCAGGTCAAGGGCAGACGGAGTGATGCACGCCTGCGGGCACGACACCCATGTCGCAATGCTCCTGGGGGCGGCAATGCTTCTCAAGAAGCATGAATCTGAGTTGAACGGTTCGGTGAAGCTCCTGTTCCAGCCGGCGGAGGAGGATGGCGGGAGGGGAGGCGCAAAGCCGATGATAGAAGACGGTGCAATGGAGAATCCGCATGTCGACAACGTTTTCGGTCTCCATATATCGGCCGATTTTCCCGCCGGGACTTTTGCGCTCAGGCCCGGTCCCGCAATGGCGGCGCCGGACGGCTTTCGCATCACAATTGAAGGCAGGGGAGGGCATGGTTCCCAGCCGCAGGAAACAACAGACCCCGTGTTCATTGCGGCGCAGCTCATCACCGCACTCCAGGGCGTGCGCTCAAGGATGGTGGACCCGAGGGAGCCATTTGTCCTGTCCGTTTGCAGCGTGAATGCGGGAGCGAAGGACAATATCATACCTGACAGCGCAGTCCTGCTTGGCACAATACGCACGTTCAGCCGTCGGACTAGGGAGAGGGCAAAGAAGCTCACCGCCGAGATTTCAGGCAGGGTGTGCAGTGCCTTCGGGGCAAAGTGCCTGGTGCACTTCGTCGAGGATGCATACCCTGTCACCGTAAACGATCCAGCATGCACCGAGAGGGTGGGCAGAATCCTGAAAACCATCGACGGTGCCAGGGTCGTGGAGTCGGAGATGATCATGGGCGGAGAGGATTTTTCAAGATTTCTTGAGAAGGCTCCCGGAGTATTCTACTTCCTCGGGAGCGCCAACAGGAAGAAGGGGTGCACCTACCCCAACCACAGCTCGAAGTTCAAGGTGGATGAGGATGTTCTGATTCTAGGTGCTCACTCTCTGGCGCTGGTCGCATGGGAATTCGTCCAGCATTGAACACGCCTCAGCGCAAGAGGCAGAATAATCGCACTCCCGGAGTCCGATGATGGTCCGCGGTGGCCTGACGGTGCGCATTATGCTGCTTCCGAGTCCGTCAGGAGACGAACATATTAACTGTTCGGAAGAGGTAGGGAGGTGCGATGCAGAAGAAGGACTTCATTTCAATAACTGACGCGGGCCGCGGACTCAATTCACTCATAACAGGCGCATTAAGGCTGAAGAAGGAACTCAATGAGGGCTCTGGTCACGTCAGATCCAGGCCGCTGAAGGGAAAGAATATAGGCCTGATATTCGAGAAATCATCCACCAGGACCAGGGTTTCGTTCGAGGTCGGCATAAACCAGCTTGGCGGAAATTCGATGTACCTCAACAGCCGCGATTTGCAGATGGGAAGGGGGGAGACAATCGCGGATACCGCTCGCGTGCTCAGCAGGTACCTCGACTGCCTGGTCTACAGAGCATTCGATAACAGGGCGGTGAAGGAACTTGCATCGAACGCCTCCATTCCAGTGATCAACGCGCTCGATGACCTGGAGCACCCGTGCCAGATTCTCGCCGACCTGATGACAATAAGGGAGAAGTTCGGCAGGCTAAAGGGTATAAGGATGGCATATGTGGGCGACGGAAACAATGTCTGCCATTCACTTATGCTCGGTGCCGCCATGGCAGGCATGAATTTCACCGCCGCAACACCTCCAGGTTATGCACCCTCGGAGAATATAGGGCAGATGGCTGCATCGATTTCACTGGACAGCGGATGCACAATACAGTCAATTGACGATCCTGAGCTCGCAGTCAGGAAGGCGGACGTCATATACACAGACGTCTGGGTTTCGATGGGCCAGGAATCCGAAAGGGAGGAGAAGGAGAGGGCCTTTTCACGCTACCAGGTAAACACCCACCTGCTTTCGCTGGCCGCGAAGAGGGCTATCGTGATGCACTGCCTTCCGGCCCACAGGGGACTTGAGATCACTGGTGATGTCCTGGACGGACCGCAGAGCGTCGTCTTCGACCAGGCGGAGAACAGGCTTCATGCCCAGAAGGCACTTCTGCTTCGCCTTCTGAAGAAATGATTCAGCCTGCATGACCATTGCTGAGCTGCCCTGCCACAGCCTCGTCGAGCGCATTCAGGAATGCCTCCTCGCTTCCCGACTCTATTGTGGCGCCTGCCGCAATGCTGTGCCCCCCGCCAATGCCCCCCACGGATTCTGCCGCCCGGCGCATCGCGTCTGACAGGTTGAGGCCTGCGGCAACCAGGTCGGGGTTGCCCCTGGCGGAAACCTTCACCTTCCCTTCGGAGTAAGCGAAGCCGACGATGACCCTGCTGCTGTCCGTTTCGCTGGATTTCATCAGTATGCCCGCAATGGTTCCGACTATCGAGTCGGGTGCCCTGTCCCTGACATGGAAGTACTGTATTTTGCGCATTGGGCTCAGCCCTTCCCCCTTCACAAGCCTGATGGTGCTGGCAACATTCCTCCTGTGCCCCTCAAGCAGTTTCAGTGCATCAGAGACAGAATGCTCCCTGTCCCCGAGGCAAATCCCCATCCCCGTCTCATAGTGCTCGTATCGACCGCACGCGTTCAGAAGCGTTGCAAACTCCTTCACGTCCCTGGGCATTCCTGCTGCTGCGCCCTCATTTCCGTTGATGATGTACGTCTCCCCAATAACCGAATTGATGTCCTCTGCGGGGACCTTCTCCGCAATCAGCCTTTCCACGATGAATGACATGACCTTCCTCCTCTCCTCAATGCCTATCTCGTACCATGTCATCTCCCGCCCTCCGTTCCTGTAGTTGATGCGCAGGGACTGAAGCAACCTCTCGGCGGCTCCAGGCTCGCTGGAAATGCCAGGTATTGGCGGGTCGACCGAATATTCAAGCAGTTTGGTGAGTCCCCTCGTCTCCTTGCCGTAGAACCTGCCGTCGCGCACAACTGTCACAAGTCCGCTGTTTACAGCATCCTCCAGCACAATCCTGTTCATGCCCGTGAGCCTTCCGTGCCTGCTGTCCTGCAAATCGCCGACTGCACCGACGAGGGCAATGGGCGACAGGTCCACGTTGTTCTTCGAGACTGCCCTCGAAATGAAGTATGAAGTGGTGGAGGAACATATTTCAGTCGAACCCTCGATCCCGAACAGGTGGGCGTTGAGGTGGTGTATGCTGCTTTCAGCAAGGGATGCCTGGCCGCTGCTGCCCGAGATGGGGCTGACAGGCTCAGGCTGGTGATGGTCAGCGATCACCATCTCCATGTCCTGGAACCTTGAAACGTAACCTGAGCCGAGGTCATTCATCCATACCAGCCCGTCCCGCTTCTCCCGGATGAGCTTTGTTGCCTCATCGTCAAGCTTCTTGAGAAACTTGATCTCGGCCGGTATGGAAAGCCTTCTGGCCGTTTCGAACGCAATCGAGCCCGATGAGATCCCGTCCGCGTCTATGTGCGTGAATATGTATATTTTCTCGGCAGCGCCAATCACCTTTGCGATGCGCTTCGATTCTGCTATGAATGCGTCGGCCTTTTCATCAAGAGACATTTCCAGCAATCCTTTCTTTGAGAACGCTGCCAAGTCTTAATGCTATTGGAAGCATGTTGCACGTATCCTCCCTGTTGTATTCCTCAAGCAGGCGCCTTGCCCCCCTGCTTCCCTTCCTGGACCAGAGATGCCAGAGCCTGACTGACTGCCCCGCAGCTCCAAGCTCGACATGCCTCAGCCTTTCCACACCCGTCGCCCTCTCCACCTCCTTGAGTCCGCCCGGGAAACCGGCCTGGCGTGCTATGTGCCTCAAATCAATTGTCCTCAGCCATGGCGCCGGATGCCCGAGCATTGTGGATATGTAATGCATGTCATGCCTTCTGCCGTTGAAGGTGACTGCCACCCCGGCACCTTCAAGCGCCTTCGAGAGCTCTTCCCTGTTGAGATTCACCCCCCGCACAAGGCACCTGTACCTGCCGCCGCGGAGGATGCCCACCATGGTCGGCCTTGAATACCTCCTCCACCCGTCGAGCTCCACGTCAATGAAAGCAAAGCAGTCTGAAAACGCCTCCAGCATCCTCCACCGCTCGGCCGGCGCCAGGGCGTCATAGAAGTAAGAGGCGTCGCCAGCACGGTACCGGTCCTCGGCGTCGCATATCTCCTTTTCGAGCCTCCCGGCCCCTTTGGAGCGGAGGCTCCACTGAAGCGCGTCCCAGTCGGTCACGCCCCTCTCCCACAGCCTCCTTTCCCTCACCCTTCCAATTCCGCTGAACATTACGAATGAACGCCTGAGCAATAATGCCGCACCGTCCAGCCCTCCGCAGCCCGTCTTATCAGCCTTTCGGCGTCCGTGCCGGAAGAAGCATGGCCCTTTTTTAGCTGGCGCCGTATCACATTACCAATGCCCTCTGAATACAGGCTGCTCGACAACATGTACATAAGCGGACTCGGCTGTGTTTACCTGCCTGAAAGTGAAACGGTGGGGATATCGGACCTGCACCTGGGTTTTGAAATATACATGGAATCGGAGGGTCTCTTCCTCCCACGGCTGCAGATGAAGCTGGAAATTGACCGAATGGAGTCGATTCTCAGGGAATATGCACCCGAGAGGGTTGTAATCAACGGCGATGTGAAACACGAATTCAGCCGCAACACCCCCCAGGAGTGGCTGGAGGTCAGGAAGCTGTTCGACATGCTCAGATCGAGAACCAAGGTTGTGGTTGTCAGGGGAAACCATGACAACTATATTCTGAACATTGCCGGGCGCTTCGGTATCAGGGTGGCAAGATCGCTCAGGGCAGGCGGAATTACATTCGCCCACGGAGATGTTGTTGCAGGGGAGGAGGGCAGGGATTGCACCGTGATAGGACATGAGCATCCTGCGCTTAGGGTGGTGGACTCGGTGGGCGCCTACACGAAGTTTCCAGTCTTTCTCCACCTTGAGAAGAAGAGGGTCCTCGTCCTGCCTGCATTCAGCCCATTTGCACTCGGCACAGACGTGCTGAGGGGCTTCGACGGCTTCATGAGCCCATACCTCAAGGGGGCTGGCCCCTCAGAGGCGGTGATATACGCACTGGGCGGCGGCGGCCTCAGCAGGGTCGGCACCGTGGCAGAGGTCATCGGCACAAGGGATGGTTGAGATCACGCCGTATGGACCGGGCCGCCGTTGATAGGCCTCAGCGGTGCATCCCTGGGTATTCCCAGCACCTCCCTGATCCTCATCTGGCTCTGGACAGGCGTCTCGGTGGTGTTGAGTAGATAGACGTCGGTGTTCTTGAGAAGCCTCCTGTACGCTGCAACGCGCAGGGCGGTCTTCCTCTCATCTTCGACAAGGAAGTGAGGGTTGCAGAAGCTGTTCTTCGAAAGGTAGTCGAGCGCCTCCTCATGCTCCAGCTGCCTCATGGGAACCGGGTCCTTGGCATCCCTCTTCAGGAGTATGACATGCTTCAGCGGAACGCTGTCCCTTATGTTGCCCTTCCCGACTATCCTGCTTATGTCGACAACTGCCCTGTTCTTGTTGTCAAAGCGTGCAATCTTCACCAAACTCTCGTACTCCTGCCAGACATCACCAACATCCGCCCTGATGTACGACTCGTTTTCTGAGCCGTATGCGACAACATCGTCCCCGAAGAAGCGGAAGAAATGCCAGTCATCGCCTATGAAGCGGACGTTCTTCAGCCTCATCAGTCCGTAGGCGGTGGTCGTCTTACCTGTACCGGAAGGCGCTATGATGGACAGGCCGTGGCCATCTATGTCCAGGCATGCCCCATGGATGGAGTAGATGTCATGATTCTCCTCCATGACGTCCCCTGCTATCGCGAGCGCAATGCTCTTGACGTAGCCGTAGTAGTCAGTGTCGAACAGGAATGCGGTGTTGCTCAGAGGGTCGTATTTCACGACCTCCTCCCCTCCAGCGTTCCTGACAAAGAGCCTGCCGTGCGAATGTATCGAGTGGAGCATCGGGAACCAGTTCCTCCTCCATTCCTCTGCCCAGTAGTCAATGTCTGTGTTGAGCTTTACGCAGACACCCGATATGTTCGACTTGAGCCCGTAAGGCAAATTCTGTCCGAATTCTGCAAGCAGTTCTTCCCTTTCTCCCGGAGTGATTATAACCTTCTTGTACAAACGACCACCTTCAGCGGACCTTCCATTGTATTCGGCCCCGCCACCCTGTGTTAGTTCCTGAAAGGGAAGGCGCGCTTCCAACTTAACCCTTGGCACTCTGCCGGGTGAACTTTTTTAGCGTAATGCATGATAACATTGCAGCCGCCAGGATGCGGCCGGAATCGACCATGACTGAAACAGCGCTTGTGAAACTCGGTGGAAGCGTGATAACCTGGAAGGACAGGGTTACCACGTTCTCGCGCAAGGGAACGGATGCTCTGTCGGGCGAGATAAGCAGGTACCTTGGCGCCTCCCCCGGCAGGCGCGTTGTTGTGGTGCACGGAGGGGGCTCGTTCGGCCATGTGAAGGCCAAGAGATATTCGCTTTCCGAGGGGATGAGGGACAGCTCCCAGGTTCCAGGTTTTGCCGAGGTGAGGAATGACATGCGCAAGCTCAACCTGATGGTTGTCACGTCACTTCTTGGCCGCGGGGTCAGCGCTGTGAGCATTCCTGCGGAGGGGATTCTGGGAGTATCCGGCGCACATGTTTCATCCGAGGACTTCTCACTCGTTGACATGGCACTGGAAAAGAACTTTGTCCCGGTAACCTTCGGCGACGCTGTTTTTGACGCTGCACTCGGCTTTACCATCCTCTCAGGAGACAAGCTGATGCTTGCGCTCAGCAGGCACCTCCACCCTGATGTATCAGTCTTCTGCACCGATGTTGATGGAGTATTCGACTCAAATCCCGCAGTGGACAGGGAAGCGCACCTCATCAGGCACCTGACGCCATCCTCCACCATATCCACCAGCTCCTCATCGAGGGCCGATGTGACTGGCGAAATGGCCGGAAAGCTGGCGGTGCTCTTCGAGATAGGCAGGAACAGCGGCAGGACAGCTGTCATCAACGGCAGGGTGAAGGGCAGGCTCCTTTCCGCACTTTCGGGGCGAACCACTGTGGGGACGGAGGTCCTGCCCTAGGCATCCTCACCGGAAGGCGAGCCCTTTTTCATTGCATCAGCCAAGGCCGAACCCTTGGCCAGCGTCATGATTGTTGCGGCAACCAGCAGCATCGCAGATATCTCGAAGGCAAATCCCTGCCCGCTGAGGTACTGCACAGCGAGCGCCGACGGCAGCTTCCCGTTTATGCTGCCCACAAAGAGCCTGGAAACATACTCCGCAGGTATCACCGATGTTGCGGCGACAAGGGACATGGCAAAGCTCAGCACCATCCCGGTATTCCTGAATGTGTTCATTATGCCGGAGCCGACTCCTAGTCTGCTCCTGGGCGTGGATGACATGATGGCGCTGGTGTTTGCAGGCCAGAACAGCCCTCCTCCGACCCCGTACAGCCCTTCGGCCGCGGCCACCTCCAGCAGAGGGGTGGATGGATTCAGCTGGCTGAGCATGAATAGCACAATGGCCTGAATCGCCAGACCAACCGACGCAACTGTCCTGGAACCAATCCTGTCGGAAAGAGATCCGGCCAGCGGTCCCGTAATGGATGTCATCACAGCCATGGGTATAATCAGATAGGCTGCAGTGAGTATGGGAAGGCCGTCTATACCCTCAAAGTAGAAAAGCAGCAGGAAGTTCAGGCTGAATATCGCAACAGACTGGAGGAATGCGGATGCAATGGAGAATGTGAAAGTGCGGTTGCGGAACATGCCGAAGTCTATAATCGGGTCACGGCTGAACCTGAGCTCCCAGATGAAAAAGAATGCGAACAGGAAAGGCGAAGCCGCCAGTGAGATGATGGTTATACTGTCGCTCCACCCCTTCAGCAGCCCCCAGGTGATGCCAACCAGGAGCGAAATAAGCGCAAGCGTGAATGAGGCTGCTGCCTGGACGTCGAATGTTTCCACACTCTTCTCGCCTATGCCTTTCATCTCCTCAAGGGTTCTGTAGGCCCAGAGGGTGCCGAAGATGCCTATCGGCACGTTGATCAGGAAGATGAGCCTCCAGCTCGTGAACGATATTATGACGCCTCCAAGGACTATCCCAAGCACCGATCCTGAGCCCCAGACGATTGCATTGATGCCGAACGCCTTACCCCTCTCGCTGGGGGGGAAGGCTTCCGTCACTATTGCATATGAATTTGCAACAAGCATTGCTGCGCCTATTCCCTGAACCGCCCTGAAGAGCACCAGCGATATGCCGGATGGTGCTGCCCCCGAAAGTGCTGAACCTATTGTGAAAATCACGAATCCCAGGTTGTAGAGCCTCTTCCTGCCGTACATGTCTGCAATCCTGCCGAGGCTAAGGACGAGCGCCGTGCTCATGAGTATGTATGCAATGACCACCCAAACAACTGTCACGAAGTCAGTCCTGAGGTCGGTGGCTATGGGAAAGAGGGCCAGTATGACTATTGTGCTGTCGACCGCGGCCATCATTGCGCCGACGGAGGTTGCGGAAAGTGCCTTCCACTTGTATTCCAGCTTCATCCCTCCCGCAGAAGATTCGCTGTCAGGAAGGAGAAGACGCGCATGTCTGCATCCACCCTGTTCTCCCTCTTCGAGAATGAATGTCCTTCCTCCGTGTAGTAGTTGAATTCCACCTTCTTGCCGAGCTCCCTCAGCTTCTGCGCCGCCTGCATCGACTCCTCCAGGGGGCATCTCGGGTCGTTCTCCCCGGCTATAATCTGGACCGGGGCTGCTATCCTGTCAAGATGAAAGAACGGGGAGGCCTGCCTGAGCCTCTCCCCGTCCCTCTCGGGTGTGCCCATGTTCTGCTCGTCCCAGTACCTCAGGTCACCGCGTTCACTAGCCATCTCGGTGAACCAGTTGAGGAACGGTACAACGGCAGATCCGCACGCCCACCTGTCGGGGTATGCTGTAAGGGCGCACATGGTCAGGTAGCCGCCGAAGGACTCACCCGCAACAGCTATCCTGTCCTTCCTCGCAATCCCCTCCCTCACCAGGTAGTCGGCAGCTGAAACGCAGTCCGCAAGATCCTTCTGTCCCATGACCATCCTGTTTGCTTCCCTGAACTTCCTGCCGTACCCTGTGCTTCCCCTGTAGTTTGGCTCAATGACGGCAATGCCGGAGGAGAGAAGCATCTGGACAACAGGATCCCACCTGTTGAGGCTCTGCCACGCGGGCCCACCGTGTATGTTCACCACCGCCGGCACCTTTTCGCCCCTGCTGTGCCCGGGCGGAAGGTAGAGGAGCATTGGTATTTCCAGACCATCTGCAATGCTTTCCACCCTGATTTCAGCAGCGTCCGAGAAGGCGGAGGTGTCAACATCCGCAGGTATGCACCTCGTGAGCTGCTCGTAACGCCCGGTCGGCAGCGGGAAGCGGAATACATCGAACAGTGCATTCCTTCCGCTGTATGACAGGTACAGCCACCTTGAATCCACTGAAAACTTAATGGAGTATACGAACCCCCTTCCGGGTGAAAGCCTTGAAAGGACCTTCCCTGTGCCGAAATCAGCGACCTCTGCGGAAATGCTACCTCCCTCGTTGACAGTATATGCCACAAGTGACCCGTCGGGCGATATCACAGGATCGGAGCAGTCTGCCTTGCCGTCCGTTACCCACTTCACCTTTCCGTTTGAGATATCAAACAGCCCTATGCGTCCGAAACCGCTTTCGAATGAGCAGAAGGCTATGTGGCGCCCGTCAGGAGACCATGAGGGGAGCGAAGCCTCCAGCACCCTGCCGTCGTCGCCGCAAACTGTGCAGATCGCTCCCTTCCCGCCTGAATCGACGATGGTAATGTTGTAGTCCTGGCCGCTGGAAAGGGATGTGACTGCAACCATCGACCCGTCAGGTGAAATGTCGGCCCTCTCATCCGAGAGCTGGTGCACTGTTATCCTTCTCAATCCCCCTCGACCAGCCTGCATTGTGAAGGCTGCAAAATCACCACCTGTTTCAGCAACCACTGCACAGCTGCCCAGATCCGAGGAAACACTGATGTACGGGAGTATGGCGAAGTCGGTCGATGGCGTCAGATTCCTGCACTCCGCCCTTCTGAAATCTGTCCCTGCCGCCTCGAGGCTGTATATGTCATATTTCTCATCGCCGCCTCTGTCGGCGAAATAGAGCAGGCGCCCCCCACCGGCAAAATGTGGCGCAGTCTTCCTTTCGCCCCCGCCTGGAAGGATAACAGCTTCATTCCCCACCAGTGCATAGAGTTCGAACTGGCCCCCGGCGTCGGAGGAGTATGCAAGCAGTCCGTCTGGTGAAACGTCAAATGAGTCGACAGATGGAAGCGAGAGCAGTCTTAGCAGCTGCTCCGCCTGTCCGTCATTACCGGCGTCCATGTGGATGCAAAATGGTTCCAGATATTTATCGTTGAAGCCGGAGTGATCTAAGTTGCGGATGAGAGCAGGATGCGAGGCGTTAAAAAGGTATATGATGTCATCCGCCACTGATGACAGCAGGAGAATCGGGAGGATCAGGCGATGCCCGGCTCAGATGATAAAGGAAGCAGCACCGAGAAGAGGAAGGGTGAGCACGTAGACATTGTCATCAACAGGAACGTGAGGGCTGAGTACAACTACTGGGATGACCTGACACTGATACACGACCCGCTGCCGGAACTGGATTTTGATTCCATTTCGATTGAAACCAAATTCCTTGGAAGGAAGATTGCCGCGCCCCTGGTCATATCGGGAATGACCGGGGGGTTCGGAAAGGCCGAGGAGATCAACAGGAATCTTGCCGCTGCTGCGAGCGAAATGCAAATACCCATGGGCGTTGGGAGTCAGCGTGCTGCGATAGAAGATGCAGGGCTGAGGAAGACATACAGCGTGGTCGCAGACTATGACATACCACTGCGCATCGCCAACCTGGGTGCTCCGCAGCTAATTGAGCAGACAGGCAGGAGGGCATACGGCGTGGAGGAAGCCTGGGTTGCGATGGAGATGATAGACGCGGGGCTTCTGGCAGTCCACCTGAACTATCTGCAGGAAGTTGTTCAGCCCGAAGGGGACAGGAGGGCGTCAGGTGTGACGGATGCCATAGCTGCGATTTCGCGCGAAATTCCTGTCATGGCCAAGGAAACAGGTGCCGGCATAGGAGGGGGCGCGGCGGCCAGGCTACGTGATGCAGGCGTCAGGGCAATAGACGTCGGCGGTCTTGGAGGGACAAGCTGGTCGGCCGTGGAGTCATATCGCTCGAAGGGTGACGGTGACTGGAAGAGGAAGCGTCTGGGAACCACCTACTGGAACTGGGGTATTCCCACTCCCGTAAGCATAATGCAGGCAAAGGTTGGACTGCCTCTGGTTGCAACCGGCGGAATCAGGAACGGACTGGACGCCGCCAAGGCTGTCTGCCTGGGTGCCTCAGCCGCCGGGCTGGCCGGTGCTCTGATAAAACAGGCTGCCGAAAGCAGGGACGCAGTCATGAGGGAGATCGAAATCATAATCGAGGAAATGAAGGCGGCAATGTTCCTGACTGGCTCATCCACGGTAGGGGAGCTTGCGGGAAGGGAATGCATCATTTCAGGGCAGTCCAGAGAGTGGCTTAGCAGGGTGTGACACAGATCAGTTTAATACGATGAATCAATCCATACAGAGTCAGCTTTCAGGAAGTTGTCTACATGTCATTGATTGAGAAGTTGAGCAGCCGGAAGACGGAGATTGACAGGGAGCTGGAGGTTGCTCTTGCCGTTGGGGAGAATGAGACGCTCCGCTCGGCAATGAAGCACCTTCCTCTTGCGGGCGGAAAGAGGCTCAGGCCCATCCTGGCCTACCTGGTGGCGGATGCCATATCGGGGAACGGACCGCTGACAGTGCCTTTTGGCGCCGGTCTGGAGCTGCTTCACAATTTCACTCTCGTGCATGACGACATCATGGACAGGTCTGACATGAGGCGCGGCATACAGACGGTGCACAAGAAGTTCGACATGCCGACCGCCATAATAGCAGGGGACGCACTCTTCGCGCTCGGATTCGAGGAGATATGCAAGCTCGAAGTCGATGACGTCCTGCTGCGAATTATTCTTAACGACACAGCCGTGGCTGTGCGCGATGTTGCCGAGGGGCAGCAGATGGACATGGAGTTCGAGAAGAGGGATGACGTGCAGGTGAAGGAATACCTGACAATGATAGACAAGAAGACTGCGCGCCTCTATTTCACAGCCGCCCGCGTAGGTGCAATCATATCCAAGGGGACTATTGACCAGATCAAGGCAATGGGTGACTGCGGATACCTGATGGGTGTCGGCTTCCAGATATGGGATGATGTACTCGACCTCGAGGGGGAGGAGGAGAAGACAGGAAAACCCGTGGGCGGCGACATAAGGGAGGGGAAGAGGACGCTCATGGCTGTCCATGCAATGAACAATCTGAAGGGTGAGGAGAGGAAGGATTTCCTCTCCATCCTAGGCAATCCGAAGGCGACGAAGCGCATGGTGAGGGAGGCTGTGGACCTGCTTCACAAGTGCGGCGCGGTCTCATATGCAAAGAATTTCGCCCTCGAGTACATCAGGGAAGCGAAGGAGAAGACTTCTGTTCTCAAGGATTCCGAGGCGAAGGATCTCATTCTCGAGCTCATTGATTTCGTCATCAGGCGTGAAAGCTGAAGGCAGGCTATCGGACGCTCTCGACGCGCCTGAGCTTTATCGATACCCGCTCACCGTCCGCCGGTGCCGCCGCCCAATCAGCAGGGGCCGCAAGCTGCACCATCTCACCCTGTTCGGTCCTGACATGAATGCTGGTGAATTCGCCCTCGTAGCCGGATGATACCACCACCCCGTCCATATCACCGCCGCCGTCGCAGAACTCGAATTCTGCCGGATGGAATGCCTTCCTACTGCCTTCAGGGCCGAAGACGTTGTATCCGAAGAATCTGGCAATCCTCTCGCTTCCGGGGTGCATGAAAAGGCTGCGCGGCTCCCCTGTCCTCTCTATCGCACCGTCGAACATGACCGCAGCCCTGTCAGCCATGTAGAGTCCTTCATGGTGGTCATGCGTGACATAGATCATCGTCAGGCCGAGCGAAGAGCTAAGCTGCTTGAGCTCCCTTCTCACATCCGATCTCAGCTGCCTGTCAAGCGAGCTCAGAGGCTCGTCAAGAAGAAGCAGGCTTGGCGATGCTGCAACCGAGCGGGCAAGTGCCACCCTCTGCCTCTGCCCGCCGGACACCTGCGGCGGATAGCGTTCAAGCAGTTCGCGTATGTCGAGCATGGATGCAAGCTCCCTGACACGCTTCCCGACCTCGGGCGCAGACTCCCTCCTGGCCCGGAGTCCGTAGGCAATGTTCTCAAAGACAGTCATGTGCGGAAACAGCGCCAGATCCTGGAAGATCAGGCCTATGCCGCGCTTCTGTGGAGGCAGCCGGGTCAAATCACTCCCGCCGATTGATATTCTGCCTGTATCTGGTATGTCCAGTCCGCAGAGGTTGCGCAGGAGGGATGTCTTGCCGGAGCCGCTTGGCCCCATCAGAGTAAGGATCTGCCCCCTGTCCAGGCTTATGCTTATGTCATGAAGTGCAAATGCACCGCTGTATGCCCTTCCAATGCCTCGAACATCAACGAACGGCAACGATGACATCCCCCAGTTTCTGTATCAGGTAGAATGAGAGGAGGCTCATAAGGAGCAGCATTGCTGCAGCCGCATCGGCAGGGCCGAAGAGCCTTGCCCCCTGGAGTGCGTAAACCTGCACGCCGAGGGGCATGAAGGGAGGCGTTGCAAGGAAGTTGGTCGCAGTGAATTCTCCCAGGCTCATGGCAAAGCCGAACATGAGGGCGGATGCAAGCGTGGACCTCGCGATTGGGAGCTCGACCTCGAAGAATGCATTCCCGCCCAGGGTCAGCGCAGCCTCTGCATAGCTACCCGGAATGGCGGCAAAGCCCGATTCAATGACCCTCAGGACTATCGGCACCGCAATGACCGCCTGCGCCGCTATGATTAGCACCCAGGTGTAGCTGCCTCCCGACAGCCTGCCGAAAACAGCAGAAAGAGAGAGGGCAAGTATGACAGCCGAGATTACCAGGGGGAGGAACTGTACCGCATCGGCAGCGACCGCGATCCTGGAGCTGATTCTCCGCCTGCCGTAAATCCACGCCAGCCCGGCAGCAGTAACGAGGAGGGAGCAGGAAAGGCCGTAGAAGAGTGTGTTTGCAAGCACCGTGGCCGTTGCAACTCCGAGGGCTGAGGTGCTAATGCGGCCGAACAGGGCTGAGTAGTCTGCAAGCCTGCCGCCGGGTCCCGCCTGGAATGAAGCAGCGAACACGGAGGAGAGGATGTAGCACTCCACGGCTGTCCACGCCGCGGCGTAGGCAAGACCTGCCTTGAAGAATCCTCCCCTGCCGGCTGACACTCCCCCCCTCATGCCTGAAGCCTGCACCCTCCTTGTCCTGCCCAGGAATATTATGTATGTCAGCGCAGGAAGGAGCAGTGCGGCGGCCTCGATGAAGCCAAGGAGGGCGGCAAGCTGCAGATTCCCGATTGTGCGCACAAGGAAGTATATCCATGCCTCCAGCGTGAAATATCCCGGGCCGCCTATAACCAGCGGCGCCGTGAATCCAGCAAAGGAGTAGAGGAATGCCAGCAGTCCTCCCCCCGCACCCGCTATCAGGCCGTCCCTTCCCCAGATTGTCCTGAAGCTGCGCCACGGTGAGGCGCCTAGCGTCTTGGCCGCCTCGTCGATCTGCTCATCCCCCCTCTCGACCGCCAGCATGGTCATCATGGCCACCACGGGAGCGTTGAAGAACGTGTTTACCGCAACTATTCCTGTCAGCCCGGTGGCAAGTGAGCGCAGCGGAGCGATATGTGATGAGGCAAGGGACGCGGGGCCGAATCCTGAAATGAATGCCGTGACAACCACTATTGAAGGAAGGAAGAATGGAAGCACTGCAAAAGATCTCAGCAGCCTCGAAAACCTGAACTCATATCTCCCCAGGAAGAAGCCCAGCGGCAGCCCCGCAGCCATGGATGCAAGTGCGCTTATCCCCCCCTGGACAAACGAATTCCAGATTGCCGTCCTTGTCAGCGAGGCAGCGGTGGAGCCACCTCCCAGCGATCCGATGGCGGAAATGTCAAGGAACCTTGCGAGCAGGAGCAGGAAGGGCGGCAGCAGTATTCCGCCGACCATCAGCGCAGGCACCAGTGCGAGGAGGAGCTGCAGGCGCCTCCGCACCTTCAGCCCATCAGCTGCTGCCACTGGAGTTCCCACGCCTGAAGATTGGTTGCGATGGTGGATGCGTTGAGGTATTCGTTGAGCGGTACTACATTGGAGGGGTCGACAGCATAGTTGAACGACTGTGGCAGCTGTATCGTCTGGTTGGCAGGATACATCCATTCGTTCTGCGGAATTTCATTCTGGACGCCCGGCCCAAGGAAATAGTTGACGAATGCCCTGTCGAGGGGGATGCTGTGTGAGCCATTGACTATGCCTATGCAGTATACAGTCTGCCAGCCGTAGGCCGTCCCGTTGCTGTATGTGACTGTTGAGCCAGTGCCGTTGCCGTATCCGAAGTAATAGTTGTATGCGGGGTCGGTGAGGTAGCTTGCAAGGAGATTCGTCCCTGGTCCAGTGCCGAAGTAGCCGAACGCGGTCGACCAGGAGTCGTAGATGTGGCGCTGAACATATGGCTTGACAGCCTTCCACCAGTTTGTCCAGTTCTGGTGGAGCATCTGGTAGTAGGCAATCTCCCAGAGAAGGAATCCCTCGCCAGTGCTGTCGTAAAGCGGATTCTCCAGCAGCAGGTTTGATGCGGCGCTGCTGTTGGAGAGGTCTCCGAACGTCGGCCTGAACTGGGTGCCTCCCTGCTGGAAGACGCTCTTGTTGAAATCCACTCCAAGGTATGCATACTCGTATGGTGTCAGGTAGGGGGAGGCCGAACCCATGCTCCCTTTGAGCGACTGGCTGATGTATGCATCTGCAGGTGGCGTGTAACTGACAAGGAGCCCGTCCCTGGCAGCCTGCACCCCGTCCATGTTTGTCAGGCCTATGACCAGGTCGGCCTGCCCGGTGCCGTTCTGTGACTTCAGTGCGGACAGCAGACCCTGTGCAGGAGTCCTGACCACGATGCTCACATTGTACTCCTTCTCGAAGGTGCCGAATACCTTCTGGAATGCGGCGGTCTTGTTCGCACCGTATGCCATGAATGAACCGTAGGTGTACACAACCAGCGTTCTCTTTCCGCCATGCTGGCCGCTTATGGCATAGTAGGCGCCGAAGGAGGCAACAACTATGACAACAGCTATACCAACGGCGGCAAGTCTCTTCTCAAATGGCCTGAGCCCCTTCCATCCAGGATTCTTGTCTCTTGCAGGTTCCATATCATGTCCCCTGCCAGAGAAGTCGTAAGAGAAACACGCTTTCCTGCGCCGGCATTGTCCGGATCAGGTTCAAGGGTCGGCAGCTTCAGTCCAGGCTGCCCTCTCAGCATCTCTTTAACGCTCCCCTAGCTGACCTTCTATTGAATCAGCAGGAATAAGAGCTTTTCGTCTCGCGCCGGTCACACAACCCCGCTGTTTGTAATCTGGAATTCGAACGAACCCGATTCCCTAATGTGCCTGTGTTTCATCAGGGTCGCCCTCCTCCTCCCGCCCGGAAGCCTTTCAAGCTTCACAATCGCCTTTGCCGCATGCTGCAGAATGTGCCCCCCCAGCGGCTCTATGCTTCCGTTGCTTATGTCTGTGTAAACCTGAGATGTAATGACGACTGGAATTGTGAATTTCCTTGCGACGTTCAGCAGCATGCTCAGCTGCTCATTCAGATCCTTCCTTTCATCCCCGTCCTCGGTTCTTGTCATCCTGAAGAATGTTGTGAGGCAGTCGACTACAACGAGGCCAATCCTGCCCTTGTTCTCCAGCAGCTTGACACCCTTGGCCAGCAGCCGCGTCTGCTCCCGCAGGTCATACGGCTCGGAGAACAGTATATTCTTCGATACGCGGTCCGCCTCCGCACCGGCTATCTGTGAAAGCCTCTCCATAGAAACGCCCTCGGAGTCAATATACAGAACCTTGGTCCCCTGCAAGACTGCGCTTCTGGCAAGCATCAGACACAGGTTTGTCTTGCCTGAACCGCCCTCGCCGTAGAGGAGGGTCACCGTGCCTGGCTCCACCCCTCCTCCGAGGAGTGAATCGAAGCCTGCGGAACCGGTGCTTAGAGAAGTCACACCACGGTAGAGGTCCTGCCACAGGTTAAAACATTCTGCCTGAAGCGTGTGCAACCGCTACGGTAATGTAGAGAGTGGCCAATCTGCAGTCGTGATATGCGATGGATGAGGACTCGAGGCAGGAAGCGGAGCAGTCGGGCATGGGGACCAGATGTGTCCACGCCGGAGAGATTGTAGACCACGTGACAGGCTCCATCGTGACGCCTGTTTACCAGAATGCTACCTTCCTCTACCCCTACGCTATCGACAGCGACGGCAGGTATACCGACAGGAAGGCACCGTTCTACTACACCCGGCTGGGCAATCCCACCGTAAGGGCGCTTGAGAGGAAGGTCTCCTCCCTTGAGGGGACTGAGGATGCAGTCGCATTCTCAAGCGGGATGGCCGCAATTTCCACCGCCGTGATTGAGTCGCTCGGCAGCGGCGGCCACATACTTTCTGTCAGGGATGTATACGGCGGCACCCATTCTCTCCTTTCAGAGATGCTGCCCAGAATGGGCCATGAAGTCACGTTTTTCGAGCGGGGCAGGACGCAGTTCCTCGAGGAAATGCTGCGGGAGAACACGAGGGCGGTGTACGTCGAGACTCCGACCAATCCGACGCTTGAGGTGTATGACATAAGAGAGATATTCAGGTTCGCTCACGACCATGGACTGGTTTCCATCATGGACAACACATTCCCATCGCCCGTGAACCTGCAGCCTGCCTCTCTCGGCGCAGACGTGGTTGTGCACAGCGCCACGAAATATCTCGCGGGCCATTCAGACGTTATCGCGGGAGTTGTCGCTGGAAGAAAGGAGATCGTGGGGCGGATCAGGGAGACGATGACAGTGCTGGGAGGCTCGATGGAACCTTTTACCGCCTTTCTCACCGAGAGGGGCATGAAGACACTGGACCTGAGGGTCAGGAAGATCAACGAGAATGCAATGGCGATTGCTGAGTACCTGGAGGATCACACGAGGGTGTCAAAGGTCCTCTACCCCGGACTCGAATCACATGAGGGACACAAGGTTGCAAAGGATATTATGAAGGGTTACGGCGGCGTCCTCTCCTTCGAGGTCAGGGGGAGGATGGAAGAGGCCAGGAGGGTGATTCGCAGGATGAGGATTGCCAAGGTTGCTGCAAGCCTGGGCGGGGTGGAATCCCTTGTGACGATCCCGGCTGAGACATCACACAGCCAGCTGAGCGAGGCAGAACGGAGCGAGAGGGGAATATCCGATACTCTGATACGCTTCTCCGTCGGCATCGAGGATGAAGAGGATCTCATAATGGACATAGGGCAGGCGCTTGAACCTTGAATGAGCCGGCGGGCAACATGGTTCTGAAGCAGGGTGCGGAGGCAACGATACTGAAGGGAGAATACCTCGGCAGGAGCGCTGCTTTCAAGAGGCGGGAGGCAAAGGCGTACCGTCACCCGCAGCTCGATGCACGGCTCATCAGGATGAGGACGCGCAACGAGGTCAGGAGCATGGTGGCTGCAAGGGAGGCAGGAGTCCGGACTCCGGTTGTTTATGATGTGGATCTGCGCGAAGGAGTGATAGTGATGCAGTTTGTGTCAGGCGAGCGACTTAGCTCCCTACTCCCCTCCATGGCCCCCCCGCAGCGCACCGCTCTTGAGCGCATACTCGGTAGCGAGATTGCCAGGCTGCACAGAGCCGGTATTGCGCATGGGGATCTCACAACCTCCAACATAATATTCTCCGGGGAGGCGCTTTACTTCATCGACTTCTCCATGGCCACCCGCCCTGCCGATACGGAGCAGCTTGGCGTTGACCTGCGTCTCCTGAAGGAGGTGTACAAATCGACGCATTCCGAATTTGAGGATGAGTTTGGCGAAGTGTTGCGGGGGTACCTGGACGGCGGAGGAGGCAGGGAAGTCGTGGAAAAGATTGCCGAGATAGAGAGGAGGGCGAGGTACGTTTGAGGCGACTCCAGGTCATCACCACAAACGATGGCAAGTTCGCTGAGTTCTCCCAGGCTCTTTCGGCAGCTGTTCAGGAGTTAACAAGACTGGACATGCCATACCCTGAGGTCCAGGCTGATTCTCTTGAGGAGGTGGTGCGGTTCGGAATGGAGTGGCTGTCCTCGCGCCTGGAGGGCAGTTTCGTCATTGACGACTCTGGCCTCTTCATAGACTCTCTGGGCGGCTTTCCAGGCGTTTACAGCTCCTATGCCTTCAGGACACTGGGGATGCGCGGAATACTCAAACTGTTGCAGGGGGTGCCCGGGAGGGGGGCAACATTCAAGACAGTCCTCGGCCTCTATCACAATGGTACGGCTGCGCTCTTTCAGGGAGAATGCAGGGGAAGAATTTCCACCTCACCGGAGGGGGATGGCGGATTCGGCTATGATCCTGTGTTCATTCCCGTGGGTGAGGAGAGGAGTTTCGCAGAGATGACTCCTTCGGAGAAGAACGGAGTGTCCCACAGGGGAAGGGCGGTGGCCGCACTGGTGAAGCACATTCGCTCAATTGAGGGAGATGATTAGAATTGGAGATAGGAAGCAAGGTTGCTGTAACGGGGTGCGCGGGATTCATAGGTTCAAATCTTACGCACAGGTTTCTGGCCGAAGGGAGGGAGGTTGTGGGGGTGGACAACTTCTTCACAGGGAGCAGGAAGAACCTCCCATCGGGTGGCGATGCCGCGTCCTTCACCCTGGTAGAGGCAGATATCACGGTTGAGGGGAAGTGGCAGGAGCTTGTTGCCGGCTGCGACACCACGTTCCACATGGCAGCCTACCCAGAGGCGGGTGCAGGGGAGAAGGATACTGCCATACACCTGAAGCAGAATGTCATAGGCACACGCAACGTTCTTGAGGCCTCGGCAAGGCGTGGAAAGAGCATTGTTTTTGCATCCTCCTCGACAGTCTACGGCGAGGCAAAGGTGATGCCAACTCCGGAGGGATACGGACCCCTCAAGCCTATCGGCATCATGGGGGCGTCCAAGCTTGGATGCGAGGGATACATTGCGGCGTACTGCCACGTTTTCAACGCCGAGGGTGCGATAATGCGCTTCGCGAACGTTGTGGGGAGGCATGAGGCGCACGGAGTGACGTATGACTTTGTCAGGAAGCTGAAGAAGGATCCGTCCAAACTGGAGATCATAGGCAGGGATCCTGGGACGGTTAAGTCCTACATTCATGTGGATGACCTGATGGACGGCATGGTTGCAGGCTGCGCAGGCGCATCCGAACGTGTTGAAATCTACAACGTGGGCACAGACCAGACAACGTCCGTCCACGAACTTGCCGACATAGTGGTCGGTGAGCTCGGTCTTGATAAGGTGGAGTATGTGTGGACAGGCGGAGTGGACGGGGGCAGGGGCTGGAAGGAGGATGTCAGGCGCATGGCGCTTTCAGTCGAACATCTGAAGTCCAAGGGATGGAATGCGAAACTTTCAAGCACCGAGGCGATAAGAAAGACTGTGAGGGAACTCTCCTCCGAGATGTGAAACGGGATGCGCCCCCCCCCCGGAACAACAAAGATTATTTTATTAACTGATTCGTGTTGCATGACCGGATGCGGGTCCGTGGGGTAGTTTGGCTATCCTTCCAGCTTTGGGAGCTGGTGACCCCAGTTCAAATCTGGGCGGACCCATTATATTATATGTTATTTATTCAACATTGTTGATTTTAAATAAGGAGCAGCATCACTGAACACAATATAGGCATTAGTCGTTGTGCACTCGATACTGTTGGCTTCTTATTTTTTCCATTCACTTCACAGAATTTCGCATTGCCCCGGTTAGTGCGACTGGGTGGACACACCGCATTCCATCGTTGTTATCTCTGGCATCTGCAGTGTTGAGAGTGAACACTTCGTTGCCCATCGTGCACCTCCGGAGTAATGATGTTCCTGCTGCTTTGTCCTTTCCATTTCCCCGATGATTCACTCATAAACACTTCGAGTAGGGGGCGCATGGCAGATGACTTGCGGGATAAATCAGTCTTAATAATGATCTGAAATATTGATTGTTACCTGTGCACTGACATTTGTCCCCACACCCTCAAGGTATGCATAGTAGTGCAGGGTGGTAATGGAGTTGTATGTTGCGTTCACTAGGATCTCGAAAAACATAGGAAATGAGAAGAAATACGAAGAGGAAGTACTGCCCTTACTGACGTTCTGGAGTGTCGCGGTGGTTCCAACCGAGAAGTTCTTAGGAAATCCAATGAACGAAGTATTCCACAGGTACCAGCTGCTGGTGGTATTGTTCCTGTACCAGCCGTTCACCGGTGTGGGTTCGTACGCCTCGGGAAAGACAACGTTCGAGAAGTTTGCAGTGCTGTTCCCACCGCCGCTGACACCAACCTCCAAAAGCGACGGGTGAAAAGACTTTGAAATGAGACCGTGAACATCTATGAGTGCCAGGTACCATGTTCCAGAACTTGCAGAGGGATCGACACCGAGAGTGAACGAAGAGTTTGTTGAATTGTCCCCTGATAACTGGAAGTAGCTGGTTGCGTTCAGAGTGGGGAATATCTGGTTATTAGTGGTCCAGACAACTGACTCGAAGGAGGAATTATTCTGCGCCTGGACACTGATTTGCCTGTATCCAGGTGCACGCGATGGCAGGGAAATGGCAACAATCGCACCTGACAGACTGATGACAACAATCGCCACTATGATTATCTCGATTTCCCTGTTCACGGGATCGCCTGTGGTCTGTATCTGCTATCCAATCTGTGGATAAATACTTGATGGAACATCCAATTCCCAACGCTGAAGTATATTGCCAAAGCACCACGCGAAATTTATTGTTGACCTATTACCTGCAAAAATGAAACATAATTAACAAGGACGTGACACGGTAAGGCGCTTTCTCTCTTTTTTTCCGGCAATTCACAGATTTGTTTTCTCACTTTTGACTCAAGTTTTACCCCGTAAGATATTAATCCCTCTGGTCCGTACCCCATTACTTTTGTACAACAATGGTTTTTGTGGTCTCGTAGAAAGCGCACCTGGGTGGAAGAGCCAAGCAAACAGAGTGATCGAGCTGTCGATACCGCGAATGAAGGAGTGGTTGAATGACAACGCACAGGAAGTGGTCGGCTGAGCAGAAGCTTCAGATCGTCCTTGAGGGAATGCAGCCCGACGCAAACATA
>JAJZXY010000010.1 GCA_021806165.1 Thermoplasmata archaeon
AATCAGAGGGCGCTATCAGTAGCCAGATAGGCTCGGATGGGCCCATAGATCAGTGGATGCATCTGCCACTATAGATCGCCGCCTTCGCAAGGCGGAGGCCGCGGGTTCAAATCCCGCTGGGTCCATACCCTTTTTAGTATGGATAAACGAAATGACCATAAATATAGATTACATTGGAAGAGATTTGAGATGAGCGAATCCTCATCTTAATCTGGTAAAAATGAGCGCCATTTCTCTTGACCAGTAGTGTCACGAATCCTGTGTAAGCACGGGATACCTCACGTCAAACATTTCCTGAATCTCTTCCCTGCAGGCAGCGAATCCGTTCAGTGTTCTGTTCGACCAGTTGCTGTTCAACTCAATGACTCTTGAGTATATGATTTTTACAGCACTGTCTTCCGTTGGAAGGGAATCGATGATATTGATTCTCCTCCTCACCGCCCTGTTCATCCTCTCTATGATGTTCGTGCTCCGTATGGATCTCCTGATTGCCTCGGGATAGCCGTAATACCTTGTCAGCACGTCGAAACTCCTTTCCAGTGCATATACCATCTTAGGATACCGTTTGTTCCAGCTGCCGCTGAATGACTTGAACCGCTTACCTGCCTCTTCCCTCGAAGAGGCATTGAACACCGTCTTCAGCTCCATGGTGACGGTGTACCTGTCCGATGCCCTCACCTTCGACAGTGCATTCCTCATTGCATGCACTGTGCAGGACTGGAAGTCAGAGCGTGGATACTGCCGTTTCACGCTCTCCTCAATGCCTGAGAGCGCATCGGCAACGAATAGGAGCACCTCAGCTGCTTCTCTTCTCTTCAAATCACTGAGTATTGATTCCCGGCCTGTTGATGATTCAGTCGGATTGAGCCAGAAACCGGGTATCTCCTCATGGCCTTCGTCGTCAATGCCGAGTGCGAAGTGCACACACTCCTTCTCGACAGTCCCCCTTCTCATGTTGAAGAAAATGGCATCGATCATGATGGCTGTGTACCGCTGCTTCAGCGGCCTGCCATGCCACTTGTCGATGTCCTCGACAAGGACATCGGTCAACCTTGAGATTGTGGAACGGGAGTAGCTGTGGTGGAACAGCTCCTCCAGTATGCCTTCAATCTTCCTTGCACTGATGCCCTTCGCATACATGGCATCGATGGAATGTAATGCCAGTGTACCGCTGCCATGGCTGGAAGATTTGTGTCCTGAAGGTGCCTTCCCTGTCCCTTGGCACTCTCAAGTCGCCTATGTGCCCGTACTTTGTTGTCAGGTCCCTGCAATAATGGCCGTTCCTGGTGCCATTGGACTGTTCCAGGAACACATCCCGTTCGATTCCCATTATACGCTCAAGCTCTTATTTCACGACTCTTTTAATGGCTGAGTCCAGTCCTGTTTCGATATCCTCCATGACTTACACTCTCCAAGTGCGTCCTGGAGATATCCTTTGCTTCTACACAGAATTTATGACTCTATCTTCATACCATTCGCGGAAGGTTACCGTTGGATAGCACCATACGCTGTCCCGAAGAAGGACGGAACGGATAGGGTGAGGCTGATTGCATTCGGTCCCGGAGTTCTTCTGGGAATTCTTTCCGCCTTCGGTGGAGGTGTGCTAAGATTCGGCGGAGTCTCCGGACTGTTCGGCCCCTCTTTGCATGGATGGTAGACCAAAGGATGCTGACAAGCACTATACCGCCGTTCTACTACCTTTCATCGGGAATGCTCACAGTGGTCACATTTATCCCCTGCACATGCAGCATATGCCTCGCGCTGGAGTGGATCGGCAGGCCGTTTCCTGAGTACAAGTAAGGGGTCCAGCCGACCTGGACAGGTTATACGCGGCAGGAAGGGGTGAGGGCGTCCGATGCGAAGCAGTACAGAATTCCCGTGCCACCAGCAACCTAAGCAGTCAGCGACTCGGCAAGCCTGATTCTATCCCCGGAAATTTCTGCCTCCACGCCTACGGGTATCGGGAAATAGGGGTCGGTGTGGCCGAAATCCAGGCCAGCCGCCAGCGGTTTATCTCCACAGCCGAACTCCACGCGCATCACCCTTGCTATCCTCTCCATAACATCATTGCGCTGCTTCGGGCTGTATCCCCTGAACCTGCCGAACGCCATGCCTGCGGATGCCTCAAGAAAGCCCATGATGCCCAGGTTGCGAACGTAGCGCTCGACTGTAAGGGGAGATGGCGTCTCTTCCGAAGTTTCCAGAAGGATGAGAGCGCCATCGAAATCCTCGGCGCTCTTCAGCCATGGAGTACCCCTGAGCGAATCGACTGTTTCAATGCATCCGGCAAATATTCTTCCCTTCATGCTTTCGCCAACAATCCACTGCCATTTAGGCGACCTTTTCTTCCTGTTGACTGAACCCGTGGCACCCTTCCCCCTCCAGTCAGGATAACCCTCCGAATATGAGCGGTAGCGCTCCATTGACAGCCCGGCACTGTCTGACATGAGCATCCCGCGCCAGTAGGATGTAAATGTATCGGGAAAGTTTGACATCTGTGCAAAACCGGCCATCATGGCACCGCCGTAGATTGAACAGACCTTTCTGCTCCAGAGGAAGACTGTTATTGTCGTGCAGTCTGAAAATCCGCAGAATACTTTCGCGTCTCTTCTCGGCAGTTCAGGGTCGAGGTGATTCAGTATTCTGACGGATTCGTCGCCGCCTATGGTGCTGATTATGCCCCTTATAGCCGGATCGGCAAGTGCCGTGTTGATGTCCTCAGCCCTGTATTCCGGGTGGAGGTACCCCTCCTCAGGAGATGACATTGCGTGGGGGAACAGCACAGGGTTAAGGCCAAGACTCTCTCTTATGTTGTCCATCCCCCTTGAGACAAGCACCGGGAAGAGTGAAGCAATTGTCCTGGAAGGTGAGACAACGGCAACGCTGTCACCCTGCCTGAGCCTGGCGGGCTTCTTCCACTCCATGCGCCGGTCAGTGTTCTGATGCTTATTAAACTGACATGGAATTCTGTGTGCATGATCATAGGGAGCTTTCAACACCCATCGAGCAGTAGGAGAGTATCTGCATCATCCTGAACCCGTCGGATGCGGAGGAGGTGCGGAATTTCAGGGTGTAGCCATCCGTCCGCTCCACTCCAGGCAGCATCTCTCCCACATCTGCGTAAACAGAGCGCTTCATCTCGAATGTGAATTCAAGCCTGCTGCCCATATTCAGCGGTCTGGCACCGCCGCCTGACAGTTTTTTGACAGAGGATGAAACAGCCCTGCTCACACCGGGGCGCAGGCTCTCAAGCGAGTCATATGCTGAACTCCAGTAGCCGGAGGATTCCTTGAGCTGCACATACTCTGCCCAGGGGGTTCTTGACACTACATCCCCCTTCAGCTTGTCGTCACCAGCCACCAGGATTACAGGGACTCCCGACTCACCTGCAACCAGGGAGCAGAGCAGATATTCACTTGCAGCCTCGCCGTTGACAAGAATCCTGTGGAAGGAGTCGCCGTCATAGGTGTGGTCGAAACTCGAATGCGCAATTCCTGCAGCAGAATGGTAGCCTATGAGGGCAATGCCGTTGAAGCTGCCGTCCACCCCATAGACCATGTCAAGCGGCCTTATTCCGCCCTTCACGAGTCTGACAAAAGGAGGCATCTCTTTGTAGAGCAGATTGGTCATGTCTCCGTGTGCATCCTCAACGACTATCTCCTCAACGCCGGCCCTGTGATACTCCTCGGCAAAGAGCGATGCGCAGCGGGTCATGGTGAGCCTACCCTCCTGGTACTTGGGCTCGGAACGCGCATCCCCTCCCGTGTGGAATATATCAGGTATCCCTTCCATGTCCACCGAAATCATTACCTTCATGATCGGCAGTTAGCAGCCTGCAGTTATTAACTTATTACTTCAAAAATCGCGAACTGCCACCGTGAAACAGGTGATTTCTGCCATTCAGACATGCCCCCTGGGAAGCTGGCGCTGTGAGTGGATATCCGGGTAAGATTTAAATTACGCCTTTGTCCCTCTCACCCCTGTGTTTGACAAAAGCGACGACATGAAACTGAGCGCCGTGCTTCCTTACCAGGTTGCCTCATTCATTTTCACCGCTACGCTCGCTTCAGACGGGAATCACATCAGGCTCCTTGACTATTCGGAACGCAACCACCCTCTTGGCAGCCTTGATACGGAGGATGCGCTGACAGACCTCTTCGTCCCGATGAAGCTCCCATCAGCGAGGGAATACCAGGAGCTGTCGGCATTTTCATCTCTCTCGAGCGAGGCGGCCGAGAAGCTTATGGGCTCTGTCAGGAGGCATCCGGAGGAGGATGAGTATGACTGGATGCTCTATGAGATTTTCAAGAGGAAGGTGAGAACGCTTTCATTCGAGGAAGCTGTGAAAATCACATTCCTCAAACTCGCCTCAGTCAGAGGGGTGGTTGTGAATGAAGGAGAAGAGCAGGGGTGCAGAGCAGATGTTTCAGTCTACGCTCTTCTCAAGTGTACTGATGGCAGTGGGCACATGATCAGCCCGGTAGTCAACATAGTGGTTCTGATTGAAAGGATGGGGGCCGTGAGCGGCAACGGAAGTATGCCTTTGCTTCCAGTAGACTTCAGGTACATGCGTCTGAAGGATGGCCTGGGTGAGGAACTTCTGCAGAAGAGGGTCATTCATATGTTCAATGAGCGGTTCGTGGAGAGGCTTGCAGCTGCGCTTCAAGCAGGTCCCGCCCCGATCCCCACGAGGCCTCTCCTGGGAAAGACATATAAGGTGTTCTCCTCCGCTCTTGACTCATTCAGCAGATTCTCACCAGATCCGCTGTCATCCTTTGCGGAGGGCAGAAGGGGCGGAAAGGAGCAGGTGCTGGTTGCGCTCTACCTCCTGAACCTTCTCTTCGTCGACTACGACAGGTTCGAGAGGGCGGAGGAGGAGCTCTATGACCCGTCTTTTGTGGAGAAGAGGCTTCGCAAGGTGCTTACATTCAATGAAACATCCACCGTGACGTATGTTGCACCTGGAAGCACCGTTACGATAGACGATTATTCAGACCCGGATGTCAGGGTACATGTTGCAGAGGCACTGGGCGGTTCAGGCGAGGAGGCGGACCATAATCTGGGCGGCCCGAGGGATGAGATAGCATACCATACACTGATTCTCTCGGCCGTGTCCTCGAGGAACAGCGTGCTGAATCGGTACCAGAATGAACTTATGGAATCGCTCAGAACAGATGGAGGCACAGGAGCGAAATTCATATCCAACGCCGCGAGGATCAGGCAGGTTGTTGAGAAGGCAATCACTGAATTCTCACTGAACTCGCTCGGCATGTTCCAGTCGGCCGAACTTGAGGACGAATACGAGCAGATTCTTGCAGCGAATGCGGGCAATGACATACTTGTCCGATTCAGGCAGAATGTTGACTTCTACGGCAGGTATGCGGTCGACGAACAGCAGCTCAGGCTTATATCGGAGCAGAGTGCGAAGCTTGACGAGGAGAAGCTGGTGCTCAACGAGCTGAGAGATGTTCTTAGGCACATAAACGAGAGCAACATGAGGAGCGAGCGGCTGACGCGGGTTCTGATACTCCTTTCAGCTGCCTCAATAATCATAGCCCTCCTTCTTAGCATTCACCTGCTATGACAGACTGTGGCACCCAGGGAAGCATAGATTCCAGCATCCACCCCGATGCGGCCTGGTGGAAAGACAATACGCCTCAGGAAAAGATGTGACTTTGCAACCTTTGAACAAGGAGGCTCTTCCGATCCTGGTTGCCGGGGTTCTGATACGGAACCATTGTCCCTCTCTTTTCCTGAGGTGGTCTGTATATGGTCTGACAGTTACTTAGCAGGATTGTAGTTATCCTGGGGAGAGTAAGTATTCCGGACTGCAGAGGCATTCATATGCTGGTTCAGCATGCCTCCAGCACCATGGAGTATCCCTGTCCCCCTCCCACGCACAGCGCCGCAACGCCCTTCTTCCCGCTGCCGCGTGGCAGCATTCGGGCGAGTGTTCCGGCAATCCTCCCGCCAGTGGCGCCCAGCGGATGGCCCAGTGCAATGGCACCGCCCCTGATGTTCATCCTCTCCTCCCCGATGCCGAGCTCCCTGGCGGCATTCAGCGCCACGACTGCGAATGCCTCGTTGATTTCCCAGACGTCTATGTCATCGGCGGAGAGGCCGGCCCTTTCAAGCGACTTCCTTGCTGCGGGAACGACTGCTGCTCCCATGATGGAAGGGTTCACAGCTGCCCATCCGAAGGAAACTATCCGCGCCAGCGGCCTTGCGCCTGTCTCTTCAACCATCCTGCCCGACATGATGGTAACTAGAGAGGCGCCTGCATTGAGCGGGGATGAATTGCCTGCTGTCACCAGCCCATCCTCCATGAAGGCCGGAGGGAGTCTGCGCAGCGCTTCCATCGATGTATCCCTGCGCATGCTCTGGTCCGTGTCGACAGTCATACTCCCCTCGGCTGTTTCGACTGTCAGCGGAAGTATCTCCCCTTTGAAGTAGCCCTCGTCATATGCACGAGCCGCAAGTGTGTGGCTCCTCAGCGAATATGCATCCATCTCCTCCCTTCCGATGCCCGCCTTCCTGGCGAGCTTCTCGGCGGTGAGGCCCATGTAGTAGCCCGTCTTCATGTCGTACCTGGCAAACCGCTCATCCTCCAGAAGAGCGTCGCAGAGCCTATTGGAAAGGCGCGGGACGTGCGTCATGTGCTCCATTCCCGCGGCCATGACCACATCGGCATTCCCCGTCATTATCTCCATGGCGCCTATCGAGATGGCGTTGAGTGACGATGAGCATGCGCGGTCGACAGCCATGGATGGCACGGTTTCAGGCAGACCGGCAAGGAAGACCGGGTGCCTGCCGCCGAATGTCCAGTTCTCATCCCTCTGGTATGCGCAGCCGACAATGAAATCATCGACCCTGCCCCCCTCCAGTCCCGTGCCATCCACTGCATCGGAAACAAGTGCGGCAAGTGCCCTGTCCATTCGAATAGAGTTGAATAGATCCTTCTCCGGCTGGTTCGGCCTGGATCTGGTGAAGGCCGTGCGCCTGAACCCTGCTATGTATGCTTCCGGGTTACCGGACATGCTTCCTACCGATTGTATCGAACAGTTTTACTGACTTAAGTGTTTGCCGCCGGTCCCTGGATTCAGCGGCACATCCTGCGATGCCATCTCCCTGTATTCCACCCTCAGGGAGTCCAGCGGAAGCAGCTTTCCACTTCGCTTCACGAACCAGTAATCCCAGCCGTTTGAACGCTCACGTCCCTGCAGCATGGCAGAGATACGGTGAATGCTCCCCCGCTCGCCGTCTGCGGTCACCGAGGCATCTGCGTTGACGCGCGCCTTCCTGCCCCCGTCTTCGGAATAGAGTATTTCGCCCGGGCGAACCATTCCGCTTTCAAGGAGTGCACCGAATGGCACCCTCTTCAGCTCCCGCCTGGAGGGATACAGGTCAAGAACTTCGCCGCCAAGCGGCGGAGAGCGTTCGGCCAATGATTCAATGCGCCCTGCTGCCACCTCCACATATCTCTCCTCACGCTCTATACCAATCCACCTGCGGCCGAGCGTCTGGCAAACGGCGGCAGTGGTCCCCGTCCCGAGGAATGGATCCAGAACAGTGTCTCCGGGCCTGGTTGATGACAGAACCACCCTGTAGAGAAGTGCCTCTGGCTTCTGGGTTGAGTGTGCCTTTATGCCCCCTTCACGGATTCGTTCGCCGCCTCCGCAAATGGGTATATGCCAGTCGCTCCTCATCTGCAGTCCCTCATTGAGCGACTTCAGGTCCCAGTAGTTGAACGTGTAACCGGATGACTTCCCGCGTTTTGCCCATATCAGCGTCTCATGAGCGTTGGCAAAGCGCGCACCACGGAAGTTTGGCATCGGATTGGTCTTCACCCACACCACGTCATTCAATATCCAGTAGCCGAGGTCCTGCATGATCTTCCCGATCCTGAATATATTGTGATAGGTCCCGATTACCCATATTGAACCGTTCTCCCTGAGCACCCTCCTGCACTCCGTCAGCCATGAGGTTGTGAAGGCATCATACTCACTGAAGGATGAAAACCTGTCCCATCCGTCGTTCACGGCATCCACCACGCTGTCATCTGGCCTTCTCAGCTCTCCCTCCAGCTGCAGGTTGTACGGAGGGTCTGCGAATATCATGTCGGCGCTGCCGTCGCCCAAGGAGCCGAGCGCTTCAATGACATCGCCATGGAGGATCGTGCCGCTGCCCGCCTCTCTGCTGAGGACGCCGCCATGCCTGCCGGAGCCGCCGCGACCGCTGCAGGAAATTTTATTCGGCATATGGAGTGCAAGTGCACAATGGATATATCTACCATCCACCGCCACCACCCACTGAGCCGATGCGCATATTGAACTGATTTATACCTGCCTGCAGATTAGCCGGACAGATGAAAGAGGAGAGGTGGTACATCCTAGCGCTCTTTTCAATATTCTTTGCAGCGCTTGCACTCCGCCTCATACTTCCGCTTGAATTCAACGTGTGGGGACCCGACACAGGCGAGAATTACTACATAACACACTATTTCGCAGTCAGCGGGGCAATGCCCTCCCCCTACTATGGCTTCGGCAGGACGTACACCGAGTTTCCAGCTGTCTACGTCCTGGTTGCTCTGATCGCAAGGCTGACAGGCATCTCAACCGCGGCCGCTGTTGAACTCTCCATGCCCTTCATCACATCCCTCCTTGTCTTCCCCATGGCTGGCATTGCTGTGTCGCTTACGGGGAGGAAGCAGGTGGGACTGATGGCCTCCATCTTCTATGCGACCTCTGTGGTAGTCATAGGCCACACATCGATAATCGCCTCCGACACCATGGGGGAGGTGATACTCGTTTTCTTCATCTACTTCTACCTCGCTTCCGGAAGGGACCGCCTCACGATCGCCCTGGCAATGGCAACCGCACTTGCAATGATTCCTACATACCATCTCGGCACCGTCATACTCCTCCTCTTCCTCTTCTCGGCATTATTCTACTATTCACTCTTCAGGAGGAGCAACAGTGCAGAGCTCCTCAAGGCGCTGGCATTTATTCTTGTGATAACCACACTCACCTGGGCTTACTGGATGACAATGGCCCCCAACTTCCTTTCCACCTTCGTACTGAAGAACACGGGTCTCGGCATTGAGGAGGCGGTATCCGCCCCCTACATACTCACATTCCTCATATTCATCGCGGGCTCATTCGTCCAGAGGAGGGGACGGGCGTCGGGCGGCAGCGGCCAGGGAAGGGACGGCATGCCGCTCGCTTATCCGGTGGCTGCATTTGCTGCATCGGCGGCTGCGGTGGGCTACATAGCCTATTTCGGCTATCCGTCCGTCCCGCTCTATCCGGGCCCTGTCATCCTGTTCAACATACCTACCGTCGCAGTAACACTCCTTGCCTTCACTGCGGTCATCCCATCCATGAGGGATGGAAGGAAATTCCATTCCATAGGCATCACACTCTTCCTTCTTGCTTCGCTCATTGGCCTTGGGGTGGTCACAAACATACCCTACCTTGTCCCGGAGAGGTTGGTTGAGTATCTGCTGCTGTTCGCTGCGACATTCGCCGGCATTGCGATGCTCTCCTTCCTGGATCTCCTGCCAAGGAGCAGGAGGACTGCGGCAGCTCTTGCACTTTGCCTTGTGCTCATACTTGCGGCCGGACTGTCCACGGCGCTTGTGGGGGCGACAACAACCCCTTCGAAGATAGGCGGGACACCAGCCGCCGATCTCTCGGCCGCACAGTGGCTCCATATCAGTACACCCGGTGCCTCTACAGTTGCATCTGATCACAGGCTGAGTTCCATAGTTTTCGGATTTGCCCAGAGGAATGCGACATGGGAGATGGGCTCATACCCGATATACACCGCGGCGAATGCGAGTTCGATGGAGAATCAACTGAACCTGACATTCACGCCATCGGGCTACAAAACAGTGAATTACCTACTGATGGACACGTACATGATACAGGCAGGCAACTTCTACCCAAACCAGACTGCCATCCCCGTCTCCCCTGCAGTGCTTGCCGCGGTTAGGGGCGGGAACTTTGTTAATGTCTATTCCAACGGCTTTGCAACTGTTTATGCCTACACCCGCTGAGTACTAGCGCCTCCTGTACTCCACTATCAGATCCCTGAGCAGGTCTGCAACGTCCTCGCACTTGTCGGTGACCACCTCCAGATCATCATAGATTTCCTTCAGCTTGATAATCTGCCTTGTGTCCTCTGTCTCGAACAGGCTCTTCAGTGAACTCCTGAGCAGTTCGTCTGCCCTGTTCTCAAGCTCATTTATCCGGATGCAGCTGTTCTCGATCCTGTCAAACCTCCTTGAATATAGGTCATTGATGAACGATATCCCCTTCCTGACTTCCTCGACAGATGAGACGATGAGCTCCATGAAATCTCTCATCGGAGCGGTCGGAGCCTCTATCCCGTACATGCCGAGCCTGGCGCTGGTGGCCTCCAGGTAGTCCATTATGTCGTCCAGCGCCTGCGTCAGGTAGACTATATCCATCCTGTTGATCGGCGCGACAAACTTTGTGTTCAGCCGCACGAAAATCCTGTGGACGATCTCGTCACAGTCATGCTCTATGGCCTTCATCCTCCGCCCCTCCTCATCGGTGTCTCCCCAGTTGCCGACGAATGAGCGCAGTTCCCTTGCCCCCTCGAGAATCCTGTCAGTCAGACCGGTGATAAGGTCCGAGAATTCAGAATACGTCTTTAGCAGCCTCTCCTCTCCGGAAATGTCCTCAAGCCTCCTCTCCTGCCCCTCCGGTATCAGCACGGCTGTCACCAGCAGGCCCAGCAGGGCCATTATGGTCAGCCAAGTGAAAACACCGGGAAGATGTATTGTTTTCAGTGCAAACGGGAAGAGGAATGCGCTCATAGAGGCGCCGACCTTTCCTGCCGAGGCGGCGATGCCGTGGCCTGTGGTCCTCACCTGCGTCGGGAATACCTCTACGGGCACGACAAACGTTGTGGTGTTGGGTCCCATATTGATGAAAAAGAATGTGGAACCGTAGACAACAAACAGTGCGAGTAGATTGTCAACGATGCCCGGGATTGAGGCTATGGCCGCATAGGCGACCACCATGAATGCGAAGCCGAGAAGCTGCAGCTTCTTGCGTCCTACGTTGTCTATCAGGAATACCGCTGCCCAGTAGCCTGGAAATGCGAAGAAGAGGAATATCAGGGATGTGATCTCGGTCGACCTGATGAGAGAGGCGTAGACCGCGACACTCCCTGCTGCGCCTGTGGAAATGAGGTTGTGTATTATTGTGTTGGAGAAGATGGAAGTTCCGTAGAAGGCCACGTCGAGGGTGAACCAGGAAATCGCCGTTCCCAGTATCAGCGGGACATATGCGGAAAGTATCCTACCGCGAGGTATGGAGAAGAGAGAGGCGCGGTCCTGCGCGGCGGATTCCTCGGAAAGCCCAACCTCCCTGGCTGTGGTGCGGTCTATCCGCCCCGAAGCCACCATGAACCTTGGTGTTTCAGGGACCTTCCTCCTCGCATATATCACAGTTACCGCCGGAACCGCCCCGAATGCAAGGGGTATGCGCCATACGAGCCATGTCGGGAGGTGCAGCCAGAGGCAGATGAGCGTGACGACGGCACCGGAGAGAAGTCCGAAACCCTGCATCGCGAAGACAGATGATACAAGCTTCCCCCTGTCCCTTCTGTTGGCGTATTCAGACATCAGAGTGGCGCTGACCGGATAGTCTCCGCCTACACCTATTCCCAGAACAAATCTCCACGCAATAAGTTCGAGCGGATTCGCGGAGAAGGCGGAACCTATGGCGGCAACTATCAGTATCGCAAGGTCGACAGCATAAACGATCTTCCTGCCGAACCTGTCTGAGATGGGGCCGAATATGATCGGCCCTATTATGGCTCCGAACAGTGCGGAGCTGGAAATGAATGCGTAATTCAGGCTGAAGCTTGATATGCCGAAGTAGATGGCAATGACAGGAAGGAGGGCACCAATGACAAAGAGGTCGTAGGCGTCCGTGAAGAAACCCATACCTGAGACTATGAGCGTCCTGATGTGAAAGCCCCTGACCCCTCCCTCATCCAGGGCTGTGAAGACACCTGAAGACGGCTCAGATGCCAGGCCATCCACCCCCGAGCAGGTGAGCCACCGGATAGAATCTGCCCCCGCTCAGATGACAAATGGTCATTCCCACCATCTCAGCTGCCGGATGCCGAGATTGTTTGGCGGTAAATATAGATTATGTTAACTATATAGAAAATAGCAAAATATATATTGTAGGCCATAGTTCAGCCGACAAGGAAGAAATATGGAGACAAGAAAGGTTCAGTTTACCGGCAATTCGACCTACACCATCTCGCTACCGAAGGACTGGATTGACAAGATGGGCATCAGGAGAGGCGACGTTGTGGGGCTGCTGAGGGATGAGAGGGGAACCATCACAATCACCCCCAGCATAGATGCGAGGAAGGATTACAGGAGCAAGGTCATCAACATACAGAAGGAGGCTCCTGTGCACCTCGAGAGGATGCTGATAGGCACCTATGTGATGGGTTTCGACACAATAACAGTCAGGGCGAGGGAGAGGATAGACAATGCTGTCAAGGAGAAGGTGAGACAGTTTACACGCTCGGTCACAGGGGTGGAGATAGTGGAGGAGACAATCAACAGCATAACAATCAAGGACCTGAGCGACCCCCTTGAACTCTCTCAGGAGAAGGGAGTGAGAAGGCTGCACCTCATAGTCCGCTCAATGGCGGTGGATGCCATGGAGGCGCTGCAGTCGAGGGACCGTTCTCTGGCTGTCGATGTCATCAACAGGGACTCGGACGCGGACAGGATCTACTGGATAATCATGAAGGAGCACAACATGATGAGCATGGACCTCAGGCTTGCCGAGAGGCTGAAGATGACCATCGAGGAGAGCAACTCCTACTTCCAGATAGCACGCTACCTTGAAAGGATTGGTGACCATGCGGTACAGATTGCCAAGTCCGTGACAGCTGTGTCCGACTACCAGATACCCAAGGAGATGCTGTCGAAGTTCAGGGCTGCGCATGAATATGCGCTCAACATGCTCGACGGCTCGATTGCAGCCTATTTCAGAAGGAATGCGATGGATGCAAACGAGGTCATAGACAGGAGGGACGGCCTCAAGAACACGCTCCGCGAAATTTCGATTGGAATACAGAAGATAAAGGCTGAGGAGGCTGTCCAGCTTGCCCTCATAGAGGAGTCCATACGGAGGATAGCCTACTACGCCACCGATATTTCAGAGGTGACAATCAACTACTGCATGCTCACCGAGAAATAGCCGGGTGGCACTTTCGGAAAGGTTCAGATACTCCGAGCAGATGGACCAGCCATGAAGTGGGGCGTTGTTGCGCATGGCGGCGCAGGCTCGCCGTCTTCACTCAGTGACGGCCCGGCAGCTGCAGCTGCGGCCGCAGGAAGACTGCTAGGTGGCGGCGGTGGCGCCGTTGACGCGGCGACAGAGGCCAACAGAGTTCTGGAGGATGACGAGAGATTCAACGCAGGCACGGGCTCCGTGATAAGGATGGACGGGGTGGCCTACATGGATGCGGCCGTCATGGATTCAGAGGAGGGATGCGGTGCGGTGGCCTACCTGACCAGGACACGAAACCCGGTTCTCGTCGCCAGAAGGGTCATGGAGACTCCTCACATCCTGCTCGTGGCCGACGGTGCGCTTGACTTCGCAAGGAAGTGCGGTTTCGGGGATTATGACCCACAGACCGAGCGTTCACGCAGCAGGCTCGAGAAGGGACTGCTTGATTTCAAAAACGGGAAGAGGCCGGAATGGCCAAGGAACTGGAAGCATTATGAGGTGGACACCGTAGGCGCGGTGGCCATGGATGCCCGAGGGAGATTCGCTGCCGCAGGCTCCACCGGCGGTACATTCCCTGCACTCCGCGGAAGGGTGGGTGACATAGCAATGATCGGCTGCGGCATCTACGCCGGGAGGAATGGTGCAGTTGCGGCCACAGGCATAGGCGAGGAAATCATAAGGAAGGTGCTCTCGCTGACAGTCTACAGGTTCATGGAGGAGGGCATGTCGCCACAGGAGGCAGTTGACAGGGGCATATCCCTTTATGACAGGAGCGTCAGCGTTGGAATCATCGCAATAAACAGGGATGGGACTGGAATAGCTTCCACGACTGAAATGGCCGCCGCCGCGCTGACAGACTGAAGGCGCACTTACCGCTTGGGAGCCAGTCCCTTCCTTCTCAGGATGAGCCAGGAGACCTTGGCTTCAAGCTCCCCTCCCTTCCCCTCGAAATAACAGCGGGCGTCGCCGGCTCTCCTGTGTGTGGTCTCGTACTGCGGGACCCTGGGCCTTATCTCTGACAGGCGCATCACGCCGCAGATGCCTGTAAGCACCTCCACACTCCTCAGACCCTCTGCGGTCTTCCTCTTCAACTCCTGTGTGAATGTCTGTGTGAAGAATGGGCAGACGCCGCAGCTTTCAGGTAGGGCCTGTTCTGACAATCTTGCACTTCTCCTTGATTCCAAAGGTTAGCGTGCTGTGGAGTAGGCGGGGATGGATATTAAAGCTGTACGATGCATCCGCAATATGGCCGCCTTACCTGCACACCGCTCCGCTCAGTCGTATCTCTCGTAGTAGACATTGTCTGGCAGGACACCTTTCGACACTGCCAGATCCTTGACCTGATCGACCATGATCTGAAGGCCGCAGATGTAGACCCCCTTCTTCTCTGGGTCGCTGAGGTACTTTGTGAGCGTCTCCTGAACATGGCCCCTGTGTCCGGTCCAGTCGTCTCCAGCCCGGCTGAGCGTGGGGAAATAGTGGAAGTTGGAGTACTTCTTCTCCATCTCCTCGAAATGCGAACGGTAGATGATGTCTTCCGGATGCCTGCTGCCGAAAACCAGGTAAACGTGCGTCTCCGTGTTTCCTTCCTTCACGAGAAGGGTGTCGAGCATGGCTCTGAACGGAGCAACGCCCGTTCCCGTTGAAACGAAGAACAGCTCCTGCGGCAGCGGGCGCCTGAGTATGAAGCCGCCCATCGGGCCTATGGCGTTAATCTTGTCGCCCTTCTTGAGGTCGCAGAGGTAGTTGGACATGAATCCTCCCTCAACCCTCTTGACACAGAGCTCAAATCCATCCCTGTATGAAGGAGGGGAGAAAATGGAATAGTCGCGTGCAATCCTCTTCCCGTCAGGCTTGACGGCGGCGATTGATACGAACTGGCCCGCCTCAAACTCGAACATCTGGCTGTTCGTCGGGATGAACCTGATGACATTCACGTCGGGATTTACTTCTTCGTTGTAGTCTATCACATACTCTGCCCTCGATACCTTCTTCCGCGGTGCCGGGGCAGCCTGTTGACCTGCCGTTGCGCTAGCTTCAGCCATCCTCATCACTCAGTTCGACAAGAAAAACACGCATTATAAATACGTACCGTGCCGAATAACTGCAAGGGCTCATGGGAGACACCCCGTAACGGACCGGATTGTTCACCGTTTGCGCGATCCCTTTGCCTTCTTTCCCTTCACACCAGGCTCGGTCATTGCATACAGGTCAAGTATGCTCTCCACCTCATCCACCGAGAGCCACCCCTTCTCCACGACAATATCCCTTATAGGCCTGCCCGACTTGAGCGATTCCTTCACTGCCGCGGCAGCCTTCTCGTATCCTATGTAAGGGTTGAGGACGAGCGCAATGCCCGGTGTCCGCTCAACCATGTCCCGGCACCGTTCCGCATTCGCAACAATGCCGTCCACCATCTTCTCCCTCACCATGCGCAGGCCGTTCTTCATGATGCGGAGCGTGAATGCCATGTTGAATGCAATCAGCGGCATCATCACATTGAGTTCAAGCTGCCCTGCCTGGGCCGCCATGGTAACTGCAAGGTCGTTGCCGAAGGACTGGAATGCGACCATGTTCATGCACTCCGCAATCACCGGATTGACCTTGCCGGGCATTATGGATGAACCTGGCTGGACAGCAGGGAGCATGATCTCACCCAGACCCGTGATTGGTCCCGAATTCATCAGGCGCAGGTCGTTTGCTATCTTGGTCATGTCCGTCGAGAGGGCCCTGACGGCACCGGATGCATCGACAAAATCGGCCATTGACTGAGTAACCGCCATCAGGCTTGAAGCATTTCTCAGCCTGAATCCCGTGATCTTCTTCAATTCAACCACAACCTGTCGGACGTAGACTGGATCTGCGTTAACTCCTGTCCCAACGGCGGTTGCGCCTATGTTCAGCGCGCCGAGCACGTCCCTGACCTTTTCAAGCCTGGCGAGGTCATATTCCAGCATGTCCGCATACGCTTTGAACTCCTGCCCCAGGCGCACGGGTGCCGCATCCTCGAGATGCGTCCTCCCCGATTTTACGATCCTGTCGAACTGGGCCGCCTTCCTATTCAGGCTCCTTGTCAGCAGCTTCAGCTCAACGCATAGCTCGCCTATCATGCGTATTGACATCAGCCTGATTGCCGTCGGCACAGTGTCGTTGGTGGACTGTGCCATGTTGACATGGTCGTTTGGATGCACAATGCTGTATTCCCCCCTCTTACCGCCCAGTAGCTCGATGGCCCTATTTGCAATGACCTCGTTAGCATTCATGTTGTGCGAAGTTCCAGCACCTGCCTGGAATACATCAACCACAAACTGTTCGTGCAGCTTTCCTTCAAGCACTTCCGAGGCGGCTGATGCAATTGCACCCCCACGTTTGGCATCGAGCCCCCCTGCCTTCATGTTGGCCTTTGCCGCGGCCATCTTGACTGCTGCTGTTGCCCATATGAATTCGGGAAACGGCCTGAGCCCGCTTATACTGAAATTCTCAACAGCCCTCTGCGTCTGGGCGCCGTAATACGCATCAGACGGGACCTTCATTTCTCCAAGGGAATCAGATTCCTTTCTGTATTCCATCAGCACACCAGTACCTCCAGAGAGCGGCGGCTATTAGTCTTTGCGGAAGTGCAATTGCTGCAGGGGCGCGGCTGACGCACACCTGCTGCCGTCCGTTGCGAAACGATAATATGGAGGAAAGTAATTGCTTGGCAAAGCAATCATGTCGCATTTCAACATGAAGGGGCATACGATTTTCCCTCAGGTTAAGGCACCGGGTTTCGGTGGGGGAAGCAGTTACCCGGCCGGGCTCCGGACAGTGGATTTGGCCAAATGACGCGCAACAAAATCGAGTGTTTGATCGAATGACGTCTGGTGAATTCTTCAAGAACAACCTATCGGTAAAAAAGTTCTCACAGGCTCCGGTGGAGGAGGAGAAGCTGAAGGCGCTTACTTCCGCCATAAAGTGGTGCGCCTCCATGGACAACAGGCAGCCCTGGAAGGCGATTGTTGTGAGAGATGAGCAGCTCAAGCGAAACATTTCATCCGCATGCAACAATAACAAGTCATTTGTCGAGGCCCCCCTCGCAGTTGTCGTCTGCGGCCTCCCGGATGATGCCTACCCCACCCTTGGCGGATTCCTGAACAGCTATTCCGTGGACGCGGGTATGCTCATCGAGAGGATTTCGATGGCGGCCAGGAGCCTTGGCATGGCCACGGAATGGTCTTTCTCATTCAGGGAGGAGAAGATAAGGGAGATTGTCCAGGCTCCGCAGGAGGGCAGGATAATCTCACTCTCCCCCCTCGGTGTTCCGGTAGAAACCAGTCACCTGCCCCCGGCTAGGCCGGTGCAGGAATTGGTAAGCTACGACCACTACTGATCCGCGGCGTGGTGCTCCCGCGCGTGGCGGCCGACGGTGATGGACCTGATTGAAAGCAAAGATATGTTCAGCATTGAAGAGAAGTGGCAGAAGAGGTGGGAAGAGGATCACCTCTTCGAGGCCAATCCTGACGGCAGGAGGAAGTTCATGGCAACCTACCCGTACAGCTACATGAACGGCCTTCCGCACATAGGCCACGGTTTCACAAGCCTGAGGGTCGACTTCATTTCGAGGTACAAGAGGATGAGGGGGTACAATGCCCTCTTTCCATTCGCATTCCACTGCACAGGACTGCCGATTGTTGCTTCCGCGACCAGGATAAGGGAGGGCGAGGAGAAGCAGCTTAGCATCATGAAGGACATGGGCATCGGAGAGGCCGAGATCATGCGCTTTGCCGATCCCATCTACTGGACTGATTACTTCCCAAGGCGGTGGGAGCAGACCATGAGGAGGCTGGGCATGTCCATTGACTGGAGAAGGAAGTTCATCACCACCTCCCTCAACAAGTCATACGACTCCTTTGTGAGCTGGCAGTTCAACAGGCTGAAAGACGGGGATTTTGTCAGGAAGGGCTCGCACCCGGTGATCTGGTGCCCGAAGGACGGAATTCCGGTCGGAGACCACGACAGGAGAAGCGGTGAGGGGGAGACTCCCACCGAATACACGCTGATCAAGTTCAGGCTGGATGACGGCCTCATCCTGGTTGCAGCAACGCTGCGGCCAGAAACCGCCTATGGCCAGACGAACCTCTGGGTCAATCCTGAAACAAGATATATCATAGCGGGGAATGGAAGCGAGAGATGGGTGCTGAGCAGCGAGGCGGCGATGAAACTTGCCGAGCAGGGTGTGCAGCTGCATGAGGAGGGAACCCTGGAAGGGGGAAGTATCGTCGGCAGGAAGGCATACTCATTCACCATGAAGACTGAAATACCTGTGCTCCCGGCACTTTTTGCCGATCCCGGGAAGGGGACAGGCATAGTCAGCTCGGTTCCCAGCGATTCCCCCGACGATTATGTCGCCCTCATGGAGCTGAAGAGGGGCGCGAAGGAGGGAAGCATCAAGGGGGCTGCTGCTCAGGCTGTTGAAGGCATATCTCCAATCGAGATCATTGAGACACCGGGATATGGCAGGCTCCCCGCCAGGAAGGTGGTGGAGCGCCTCGGGATACGAAGCCAGTCGGAGAGCGCAAAGCTCGAGAGCGCCAAGGAGGAGATCTACAGGGAGGGTTTCTACAAAGGAGTCATGGTTTCATCCCTCCCGGAAATAGGCGGCATGCCTGTTGAGGCGGCGAGGGTCAAAATCAAGGAGAGGATGCTGAAGGAGGGCATTGCCGCTCTGATGTACGAGCCGTCCGGAGAGGTCATATGCAGGTGCCTTACCAGGTGCATTGTCAAGATAGTGGACAACCAGTGGTTCCTTGCATACGGAGACCCGGAATGGAAGAAGCTTGCGCACGAGGCGGTGGCGGGCATGAACTTCTATCCAGCTTTCCTCAACAGGCAGTTTGACAACGTCATAGACTGGCTCAAGGACTGGGCATGCGTCCATCATACAGGACTCGGCTCCGCCCTGCCGTGGGACCAGAAGTGGAAGATAGAATCTCTGTCAGATTCCACGCTTTACATGGCATACTACACGATAGCGCACAGGCTGAAAAGCACTGCGGACGGTATGGCGCAGGACATTTCATTCTACGACTATGTATTCCTCGGCAGGGGAAGCGCGAAGGAGGCGGGCAGGAAGTCTGGCATCGATCCCGCCAAGGTGGAGGAGATGAGGAGAGAATTCCTCTACTGGTACCCCCTGGATCTCAGAGTTTCGGGGAAGGACCTAATAGGTAACCACCTTACATTCGCCATATTCAACCACACGGCAATCTTCAGCCGGGAGCTCTGGCCGAAGGCTTTCGCAGTGAATGGGTGGATTACAATCAGCGGTTCCAAGATGAGCAAGTCAGCAGGCAATTCCATGATGCTGGACACAGCACTGGAGAGGTACGGCGCCGATGTGACAAGACTCACATCCGCATATGCAGGCGAGGGTTTCGACGATCCCAACTGGGATGACGATTTTGCTGAATCGGCTCTGAAGAGGCTCTACCAGATGCAGGAGGCGGCCTCATCGGCATCGGGTGAGGGGATGGAGGAGGACGATGTGGACAGGTGGCTGCTTTCCACGGCAGCCAGCATCTACGGCCGCTACACGGACAACATGGAACAGCTCCTCTTCAAGAGCGCCGTAAAGCTCGCGCTTATCGACATGCAGAACGCACTGAAGTGGTACGCGCGTAGGAAGCGCGGTAAGGTCAACGCATCGGCGCTCCGCCCTTTCATCAGGCTGCAGGTGATGATGATGGCCCCGTTTACGCCGCACATATGCGAGGAGATATGGCATTCCATGGGCAATGCCGGCTACGTCTGCGCCTCCGAGCTGCCGGAGCCGGGTGAAATGCAGGTGGACGCACCGGCACTGCTCAGGGAGGAGTACTTAGAGAGTGTTATGGGGGACATTGACGAAATTGTGAAGGTTACCGGCATCAAGCCATCCTCGATTTACATATACACCGCTGCGGAATGGCAGAAGCAGCTTCTAGAAAACGAGACCGGCAGCGGAGATCCGGCTGCCAGGAAGAGGATAATGTCTGCGGCGAAGGGCAAGGCTGCTGAGAGGTTCTTCAAGAAGTATGCCATGGAGAAGGGGCAGGGGAGGCTGGAGTTCAGGAGGCTGATTTCATCAAGCTTCGACGAGCGGGAGTTCCTCGCTTCGACCAGGGAATTCCTGGAAGGGGAGCTGGGTGCATCGGTTGTGATACAGATGGCGGATGACAGCGACATCGAGGACCCGGCTGGAAGAAGCGGCAATGCATTCCCAGGCAGGCCGGCGATATTCGTCAAATAATCCGGTGGCAGCAGTCGATAGAAAGTGCTAAATCAGGTCTGACCGGTTTCGCATCTGGAGCTGCCGCATGAAAGAGCACAGGGTGAGGATGGGGGACACCGATGTGCAGTGCATCGAGTCCGAGGACAGGGGGGACAGGGTCTTCATACTCCTGCACGGCGCCCATTTCAATTCAACCATATGGGCCAAGGTAGGAACCCTCAGGCTCCTGGAGTCGCACAGCCTCCCCTTCATTGCGCCAGATATGCCCGGCTTCGGCCGCACGGCCAGGAGCAGAGTCTACTCCGACAGGAGCGGACTGAACAGGCTGATGCTTGACCTGTGCAGCCACATGGGCGCAAGGAGCACCGTCCTGATTGGTGCCTCGATGGGTGGAGGGATAGCGCTCTCGTTTGCCAAGGACAACCCGCCAATGATAGACGGCCTCTTCCTTGTCGGGAGCGTGGGACTGGATTCCCCCGGCATGCTCGAATTCCTGTCGCTGCTGGAAAGGCCGGTGCAGCTGGTCTGGGGATCGGAGGATGAAATCATACCGGTGACCAGGGCCAGGGAGATAGCAAGGAAGCTGCCCAATGCACTGCTGACGGTCATGGATGGTGCCTCCCACCCGGCATACATATCATCCCCGGAGAAGTTCAACTCCATACTGGACGGGTGGCTGGCCAGGAGCGGTTTTGCAGGAGCAGGGATTATGCGGAGGTAGGCGCCCCCGGGTGCTAGGCGTGCAGGATAGCTTTAAATAAACATTCACTTTAATGAATTTTCAGAAGCGCACTGACAGCACGTATGCTGCCAGCATACTACACAGCGACGAGGAAATCGGATGACAACAGCATATGACGTTCCTGCGGGTCAGCTTGTCGACATGCTGACGAAGAGACTGATGGAGATTGACAGCGTTAAGGCTGTCGACTGGACCAACTACGCCAAGACAGGAAGGCACAGGCAGAAGGCGCCAATGGATCCCGAGTGGTGGCAGAAGCGCGTTGCCTCGGTCCTGAGGAAGGTCTATCTCATGGGCCCTGTTGGGACATCCAGGCTCTCGGCAGAGTTCGGTGGCGCCGCAGACCGCGGTTCCAAGCCGAACAAGGCTGTGAAGGGAAGCGGCTCGGCCACAAGGATGGCGCTGCAGCAGCTCGAGCGTGCGGGCCTTATCACGCAGCAGAAGAACAGGGGCAGAATAGTTTCGGGCAAGGGCAGGAGCTTTGTGGACAATGCCGCATTCGATGTATTCAAGTCATATGTGAAGGAGGAGCCTTCACTGGAGAAGTACGGGACAGCAGCCAAAAGTGAAAAGAAATGAGCAGTGACGAGGAGCTTGAACTCATAAGGAGGAGACGACTTGCCGAACTGCAGATGCAGCTGGAGAGCGAGCAGCAGACCGCCGAGATAAGGAGAAGGAACTCGGAGGCGCAGGCACAGAGGCAGGCGGTCCTCAGGACGATACTCACCCCGGAGGCGAGGGAGAGGCTTGCGGCACTCAGGATGACGCGGCCCGAGATAGTATCGGACGTGGAGCAGCAGCTCTTCATGCTTGCCCAGCAGGGCAGGATAAACAGGCAGATCGACGACAACACGCTGAAGGATCTGCTTTCGAGGATCATACCGAAGAAGAGGGAAATCTCGATAGAGAGAAAGTGAAGGTGCAGTTATGGCAAAGAACAAGCCGCTGGCAAGGAAGATCAGGCTGCTCAAGGCGGGGCGCGCGAACGCAAGGGTCCCGCACTGGGTCATGATGAAGACGAACAGGAATGTCACAAGGCAGCCGAAGAGGCGGACCTGGAACAGAGGAAAGGCAAAGCGGTGATCCATTGGCAGAAGAAGCAAGCTCTGAAGAGAGTGTTTTCAACATCAACATAGGCAGGGCGATGGATGTGCCGGTCACACGAAGGGCGGGCACTGCCGTCTCGGAGATAAGGCGGTTCATCGTAAGGCACATGAAGACAGACCCCGCGGATGTTTGGATAGACGGGCATGTAAGCGAGTTCATCTGGGCGAGGGGCGCAAGGAACCCGCCGCGGATGGTGACTGTGAAAGCTGTCAAGTTCGAAGACGGTCTGGTAGAGGTTTCATTTCCTGACGAAGAATGAGGAGAAGCCGGGATGATTGCTTTTGCTGATTTTGGCGGAAGCAGCTTCCTTGGCATTTATGCCGAGGCGTCGGATGCGCTTGCGCTGGTGCCCCGATCGGCATCCAGGCGGTTTGTGGAGAAGCTGGAGAAGTCTCTCAGCGTCAGGGTTGTGCAGACAACAATTGCAGGCACCAACCTGATCGGCGCCCTTACAACGATGAATATCAACGGTCTGGTTACAAGCGCTTTTGCGACGGAGGCTGAAAAGCTGCTTCTTGCAAAGGAGTTCAACATGACAGCGCTGAGGGACAAATTCAATGCTGCGGGCAACAACATAGTTGCAAATGACAGGGGGGCTGTGGTAAACCCTGACGTAAGCAGCAGGTCGCTGAAGCAGATTTCAGAAACGCTTGGCGTGGAGGCCGTAAAGGGGACGGTCGCTGGGCTGAAGACCGTGGGCTCGGCATGCGAGGCGAACAACAGGGGCATCCTCTGTCATCCCGAGGCAACGGATGAAGAAATAGCGCTGCTTGAGGATGTGCTGAAGGTGAAGGCGAAGATAGGGACTGTCAGCTACGGCATCCCTCTGGTCGGCGCATGCCTTGTAACAAACTCAAACGGGGCGCTGACAGGCGACAGGACGACCCCGATAGAAATGGGACGCATCGAGGACGCACTCGGCCTCTAGATGCTCTTTGAGGCCGGCGTGGCCTCAAGGGATGCGTACAGACCCAGTCCAACAAGTATGGATGCGGGTATTATGAGCATGTACATTTCAAGCTGCCCGATGTTTGCGGACAGAAGGAATGAGATTGCATAGACCACGAGGCCTATCACAATCGATCCCATTGTCATACCCCTGATCTTGAATGACAGGCCTCCCCCGCTGGAAGACCCCTCGCCTGAAAGGGCCGTGGCCGATGGTGCCGGGACTGGCGACGCGATGCTGCTGAGAGCCCTGGGAACAACTTCCGCTGCAGCCTGCTGCGGCCTCGCCGACGGCCTCACAACAACTGCATCCTGGGCCTGAACAGCGGCAGCGGCTGCATGCGCTTCCGGCTGCTTCTCCTTGCCCTGCCCCAGAAGCTTCGATATGACGTCCAGCTCCTTCTCCGCATCCGAAAGCTGCTTCTCCAGCTCCTTAATCCTCGTCTGCGGATCTGCATCCGTTTCAGGTCCTTCCGCTTCAGACGGGGACTCGACGGCAGTCTCCTCCTGCACCGAAGTCTCCTGAGTGCGTGAGAGGCGCGTGTTGCCATTCCTGCTTCCGTTTGGCTTGCGCTGCGACTTGGAGGCCGACTTCCTTGAGCCGCTTGAACCCTTCTTGGAGCCGTTCCTGGTTGACTTAGACTGCCCCCTTCCCTGCGAAGGGGTCTCAGGCACCCTTGCCGAAGGCTGTGAGGTGGCCGTGGCAAAGGACTCGAACTCATATCCACAGAAATCACATGACTTCGAGCTGGCCTTTATGCTGAACCCGCAGGCAGGACAGTTGATCAAGCTTTCTTTAGCCACTTCTTTCCCCTAGAATGGATATAGATACTCTATGTTAATCTTTTCATTCAGCTATCGCGCGGAGATAACAGCATCCGGTTCCCTTCAATTGTTCTTAATATTAGGTAGGGTATAGAAGACAATGGTGCAAGGATGAAACTCGCTGACATAATGAAGAAGGACTTTCTCAAGGTGGATGAGGATACAAGTGTCTTTGATGCTGTGAAACTCATGGTGGACAACAGGGCGTTCGGTCTTGTCGTCGTTGACAGGGAGGGCAGGCCGGTAGGCCTGCTGAGCGAGAGGAGCCTCATCAAGCGATTCATACTCAGGAACAGGAAGCCGGACGAGGTGCCTGTGAAGAAGGTGATGCGCAGGCCCGTCCCGGCGGTACCTGTCAAAATGTCCCTTCAGGGGGTAGCCGAATACCTGGTCCAGCACGGTCTGGAAAGGACAACCGTGACGGACAGGGACAAGGTGGTGGGCGTTGTCACACTTACAGACCTGAGCCGCTTCCTTTCGCGCGACAGGATATGGAATGTGCTTCTATCCCACAGGACTGAGGAGTTTACATTCTTCTGCCCGAGGTGTGCAATTGGCACACTGCGGCCAGTGTTCGGAGAGCACGGCGAGATAAACGTCTACATGTGCACAAACGGCTCATGTGACTATACAGAGTGAGCACCCCTGCTGCTGAACCCGGCCGCCAGCCTCACCCTTTCTGTGAAGGAACGGAGAGCCTCCATACCCCCCATGTCCATTGACTGGCACTCTTCTGCAAGACTCCTGCCCCTTCCCGGAAGCACTATTAAGGGGTCGAGTTCAAGCAGCCCGGCCGCGAGGAAGGGGCGTTCAAGTATGTCCGGGTCGGGGACGGTGAGCCCCAGCCCGTCGACTACCGCACTGCCATAAATCAGTATGTCAATGTCAATCGTCCTTGGTGCGTACCTGTCCTCACCGCGCTCCCTCCCCAGGCACTGCTCTATGCGGCGGAGCAGGCCGAACTTCAGCTCCTCCGGCTGCAGTGCTGTCTCTGCACGAAGCACGCAGTTGTAGTAGTCAGGCTGGCTGCCGCCGAGCGCCTTTGTCCTGTATACTGTGGAGATGCCTGTGATCCTGACCTCCCTTCCAAGCTCGCGTACCGCCGCCATTACGTTCGCCTCCGGATCAATATTGGACCCGAGGGAGAGGTATACGGCTGCCCCGCCTTCACTTCTTTTCCCTGGTGACCTCAACGCCAACGCTCCCGGCAAACCTGAGCGCTCCGGGCTTCTCTACAAGCACACGCGCCCTCTTCACCTTCTCATGTGAGAGGCATATGTCAGCTATGGAGGATGCGAGTGCTTCCACGAGGTAGAAGGATGAATTCTCGACCATGGCCACAATCTCCTTGTTGACTGTCTTGTAGTCCACGGTGTGGGACACATCGTCGCTTCCCACAGCTTCAGATATGTCTGCCCACATGTCCACGTTTATGAGCACATCCTGGCGCTGCTTTCGCTCGATGTCGTTGATGCCTACAATGCACCTGAGGAAAAGATCCTTTATGATTATCCTGTCAAGCACCCGACTTCACCACCCAGACCATTCCGGAATCCCAGCGCTCCACTGGACAGGTTAGGCGGGACCGCCTAAAGAAATTTCCCACACGGTGCGCAGGCCCGGGACCTCACCTCTTCTCCCTGTTGTCCCCGAAAATGTGTGGTAGGAGGTGCTGCCCGCCGTCGACGAAGATTGTCTGGCCGGTTATGAAATCGCTCGAGAGTAGAAATTCCACCGCTGCGGCGACGTCCTCAGCCTCACCATGCCTCAGCATGGGGACTGCTTTCGCAACCTTCTTCAGGTATTCCCCGCCCCTTCCCTCCGGGGCAAGTATCAGCCCGGGGGCCACAGCGTTGACCCTGAGCGACGGGGCGTACCTCAGTGCCTGGTTTGCAGTAATGTCGGCAAGCAGCCTCTTGCTTGCATAGTAGGGGAAGTTGGAGAAATCATAGCCGCTGACGCGCGTGTCTAGCATGTTGACAACTGAGATGGATTCATCGGTGGATGAAAACGAGGCTGTTAACCAGTATGGGGCGAATGCATTTACCAGCATCGGCTCCTCGAAGTCCTCTCTACCGGCCGATGCTATATCCCCGGCAGGGAAGACGGATGCATTGTTTATGAGAAAGTGAACGCCGCCTGACTGCTCCGAGGCACTGCGGATGAGCTTTTCGCACTCCTCCCTGCTGTTGAGTGCGGAGTGCACGCTCCATGCACCGGCCCCTGCCTTCTCAACCTCTGCCGCCACCTTCCCCGCATCGGCAGCGGATGACCTGTACTGGATGACAATGTTGCATCCCCTCCCCGCCAGGCGGAGGGAGATTGCACGACCCAGGCGCCTTGATGCGCCCGTGACAATCGCTGTCCTGCCTCTCAGGTCGAGCATCGGTCACGTGGAAGTGCATGTGGCGCTTATAAACCTGTGCAGCGCATCCGCATTCAGGCAGGCACGCTCAATTTCATATAGGATATGGCCATGAATCCTGTGAGCAGCGGCAATATGAGTTCTTCATCTTCACAGAAGAAAATCGAGGAGGCGGTGAGGACAATACTCACCGAGATAGGCGTGGAAAAGGGAAGCGAGGTATTCAGGAACACTCCCAAGCGGGTTGCAGGCATGTACGCAGAGCTCTTTGCGGGCATGAAGCAGGAGAATGAGCCTGGCATCACATCATTCAGGAATCCCGGCTACAGGGACATACTGGCCATCAGGGATATACCGTTCTACTCCATGTGCGAGCATCATCTTCTTCCCATCTTCGGGGCGGTGTCGATAGCATACATCCCCGGGGAGAGGATAGTGGGTCTCTCCAAGATACCCAGAACAGTAAAGTATTTCGCCACGAGACCGCAGGTCCAGGAGAAGCTGACAAGCCAGATTGCCGACTTCCTGTTCCAGAAGCTTGGGGCCAAGGGGGTCATGGTGACTATCAAGGCGAGGCACATGTGCATGGAGATGAGGGGGGCGAAGGCGAACCACTCCGAGACAATATCCAACGCAATAAGGGGCAGCTTTGAAACGCACCCCGAAACAAAGGAAGAGGCGCTGAAGCTTCTTTCCAGCTGAGCTGACTGCATCCTCCTCGCACATCATGTTAAAATATCGATTTGTGGATCGTCCGCTGCATGACCTGGCATAAAGCTGCATTGATTGACGAGGTTGCCGACAACGCACTCACACGGGTTGAGGTGCAGGGACGCGAGATACTTCTTGTCAGATCGGGCGGGAATATATTCGCAACCCAGCTCAGGTGCACGCATGAAGACGACGATCTGTCGTCCGGCACCCTGGAGGACGGCAGGATTGTGTGCGGCTTCCACTATGCCACATACGACCCGCAGAGCGGTGATGTCGTTGCGCCGCCCCAGGACGGCGGCGAGGCATCCAGACTCATGACTTATGGGGTCAGGGTGGAACAGGGCGAAGTGCTGGTAGATATCTGATGGATATCATTGTTTTCGCCAAGCAGATTCCTGAGGTCGGCAAGATAGAGTTTGATGAAGCGACAGGCAGAATTAGACGCGATTCGGTGCCCCTGGTGACGAATGCATTCGACAGGAGGGCGATAGAGGAGGCCCTCAGGATAAGGGAGCGCCACGGAGGGATGGTGACGGTCGCCACCATGGGTCCCCCCTCGGCCGAACAGGTTCTCAGGGATGCTGTCCTCATGGGCGCCGATGCGGGCTTCCTGATAACCGACCGTAGATATGCCGGTGCGGATACGCTTGTCACCTCAAGGATACTGGCGAAATTCTGCGGCAGGGTGCACTATGATGCAATTCTAATGGGCAAGTATTCTCTCGACGGTGAAACATCCCAGGTCCCTCCTGAGGTCGCCGAGATGCTTGGTGTCCCGTTCAGGTCCTCAGTGAGCAGGATTGATACGGATGGAGGCGGGAGCGCTGTTGTGGAGGTTGAAAATGAACTTGGCAAAGCAGACTACCGCGTCACGCTCCCGGCGCTCTTTTCAGTTAGCGAGAAGATCAACAGGGCAAGAGGTCCGGCAAGGGAGATACAGGATTTCACCCCCTTTCTGACAGTGCTCGGCGAGGATGAGCTCCGGACAGGAGTGAGCGGAGCGGATTCCCCCACCGCAGTGGTCGGTACTGAGCGCATTGACAGCTCGAGGAATGTAAGGATGCTGCAGCTGAATGACGAGAGCATCGACTTGCTGATACGCATTGCTGCAGAAGCCGCGGTGCGTGCAGGTCCGGAGAAGCTGGAGCCCTATTCAGGCAGGAAGGAGGGGGAGATATGGGGTGTGGCCATCGATGATCCGGATACGGCAATGGAGATAGCAGCCCAGATTTCCCGCCTTTCCCATCAGGCAAAACTGCTTGTCAGGATGATCGGAACCCTGGACCCCGGGAGACTCACTGGGATGTCATGCACGGAGTACATGCACACAGGCACGGCAGGCAATGCGACTGTTGCAGACAGGCTGTGCAGCCTGATTGCAGAGGAGCGGCCTGACCACATAATATTCCCGTCGACTGTGAACGGCAGGGAGATAGCCGCAACCGTGGCCGCAAGACTTGGCCTCGGACTCACCGCAGACTGCATAGACCTCAAGGTGGAGGACGGGAAGCTTGTCCAGTTCAAGCCTGCCTTCGGCGGCGGCGTTGTTGCAAGGATTCTGTCGAAGACGTCCCCGCAGATGGCGACTGTGAGGCCGGGTGCAATGAAGGCAGGCGTCTCCGCATCCCCTTTCAGGGTTATGGATATTGGCGTTGGCGATACCGGGGATGAGCGGCCACTTTCATTCAGGGGAAGAGATACGGCTTACAGGAGCATGGCTTCCAGCAGCGTAGTGATTGGAATAGGCAGGGGCATCGGGGGGAGGGAGAGGATGCCTGAAGTCATGCATCTTGCATCACTGCTCGGTGCTGCAGTTGGGGGAACGAGGCCCGTAGTTGACGCAGGATACATGCCCGTGCAGCAGCAGATCGGCCTCACAGGCTATTCTATCGCACCGGGACTCTACATTGCGCTTGGAATTTCTGGAAGGGACAACCACATGGTGGGAGTGAGGTATGCGGGATGCATTGCAGCTGTCAACAGCAGGAGCGATGCACCCATATTCCGCTATGCTGACTACGGCATGGTTGCAGACATGTACGATTTCATTGCGCGCATGACGGCGAGGCTCGAAGGCGCTTCCGCGGGTCAGCGACATATCACTTGAAGAATCTTACAGTGACCACCGGCTCATCCCTGTCCTCGCGGAGGGCGTGGTAGAGTATGAGTGTGACAAGCACCAGGCTGATGCCTGCGCTCAGCGCTATTGTGGGGAAGCCGAAGAAGAATGTTATTATGAGTATCACGCCAGCAACAGGAAGGGCCGGGTAGAGAGGCATCCTGAAGTCGGGGCGTTCAACGATCCCCTCCGCCTTCATGTCGCCGAGGTGCTTCTCAGGGTGGTGGCGCATCCTCCTCACCTTCATCAGTGCAAATCCGCTGATGAGGTAGCTGAACAGCACCCCGAAATTGCTGATGGCCGCTATCGTGTATATATTGCCTGAGAAGAGCATGCACATACCCAGTACGCCTGTTATGAGAAGGGCGAATGATGGTATGGAGCCCTCCCGCTTCTCCCTGCCCAGGAAGGTGGGGAGCAGGCCGTCCCTGCCAAGCTGAGCCATCAGCTCGGAGCCTGCAATCAGCATAGAAAGCGTGGCGGATGTGGTGGCTGCAAGCGCCGCAATGTCCACGAGTTCGAAGAGCCAAACAGGTGCACTCGCGGTGCGCAGGGCTGCGCTCAGCGGGTCTGCGGTGAAGCTGAACGAAGAGAGTGGTGTGAGCGCAAGCAGTGCAAAAGTCACGGCAACGTAGAATACAAGACTGATTGCGACTGCAACAAGGATTGCCCTGGCCGCTGTTCTTCCACCCCCCTTGATGGAGGGTGCCATCGTTGCTATGGACTGGAATCCCGCATATGCGAACATCGCAATCACGCTGGCGGCAAATATGCCGCTTACGCCTCCAGTAGGCGGTACTCCGAGGTTTGCTGGAAGATGACGGCCGAACAGCAGTGCAAATACGACAAACAGGACGAGCACGCCCACCTTGAACACAACAATGTAGGTGTCGGCTCGCGCTGCCTCGGTGATGCCCCTGAGGTTGAGGAGTATCAGCGCCGCAACCAGAATGATGGCAAACATGTACCTGTAGCCGGTTGTGGTGATGCCCGCCATCGAGGCGAGGTAAGCGCCGAAGCCGAGTGATATAGCCGAGATGGATGCGACAAAGCTGAGATAGAGCAGTACGCCTGTGATAAAACCAAGTTCGCTGCCGAACGCAGCATAGACAAACGAGTAGGATGCGCCTGTCTTACCCGGCATGGATGAGGTGAGCTCTCCCATCTCGAGCGCGACGATTATTGCCACCACTCCTGTTATGAAAAATGCCAGAAGCGCTCCGCTGCCTGAGAGCTTGATCATTGTGCCGCTCAGGACGAAAATGCCCGCACCGATGATTCCCCCTAGCCCCACGGCGACGGCCTGCAGGAATGATACCTGCTTCATTGACCGGCTGATGGCGTGTTGAGCCAATATAACTGTCGGACAGTGCGCCAGGTCCGGGGCAGCTTATTCACCGAGCTCCTTGGACATAATCAGGTCTGTCACAAGGTAACCAGACTTCCTGTAAAGCCCGATGGCAGTGGTGTTGTGACCGAACACGTGGAGGGTAATCCTGTGGGCGCCGAGCTGCCTGACCTTCGACTCCAGTGCTGCAAGCGCCCCCTTTCCATACCCCTTGCCGCGGAACTCGGGGTAAACCATTATATCCCAGATGAAGGCGCCGCCGTAGTCCTGATTCCCGCCTGAAATTCCAACCCACAGAATGCCCACCTTCGCCGATGTATCTCCCTCGACCATCTTGAAAAGGTGCATATTGTCGCTCTTTCTCCCGGCGGGAAGGAGATGGCTGAATTCCTCCCTGGACCTGCGCAGCGCATCATCAGCAGGCCAGGTTCCCGCCCTGACCTTCTCATCTGCGTAGTTCTTCACACTCCAGTCGAGGTAGCTGTCAAAGTCTGAATCGTCCATGTACTCGAGGCTGAGCATGATACCACATTGCCTGAGGCTGTTAAAAGCATGGCGAGGCGCGTTTGAGATGCATTAATTGAGGGAACAGACAGTGGTCTGCAATGGATTCTGGGAGAGGGGGCAAGAGGCATCCGGGCATATTCGACCTCGACCCTGAGCTATATGACGTGTTGAGGAGCGGATACCCTGCTGCCATGTTTGAGTCCATGGTTGAGCCTGCATCCCTGCACCCGGGAGGCAGGCTGCTTGATACTGGCTGCGGCACCCGCAAAGTCACCTCATGGTTAGCCGAAAGGGGTTACAGTGTGAGTGCGGTGGAAAAGGGCCCCAGCCCTTCAAATTTCGCAAGAAGGCGTTTCGCAGCCGTTGGCAATGTCAGCGTATTGAACACAGCCTTCGAAACATACTGTGATTCCAGCGAGTACGACCTTGTCTATGGGGCAGTTCATTTCACTGGATTGACAGGGATGCGGCATTCTCAGAGTGCGCCTCCCAAATATGCGGATGCGGACATCCACCACTGTTCTGGAGCGACCTCATTATCACAGATATCTCCAGGAGGAATGCGCAGCTTGTGGAGAAGGTTTAAGCGAAGATACCGCCTGAATGGTATGATCGGTCCATTGGATACAACGCAGGCGCTGTAGGCGAGGGAAGGGGGAGGGTGATTTCGGAGTTGTGTCTTTTCAAGACCCAGGCCACATTGGATTTCCCTTTCACTGAGACATACACGCCATCCGGCTGCACACTCCTTCTGAGCGCAACGTCCGACCATGAGGCGCTCGGCGAGATGACAGGGAGGCTGCTGTTCGGTGAGATAGAGTATATAATCGGGGAGGAATGCGGTGGCACCTTCACCAAGGAGCACCGCATATCGCTGTCGGTTGCAGTGAAGGTGTGAGGGCAGGACACATGCAGCGGAAAGCGGAGCAGATGGATTGTAATGGGCTCATCCGGATTTGAACCGGAGACCTCCGCCGTTTCGACCCGCATCAGGCGCGGGATGTCAAGGCGACGTCATAACCACTAGACCATGAGCCCTTTCGAGCACACCGCCGCAGTTGAGAACCTAACATCATCAGATATAAGTAACCTTCAATAGGGGGCTGGACGAGCTCCGGCTGAAGCCCTTACCATATGTAGCTGCGTGTGGATTCCGTGTCAAACTTACCCACCACGCGCGCACCTCTTCCGCCCGTGTGCGATGCAAATCTGAGGAACGGGTAGAGCTGCCAAAGATCCCCGCCCGCCATGGCTGTAGCGGGGTGGGATGCACCCATTGCCTTGCTGATGACACTGAAGGTGACCTTCCTCACCTCACCTTCATCAATATAACCGATCGAGTGCAGGTACTCGTGGGCCAGCACAACGAAGACATATGAGTTGAACTCCCTCGTGGACGAGGACATGGCACGCATCGCATCGACAAGCGACTCGTTGAGCACTATGTAGTTGCCTCCCACCTCCCAGAAGGCACCGAGTGCCGGAGGGAGGTCTGACAGTATGAGACCCAGGCCACTGCGCTCCCTGTTGATGGCATACCTGACCGCCTTCCTGACAACGGAGAATATGCCGTCATAGTCCATCTCACTGTCGAGCGAGGTTGAAAAGGGGGCGTCGGCAGCCTGCGCGGGGGGCGTCGGCCCTGCCCCGTGTACGGTTATACTTCTCCGGGGAGCGTCATCGGCATCTCGAGGTCCCGGTGCCAGCAAACATGGGTTGTATGCGTCCATTGCCTTCTGTACCTGGCTGATGTTAGCGCTTCCATGCCTTAAACCTTCACAAAAGGGGGCCGATTCGTGCAGTCGAAGGATTATTAAGCATGTCGGCCTAGGGCATTTTGTGTTATGCCTTGGCATCGAGGGGACGGCTCACACCGTAGGCGTGGGGCTCGTGGATTCCTCAGGGAGGGTGCTGTCTGATGCCAGCGACATGCACCGCCCGGCGAAGGGCGGAATTCATCCGAGGGAGGCAGCAAACCACCACTCCGAGCTCGTGGCCGGTCTGATTGACAGGGTTGTTTCCGTGGCCGGCATCGGCTACGGTGACATAGACCTGATAGCGTTTTCGCAGGGACCTGGACTCGGACCCTGTCTGAGGACGGTAGCGACGGCAGCCCGCGCCCTCTCAATCTCACTGTCCAGGCCGCTCATCGGTGTGAACCACTGTGTGGCCCATATAGAGATAGGAAGGATGGGGAACCGTGCAAGCGATCCCCTGATGCTCTATGCGTCGGGCGGAAACACACAGGTCATTGCATACTCGCGCGGACGTTACAGGGTGTTCGGCGAAACAATGGACATTGGCGTAGGCAACATGATCGACAAGTTCGGAATAATGGCAGGCCTCGGATTCTACGCCGGACCCGCGGTGGAGAAGCTTGCATCGCAGGGACACGAGCTGCTCGACCTCCCCTATTCAGTCAAGGGAATGGATGTATCATTCTCAGGCATACTTACCGCGGCCAGGCACCACCTGAAGAAAGGCTGCAGGCTGGAGGACCTCTGCTTCTCCCTGCAGGAGACTGTGTTCGCGATGCTGACTGAAGTTACAGAGAGGGCTCTTGCTCAGGCAGACAAGAACGAGGTTGTCCTCGCCGGCGGTGTGGCAAGGAACAGGAGGCTGAGCGAAATGGTTAACATCATGGCGGAGGGCAGGGGGGCGAAGGTCTACGAGCCGCCATTCAGGTACCTTGTTGACAATGGTGTCATGATCGCATGGAACGGCCTGCTGGCCTACGGCTCCGGGCAGAGGATGAGCATTGTCGACACGGTCATCAACCAGAGATACAGGACCGACCAGGTGGATGTCACCTGGCGATGAGCTCAGCCTGCAAGCTGCTTTCCAGTTATTGTGTCCAGTGCATCGAGAAATGTCATGAGGGAGTCCCTGGGAATTGTTGCGCCGGATGCAATCACATGCCCTCCGCCGACCCCCGACACGCCGGCAGCCGCCTCAGAGAGGCCTGCTGCAAGATCCAGCCCCCTCGCGACAAGTGCCTTCGTTCCCCTTGCGCTTATCTTGTAGCTCTCCTCCACGAGCGAGTAGGCGATGGTAGGCTTCTCCTTGTCCCCTATGAATGACATGAACAGTCCGCACAGCGCCCCCGCCAGCGAGGAGTCGTCGGACCTGAAGCACTGAATGTGCTTCATCTGCTCAATGCCCTCCTCCATCGGAATGAGTCTTTCCAGAACCTTCGAGTTGTACTCCCCGCGCAGAAGGCGCGCCTCGTCAGCTGCATTACCGTCACCCAGCGCCATCGACAGCCCAACGGCATACCTCTCACTCCTCCCGCATGCATTCGCAAGGCTGGATATTTCGGCAATAGACATGCCTGACGCGGAGGAGAAATGCTGTGGTGAAACGACCTGAAACAGCTGCTCTGAATCACATCCGCCAGATGCGAGCAGCAGAATCATGATGGACGAAAGGCGCCTCCACTCCCCCTCCGAGAATGACCTGAAATCCTTTGCGGGGTCTATGCCCATCTGCAGCGAGAGATCGGCCACAAGGTCCTTCCTGCCCGAGTAACCGCGCAGGTATGGTTCGGCAGTCTCGCCCAGCGCCTCTGTCACATTCCTCCCCTGGAGGGAGGACGCCCTCCTCTCCTCGATGACTCCCCTGCGAACAGCCTCATTCAGAATCTCAAGGTTGAGGCCCTTGAAACCACCAAGGTGCTGCATATCTCCGTACGCACCCGCCAGCGCAACAGGGGAAAGGTCCCAGTTTGCATCATCCACGCGCGCCGCTAGAAGGAAGGAGGTGGTCGCCCCGCTTACCTCCGTGGTGCCATTGACGCCAAACATCGACGGGTTTATGTGCACCACCCCTTCAACGTCGCCGGATGGCTTGTGGTGGTCAAGCACTATCGCCTTGGTGCCAAGACCGGATATCAGATCCAGCTGTCCGCTGCCCATGTCCGAGAATATAACAAGTGGATTCCCCTCCCCCGCAACCCTCTCTATAATCTTCCTGTCCAGGCTGCGGGTCATGGTGGTATGGAAGGGTTTGGACAGCCTTGCAAGCATCCCGCTCAGGACTGCTGCAGAATTTATGCCGTCCGAGTCATAATGACTGATAACCCTTACCCGTCTTTCCCCTTCCAGCATGCGCGCTGCCGCGTCAACCCTTTCGGCCAGCTCCGGCGGCAGTGGAACGGGACTCATTTCAGATTTCACAGAGAGTGATTAGAATACACCCTCAAAAGAGTATTTCCAGCCGCGCGGGAGTATTCCTTCCTTGACATAATACCGCACGAGCCTCCTGATCTTTGCATCTATCAGGTTAAGGCCATGCCTGTTGCTCTCATCCTTTTTGTTTTCAGTGAGATGCTTTGAAACATTCCTTGCGCGCTCAATGAGGGATGTGAGGTCTTCTGGAATCTGAGGCTTTACACCCCCCTCCTCAAGGATCTGGACAACGGACTTCCCGGTAAGCAGCCTGACGCTGGGAACGCCGTACTGGTCCCTCAGGGTCAGACCTATCTGCGAGGCTTTCTTGCCGAGCTTCCCCATCTGAAGTATAAGTTCGACGGCTTCATCCTTTTGAACCTGGACCCATGAAGGGCTCTCCGTCACCATCGGCCTCCTGGAGGAGGCCCTGCCCTTCTTGCTTGAATGCATTCTAGACATTATTGCACCAGTTACTCTATCTGCCGATTAAACTGCTTGTATTTAATCAGTACGCCTCCGGGAATAGGCGGCGGGGCAGGGCAGGTGGGTACCGCGGGGCACTTTTCGGTATACTGGAAATTATATTAGAACGAATTCCGTTTGGCGGCCGATAAAATGGAAAACGGGGAAAGCGTACTTCAGGATCACCATGCCCGGTTTGAACTGCCCAGAGCGAAACCCCACTATGCAAGAAGCATGGAATTCAGGATTGAGCACCTCCTGCTGACACTTGCCGTGGATATGGACAGGAGGCACATCAGGGGAACGGCCGCGTACTCCATAAGCTTCATCAGGGGTGTCAGGCCGAAGAGCATCACACTGGATGCAAGCGAACTCGACATTGATGAAGTGAGGTGCGGCGGCAGGAAGGTGGAATTCACCCACGTTGGTGATGAGCTCACCATCAGCGTCGCCGGCAGGGCTTCGGGGCTTGAGGTGGAGATTGACTACTCCGGCTTCCCCGAGTCTGGCATACACTTCATCCACCCCTCGAAGGAGACGCCGGGCAGGCCCGTGCAGGCATGGACGCAGGGCGAGGATGAGTATTCCAGATACTGGTTTCCATGCTTTGATTCGCCAAACATGAAATTCACCACGGAGCTCAGGGTGACCGTGCCATCGAAATTCACTGTGATATCCAACGGCAGACTTGCCGGTGTGAAGGATGGGGAAAAGGGGAAAACCCGGACATTCACCTGGGTCGAAGGGGTGCCGCATTCCTCATACCTCAACTCCATCGTCATAGGGGAATTTTCACTGATTGAGGACAGCTGCGGCAAAGTGCCTCTTTACTACTACGTGAGAAAGGGGAGAGAGGAGGAGGCAAGGCGCTCATTCGGGAAGACAGCAGACATGATGTCATTCTTCTCCAGGACCATTGGCGTAGACTACCCGTATGAGAAGTATGCGCAGGTTGCTGTTGCAGACTTCATCTGGGGAGGTATGGAGAACATAAGCGCCACGACACTGACCGAAGACACCCTCCATGAGGCGAGGGCCGATAACGACTTTCCCAGCCACCCACTGGTGGCGCACGAGCTGGCGCACCAGTGGTGGGGTGACCTTCTTACAACAAAGGACTGGTCGCATGTGTGGCTCAATGAGGGTTTTGCAACATACTTCGAGGCGCTCTACAGGCAGCATGACAGGGGGCAGGATGAATTTGAATACGAGCTTGACTCCCTTTCACAGGTCTACTTCAGGGAGGATGCAGGAAGATACAGGCGGCCGATAATGCAGAGGTCCTTCCTCATGCCCACTGAGATGTTTGACAGGACAACATACCAGAAGGGGGCGCTCGTGCTCCACATGCTCAGGACTGAGCTTGGCGATGATCTCTTTTTCGCCGCCATAAGGAAATATTGCGAGGACAACAGGGAGAGGAACGTGGAAAGCAGCGATCTGCTGAAGGCTGTGGAGCAGGCAACGGGCAGGAATATGCAGCTCTTCTTCGATCAGTGGGTTTACGGCGCGGGTTATCCTGAATTTGAGGCATCGTATTCATACAACAGCAGCAGGAAATGCGTGGAGATCGGTCTGAAACAGGTCCAGAAGTTGGATGACATGACACACACATTCAGCGTCGACCTCGACATTTCCATATGTCTCGCCGGAGGAAGGAGGAAGGAGGGTGTTATGCGTGTCAGGTCGTCGGAGGCGAAGTTTGAATTCGAGACAGGAGAGAGGCCGCTCTTCGTAAGCATTGACCCGCACAACAGCATACTGAAAAAGCTGAAGTACGAAAGGCCGACCGAGGATGCAATCGCTCAGCTCGCTGGGGGGAGCGCATTTGAGAAGGTCCAGGCCGCAAGGGAGCTGTCCAGGGTAGCGAGGAAGTCCTCAGTTGAGGCTCTTGCAAAGCAGCTTGGAAGGAAGAATTTCTGGGCTGTCCATGCGGAGTGCGCCCAGGCACTGGGCAGGCTAAACAGGAGCGATGCGCTCGAAGTCCTGATGAAGGTCGATGCTTCAGATTCAAGGGCAAGGAAATTTATCGTCAGCGCCATCGGAGCCTACAGGGATTCGTCCACCCTGAGGAAACTGGAGTCGTTTCTCAGGGATGACAGTTACGCCGTGCAGGCGGAGGCTGTCACTGCAATTGCAGGTCTGCAGGACACCGATCCCAGGAAGATACTCGACAGGGCAATGGGCATGGATTCGCACTTTGAAATTGTGAGGCAGGCTGCGCTGTCGGGCTATGCTGACTTCGGCGATGCGGGAGACATTGAAAAGCTGAAGAAATACACCACCCCTGACCGGCCCACGCGGGTCCGTGTGGCAGCAATGAAGGCAATCGCGAGACTCGGGAGAGAGGATGAGAAGGTCAGGAAATTCATATTCAGCGGGCTCGGCGACGTCAACACAGTGTTCAGGCGTGGCGTTGTTGCTGCATGCGAACTCACTAGGAGCCCGGAGGCGGTGCGCGAACTTCAGAATCTCATAGAGAGGGAGAGGGACGGTGTCATCAAGAGGGATGCATTTGATGCAATAAACTCGCTCCGCGGAGGCATGAAGGCGCAGGGGGAAATCAGGGTTCTTGAGAAGGAGGTTGCCGAAGTCAGGGGAGAACTCAGGGAGCTGAGGAGGGCGGTGGAACTGCTTCAGCAGAAGAAGGGCCGCGGGAAATAGGCGACCGCGTCAGCGGATGCACAGCATACGCACGTCCACCGGCCAGAGGCCCTCCACGTTAGCTATCACTGGATTCATGTCCATCTCGGCTATCGAGGGATTTGATGCCAGCATGCGGGATGCAGCAACAATCATCTTCTCCAGACTGCGTGCATCGATGCGCATTCCCCTGTAGCCCTCCGTCAGCGGGCGAAGTCCGCTCTCCTCAATCATTGCACGCGCCTCCTCCCTGCCCACCGGACAGAGTGCGTATGATTTCATTCCCACAAGCTCTATGAGGGTACCCCCGAGACCGACCATTATGACTGAGCATCCGAGGGCTCTGAATGATCCGATGGCAAGCTCGACGCCTCCCTCCACCTGTCTTGAAATGTTGAATGAGAAGGGGGAACAGGATGGCAGGGATGCAGCAACGCCGCCCAGGCGGCGGAGCGCATCTTCCAGTTCACCCCTGGAGCGTATATTGAGAATGACCGCACCTGACTCGCTCTTGTGCACCAGCCCCGGCGAAATCAGTTTTGCGACGAGGGGGTATCCAATTCGGCCCGCCCCCTCCAGCACTTCGTCTGCTGTCCCGGCAGTGAGCGATTCTGGCATGCTGATGCCTGCCTCTGCCAGGCGAGCGGCGATTTCAGGCTGCTCAAGCCATACCTCCCTTCCCCCGCGTGTTTCGGCAAAAGAAGGTTGCTGATATCCTTCCATCCTTTTCAGCCTCTCCATCATGCCGGCGGCTGAGGAGAGGGACGATGCTGCAGATTCGGGTGATGTGAATGCGGGGATTCCGAGTCTGCCCAGATCACGTATCCCCTTCAGCACCGACCCGGTATCGCCGGTCCATACAACCACGGAGGGCACGTCAGCGGAACTCGAGGCATCGGTCATTGCCTTCACGAATCCTGAGGTCGAGTAGGATGTGGGTGCGCCCACGACGATAACGTCGAATCCGCCCCCGGAAATTGCACGTATGCATTTGCTGTAGATTGTTGTGTCAGCCGTTGCGGCCATGGTCAGGTCCAGAGGATTCCTGACAGCGACCACCCTCGGCACAGCCTCCTGCAGCCTTTCGATCTGCGCTGCTGTGAAATCGGGAAGGGTGAAGCCAGTCCTGTCAAGCGCATCTGAAAGGGAGACGCACAGACCGCCGGGTGCTGAAACAACCGCCGCCCTCTTCCCTCTGACAGGTGTGCCCGCAGATGCGAGTATGACTGAGTCCACAAGCTCGCCATAGCTGCCTGCCTGCACCACACCAGCCTTCCTGAACAGGGCGGAGTATGCCTCCCCGGTGCCGGCTATTGCGCCCGTATGTGAGGAAGCGGCACGCCTGCCCACGGCAGTCATCCCCGCCTTGTATACAACCACCCTCCTGCCCGGGCCGAGCGCACGGCATGCGCGGACAAACTTCTCGGGATCCCTTATCTCCTCAACATACGCGGCAACGGTGTTCACACCAGGCATGGAAGCGGCTGTCAGCATGAAGTCGGATACAGTAAGCATCGCTTCGTTTCCTGTGCTGACTGCCAGGGCCGTTCCAATGCCCCTTGCCGCCATGGAGAGGAGGAATATCTCTGTCATCGAACCGCTCTGGGACAGGAATACTACATTTCCTGCGTCGGAGGAGAGGGACTGATTGAATGTCACCCGTGCCACGGGATTGTGAATTCCGAGACAGTTGGGGCCGAGGAGGAGCGTGCCTGACTTGTGCAGCATTCCCACAAGCTCCCCCATGTCCGCAGGCATCCCCTGACCGCCGAATTCGATGGATGACGCTACAACTGTAATGCTCTTTGCCCCCGCTGAAACGGAGTCGAGTATGCATCCCAGGACCTTTGACGGCGGCACGGTGATGTAGACGCTGTCCGGAGGTGAGCCCGCCGCTTCAGCAGCAGATCTGACATCTGGAAAGCACCTGAGGCCCAGAACGCTGTCAGACCTTGGGTTGACAGGCATGATGCGGCCGGAAAAACCGAATTCAAGGAGGCTGCGCATGAGCATGTTGCCCAGCTTTCCCGCGCTCCCGGTGGCACCGACAACTGCAATCGAGTCCGGGGATGTGAGCGGCCGGATCATATCCTCCCGCAGCCCGTCTGTTGAATACACCACCAAGCCGACCTCCTGTGAATGCATGGAATGGCATCGATAAGACACTTGCCCCCCGCCGGCAAAGGTTAAATCAGGAGGCGTCAGTGTACAACCGGGTGAAGCTGAAAGGAGAGCATGCGGCATGAGTGAAGAGCTGATTGATGAAATACTGCTGAAATACAGGACGGTGGCTGTTGTGGGACTGTCGAAGGACGAGGGAAAGGACAGTCACAGGGTTGCATCATTCCTCCAGAAGAGGGGTTTCAGGATCATACCTGTAAACCCTACAGCAGATTCCATCCTTGGTGAGAAAGCCTACCCCTCCCTTGGCGCCATACCGGAGGAGCTGAGGAGGCAGGTTGAAATTGTGGACATATTCAGGCCCTCGAAGGACGTTCCTGCGATTGTGGATGAAGCCCTGTCCATCAGGAGGGAGGGAGGCAACCCCAAGGTGATATGGATGCAGCTGGGCATCACGAGCAGCGGCGCGGCCTCCATTGCCGAAGAGGCGGGCATGAAGGTTGTCCAGGACAGATGCATGATGGTTGAAGCGGGAAGCAGGAGTGAAATGCTCGATTTCAGCCGTCTCCCTGAAGAAGGGCAAGGGTGACAGTCAGTAGCAACGGTAATTAAGGTAATTTTGCTAGACGGTAAAGCAGGTCAACAAATGCCCAAGTCACCAAGCTACGGAAACAGGACGATGAAAATCGAGCCATACGGTATAGAGCACATACCGGATGAGGAGAGACACGGGACGCCCAGAAGGCTTTTCACACTCTGGTTTGCATCCAATGTGACTGTTGGAAGCTATGCAGTGGGCTATCTGGCTGTATCGCTGTTCAGCCTCCCGCTGGATTATGCGCTCATTGCACTTCTGGCCGCCAACCTGGTTGCCGGCCTCCTTCTTGGACTTGCAAGCTCGATGGGGCCATCCTTCGGCTACCCGCAGATGATCATCACAAGGCTTTCATTCGGCAGAAAGGGGGCATATCTGCCTGCCTCGCTGCAGTGGATAAGCTCGATTGGCTGGTTCACTGTCAACGCGGTCCTGGGTTCATTTGCACTGAATGACCTGACCGGCATAGGATACATCCCATCTGCGGCAATACTCCTCACGGCCATGGTGCTGATAGGCCTCTACGGCCACAATTTCATACACCAGTTCGAGAAGCTGATGGCAGTTGTTCTGGGTATATTCTTTGTCATTGCAACAGGAATCATATTGTCGCACATGGGACAGATAAACGCGTATGTGCCTGCCTCACACCCTGGGAGCGCCGATTTCCTGCCCGGGATGGTCCTGCTTGCAGGAGCTGCGCTGTCATACCTGATGAGCTGGGGGCCGTATGCATCCGACTACTCCAGATATCTGAATAGCGGCACACCGGTAAGGCGTTCGTTCATCAACACATTCCTCGGAGGTGTGATGGCATCCTTCTGGTTCGAGGCAATAGGCGCGCTGGTGGCAGCGTATGTCTACGGAAGCGTTCCTCTTGCTTCAGGCGTCAGCATCACTCACTCGATTTACCTCGTCCTCGGTTTCCTGGGAGGTGCCGGGCTGGTAGCGGTCGTACTTGGCACCCTCTCCGCCAATGCGCTCAATATCTACACAAGCGCCCTTTCCTCCCTGGTGCTTGACATAAAGGCCAAGCGCTGGATGGCCGTGGTGGCAGGCGGGATAGTCGGCGGTTTCATAACAATGCAGGTGGGCGGTACATTCGTATCATTCTATGAGGGATTCCTCCTGCTGCTCGACTACTGGGTCACCCCGTGGCTCGCGATCATACTGCTTGATTTCTTTGTATTCGGCAGGCGGAGCCCGTCTGATGTGGAGTCAGCTCCACGCTTCGGCGTGAATGCACTGCTCAGCTATTTCGTGGGTCTCCTTGCATCCGTCCCTTTCATCTCCTGGGGGTACAGCACTCTTGAATTCCAGGGTGTAATCTCATCCAGCTACCTCGGCGGTGCTGACATAAGCTACTATGTGGCACTGGTTGTCACATCCTTGCTTTACTTCATACTTCAGAGGCGTTCCCTCATGAGGAGACATCCGGCCGAGGGGAAGGCTGTCAGGAGCACCTGACCCCCTGCCCGGACGATTACGCTTCTTGTATGACGGAAAAGTATAATACGGCGCTCAATTTCATGCGGATAAAGGTGGAACGTTCGATGGCTGATTTCAAGGCTGTGATAAATGACCCGAAGACAGGCCAGTCCTATCAGGTGGATGTTTCGGGTGCCCAGTCCTCCGCTCTGGTCGGAAAGAAGATCGGGGAGGTTGTTGACGGGATTTATTTCAAGCTGCCCGGTTACAAGCTCGAGATAACAGGCGGCTCAGATAAGGATGGATTCGTGATGAGAAAGGACTTGCCGGGCCAGCAGAGGGGAAGGCTGCTGCTTTCTGGTGGAATCGGTTTCAGGCCGGCCAGGAAAGGGGTTAGGAAGAGGAAGACCGTCAGGGGAAACACAATTTCACCCGCGACCGTCCAGCTCAACCTCAAGATATCCACCCCTGGTCCCACGCCGCTTTCCGAGATATTCCAGAAGGAGAGCAAGTGATGCATGCTTCAAGACAGCCCGAAGTTAATGTAGGACTTGTCGGCCACGTCGACCATGGAAAAACGAGTCTTGTGAAGGCGCTCTCGGGTGTTTCCACGGACAGGCACTCCGAGGAAATCAGGAGGGGCATTTCCATAAAGCTCGGCTACGCCGATGCATCTGTATACAGGTGCGAGGACTGCGATGGCCCCGAGTGCTACGGTACTGACCCTGCAGACATGAACTGCAAGAAGAAGGCGCAGCTCGCAAGATCCATTTCATTTGTTGATTCACCCGGGCACGAAACACTTATGGCCACCATGCTTTCAGGCGCGGCCATAATGGACGGCGCCCTTCTGATTGTCGCCGCCAATGAGAAGTGCCCGCAGCCCCAGACAAAGGAGCACCTGATGGCGCTTGATGTTATAGGCGTCAAGAAGGTCATCGTGGTGCAGAACAAGATAGACATTGTCACCGAAGAACAGGCGAAGAAGAATTATGAGGAGATAAGGCAGTTCGTAAAGGGCACGGTCGCGGAGGGCTGCCCCATTGTGCCAATCAGCGCACACCACAGGATCAACATTGACTATCTCCTCTTTGCAATCCAGAGCCAGATTCCAACCCCGGTGAGGGATCTTGGTAAGCCATCCAGGTTTTATGTGGCCAGGTCATTCGATGTCAACGTCCCCGGCACTCCAATAGAGAAGCTCAGGGGCGGCGTCATAGGCGGTTCCATATCACAGGGCAAGATTTCTGTCGGGGATGAGCTCGAGATATCCCCTGGAAGGAGGATTGAGAGCAGCGGCAAGACATCATGGCAGCCTCTTGTCTCCACCGTGACCTCCATCCATTCGGGAGGGAGCACATTCGAGAGCGCGGGACCGGGCGGCCTGATAGCTGTTGGAACAAAGCTCGACCCCGCGATAACCAAGTCGGACAGCCTGGTGGGCAAGATAGCGGGCAAGCCTGGAACCCTGCCTCCTGTTCTGAGCTCGTTTGCAATGGAAACGCATCTCCTTGAGAGGGTTGTAGGCAGCATCGAGGAGCAGAAGGTGGAGAACATAAAGACAAGCGAGCCCCTGATGCTTAATGTCGGGACCTCCACAACCGTCGGCCTTGTGACGAGTGCGAGGAGGGACAGCTGCGACGTCAACCTCAAAATACCGCTCTGCATAGATGAGGGACAGAGGATTGCCATATCCAGGAGATTCGCAGGGAAGTGGAGACTCATCGGATACGGCATAGTGCAATGAGTATTATGCTGCAGACAGTCGTTGTGGACACGAGCGCCCTGATATCCGTCTTTGAGAGGAGGCTAAGCCTTGAAAGCCAGCTCAGGGAGCTGGCGGGAGATTGCAGGATTGTTGTGCCTTCAGCTGTCAGGGTTGAGCTCTCAAGAATGGACAGCCATGCAGCAAGGGCTGCATCTGCGCTCTCGGCCCGCTATGATGTGTATGAATGCGGGAAGAGGGGGGATGAGGGAGTAATCGAAGCTGCCACATCCATCGGTGCGTTCGCGGTCGTCACGAACGATTCAATCCTTGCGGACAGGCTTGTATCACGCGGCATCAGGGTGATAAGGATGAAGGGGGAGAAGAGATTTGCATTCTACAGGTCTGACGAGGTGCAGTAATGATTTATCACACCGTTGCCCATCACCGGCAGGGAGGCTGAAGGGATGAAGGGGGACCATACGACTGCTCTCAGGCACCTTGCCATCATGGGGGCGCTGAACTCCTTCGCAGACATCACCTCCGGGAGGCTGGGGGAGTCGCTCGGCATAAGCCAGCAGGCTGCCTCGAGGGAGATACTCAAGCTTGCCGAGATGCGCCTGGTCGAAAGGCAGATAGGGCGTAAGGGGCAGAGGCTGACCATCACGAAGGCGGGTCAGGAGCTCTTGAAGAGGGAATACCTTGAATACAAGCTTCTATTCGAGCCGGCTGGCAGGCTCATGATACACGGCACAGTTTTCAGCGGCCTCGGTGAGGGGAAATACTACATATCGCAGCCGAGGTACAAGCAGCAGTTCACTAAGAAGCTGATGTTCACCCCCTACGAGGGAACGCTGAACATCAGGGTGAATTCTGCAGACATGCCTCTGTTCGAAACGCTCACATTCTCGGAGGGAATAAAGATTGACGGGTTCGTGAGCAGGGGGAGAACCTTCGGCGACGTAAAATGCTTCCTTGGCATGATCCAGGGGATGGAATGCGCTGTCATCATACCTGTGAGGACGCACTACACGGATGTCATGGAAGTGATTGCGAGCGCTCACCTCAGGAGCGAACTGTCGCTGAATGACGGCGATCTTGTTGAGGTAGTCGTCCCGATGGAATGATTCAGAATTTCGAAACGATGTAGTCGAATGCAGAGTCGAAAAGCTGCCTTCCGTCCCCCTCCATTCCTCCCTCCAGACCGGCTCTCGTCCAGTCGGAGTGGAGATAGCGCCAGTATGTGCGCTCGGGGTGAGGCATCATGCCAAGGACGAAGCCTGTCTCGTCGGTAATGCCCGCTATGTTGTAGACACTGCCGTTCGGATTCCATGGATAGCCTGCATAGGCGCCGGAGCGGTCCACATACCTGAAGACCAACTCATCCATCTCCTCCAGCCTGGCAAACCATTCATCAGTCTTTCCAGGCGGAAAGGTCATCTTCCCCTCCGCGTGAGCTGTGGGCACGGCGAGAATGCCGCCCGGCCGGATCCTGCGGGTGAAGACGCAGTGCCCCTTGTTGACATTCTTCAGCAGGGCGGGCCTGCACTCATACCTCGTGGAAATATTGGTTGTGAGAGCCGCCTTCGGCAGCAGCTCCCCCTTCTCCCCGCCGGCTGGAAGGATTCCAAGCTCTACGAGCACCTGGAAGCCGTTGCATATGCCGAGGACAGGGTGCCCGTCGTCTATGAACCTGAGGAACTCCTGCCCGAGGGAGCTCTTGATGCGGGATGCGAATATGGCGCCCGCCCTGACGTAGTCCCCCGCCGAAAAGCCCCCCGGAAGTATTACCATGTGGTAGTCACCCAGCGACCTGCGCAGCCCGGGCGGGCATCTTCCCTCGAGCTGTTTCAGGTGTATCAGCTCTGCTGCCGCTCCGGAGGCTCCGGCGGCCGCGGCAGCCTCCTCTGCCATGTTAGTCCCCTCTATCCTGAGGACAGCCACCCTGATCTCCGGGAGTTTCATGATGAGCCCATCCTGTCCCACAGGGGCTGAGACCAGAGCCGCCTGAGATATGCAATTTCCTCGCTGTACTTCACTGCGCTCTCCTCCATTATGGTGATCTTTGAGCTTCCTGTGGTGCCGAGAAGCGTGGCGTTCTGCCCGAAGATGGACTGCAGCCGTTCGCTGTTCCGCGGGGAAACCTCGACGAGCCACCTCGTCGGAGCTTCGGAAAAGAGCTTTGCCCTTATGTCCCCCTTCCCCAGATCGGTGGTGTCAATCAGCACTCCGGTATCGCCGCCGAAAGCCATCTCGGCAGCGCCTGTCAGAATGCCCCCCTGGGATACATCGTGGCATGAAAGCACCAGCCCCTCCGACATGGCCCTGTTCAGGGCGGATGACAGAGTGTGGAGCCTGTTTAGTTCGACGGGCGCGAAATCAATGTCGCCCGTACTGTATATCCTGGAGAGTTCGGAGCACCCGAGCCTGTTGTCCTGCTTTCCTATGAGATACAGGTAGCTCCCGTCCCGTTTTATGTCCGAGGTAACGGACCTGCGGACATCATCCACCAGTCCGACGCCCGTCAGTGCGATGGACGGAAGGATGGGCCCGTGCTCGCCATCGTTGTAGAAGCTTACATTGCCCGAGGGGAGGCAGAGGTTCATGCGCGCGGCCGCGTCGGCCATTCCCCTGACCGATTCATAGAATTCCCACATGACACCAGGCTTTTCCGGATTTGCGAAATTGAGACAGTTGGTGACTGCGTCGGGCTTCGCCCCGACCGCTGTGAGCTGCCTGCAGAGCTCATCCACCGCCGCAACGGCACCCTGGTATGGGTCGACCGCTGAAATCCACGGCTGCGAAGAGACTGCGATTGCCAGGCCTGACCAGCTGTCCCTGAGCGGTTTGAGCACCGATGCGTCGCCGTGGGAGAGAGTCCCTGTCGCGCCCTGGAGCGGTTTGACAACTGTCCTGCCGCCAACCTCATAATCATACATGTGCACGATCCAGTCCCTGCTTGCCACGTTGATGTCGGATATAATGCGCTCGACCATCCTGTTTAGCCCGTCTAGCATGTCGATGGGTTTCACCCTTGGCCTTTCAATCTTCCTCTTCTGCATGGGCCTGTTGTATTCGGGCGCCTTCACGAAGAATGATGTGTCCAGATCGACTATGCGGCTGCCTGCATGCATGACCACCACGCTGCTCCCCGACTCAACCCTGCCTATCTTCGATGCCCTGACATCCCAGAAGTCGAATACATCGAGAACATGCTTCAGATTCTTCTCGCTCACTGAAAGGAGCATCCTCTCCTGCGACTCCGATACCCAGATCTCCCAGGGGAGCATCCCCGTCTCCCTTAGTGGCATCTTGTCTATGTCAATGACAGCAGCATGGCCGCCGGAAAGGGCCATCTCGCCCACGACAGCCGAAAGACCTCCTCCTCCGAGGTCCTTCATCGAATCTATTGCACCCTCCTCGACAAGCTGGAGCACTGCGTTGATAAGCGGCTCCTTGGTGATGGGGTCGCCGAGCTGGACCGCACCCCTGTCGCTTTCGTGCGACCCGGCTGTGAGTATCTGAGACGCGAAATTCACTCCGTGTATTCCGTCCCTGCCCGTAAGGCCGCCCGCTATGACTATTGCATTTCCCTTGTGCCTGAATCCGTTGCCTACGATCTTGTCCTTCCTTCCGAAACCGATGCACGCTGCATTCACAAGGCAGTTGGAAAGGTATCTGTCGTCGAACCATACGCCGCCTGCAACAGTGGGGACACCGATCCTGTTTCCATAGTCTCGAATTCCGCCTACAACGCCGGCAAGCAGATACTTGGGATGCTTGTCGCCCGGAGGAAGCTCTGAGAGCGCTGTGTCAAGATCGCCGAAGAAGAGCGGGTCTGCGAGCGCAACCGGCTTTGTCCCCATGCAGAGTATGTCCCTGACGATGCCGCCTATCCCGGTCCCCGCCCCCCCGTAGGGCTCTATGGCGCTGGGATGGTTGTGGCTCTCCATCTTGAGCGAGTAGACGTGGGAGTCGTCAAATTCCATAACACCCGCATCGCCGACTGCATAAGCCCTCTTGGCGAGCGGGAAGACGAACCTGCGCAGCACCGGCTTGGATGTCTTGTAGCTGCAGTGCTCACTCCACGCCTGTGCTATCGAGTGCAGTTCAATGTCTGTGGGCTCCCTCCCAAGACCGCGGAAGTATGACTGTACGCGCTTCATCTCTTCAGATGACATTCCGAGGCGCATCTGGTCATTGAGTGAGGCAAGTTCCCTCTCTCCTGCCCCCGAAAGTCTGACCCTCATAACGCCCTGTATTCCACTTTCCTCGAACAGTGTGCCATTCATCTCAATTCACGTTCAGTCAGTCGACCGGGGAGGTTGTGTAGCTGTAATTGTGGATGGCCGGATTGGCAAGGAGCCTCCTGCACATCTCCTCCACTTCCTTCTTCGCTCCCTCTGCCTCCCCTTCGACTGAAATTGTGTAGACCTTCGAGAAGGAGACCTGCTTGACGTTCTCAAAGCCGAGCAGCTGAAGTGTCTTCCTGGTGTTTTCACCCTCGGGGTCGACAATCCCCTCCTTCAGCGTGATTTTGACCTCAAATACGGGCATTTACTCAACTGGACTGGTATATTAATCTCTATTTAAATCCGTATCACACGTGCTGCACCTTGGTCTCCCTGTGTTCCATTTCCACCAGGCCCCTCTGCCTGATTGCAATCATGATGAGGAGGGAGAGAACTCCAAATACCTCAAGCGCGAGCCATATCAGCAGATTGCTGCTGAACAGGAGGTAGAGGAAGAATGAGCCTGCTGCTGGACCCATTGCCCTGCCTGCAGACCGTGCCATCCCGTTGAACGCCATGTATCTGCCGATCTTGTCGGAGGGAGCTATCCTGGACACTATGCTGGATATTGTCGGGGTTGTGAAATTCTCTCCGAGCGTGATTACCACCATGTCGAACATGAGTGCCGGAAGAGTGGTGGAAAGACCAACCATGAGATAGCCTGCCATGTACAGCAGGATGCCTACTATGACACCGTCAATCTCCCTCATCCTGCCGACGACGGCTGTCACGGGGAACTGCCCCACAACCACAACAACGCCGTTGACAGCGAAAATATAGCCGATCAGGTTGCTTGCAATGCCTGCCTTCAGCGTAGCGTAGAGAGGAAGAGTGACGGAGAACTGCGCTGTGAGTACCATGAGCAGCAGCGTGCCAGCCGAGAATATCATGAGCGGTCTGTCCAGGACTATCAGGTCGGAGAGCCTCTTCATCCTGTATGCGGCTGGTCTTCCTCCTGCAGGACGTATTGCACTGATGAGCGTCACTATGAGCGCAAACTGTATCAGAAGCGTGACCTCAACCACTGCGAATATCCATATGACACCCGAATTGAATATCTGCGAGCCAATGAGGGGCCCAACTGCCCAGCCGAAGTTGGCCATTATCCTGTATATGGCGTACCCCTTCTCCCTCTCCCTGCTGCTTGTCACATCGGCAACCATCGCGGTCGCCGCCGGGAATAGAAGGCCGCCCGAGACGGATGTTGCCACGAACATCACCACTATCAGCTCGGTTGAGCCGTGGAGGTAGAGGGCGGCGATTATGCCCATGTAGATGATTATACCGGCCCCGCTTCCGTACAGCATCGTCCTCTTCCTGCCTGAGAAGTCGGTAAGGTAGCCGCCGGCGATCTGGCAGAATGTTGATGCAACGGCCAGTGCACCGAATATCAGGCCGACAAGATAGATTGGCACTCCAAGGTCCCGTTCAAAGAAAATCGCCATGAATGGCCATGTAGCGCCAAAGCCTATGGAGCGTATCAGCACAACTGAGCCAAGTGACCACAGCTGCCTGTTCCCGAGCAGGAGGGATTCTCGAACATCTCCGCCTCTCATTCTTCAGCCTTCTCCCTGCGGGGGGACCCGAAGACGGAGACCTGCCCATTTCGAACGCTGTTGGGGAACATCTGGTTCGCATTTCACACGACTGAACCACCAATATGAACATTGCCGTCGCCGCATGGACTGGTCCTGCGGTCAGATCGTGTGCACTATTGCTATGATGCCTGTAATTATAAACTGGATGGCCAGTGCGGAGAGGAGTATTCCCTCTATCCTTGAGAATGCCATGGCACCCATCCTGCCAAGCCTGTTGAACAGCGGCGCGGAATAGCGAAGGGAGAAGTAGGAGGCCAGGGCGGTCACCAGTATGGCCACCATCACGAAGGAGAGGTTGACAAGCGAGCCTGCCTCACCAGAGAATATAATCACGGTGGTTATTGCGCCCGGTCCGGCGAACAGGGGAATCCCCAGGGGCACGATGCCTATGGACTCCCTCTCGAGTGCCTCGTCCCGATCCTCGACGGTTGTCTTGGACTTTGGATTTTCCCCGTGGAGCATAGAAAATGACGTGGAGAAGAGGAGTATCCCTCCTGCAATCTCGAATGCGGGCAGGGTGATGCCGTACAGCGCAAATATGGCCGTGCCCAGCAGGCCGAACATGACGAGGGCGCCGAGCGTGATCCAGAAGACCTTTGATATCACACGCTTCTTTGTTGCATCGTCGTAGCCCAGTGTCAGGGAATAGAAGATGGGTATGTTGCCGATAGGATTGACAACCACGAATACTGAGGCCACCGCGGCAGCCAGGAAGTCCGTGTTCACCATTAAAGCTCACCCTGCAGGCATCTGAAAGGGGCGGCCCTTCTATTTATGCTAACCGACCTTCCTGAATATCGATATATAACCTGTATGGCCGGGCCCGTCAAAGCTGTGGCGCGTTGCGCCCTCAGTGACTTCGAGCTTTCTCATCATAATCTCGAAGCTGGTTTCATGCCAGAAACCGGATGAGGCCGCCTGGGACACAGTCCTTTCCGTCTGGTTCACTGTGGGCGAATAGGAGGATAGCATCCTTCCAGGCCTGAGAGCATGCCAGCATGACTCGAGCGCGTTCCAGGGATCCGGTATGTCTATGGAAGCTGCATCCGCGAAGGAGGTGCCTGTGAACTCCCTCCCGTCGGCAAGGATCGGATGCCATGCGCCGCCAATCCCCGACCTCGAAATGTTGGTGGAGGCAACCCTCAGGTGCTCAGGCCTGTTGTCCATGGTGATAACCATCCCATTCTCCCCGACAGCTGAGAGAAGCTTGAGAGAGAGTGAGCCGGAGCCTGCACCGATCTCAAGCACCGTGTGACCGCATCTAACGTCGAGGAAGTGGGCGATCATAGATGCATCCTTCTCCGTGATGACCTGCGGTCCCCTCTCGAGTGTGTTCATCAGGTCGCTCACAGTAGGGGCGAGTATCATGAAGCGCTTCCCTGCTATGGCGATGGCGCTTCCGGGTGAGGCGGCTGAAGCCGCACCCGCGTCAACCACACCCAGCGCCCTGACCCTTACCTTGCCCTCCGATTCGGGTACGAAATACCTCCGCCTCTTCTCGTCGACTAGAATGAATGACATCTGACAGCAGCACTGAACATTGCCCACGTAATATTTATTGTAGTAATAAGACGGGGGTGGTTTTGCTACACACCGGCATTGCCTGGTATTGGGTACGTTTTTTAACTCATAACCAATACCCGTTTTGTGAGTCCCTCATGGCTATGCTGAACAACTATGTGACAAAGGAAACTTCCAGGGCCAAGTCTAGGAAAAATGTATCCGGGGATGAGATGAACAGGATGCTGGAGCACGCACTGGGTTATCTGGACTACGACAGGAAGCTAACCTGGGACGCAAATATAAACGGCATAGTTGTGAGATATACCGGCAACAGCCAGCACCAGTATGATTTCTGGATGGAAAACTGGTGGCCTGCCCCCAACAACTCCAGCATGCTGCCGCATGCGTTTGTCTATTCTGTTGTCGGAGTGCCTAACATGGAGGCGGAGGCGCTCTACTGCCCTGAACTCAACACCGCCCTGTTCATAAACACCGAGTACTACGGCCAGGCAAAGAGCTGGGCGCTGGGCATGGCGGCTGCTGTGCTCGAGAGGCACTACAACACACATTCAATTCATGGCGCATGCGCCGAGCTTTCAGGAAGGGGAGTGGTGATAGTCGCACCCACAGGCACCGGAAAGACGACGCAGGTCAACCAGCTCTTCCAGGCTGAGAGCGGCAAGGTAGTTGGCGATGACTGGGTGTACATACAGCACCCGCCAGGGCTTGAGGACGGCAGGAACCACAGGTTCCTCGTCAGACAGCCGGAGAGGAGGCTGTACATAAGGACGGAGAACGAGGAGAATGAGCCGTGGCTCAGGCCGATTCTCGATGGGTGCAAGTGCGAGAACGTGGTCATGAGAAAGCAGGACTGCCAGAACAGCATCTGCTGGGAAAAGTGTGAGAAGGGGGAAAGGAAATGCGTCTTTGACGAGGGAAAGGACTGGTGCTTCTATGCGTTCGGCAACTCGCGCGCACTACTTCCGAGGGAATGGATGAAGGGAGAGGGAAAGGTCGCAGACCTTGCAGAACTCAATCTGCTTGTCCTCCTCAGGAGGGACAGCACATCTCCCGCACAGGTAAACCTTGACGCAGACCAGGCCATTGAGGTTCTCAAGGAGGGGAGATACATGATCAGGCCCGGGTCCGGTCCAAAGGAGAAATGGGGAACGATGGCCAACGAGCCATGGTACAACCCATACCTCCTTGTCAGGGACGACAGGAAGCAGGAGGAGTTCTTCAGAAGGGAAGTGGAGTCATCCAGGTGTGTCCTTCTCAACACAGGCGTCGAGGGAATAACCCAGACGCACGACAGGATTGTGAAGGAGCTGAAAGCCTCAGACTGAGGCGGAAGCGGCGGCCGGCCTGATGAGCTGGCCGCACCTCAGGCATTTGACGTCGTAGAAGGAGACAGCTGTGCCGCATTCGGGACAGCGCGGCAGACCCTGCGTGACTGAAGCATTCCTGAAGCCGGACGCAGCTCCTGCGGATGCCTCCTCATGGCGGTGCACAGCGGTGGTGACAGACTCAGTGATAGCCGGTTCGGCAGCTGGTCTGGCGGCGTCAACCGGCCTGAGGTCATACTCAGGAATGGCTGCTGACTGCTTGTGCCTTCCTGGAAGCCTGGAGCGGAGCAGGTAAATGCCAAGGCCGAACGGTCCCGCTATTGCAGGCGCCACCGACCATGCCCTTGACAGTGCTCGAAGCCATGCGTCGTAATATGTCCAGATTCCCATGCCAAACGAAATGAGCAACCATGCAGATATGGCCAATTCTAACGAAAGCTGCATCCCAAACCCTGTCCTCATTAATGTGAGAATCTTTATTTAATTCTATCTAAACAGCTGACATTTGTCAGACCACATCGCGCCTCGCACCTCCCCCGGCGCGCTGCAGCACCTGACAAAGGATGCCGGAACAGTTCAAGCCAGTCCGCACGATCATATTCACGGGGCAGTTGTGGCTGGAAGAATTCTGATAATGGGGGCAGCTGGAAGGGACTTCCACGATTTCAACACATATTACAGGAACAACAGGGACTTCGAGGTTGTGTTCGCATACAGCGACCTCCCGCACCCTGAGGTGACGCACAAGGCGTCGCTCGCGCTCTCCTGCCAAGCTGATTCCACTCTGTTGGGAGGGAGGCAGATAAGGCTTAAATCGTCCAAGTCCCCGATCTCAATACTTGCAGTCCGTACAGCTTCGGGGGAGAGCAAGACTACACGAAGAGTGGCTGCCCTCCTGCGGGAGATGGGGAAGAGGGTGGCGGTGGTAAGGCACACTATGCCCTATGGCAACCGGAAGGAGCAGGAGGTCAAGAGATTCGCCTCATACGAGGACCTTGACAGGCACCACACAACGATAGAGGAGAGGGAGGAGTATGAGCCGCACATAGACAGCGGGACCACAGTCTTTGCAGGTGTGGACTACTGGAAGATACTCGGGGAGGCTGAGCAGGAGGCGGACGTGATACACTGGGACCGCGGAAACAATGACTTCTCATTCTACAGGTCGGGTCTGGAGATAGCCGTGGCGGACACCTTCAGACCTGGCCACGAGCTCACATACCATCCTGGAGAGGTGAATTTCAGGAGCACCGACGTTATTGTGTTAAACATGGTTGATAACGCCGGGCGGAGCAACGTGGAGGAGGTGCGCAGCAGCGCGGAAAGGGTTAAACCCGGGCCACGAACATTGAATGTGCATCACCTGTAACACTTGAGTGTGACGGGAACATGGAGGGGAAGAGGGCCATAGTGGTGGAGGATGGACCGACGCTCACCCACAGGAGCAAGAAAATCGGGGCGGCATATGTCGCTGCGAAGAGGGCGAAGGCGACTGTTGCTGATCCCGGGAGGTGTGCGGTCGGAAGCATCAAGGCGGTGTACGAGAAGTTCCCGCACCTGGCTGAGGTGGTGCCCGAAATGGGTATCGGGAGAAGCAGATAGGTGAACTGCAGGAGACGCTTGACAGGGCGGACTGCGACCTTATCCTCACAGACACTCCGATTGACACAAGGAGACTGATAAAACCGAACAGGCCGATCATACACTGCAGGTATAAACTTGAGGAAATGACGAAGCCCGGACTGAGGGAGATACTGTCTGAATTCCGGGCGGGCAGATGAGTGCATTTCCAAAAGTCTTAAAGATGTAGTGCAACAATCAGTAAGACCTAACAGACAGGATAAGAGACAGCAGAAGGCGGTTTAATTGACAGACAGGGACGTTACAATCAGGCTAGGAGCCTCGGCCGGCGACGGCATACAGAGCGCCGGTGAGATATTGACAAGAATGCTTTCAGTGAGCGGACAGTATGTCTGCACATACAACGGGAACCAGTCGCTGATCAGGGGGGGACATGTCTGGTTCCATTTGCATGCAGGAAACTGGAGGGTGACATCGCTCGGCTTTGGCATCGATTACATGCTGGCGCTGACCCAGACTGCATTTGACGAGCATATAGGGCGGATTAACAGGGGTGGCGCGATAATATTTGATCCGAAGGTGGTAAAGTCGGGGGCTATGCCGGACGGCGTCACCGCGATCGAGCTTCCTCTGACGGAGATTGCGCTGAAGTATGACAAGAGACCGCTCATGAAGAACACGGTTGGAATTGGTTCGATAGCAGCGCTTCTCGGCCTGGACAGGAAGGAGATTGGCGAGGTGATAGAGCTGCAGTTCGGGTCAAAGGGGAAGGCCATTGTAGAGGGGAACATAAATGCAGCCCTCGAAGGGTATGAACTCACATCGAAGAAGTTTGTCCCCACCAAGACACTCGAGTTTGATTATTCAAAGAAGAGACTTTTCACCCATGCGGACTTTGCACTTGCGGCAGGCGCTGTGAATGCGGGCTGCAGGTTCTACGCGGCATACCCGATGTCGCCGGCGAGCCCGATACTCCACTACATGGCTGCGAATGCTGAGAAGATGGGAATTACGGTGCTGCTTGCCGAGGACGAGATAGCCGCCATGGGTGCAACAATAGGCGCCGGCTTCACGGGCGCCAGGGCAATGTGCGGCACGAGCGGAGGCGGTTTTGCACTCATGCAGGAGGGCTTCGGCATGGCCGCAATGAACGAAACACCCCTTGTGGTTGTGGACGTCATGCGCGCAGGGCCAAGCACAGGCCTTCCCACAAAGACGGGCCAGGGCGACCTCAACATGATGCTCGGAATATCACAGGATGATTTCCCGAGGGTAATACTCGCGCCAAGGAATCCCGAGGAGACATTCAACATCATGGGCAAGGCATTCAATGTTGCTGAAAAGTGGCAGGTGCCTGTCATTGTGCTACTCGACTTCGGCATCGGCGACGGAGGATATGCCACACTTGAGAATCTCGATTTCGAAAAGCCCATAGACAGGGGAAAGATTGTGACAGAGGTTGATGCTGAAGGCACATGGTTCAAGAGATACGAGCTCAATGAGGACAATGTCTCTCCCAGGACCATCCCGGGGACCCCAAATGGCATGTTCGTGGCGAAGACGGATGAGCATGACGAGTACGGCCATGATTTGAGCGATGTAGAGGCTGGTTTGCAGCACGCTGTGGAAAAGAGGGTGAAGATGATGAAGAAGAGGATGGGGAAACTCGACGGCATTGCCGCTGAGCTCAGTCTTCCTGAGGTTGTGGGGCCGAAGGATGCTGACATTACACTTGTTTCCTGGGGGAGCAGTTCCAACCCGATCAGGGAGGCGCTGAAGAAGCTGTGGAGTGAGGGTGTCAAGGTCAACTCAATAGAGTTTACGGACGTATTCCCTCTACGCTGGAATGAGGTGGCTAAGCTGCTGAAGGGCGCAAGACACCTCGTTGATGTGGAGGCAAACTACACCGGCCAGATGGCCGGGCTGATTGCAAGGGAAACAGGGCTGGTGATCGGGGACAGGCTCCTGAAGTATGACGGTGAGCCGCTCGAGCCGGCCGAAGTGGTGGAGAAGGTAAAAAGCATAGCTGAAAAGGAGAGTGGAATAAGTGTTGAACACCAAGCTGTTTGAAAGCGACACAAGGGCTGACTGGTGCCCCGGCTGCGGAGACTTCGGGGCCCTTTCGGCTGTCAAGAACGCACTCGCGTCGCTTGACATTGAACCTCACAATGTGGTCATATCTTCCGGGATAGGATGCTCGTCAAACTTCCCTGGCTACATAAGGACATACGGACACCATGGACTTCACGGCAGACCGCTTCCGGTGGCTGTCGGATCGAAGATGGCTAACCCGAACCTGACTGTGCTTGCTGTTGCGGGCGACGGTGATGAATATGGAATCGGGTTCAACCATGTCGTGCATACAGCGAGGAGGAATCATGACGTCAAGCTCCTGGTCCTCAACAATGAGATTTACGGCCTGACAACTGGACAGCTCTCACCGACATCAACCTACGGGCAGAGGACGAAGACCACTCCGTACGGCAGCTCAATCTATCCTCTAAACCCGCTGTCGACGCTGCTCGGCATAGGTGCCACATTCGTTGCCAGGGGTTTTTCAGGCAAGGTCAAGGAATTGTCTGAGATAATACAGGCGGCAATAAAGCACAGAGGGTTCGCGCTGGTCGACATACTAAGTCCCTGCGTCACCTGGCATGACATATATGACCAGGTGAGGTCAAAGATGTATACGCTTGAAAGCGTCGGCCATGACAGCAGCGATCTCCACGCGGCGCTTGACAGGTCGAAGGAGACAGACAGGATACCTCTTGGCATATTCTACCAGAACGAGGACAATCCATCCTTCGACGAACTTCTGCGCAAGGGTGTCGGCAAGCAGTATCCGGTTGACGGCATCAGGCACATGACGGCGGAAGAGCAGAAGGTCGCTCTCTCGATATTCAGCTGATGCGGACTGCATGACGAGCTCTGCCCGCACGGGCCGCAAGTGGTGGAGATGACATCACGTTATGCAGGCTTCAGGGGAGCTGTTGTCGATTTCGACATGACGCTGGTCTACCTGTTCGACTATGTGGACATGTACGGCCTGCGCCGTGAGCTCAGGGAGATGCTGTCAAGGAACCTTTTCAATCCGGACGGCATAAGGAGCCTTCCTGTGGACCTGCTCAGGAGGGCGTATGAAAGGGACGCAGGCGATCCCGGGAGCAGGGAGGAGAGATGGCTTGAGGCGTCGAGGCTTGTCTGCAGCTACGAGATCAGGGGCGCCGAAAGGGCTGTTCCAACGGCCGACACCGCCCTGTTCCTCGAAGACATGGCGGCTGCCGGACTGAGAATCGGGATTGTCACATCCAACTGCGAAGAGGCTGTCGAGGCGTGCCTGGACAGGCTCTCCCTGCGGAGCTACTTCAGCTGCGTTGTGGGACGGGATGCGGTCGGGTGGAAGATGAAGCCTTCACCGGCGGGAGTGGAGATTGCACTCAGGCAGATGGGTGTGCAGCCGGAGGAGGCATTCGGCATTGGAGACAGCGCTGCAGACATGGCTGCATACGCGTCTGCGGGCATTCTTCCCATAGGCATAACAGGCGGAGTATCGACGAGAAGGGAGCTTATTGAGGCTGGTGCGAGGGGTGTAACAGTAAGGCTCTCTGGCACCGAAGTGGCGCTTGTTCAGGCCACCAGGTAGATTTCATCGCTGTCGGAATCGTAGCGCAGAAGTTCAGCATATCTCGCCCAGTTGAGTATGACACGAAACAGCTGCTCGGGGTGGAGCGACTTCATTGTAGTTGAGAGGTACTCTGTGAACTCCTCCTTGCTCATCTTGAGCTCCTCCGAGTTTCTGAGAGTGGCGATAAGCTTGCTGACGCTCTCGATATTGAGCATCTGCTCCCTTATCATGTCCTTCCTTCTCTGAATGTCTGAGCTGAGAAATGCCCGCCCCTCATCAGTGAGCTTGATGTCGCCCGACGGGGTGGAAACAAAGCCGAGCATTTCAGCCGCCTCGATGGCTGGATACACCTCGTCTATCTCCAGATCAAAATCATCCGCGAGGACTGCAGCGTCCACGCTCCCGGAAAAATCGTTAACAGCTTCGAGGAGTCCTATTATCTCGCTGACCCCTGCGTGAGGATTGGCCAATTTCCATTTACCTCTGGTTTAATTGGCATAGGTTGATGGTGTCTTAACCCTTTCGCAGCTGTTTTCGCTCCCGGTAAGGCATCCCTTTCGAAAAATGCACTCAGCGGAGCTGGAGCGGCATATCATATATATCCGCCGAGCGGATTCGCCATGCGTTGGGCAAGGGAAAGGAAAGGACTGGGCTCAGCGTCAGGGAGCGCATCATGCTCCACATCTACAGCTCGCTCAGGAGGAGCGGCGGGAGGACTGACGTGGAGTCGCTGACACAGACTGGCATTGCGGAGGCTCTGAATATAACCAGGGGCCACGCCGCCATTGAGCTTGAAAGGGGGGCCGACAAGTCTGTCTTCCATTCCAGGAAGGTGAAGATGAAGAGCGGAAGGAGGGAGGTCACAGTATACCTCCTTACTCCGGGGGGGCTCGATCTGGCAAGGCGACTTGCAGAGGGGGCTGCTTCAGACCGGATGATAGAGGAGGCGGTGGCGAATCCGTCACGCCATTCGCCAGAGAGCGTGTTCAGGGAGCTTGGCGATGACAAGCTGACACTCCTCTGCGCCCTAAGGATCGGGGGACCGCTGGACGCCAGATTCACAGCCGGTTACGGCAGGGTGCCGTTCGCGGTGCATGAAGACGGCAAGGTCAGGCTGTCGGACGTGGCATCTGCTGCAGTGGACAGGCTGCTCTCATCGGGAGACAGGATGAAGCTTGCACTCTCCCTCCTTGCGGACCATTCGCTCTACACAGGCAACAGCGCAGGCAGGCTCAGCTACCTTGTTGCATCAGGCAGGCTGCCTGAGGCGGAGAGGCACATACGCTTCCACAGCGAGGAGATACAGGCGTCCGACCCCGCGGAGGTTGAAGCCGCTCTGCTTGAGATGGCGGCTCTGGGAGGTGATGACGGGGAGTTCAGGCTGCTCCTTGCGAGGACCCTGCTGCAGCTGAAAAGGCCGGGGGAGGCGCTGAAATGCCTTGCAGGCGATAACAGTTCAGTCGAATGGAGGCTTACAGCGCTGACAGCGAGAAGCGAGGTGGAGGGGCCGGTTGTTGACAGGAGGGCTCTGGCAGTCCTGAAGGAGCAGGCATCCACAGACAGGGAACGCTCACTGCTGCTGAGGCTCTCTTCCCTTACAGCACTGGGCAGCGGGGAAGAGGAGAGGGCCGAGCGCGAGGTTGTAAGGGCGGCGAAGGTAGCCGCAAGGGCGGGCGATGTCTCGGAACTGAGACTCAACTACGCACTCCTTTCGAGGATTGAAAGGGCGAGGGGTGAATACATGGAGGCGGCAAGGGTGGAGTCAAAGCTGGAGGGGCTGACCGGTTCGCGTCGCGGTGCCTCAGACTGAAGGCATCTTCTTCAGGGCGGATATGTCGCTGATGTACAGGTCCCTGACATCCGTCAGCCCGTTCCTGAGCATCACAAGCCTCTCCAGGCCAAGCCCCCATGCAAGGACCGGATGCCTTATGCCGAGTGGCCGAAGCACCTCGGGCCTGAATATGCCTGAACCCCCCATCTCTATCCATTTCCCGTTGTACAGGACATCGACCTCCATCGACGGTTCGGTGTAGGGGAAGTAGCCTGGCCGGAGTCTGATCTCGCTCAGACCCATCTTGCGGTAGAATTCCCGGAGGACGCTGCAGAGCATGTCCATGGATGCGCCCTTCTCCATTAGAACGCCCTCGATCTGGTAGAATTCGGAGAGGTGTGTGGAATCCATCGCCTCGCGCCTGAATATCCTGCCAACCGAAAACACCTTGACAGGCGGCTTCCTGTGGGAGGCAAGGTACCTGATCGTTGCAACCGTGGTATGTGTCCTGAGCAGAGTCTTCCTGGCCTCTGACGCGCTCCAGCAGTATCTCCATCCCGATGAGCCTGTCCTTCCGCCAGTCTCGTGCGCTTCACGAACCCTGCGCGCAACGGCAGCTTCGGGCTTTATTTCGGCAGGGGACGACAGGTAGAATGTGTCTTGCATGTCGCGCGCAGGATGGTCCTGCGGGGTGAAGAGTGCATCCATGTCCCAGAAGGTGTTCTGAACATATGCATCCTCAATCTCGCTGAAGCCCATCTCCGCGAAGACACCCGATATCTGCCTGATGGTCCTCGCAACAGGGTGGAGCCTTGCCCCCGCCATCGCAGGAACGGGTGCACTCATGTCATAGGGGCGGAGCCTGAACCCCCTCCACTTGCCTGATTTGAGCAGCTCGGGGGTCAGCTGCGCAAGGTCCTCCTCCAGCGAGAGGCCGGCCCTGACCGCCTCCTCGCCCTTGGGAAGCATGCTTACCTCCCTGACCATCCTTTCGATGAGACGGATGTAGTCGCGCCTTGAAAGCAGGTCCTTCAGTACAGCCGCATTTCCCACGTTCTCCTCGACCTCGCCGCGCAGCATGCTATCGAGCAGGAGCTCATCCTCGCCCGGCATTGAGAGGGCCTTTCTGCCAGAATCTGTGAGATGGAGTTTCTTGTCTTCGGTGAGATCGGCCCACCCCTTCCTGCGCAGCCAACCAACGCCCACGCCTATGAGCCGCCTGTCGCTGAGCTTTGAAGCGGCCTCCTCGATGCTGATATCGCCCGAGGAGATTGTTTCAAGCAGAACCCTTTCCGGGAGCTTCTCCCTGGCGCCCTGCTCCTTCAGCGCGTAGAAGCGGAGCATCTTCTCATCCACCCGGACATACCCTTTCGCCTTCAGCCAGTTGAGTGCGTTCATCAGCTGTACAGGTCCCTTGAAATTAACCGTGTTCGATATCTCGCCGAGCGTTGCCTTCCCTCCGAGAGAGGCAAGCGCAGACAGTATCTTGCGCTCCGAAAGACTGAGCTCCTCAGCACTTCTCTTTGACCCGGCAGGAATATCACTCACCTCCCCTGAACACGAAATCATCAAGCCTATCCCTTGCCTTCTCCCTGTTCTCGCGGTGCTTCTGCATGAAGGGCAGTATCTTGGAGAGGAGATGCTTCTTGCAGTCGCCGCAGAGCAGGGCGCCGCTCCTGCAGTCCGAGTATATGCGGCCAAGAGCCTCATCGCTGGGCTCTAGCAGGAATTCATAATGGTGGTAGACCGGGCAAATGTCCGGGTCCGCACCAAGCCTCCTCTGTTCCTCGACAGTTGACCTGCCGCCTGTGAACGCATTCATGACCTTCTTGCGTATCTCGGCGTCGCTGTCGGTGGTGTATATTGCCGCGTTTCCCGAGCTGGACATCTTCCCGCCCGAAAGTCCAGGGAGCATCTTCCCGTGGATGAGTGCGGGCTTGTTGTAGCCCAGCAGGGGTGCAACATCCCTGGTGATCCTGAAGTGGGGGTCCTGGTCGATGCCGCATGGTATCAGGCATGGAACGTTGGTGCCAGCAATGTCTGACCCCAGGAATGCAGGCGCGGACTGGATGGCTGTGTAGAAGATGGAGCCTATGTTGGTGCTGTTCTTGAAGCCGAATACAGCCTTGGCTGTTGAAAATGTAACCTTCTTCGAAACCCTGAGGGCTATGTTGTAGAGGTGGGAGATGTCCCTCGTGTCAACGATAATCCTTGTCCTGGCAGGGTCGAATCCCACGGCAATAATATCGAGCATGTTGTCAAGCGTCGCCCTCCTTGTGTCATCAAGTGTAAGCTGCTCCTTGAAGAGGAATTTCTCGTCGTCCGTCATCTGGAAATAGAGGTGCACGTCGAACATCTCCTGCAGCTGCCTGGTGAATATCCACGGCAGCATGTGGCCGAGATGTGTGCCGCTTGACGGACCGCGGCCGGTGTAGAGGTAGAATGGGTTGCCCCTCTCGTAGCTGTCGAGGAGCCATCCAATGTCCCTGTGGGAATAGAATATTTTCCTCCGCAGGAACATGTTCTCCCTGCCGCCCGGCATCCGGGAAATGAGGTCGTCTGTGAGATAACTTGTGCCGAATCTGGAAACAAGCTTGTCGTAGTCGACATCGCCCGTCACCTCCCATGGGGTGACCTTGAAATCATCCTTTTCCATCCGGACGCCCTCGCGTATAGAAAGGTGCCTAACTATTAACATTGCTGTTATCATCCGGGAGAGCCGCGGGAGAAGACAGATAAGCGCTCCCGCGTTTCGGCATTAACAGAGCCGGGAGGCGGGTCATGGTGGAAGACCCCAGGTACGGAAGGATAATGTCTGTTAGGGGGCTGGACCTTTCAACGCTCAGAAGGTTCAGCATCTGCGTCGTAGGTGCAGGTGCGCTCGGGAACGAGGTGCTCAAGAACATTGTGCTCTACGGCCCGAGAGAACTGACTGTTCTGGATTTCGACAGCGTCGAGAGGTCTAACCTGGGCAGATGCTTCCTGTTCAGCAGAGAGGATGCCGAAACAGGCATGAGGAAAGCGGATGCGGCAGCCAGGGCAATCGGTCGGATGAACGATGATGTGGCGGTTAAGGCTCTGGTGGAGGATGCGAGGAGCCTCGACCACGAGTTCTTCTCTGGTTTCGACATGGTCCTCGGCTGCATGGACAACATAGCCTCCAGGCTTCATGTCAATGCGAACTGCTACTACTGCGGTGTGCCATACGTGGACGGAGGCATTGACGGCCTTGCAGGCAGGGTCCAGGTGGTTATCCCACCGGACGGTGCATGCTATCAGTGCACTGTCAACGCAACGCACATGTCGGTGGTGGACCTCGGATACACCTGCACAGGAAGAGAGGCGAACGTTCCGAGGAGGCTGGTGCCCTCCGAACCGTCTGTTTCATCCCTGACGGGGTCGCTGCAGTCGCTTGAGGCTGCAAGGATAGCGGCAGGGAAGGGGGAGGCTGGAAGAATGCTTCTGTACAACGGCCTCAGGAATGAGCTGGATTCTGTAATTGTTTCGGTAAGCGGCGTTTGCGACAATCATGGTTGTGGGAAAGATGAAAATCACAAGGATTGAGGTAAGGAATTCCCAGAGCGGGAACAGCACTCTGATGGAGGTTGAGGGAAGGACGAAGGTGCAGGAGATACTCGACAGCGCTGTTGCATTCTGGTCGATGTCCAGGGACGCCTACCTGATAAGATGCGGGAAAAAGCTGCTCTCCGCTTCAAGCACAGTTGAGGAAAGCGGGCTAAAGGACGGTGACACCGTTGAACTCCTGCCCGACCCGGAGGGAGGCTGATTCCGCTCCCGGTTGAACTTCTCCAGAGAAGGATTACGAGGGAGATGGAGATGCTGTCGCACAGCGGGCGTGCGACTGTTGAGGGGGCAGAGGTGTCGAATGCACCCGCATCCTTCCCGATGGAGTTCCGAGTCAGGCTCAGGGGCGTCACCGGGAAGAAGCTTTCAGGAGGAAAGCTTGTCGACACAGATGACAACATGTTCATGCTTGGAATAAGGAGGGATTATCCATTTTCCAAGCCCCTTCTTGTATGGCAGACGGACATTTCACACCCTAACATATCCCATCCGTCTGAGGGGGGAGTGGTGTGCATGCGCCTTCTCCAGGAGTGGAGAGCGGACAGAACGCTCCTCTCAATAGTGGAGGGGGTGGCAGAGCTTCTGGAGCACCCGAACGCAGCAGAGCCGCTGAACTTTCCAAGCTGTATCGCAGCTGTGGAGCACGTAGCGCAGGGGTGAGCTGACGGGCGTGCGCATCATTGGCTCGAGGCGCTACAGGATGGTGAGTGAGAGCCCGCCGCCCGGTTGTCCGGACTGCGCGGTCTACATGTCGGAGAGAGTTGCAGACCGGATAGCGCGCGACTCCGCTGACGCTCTTTCGAACGGGATGGAGGCCATGGGACTCCTCTACGGCCATCCGTTCATGCATGGGGAAAGAAAGCTCCTCAGGATTGAGGGTGCAGCGGCGCTCCCAACGGTGGGCACAATGCACCATGTCATTGTAGACAGGAAGGGAGATGTGGACGATTCATGGGCTGGTGCGGGAAGTGTCGTGGTGGGCTGGTACCATTCGCACACCGGCGTGGGGAGCTTCATGTCAGAAACGGACATACGCACACACAGACGCTGGTTTGGCGAAACGCTGTCAGTTGCCGCCGTGTATGATGCGGTGGAAAAGGATCTCGGGATTTACATGCTTGTGGGGGGCGTGGCGAAGCGGGCAGACTTTGCAGTCTACAGGCGATCGCCTACTTCTCCTTGATCTCCTCAACCCTCGAAATCTGTCTTGTCAGCACCCTCTCGAATATGACTTTCATGTAAATCGCGTCATGCTCCAGAAGTGGGGAGGATGAAATGATTGTCATTTCAGCGTTCTCCTCGACTATCAGCTCCGCCAGGGGCTCAAACCTGAGGTCCCCGCGCTTTATCGGCGTAAGGCGCAGTTCGTTTCCACCATGGTGCTCCACGCCGGAAAATGATGTATAGAGGAGTCCCTCACCGGCCCTCCTGGCCTTGTCGATGACCTTCGAAAAGTCATCGACTTCCCTGAGGCTCCCGTTCTCCCTTGAATGAAGATGTGCGAAATTGACCACCGGCACAGTCCCTTTTATCCTCTTTGAAGCAGACAGGACTTCGTCGACGCTGCCGTATATCTCCTGCCTTCCGCTCGTCTCCAGGCCTATTCGGGGGGAGAGTTTGTTCTCCTTCCACCAGTCCCTGATGGCTCTCATGTTCTTTATTATCGCCTCGGAACCGTTCTTCTTGCCCTTGCTGCCATAGAAACCCATCTGGGTGGAGACAAGGACGCCGTCCAGCGCATCGCAAATCAGTCCGGCCCATTTGATGTTGTTCTGGCTTCTCTCAACCATTTCAGCCCTGCCGGAAAGGTCCACGTAGTAGTTGGAATGGACGGAGAGCTGGACATCGTGATCCCTTGCGAACTCGGCCATGTCATACAGTTCCAGGTAGGAGTGGCAGAGGCCGCTCTCTAGCACTGTAAGCTTGTCACCGGACCTGATCTTCTCATCAGGGTCGTTGATAATGACCGCTTTCTTCCCGTCGGGTCTGCTGACCTGTATAATCAGGTCGGTCTCGAGTTCGGAGGGCGAGTGACCGATCTCCTCATCATCAGGGAGGCGCTCGAATGTGGATGACCTGACAAGCTGAACTTCCATTGCGGTGAGACCAAGAGCATGGACGTCCTCTATGCCGTCCATAAGCGTCCTGCCCTTGCATGACAGGGGTATTCCCGCAGGTCCGAATCTGATCAAGTGTTACACCATCCGTATGAGGCGGCACGGCAGCCGGAGGGTGCTGTCGGTCACGCCCTTGTGCAGGTGACAGGAGGAAGAACCATTCATCCGCCTCTCATCAAAAAGGATTCTTATATCCTCCAGGATCACCATCAACTCATCACGCAATAGCCGCCGATTAAAATAACTTTTGTAGAAACAGACCAGGCTTCCCCGGTTTTCAGGCAGAGGTCACGGTCCCGGGGGCTGTCATGTCCCTAACGCTATGGTCCGAAGGGGGTGCGTGACGGGTGAAAAGTTTATAAACAGTAGCATGATAGCTCAAAAATCAACTGGGTGCTGAATAAATGGGAAAACATTCCAGATACATAGCCAGAAAGAACAATCCACAGCTCGTCATGCTAGTCGAAAAGCTTTATACACTCTCATCAGGAAGCAAGACCGCTCTGTGGAGGGATGTGGCGAGGAGGCTGGAATCACCTACCAAGTCAAGGGCAGCCGTCAACCTTTCTAAGCTTGACCGCATTTGCAACGAGGGTGATACTGTTCTGGTCCCAGGCAAGCTGCTCGGCTTTGGCAGGATATCCAAGAAGCTGACTGTATCCGCATACTCTCATTCGGGAACAGCCGCCAGGAAGCTGGCTGAGGCCGGAGGCGTTTTCATAAGTATCGAGAAGCTGGCGGAGAAGAACCCAGCGGGCTCCAATATTAAACTGATTGTGTGAGGAATGGCAATGGCTATTATTGATGCGGACGGTGCGATTCTTGGAAGGCTTTCGAGCATTGTTGCCAAACGCCTTCTCAACGGCGAAGAGATAACGGTAATCAATGCAGACAAGATACTCCTCTCTGGCAGCATTGAGGACAACTACCGCCAGTACTACGGCGCCTACAACAGGGGAAAAGCCATCAGGGGCCCCTATTATCCAAGGATGCCTGACAGGATCCTCAGGAGGACTGTCAGAGGCATGCTTCCCTTTGGCACCGCACGCGGCAAGAGTGCCCTCAAGAGGCTGAAGGCATACATGGGCTCCCCGAGGGAGCTTTCGGCCGAGACTCCGGAAAGAGTTGCCATAGCACCCGGGGGGAGAAGGTATGTTATGCTCGCAGACGTATCCAAGCTGCTGGGCGCGAAGGTGAAGGAATGAGCGAAAACACGCTTATTGATGTTGGAAAGAGGAAGACATCCGTCGCCACTGCTGTCGTCAGGAAGGGGGAGGGACGTGTTAGAATAAACAGCGTTCCGCTCGAGATTCATGTTCCTCTGCTCGCCAGAAGGAAGATACATGAGCCGCTGCTGCTGGCAGGGGAAAAGGCTCTCTCTGTGGATATTGACGTCAGCGTAAGGGGCGGAGGTTTCATGGGACAGGCGGAGGCCGCGAGGACTGCAATAGCGCGCAGTCTGATTTCCTTCCTCAAGGACGAGCAGCTTGAAATGGTATTCAGACAGTATGACAGATCACTGCTCATAAGCGACCCGAGACGCAAGCTGCCCAAGAAGCCTCAGGGAAGGGGCGCGAGAAAGAAGAAACAGAAGTCATACAGGTGATGTCCAATGATTATACCGGTAAGATGTTTCACATGCGGCAAGGTGATAGGCAGTTCGTATGAGATTTTCCTCAAGAGGACTGCGATGGGGGAGACTGCCAAGGAGGTGCTCGATTCGATGGGCATCAACAGATACTGCTGCCGCAGGATGATAATATCGCATGCGGACCTCATTGACGAGGTCCTCCCGTTCCACTGACGGGGCAGGAGCATCGGGTCCGTGGGGTAGCTTGGTATCCTTCCAGCTTGGGGTGCTGGTGACTCCAGTTCAAATCTGGACGGACCCATACTGATATGAGTTCAAGTCCATACTGATAAGAGATTTTAGACGATTTCGATCTGGACTAGATACCTTGAGGTTTGTTTTGTAAACTTTGATACCTCATCTTTCACAGATTTATCTTTGGTATCGAACCAGTGAGCTACGACTCTACTTGTGTCCTTGATCTCTTTGCGAAGAACCATTACAAGGCCACTGGAAAAGAACGGGTCGGAATTAATGATGATATACCCGGTTTTCTTTTCATTCAGGTATTTCTGGACCAGTTCGATAGCCTGTTGATTTCTCTGGTTTCTAGCTCGTCCCCCAGCTCTGTTAGATACTGGGTACTTTTTCATAAACTCTTCAGCACTCATTAAAAGTGCTGGCTCACTTCCTGTTTTCTTTTCTGGCATTTTCTTTCTATCCTGAGGAATTGATATCTCTATCAGAGATTGATTCAATATCCTCAACTGGGGTTCAAGGACCAATTTAAGAAGTTAACTACGCGCCAATTTTTACACAGAATGAATGACACACGTCAATTAATAATTGGACTACGACTACACGATATGTGTTGAGTTCTTCTCTTTATTACGTATAGGCAGGACTCTTTGCGACTACGATGAAGTCTCAAAATAAATACAGTTGGTACAAAAACCAACATTATCAAAGACCATATTCATCAATGCGACTCCTTGTGTGATAATGGGAAGTATACACTTATATCAACCAGGTATGATTTCTAATCGATGTCCTATACGATGTACATCGATGAGAGCTATGATAGGAACTCGGAATATCTTGTAATGGCTGGTTGCATAACACCTCATAGTTCATGGAGAAGCATGGATGAGGAGATACGAAGGTTGAAAACGAATTATTTGGACAATCCTTATGCCAATCTGAAAACCATAAGACGAAGTAAGCACGCAAGGAGAGAGAGATTTTTTGGAGAATTTTATTCTTTACTCAACAAAAGCAATTGTCTCGTTGTTGCGTCGCTGATAAACAAGGAAAAAATGAGTTCCCAGCGCAAGGAACTCAACTTCAGACTTGCTTATAGTTTTCTTTTGGAACGTTATGAACATTTCCTAGAAGACAGCGGACAGGATAATTTCGGAATCGTCATAATGGACAGGGCCAAGAATAGTGCTGAAATTAACCAACTTGTAAGTTTTCACGATGATATACTTAAGTATGGAATTATAGTTGCCAAGAAACAGATACCAAAGGATGCCGATGATAAATCTAAGGTAGTGAAACTAAAAGACGTATTGAATAAATATAAAAGAAAGCCTGTAAAGAGGATAATAGAGAGCCTAATATTTCAAGACGATACAAATAATAACTTTTTGCAAGCCGCAGATTGCATTTCCTCGGCGATTTCACTTAAATATAACAGGAGAATTGATAAATATTATAGGCAATTCGAGAATATAATTCGAAAAGGCCCAATAATTGGCGATATAGATGGATATGGGATCAAGATTTTTCCCAAGGAAGAATAACGGTTCTTTTCGAACGGTCATTATGTCAGGTTAAGCGAAATTTTCAGTCAATGCATTTCACTTACAGACTTGCACGTCATCCAAATCAATCGTTCCAATGAATATTTATCAAGCAGTCGTTGACCGCTAGTCATGCCTGACAATAACAGCGGAACATCCGTTCCATTCAACTTAACAGTACGGTATCCCCTAACTCTCAACAGTTCGCTATCAACAATATCAAATTTTGGTTCGATGCCGTCGGCTACATCCATATGATTTGAAATCAAATCTGAAGCGAATGCGTTTGCTACAACGACACAAACGGGTTTGATTTCATTCAAAGCTTTATGGAATACTTTCCATTGCTGTTTTGCAAAATCCGTCCATCCGGATTCACTTCTCAGAAGTTTTTTTACCGTCTCCTGCCTTCTCTCTCTGACAGCAAAAACCTCAAGTGCCTCCCATTTAAACTTAAGACTTAATGTGTCGCTCACTCTGTTCACGAAACAATCGAACGCGTCATAATAATAATAAGAATCCTGAGACATTCGACCCTCGCTCTCAGTTTGAGCAAGTGTGACGCTCTTCCTCTTCTCTAACGAGTCCAGTTCTTCTGTATCGTTCAACTTGCAAACTTCATCATGATGTTCTCTGAAAGAAGGATTCAAGCCCACGAAAACAATACAGTTTTCACGGAGTTCAGGATACTGCATTGGCCATCTCCTAAGAAATTCATCGTATTGATGCCTTTTGCCAGACTTCCGTTCCTCTTTCCAAATGTTTCTCAAGTCAGAATTAATTTCGGCTGTTAAACACATTTGTAACTACTCACGTTTACGGTAGTTGAGCATGAGAACCAACTTTTTGGAAAGCCCGTCTGCTTATTTTTATTTCCTTTGTACATGGACACATAACTAGGATCGCCAATCGCCATAACAGTGTAGCTGTGGTATACAGCTAAGCATTCTGCCGTTCTGATCCTCCGGGATGATGATAAGCCTACATTCACGAAGGAGTATAAACAGGAGCTGCCGCGACGTTTCCAGCACCTCAAGAAGTAAAACGGAAGATTTGTGGAGGTGAACAGGAAACCCAATGAGAAGATAAGGAGGGTGGAGAACAGTCCTCAGATGCTATCACCATCAGACACCACTAGCTTCGGATATCTTACCTGTGGAGGAGGAGCTTCTGCGGCTTGCTCTTCATCTTCTTCAATCCTTCAGTGAGTTTCCCTATCTTCTCATTCTGTTACTCTATTTCTGTTACACTATGACTCTGTTCTGTCTCTCTATCGTCTCTGCGCCTTATTCAACTCCTTCTCGAGCCGCCTGAACTGTTCGAGTGTGCGCCTTCTATGCTCCCTGTTGAGCGTCACTGTTTCGTCGTCAGATTCAAGAAATTCGAATCAAGAATTGGACAACTGTTATCGTTCACTGGCATAGTACGCTCCTACGTATATATTTTTGGTACAGGCTAGATATTAATCCGGCAGAAACGACGTCAATTTGCACTCATTTGCCAGAAAGGTGAACAGTTACAAATTCACGAAGCTTAAGTATCCAGAAGCAGATAAAGAAACAATATCGCTTGAAGAGGACGATGCAACCAGATAAAGCGGGAGTAAACTGGCTTGGTTGACTGGAAGAAAGAAAGTATGTCTCTAGCCGTTGTGATATTTGCTGTATTCGCTGCTGTAGTGATGCTTGTCAGTGTTTTTGGAGTTGGCATATTTCTCACACCCAGGTCGGTAGGAAGCTCGGAAAATGCCTTTCCCCACTCTCCAAATCGCATTCCAGGGTCAGTCCAAGTCAAGTTCATTGAAAGTGGTCTCACCTCTGGGACATCATGGTCAGTAACCTTGACTCATAGTGGCACTCACAGCACTCTGAGTTCTACGTCATCTGACATTATATTCAATGCCGCACAGAGCACGCAGTACAGCTACTCAGTATCGACCGTGTTTGGCACAACCCCTTCTCCATCGTCTGGATCACTGGACAGTGGATATGGTGTCACAGTGGACGTCACATATAATCCAGCGTATACTGTCGAATTTGCAGAAAACACATCTGCTGAAGTGCCAAGCGGGACACAGTGGTCCGCCAAAATCGGCAGCAGTACATATATCACGACCGGAATGACCATCAAAGTAGGGGTTTCAGATGGGACGCTTACATACACAATTGACAAGCTTAGCCAATTCTCACCGATCCCAGCTTCTGGTTCGCTCACCATCAATGGAAACAGCGTAGTGCTCGAAATATACTTCATCAACAACAGCACTGCATTGGGGAGCATTAAGAAGCTTGTCAACTACTTCAATCCTAATTGGAATTACTCAAGTATAGATCTGACAGGCTTCACCTCCCTCGTGGATAATGCGACGGGCTACATTAATGACAGGGCTGATGGGCAGATTGTTTTGAACAACACGACTTACTCCTTTACATTCCTACAAAGTGAAATTAACACCAGTGCTGAATCCAACGACTTCTCAACGATTGACCTGGTGAATAGCACAGTGAGCTACTTCAATACTACAAATTACAATGAAAGGTGGTCTAACACATCCACGCTAAACGAAACCTATACGGGTAGTTCGGAGAACATAAATCAAAGTCTAACTAGGTTGAGGTCTGCAGACTATGCAAATACATCAGTTGAGGTTCAGCAGTATAAGTCAAATAGTAGTCCAACGACCTCCACTCTCTATACGAATTCAACAGAGGTATATTCACTATACTCGAATGTGACGAATGTTGCAACTGGCGAGGAAAATGTCAGCCTGCACACACTGGACCCGAATTACACTTCCACGGGCTACTACCTATTTAGTGACCCGAATAACTCAGTGACTGTGGTTGACGCAAACTTGTCAGGTAATCTAAAAAACGACAGCTCGATGGAGAGCTACACTGAAAGTGTAGTCAATAACAATGTTACAGTTACAATTAAGAGCGATCCTATCTACTTCAACTTCGACCCGGGAGTTTACCAAAGATCATTCTGGTGGGGGATATCGATTCTGTTTGTAGCCAGTATGACGCAACCGGTTTATACTCCCGAAGATGAATGGTTGCTCTTTGTTGATTTCTTGATCTTGGGTACTGCATTGGGAGAGATTGTGGCTGGATACGCAGGACCTGTGGGTCAAGCAGCCGCTCTTGCCATTGGGATTCTAACTGAGTTTATAGGGTACCAATCATTTGGAATTGAACCTAATTATGCCAACTCGAATGGAAACGTAGTAATATACGCGATGGCGGGGGCAACCGTAAGTTGGTTTTATGGTATATACACATACATGGAGACTGGTTTCTATTCAAATAAGTATTACGGCATTAATTCTCCTTCGTATCCGAACTGGGATTACTTCCCTAATTTCAACACGAAGTACTGGACACAAGCGTTATATGACGAGCCACCTCATGAAAGTGTATGGCCGGTTCATGGTTCCGCACCTCCTGGATTTTAAAAGGAGAGGGTGAGAATCCCATGAAAAATGAGGTCAAGATCGGAATTTATCTCTTGTTAATTGGAGCAGCAATCCTTCTCCTTACCGTGACAATGTTCATCCCCTACTTGAACTCCCATCCGATGAAGGTCTCAAGCGCAATCTATCCTTTGTCGTTTGCAGGCGTAGTTTGCCTTTTGAATTTAATTGGCTACATGAGCTACAAATTCACAAATAGCTTACCTCGCGTCGAAGAAAATCATGGTAAAGGCGCGCTAAGTTGGATCAGGTACATCTTGCTGCTTGGAGGTCTGCAGACCATTAGTTTGCTGTATGGGTTCTTTCCAATTGCTCCTTTCCAAGGTGGTTCAGTTGAGATTTACATAACGTCACTGATCGTAGTTGGTGCGAATTCCGTAGGGGTGTATTTGCTGTTTAAGCAAGAAATCAAGAGTTATTTCAGTGGTGAAAGAACCCGCAGGCATCTAGTCAAGGCGAAACAATCGGAGGAACATGACCTCAACAATAGAAAGTGGAATTGAGAGAGCTGAGTGCTCGGTTTCACAAGGCTTTTCATAACAATGCCCTTTCGACTCTGGATAGACATGATACAAATCATCTTGTTATCATCAAACGTATTAGCCGATGGCAGGAGCCACGTATTTATGCAAATAGAACCAGCCTGGAGGTAGTGTACAGCGTTTTCTGTAAATTCATTTAGACCTTGTGTCTTCCTGCGAAACATATGGAGTGTTAAACATGAAAACACAAGGCATGGAAACAACAGAGCTGAAGGATATAATGGTTGGGTTTCTGGAACAGAACAGGGAGGGAATGGTTTCCCTCGTTGAGTGGTTCCTGAACAACGTAATGGAGATGGAAGTTGAACAGCAGGCAAATGCGTCACTGTACGAAC
>JAJZXY010000024.1 GCA_021806165.1 Thermoplasmata archaeon
ATGGATCTGTTCACTGATGGCGCTAAGCTCATCAGGCCATCATCCGGATAGCGTGCCGCCATTCATGGTGGCAGTGCCGAATGATATTCGGCAAATATCATCTGTTTTCAACAGGCTGACCAGTTACTATTCGCCATCCGGCTGCGGCCGTCACTTCTGCATGGTTGCACCCTGTGCATGCACCGTCTCCCCTATTGTGAGGACCCTGTCAGGGTCCACGTAGCCGAGGGTGATTGCCAGCCCGACTGTCCTCCTGCCAACGAGATTCATTATGGTGGATGCTTTGAGGTATCCCTCAAGCTCCTCTTCCCTTATCAGGCTCCCGCCGTAGAAGCTGCTGTAAACCTCAATCCTCCTGCCATCATCGTGGAATTTCATTCCGAGTATCTCGCTGTCGCAGACCGCCACAACTGTCTCGCGCTGGCTCCTGTGTATCTTGAGGGAGAGCAAGGTCATCACTTGTTGGCTATCTTGTAGACTCCGGCCTTCTGCTCATATATCTCGCCGGTCCTGGCGAGTTTTTCAACAATCTTCCTGGCCTCGACCTCGTCGATCTTCATCTTCTTCGCCTTCTCGACAATATCTCCAATGGCCGCGCCTCCAAATTCGTCAGGCACATTCCTGATTATATCAAGGACAGTGGCGATGTGGCTCCTCTGGTTATGGCTCATGTCGCCTCCGATCCTGTCGATATCCAGCACGTCCCCCTCCCTTGCAAGCTTCTGCAGGTAGTGCCCGACTATCCTTATCGCCCTCTCGGCATCCTGCCTCTCCACCAGTTCGTTCAGCCTGCCGCGGGCAGATGCTTCGGAGAGCCTGACATATGCCTCCAGCTGCCTTGCTGTTATTGGCATCGAGGCACCCGGCTCCTCCCCAAGCTTCCTGATGCGCAGGTACTCCTCCATGATGATGGCGATGGCATCATCCGTCAGTATGGGGTTGATGCGCTTCGCGTATGATATGTACTTGCGCAGGAATTCCCTGTCGAAGACAGGCTCAACAAGCCTGCTCTCCTCCGCCACCGTGCTCTCCTCGACGCCTTCAGGCGTCTTCTCCAGCTTCCTCCTCTCACCGACCCTGTGCGCCTTCAGTATGTGCGACGCAATGCTCCGGTCCCTGCTTGAATTGGGCTTGTCCTGGAGTATGAATATGAGGTCGAACCTGGAGAGGAGGGCGGGAGGCATGTCAATCTGCGCACCGAGCATCTGCTCGTTCTGGAACCTTCCGTAGATAGGGTTAGCGGCGCCGAGTATTGAGCACCTTGCCTGAAGCGTTGCCGTGATGCCCGCCTTCGCCACAGTTATAATCTGGCTTTCCATGATCTGGTGCATTGCGCTCCTGTCATTGTCAGACATCTTGTCGAGCTCATCGACGCATGCAATCCCCTTGTCCGCGAGGACAAGCGCTCCAGCCTCAAGCGTCCATCTCCCCTCGCCGAATTCATCCTTCACGGCCGCGGCCGTAAGGCCCGCTGCAGAGGAGCTCTTTCCGCTCGTGTATATACCCCTGGGGGCAAGCTGAGACATGTAGCTGAGCAGCTGGCTTTTTGCAAGACCGGGGTCACCGACGAGAAGTATGTGTATGTCTCCCCTGATCTTTGTGCCGTCCTGCATCACCTTTGAAACGCCGCTGAAAAGCTGAAGCGCAAAAGCCTCCTTCTCTATGTCAAAACCGTAGATTGTAGGGGAGATGGAGTGGGCTATCTCCTTCACAATGTCCTCCTTCGATGCCTCATCCCTGATCTTCTCTATGTCCTCCGGTGTGATCTTGATTTCATCATACTCATGCTCCCTGTACTCCACGGAGCTGACCTGGAGCATTATGTTGAACAGAGTGGACTTGCCCTGCGGTCCGGAGCGCTGGTTTCCAGTGAGTATTCCGTTGAGAATCACCCTGTCGCCGGGTGAAATCCTTCCAGTGATGTCGTCAATGAGGAAACCCTCAAGCCTCTCAGGCTGCGCCCCTCCCCTCAGCCCTTCCGGGGACTCCTGGACCTCCACCTTCTGCGTGTCCTCGTATGAACTCTCCTCAGGAAGCAGTATAAACTTCGTCGACCCTGACGTCCTGCCGCATCCGCCACCGTCCCTGGAGCACTCCAGCGGCTCCTTGAGAAGCACGCCCTCCTGCTTCACATGCAGCTCGGTGTCGCACCTCGCGCACCTGAAGACCGCGTCCACAAGCCTCGGCCTGACCTCGGTAGCCTTCCTCACCAGACCTTCGATGCAGACCATCTTGCCTAGATGCTTGCTCCTCAAATCCCTTATCTCCACTCTTGCGTCCAGTGGAAGTCCCTGGAGCCTGAAATGGAGCCTCACCTGGCTCCTTTCAGCCGGCAGTAGGGAGTGCATGACATTCTCTGCGGCCTTGACAGCCTTGGCCGGGTTTTCAAGAAGGTACGAGGCGAGGTCGGGATCATAGGCGTTTATGTGCTGAAAATCTATTCTCAGACTCCTCTCCTCGGGGTATCTGTCGGCAAGCAGGATTGCATGCCCCCTCATGCCCGTGTCCTCGAAGAACTCCCTCCACCTTGATGCGAGGTCCTCGTCATTGTAATGGATGGATGGTGATATCGCCAATCTTTTTTCCCCTGCAACCCTTCAGGAGGACTGCTCATGGAACTTCGCTTAATAAATGTGACTGCTGGGATTCCGGACAAGTGACAGGGCCAGCAGTTCCACAGGAAACAGTGGAAATACCGCTTCCACTGGACTAGGAAACATAATCGCTCTGTATTGCCACAACCTCTGCGCTTGTGCCTGCCGCGGCATAGCGCACGAGAGGCTCGCTGTTGAGCTCAAGGAAGGTGTGTCCCCATGAAAATTTCGAAAGGAGCGCCCTGCTCTGCTCCTCCTCCCCCAGTATGAACAGGGCGGCGGCCGCAGCCTCTGCGCTGCTCAGCTTCATCGGCTTCCCCCAGTTCACGGGATTTGCCGCAACCAGGTAAGGGAGGGCCCTCCTCGTCCTGAGTGAAAAGCCCGCAGGATTCCTCTCCAGTTTGTTCCATGAAACGTCGAGGACAGCAATGCCCCCTTCTGCCGCTGCCCTCCTGTCCTCTGCCGAAATGGCCTTCGGCGCCGAGGGGTCCAGAACAACCGAATCACCCGGCAGGGCAGAAAGACGCCTGACAGCCCTTGCCAGCCCGAACCTGACCATCTTCCTTGCAGTGCACTTCTTCGGATCGTCCTCACCGCCAAGATATGCGTATATGACTGTCAGCAGATGCACCCGGAACATCGACACATTCGTGGTTTATCATACTGTCGAGTGCCGCACTCCTGTCATTTTCGTAGCATGTTTTTGTTTTTCGTCAAATGGCAATCAGCTCCCCGACCACCGCCTCTGTGCATTTCCGCATGCATAAGGGCAGCTGCCCTGTCCTGGAAATGAGCCCTTCACCAACTCCCCCGCGCCGGGCGGAGACAGTGACATTTTCCGGGGCTGCTGGCTAGTACAGTTTTATCCCTCCGCGACCGTTCAGGGGATGGAGGTTCAGGCGTCCTCACAGGTTATTTTTTTGTTACCTGTTTTCATTCAATCTCCTTGCCTCTCCGTTCCTGACAGCATAAAATGTCAGACTCGGGCCCGCGAAATTGTCGGCGGACCGGCGAACAGTTTATAAAGTAAACTACAGGTACACATAACAGCGAGGGAGAGTATTCGAAAAACTACGTCGTGGACTGCAGTAGCTGTGGCTATTTGCTTCCTGAGTTGGAGGAGACTCAGGGAGCCTGATTTCGACTATAGCCCAGTTGCCGCTGTTCGAGCCTTTGCTAAAAATGCGAGGGGGGCACACAAATTGGTGTTGTACACTCCACTTTGAATGCTGTTAGCCTTTTAATCATGAAGAGGCCAAACCTTTTCTTATATCACTTTGGCTCAGTTTCTGGTTTATTTCTTTGGAAAGCTCGATCTCGGTGACTGCCTTGTCCTTCAGGTTTCTGGCCAGCAGAGCATTCCCGTATTCCGCGTGGCACGCGGAGATGACAACGGAATTACCTGAGTTGGTTGCTAGTCTGATTGCCGAGAGAAACTTCTTCTCAGATTCACTCCAGGTTCCTCTGTTGTTGTGATACATGGCCATAACAAGTTCAGAGAGGGCGAGCATGTAAGTGTCGTAACCCTCCCTTAGGACCTGAGAAACCGACTCCAGTGCATTCTTTGAAAGCTCGAAGAATCCAAGTTTGGCCTGGGCATACGCAAAGTTGATTACTGCTGCACATTCCGAGTACTTGTCCTTCGCAGCCCTGCAGGCCAGTATTCCCTGTCTCAGGTAGCTGGATGCAGCCTCGAGCCTGCCTGCCTCCAGCATCATCGCTCCAAGGTTATTGTATATCTTTCCCTCGCTCTCCTTGTCTCCGAGCGCCTGGAAGAATTCAAGCGAATACTTCCAGTACTTCTCGGCCGTGTCATAATCATTGGCTATTGAGTAGAGGATTGCCAGGTTGCTCTTCGACTTGGCAACACCGAGCATGTGCCTGATCTGGAGGAACTTGTTCTTGCTCTCCTCGAACAAAACCATGGCCCTCTTGTAGTCGCCCATCTTGAACAGCACCCCGCCGGCAGACCTGAGGCAGTCTGCCTCCCTCGCCACCTCACCAATCTTCCTGAACAGGTCCGCACCCTCCAGGTATGAAGTCAGCGACGATTCCAGCTCCCCCCTGGCGTTGTCCACTCTTCCCACCATGAGCTCAGCCTCGGCCTTGAAGTATGTGCTCTTCATCGATTCGGCGCGCTTCTGGAGCTCGATGGAATACATGAGCGCGCTGTCATACCTCCCGACACCCAGGCATGCATTCGCAAGCGACAGCAGGACCTGTGGCATCAATGCCACGGAATCATCATTCTTGAGCGAGTCCAGCTTCCTCAGCAGCGATATGTGCTCCTGCTCGGCATCAGTCAGACTCAGCAGCTCCACCGGGTTTTCGTATATCTTCCTGCCCTTGTCGGTGAAGGCGTATATGACATACTCCCCTCCGGATGCCGGCCGCTGCTCCTTGACCCACCCCAGGTCTATGAGCTGGTTTATATAGTCCAGCCTCTCCCTTTCGGGCAGCTTGTTGAAGTCATTCCTGGTCAGCGAGTCGGCTGTTTTCCTCGAAACTATGAGGGAAACAAGATTCTTGCAGCCGAACTCGAGGTCGAAGGGCATCTGTTTTTAATCCATCATGTTTGCTTTTTAAACTTGCTTCATTATTCCCAAGTATGATAATGAGCATGACGAATTACGAACAACCGCTTACTTTTTTTCCCGCGCTGGCATCATGCTCTCAACATATTTCCTGATGTATTTGCCGAACAGGTCCAGCTCTATATTCACCCTGTCCCCCTTCTTCCTTTCCGATATGGTTGTTTTTGCCAGTGTGTCAGGGATGAGGTAGAGGGTGAAGCTCCTCCTGCCCACCTCCGCAGGCGTGAGGCTGATGCCATCCACGGCAATCAGCCCCTTCTCCATGACCATCGATGCCATGGCCTGCGGAACGGACACAACCATCCTCTTCGAGCCTTCCTCATCCTCCACGGCCGAAATCGTTCCTGTGCCGTCCACGTGGCCAGTAACCAAATGCCCCCCTATCAGGTCGCCTGCTGTCATGCTTGTCTCGTAATTCACCCTGCTCCCTCTTGCAAGGTCGCCCAGATTTGTCTTCCTCAGCGTCTCCGCAATCGCATCGAAGGAGAGGGCGCTCCCCTTCCTGGATATCACGGAGAGGCAGGCACCGTTGATTGAAACGCTGTCGCCGGGAGACACGCCTGCGGCCGCCCTTCCTATGTCTATCACCAGGCGCCTGTTCGTCCCGTATTCCTTCACATCCGCTACCCTGCCCCTTCCTTCCACTATCCCGGTAAACATTATTTCATCACCCTTATTCTGTCCGTCCTGTGCAGGAACCGCCCGCCCCTGATTGTGCCGGCGACATCTGCGACGGTCGCCCTGTGCACTATCGAGGAATGGATGTCGTGAGTCCCTGCAAGCCTTCCACCCGCATCCAGCAGGATTATGTCCGCATCATAGCCATCCGCAATAGCTCCCCTCCTGCCGCCCAGACCCGCTGCCACAGCTCCGGACGAGGTGGCCATCCTTAGAACCTCCAGGCTGCCTATCTTCGACGGGTCTCCGGCGGAACCCCTGAGCATCCTCGATGTGTAGTCCATCTCCCTGAACATGTCAGGCGCGTTGAACATCAGGTTGTCTGTCCCGAGACCTGCAGGAATGCCGCAGTCAATGACCTCCCTAACCTTCGGCATACCGTTGCCTAGTATTGCGTTCGAGCGCGGGCAGAATACAACGGAAACCTTCTCAGCCGAGGCCAGTTCTATATCCTCCCTCCCGGCGTGCGTCATGTGCACAAGCATGTCTGGCGAAAGGTGCGCTATGGCCCTCTCCACTTCAGTCTGCCCGGTCATCCTCATCGATTTCATGGCGGCCGCGCCGCTCTCGGCAGCGTGTATCGCCTTCAGCCCCGCCACCGCACTGGATACCTGCTCCATTGCGCTGTCAGAGTATTCGTTCGTGCCGCTCAGCCCGGCCCCCTGGAACCAGCGCAGTTCCGAAGCAAACTTCTCCATCTCCTCCCCGGCGTATGGCTCATTCCTCTCGATGCCCGCCTGATCGAAGTAAGTTGCAGGCCTGCAGAGGTTTACCAGCACCTTCGACAGTTCGGTGGATGAGAGCAGCTTCCTGATTATTCCGCTCCCCTCCTCGTGGAAGTTAACGGCAGTTGTAATGCCCCCGCGGACCATCTCCACGACGGCCGAGGACATGGCCTCCAGCCTCGCCTCCTCCCCGATTGACTCCAGTCCCTTCCTCTTAAGCCCGCTGACCGGGTGTATCAGTTCGTCCATAGGAAGCCCGACGCCAAGATCCTTCAGCGGCGCATCATTCAGGTGTATGTGGCCGTTGACCAGCCCGGGCATGGCTATCAGCCCCCTGCCGTCTATCACTGTGTCAGCCCTGCCTGCCCTGCCTATCCTCCCGCTGCTGACCCCGATCTCCGCGTGCTCGACCGGTTCAAGGTCCATGCCCGCCAGGAGAGTCACGTCGCTGATGACAAGAGACGTCTCTTCCCGCAGGCCCTCCTCCCCGGGGGGTGTGCGGCTATTCGATGACGGCCGGGCGCTCATCCTCAAGCCTCCCGCTTCTCAGCCTGGCGATGGATGCGACCATCTTCATGGCAGCGTCCACAGACCTTGATGCATACTCCTCCGCCCTTCCGGAACCTTCCTCCCAGGTCATGCCGGGGCCTGTCACTCCGAGGGAAACAGGCTTGCCATGCTTCAGGGAGAGGGCAGTGATGCTCGAGGCAAGGCTTGATGCTATGACTTCATCATGCTTCGTCTCACCTGTGACAATGGCGCCCAGGGTTACCACCGCATCCACATCCTCCCTGCCAGCCAGCTCGTCTATGAACAGGGGCATGTCGAATGCTCCAGGCACCCTGCAGACAAACATGACATCTGCCCCCGCTTCCCTGCACCTAGCCAGAGCGGCGCCGAGCATCCTGTCCGTTATTTCGCCGTTGAACTGCGAGCATACGACCGCAAGCCTGACTGCTGTCATCCTGCGGCACCTCAGGGCAGTTCGCTCCCCTCCAAGAGGGGGAGACCGGCATCGGACGCAAGCATGGCCGCATCCTCGACAGAAAGGGACCTGTGCGTCCTGCTGTCAAGCATTTCACATACAACCGAGGCAGGCGGCAGACCAGCCATCCTCATTACTGCTATCGAGAGTTCGGTATGCCCCCTCCTCTCGCTGAGCGACCCATGCGCCTCTATTAGCAGGGGGACGTGCCCCGGTGCCTTGAGGAGCGATGTGAACTCGGACGCCGCATCGCCCCCTTCCGAGACAAGGCGGGCAACGCGCCCTATTGCCATCACTGTCGCGCTCCTCTCTCTGTCATTGACACCGGTGTATGAGTCCCTGTGGTTGAGCGATATCGAGAATGCGGGCCTGCCTCCGTACGGCGTGCTCCCCTCCACAATCCCTGAGAGGGCAGGATAGCGTTCGGCTGCCGAAGCAAGCAGATCATGCATGAATGGAAGACCTATGGCCGATGCAACCTCGTTGCCTATCGCAGCGCATATCAGACCCCCGCCGCTGCTCCTCATGAATGCTATGCTTTCTGGTGTGCAGCGCTCCGCAGAAAATACAATGTCAACCTCGTTTTCCCTGCCCTCACCGTCATGGAGGAGAATGGCCCTCCCCTCCCTGGCGGCGCTTACCGCGGCCCGGATGCTGGCAGAAGCAGCCCGGAACATTTCTTTCATGGGCAGAGCCATGGCGGATTGCTTATTAAGATATTACTACAAATGTTGTTGTTACCAAATACATTGTATGCTGTGTCATGCACGCCTACGCCTGATATGCATTCACCAAATTCTTTGTACCCGGGAGTAATCATTTGAGCCGATGAATGTGAGGGGATCGGACTTCATGCGCTTCATGATTGCCGCAGCGCTGTGCTCGACAACATCCCTCTCCATCTTCTACCTTTCCGGTATCATCACAACCATAGGCAGCACACTTCAGATACCATTCATCCTATCAGGTTTTGTCATAGGCTCGGTCCTCTTTCCTGCCATCGCATATCTCCTCCTGAGAAAGAGCATTTCGCGGGTGAGGACATCCTTCCTTGCCATACCACTCTCCTTCATACTGCTGTGGGCATACGTCGACAGCACAAAGATAGTCACCAACTACCAGATGCTCCTCTTCTCCCTCCTCTCGGTGTCAGGAGACCTTTTCATAGTATCCATCTACTCCCACGGCCGCAGTACAAGCCTTCCTGGAGCTGTTTCGGTGGGGCTCGGGGGTCTCTTTGTAATGACAATCATGCTCATCGTCTATGCAGCCCTCTTCGACAGCAACATGCCGCTGATTATTCTGGGGTGGGACATGTTCACAGCGCTCCTGCTCGTGGCTGCCGCTCTGACGGGGGCGCTCCGGCCCGGCGGCGGGCGCAAGCCGGTGCAGGGGGAGCAGCGCGGATGAAAGCAAAGGCGCTGTTTGCCTTCGCAGCAGTCATCCTGCTGTCCATACCCTTCGCACTCTCGGCCGCATCAGCCTCCTCCCCATCCTCACAGGCAAGGACGCCGATCAGGCATGTGATTATTGTCACAATGGAAAACCACAGCTTTGACAACCTGTTCGGCGCATACCCGTACGGCGGCACTTCGCCTGCATCGTCAACAATCGGCAATCTCACCGTCCCGGACAACCTTTACACCTCGCTCAACAAGGGTAATCTCACACCCGTCCCCCAGGGGACATTCAGGACGGCAAACCCGGTGGAGGGGTATACCGCATACCATCTCGACTGGAACAATGGCAGGATGAACGGCTTCAGGGCAAATTCCGGGGCGCAGTCCATGACATACTTCACCGCATCGCAGATGGGTCCGGAGTGGGTGCTCGCGCAGCAGTTTGCACTTGGTGACATGTATTTCTCGTCGACGCTCTCCGCCACGATGCCCAACAGGCTCTACGGCATCGCAGGCTATTCACCGGTAATAAATGACTACGGCCTGCCGCCGTACATACCCTTCTCCCAGTCGATATTCGCCGAACTGAACGCCCATGGCGTGAGCTGGTCCTATTACGTCGCCCATCCCAGCGATGGACTCGATGTTCTCGCATACTTCCACGGCATCGGTGCACAGACATCCAATGTGAAGGGGTGGAACACATTCGAGGCGCAGCTCTCCAGCAACACACTCCCTGCCGTCTCCTACTTCAGCCCGATTGGTGTGGGTGTCAGCGGCTATTCCCAGCATCCGCCTGACAGCGTCCTTGCGGGGGAGCTCTGGCTCTACAGGCTTGTCTCGGACGTCATGCACAGCCCCGAGTGGAACAGCACCGCGCTCTTCATCAACTATGACGAGGGCGGGGGCTATTACGACCATGTCCCCCCTCCGGTAACGGGCGGGCAGCAGCTTGGCTTCCGCGTGCCTTTCATCCTCATCTCTCCGTACGCAAAGGAGGACTACATTTCAGGCACGGTCATGAACCACGCATCCCTCCTCGCTTTCATCGACTACAACTGGAACATGCCCGCCCTCAACCGCCTCGTCTCCTATTCGAACATACCGCTTGACATGTTCTACGGTCTCAACGGAAGCTTTCCGCCCAGGCAGCCTGTGCCCCTGCCCTCAACACCGTACTTCACAACACCCTCCACATTCTACTTCCAAACATCCGGCCTTTCCAACCAGTCGCTCTCCCAGCTCTTCCCGGCCGTGCCGCAGACGCCCTACAGCCAGCTCCCGTATGCAAGGAACGGCTCATCTGCCTTCAACCTCTCCACAGCAGGCACAGGTCTGTTCGTCCATTCCAACACCCCCTACACACCTGTGTATGAATCGGACGCCGTGCTTGCGGCAGCCCTGGGTGTTATGCTGCTCGCAGGCTATCTGATACTGCCGGGAAGGAAGGAGGGGTAGCGCTCACTCCCTGAGAGGCCTGCTCCTTCTCCTCCTCGTTATCAGCTTTCCCCCGCATATCCTGCACTCCTTCGCCCCGCTCCCCTCGGCGGGGGCGCCGCACGAAAGGCACCTGAGCTCCCACTCCACAAACTCCCTGATCGGCGGGAGGTAGAGGGATATGAAACCGATGCCCGCGGCCTCGGCTATATTCTGCATTGAATAATCCTCGGTGACAAGCAGGGCGCCCATCTCCACCGCAAGCGAAAGGACCTCGATGTCGGTCGGTGAAAGCCTGGAGATGTCGCCGCTCCTCCTTGCAATCTCCCTGACCTTCTCGATGCTCCCCCTGGCAGGTTCAGCAATCCTCAGCCTGGTCTCAACAAAAAGTTCCGCCCTCTCTGTCCTGTAAACCCTCCGCAGCTCCCTCAGCACGCCCGGGGTGGAATAAAGCGTTATGTCTGCCGGGTAGTCAGTGGCGTTGTAGATTGCACTGGTGTCGAGCACATAGATGATGCCTCCGCCGGCAGCTCCTGTTTGCGTTCCGCTGTCGTTCATGTGTAGTGTATGTCGAATTCACGCCTGAGCTTATTTGCCTTCGCCCTGACGTCCCTGCCTGCGGCCGCCTCACCGACAAGGGAGGCTATGCTCTTCATCTCCTTCTCACCCATGCCGAGCCTCGAAACCTCCGAGGTGCCGAGCCTGCCTGTTGTGTCCACTATGATGTCACTCCCCTGCAGCTTTGAGGAGAAGGAGCCGAAGGTGAATCCGGCGGCGGTCATGGCAGCGCCGTCCAGGTGGAGCTGGTGCGACTTGGAGTAACCTATCCTGCCGAACTTGCACTCAATGCCCTCCTGGTGCAGATATCTGCCCAGCGAGGCAGAGTTTGACTGTATGCGTGCAGCGTACCTCGGGCCGTGCCTCTTCATCTCCAGGAAGGCCTGCGCAACGCCTGCGATCCTGTTCCAGTGTGCATTGTCTATGACCCTCCAGGTGGTGTTCCTGGTGAATTCCCTCCAGATGCCGTCGTCGCCCGTCACAAACAGCCCGCCCTGAGGTCCGGGAAAGCTCTTGTGCGTGCTCCCGACCACTATGTCGGCGCCCTCGCCGACAGGGTCCTGGAACCTGCCTCCTGCGACCAGGCCCATCACATGCGATGCGTCATATGCCAGCACAGCCCCCGCATCATCGCACGCCTCCCTGATTTCCTTCATTCTGTAGGGGAAGAGTATGAAGCTCTGGCCGAGAACGACGAGCCTTGGCTTCACCTCCCTTATTGCCTCCGCCGCCACATTCTCGTCGACATTCCACCTCTCCCTGTCGAAGGGAAGAGGCCTGAACTTCAGAGAGAACAGGTCAGGTATGTACTGCTGCCCGTACCCGTCATACCCACCTTCGGTGGATGGTATGGACATAATCGTGTCCCCCTTCCTGCATGTGGCTGCCACCATCAGGAGGGATGCCACATGGCCGGAAAGGGGCTTGAGAGAAACATGGGCGCCATGGAAGAGGGATGATGCAGTCTCCTCCCCAAGGCTCTCCACCTCGTCCAGGTAGCGCGTCCCGCCGTAGCTGTTGGATGCGCCGTCATTTGTTATGAATTCGTTGCTTCTGAGCGTGTAGCGCCCGGCCATGTCGGAGGAGAGAGCGCGCCTTACGGCAGGGCTCAATATGTTCTCTGAAGGCTGCAGGTTGATGCATCTGCCGCTCCTCCACTCATCATGCGCCCTGACCAGCTCTTCAATCTTCGAGGGCATGGGAGCACATCAGTTGTTGGGGCCGTACCTTTCTTCAAATTCAGGAAACTGCATCCCAGGATACTCCTCCTCTTCATCCGTGTCAATGACCATGTTCAGTAGCATATTCACAATCTCTTTCATCTCTCTGATTTCCCCCTTGAGGGAGTCAATCTCCTTCTTCAGCTGCTCATCTTTCTTCTTACCCACTGGCCTCTTCCTTGCTACTTTGCTGCTGGGCATCTCTGATGCTGCCTCACCCGAACTCTATCGCTCAAAGCTTTTAACCCTTTGTGTTCCCTTATTCGCTACATGGGCCGAATCAGGAAACTGAAACAGCCCCGTAGTCATCGGCAATCTTTCGTTTCTCGTATCTCTCGCATTCGCTGCAGAAGAGCGACTTGTCCTTGAGCTGGAGCACGGACTTGCACCTGCTGCAGTGTGCAAGGACTACACCAAGATGGGCGCTGACCGTCGTGAGCTGCGTTGAGGGCTGGGACTGCGTGACCTCCGCCCTTATGACGTCGCCTACCCTGACCGCGGAGCCGACCGTCTCAACATACTGGGAGGAGATGCTGGAGACATGCAGTGTGGCTTCAGCATCACCGGTGATCTGCCTTGCCGCCCCCTCAATGAACAGTATGTCGCAGATTGCCATCGAACTCCTCACATCCGTGATGGATGCGAGCACCTTGTCCTTCTTCTTGGGCTCTGTGACTGGGTTGCGCGGCTTCACCGATGCCGTGTGGCTCTTGACGTCGAGCGTCAGCTTCCCCGCCTCGGAGGCGACAATCTTGCCATCTGACTCGTAAGTTCCCTTGCCTGGGACGAATTCTTCGGCCGTGGCGACAATCTCGCCCGGTATCACGAACTTCTCTTCCATATCCCTTTCCTTCTATCTGTGTATCTTGACTACCTTAAAAAGGATTAGCTCGAATTTCCTTACCTTTCGCGTATGGAATGCAAACATCCATGGCATTTCGTATGTAAATGATTTTTCAAACTCCACAGCTCCTCCGAGCTGCTCCACCCTCCTCTCCACAAACTCCCTCGCCACTGCCTGGTGCATGGTGTAGATGGAGCTGCCTATTTCGAGCGCCTTCCTTATGAAGGGGACATCCGCATTCCTGCGCTGAGCCCCGAATGGCGGGTTCTGGAAGACAGTGTCGTATCGGCCGCCTACATGCCCGATATCCTCTTTCACGAATTGGACGCGCTTCCGCATGCTGCGTGGGAGGGATTGGCGTGCATTTTCCTCCGCGGCAGCGACAGCCGCAGGGTCGCTGTCAAAGCCTTCGGCAAATGCACAACCCATCAGCACCGAGGCTATTGCGAATATGCCTGCGCCGCAGCCCAGGTCCGCAATGCTCCTCCCTGCCACATCACCCCTCATTGCGGCGTCAAACACGATGGCAGCTGCAATCCTTGCCGGAGTGGGATACTGTTCCAGCGCGGGAGAAGGCGCGCCTGCGCTCTTCAATCCTGCCAGTACCCTCTCCAGTTCATTCAGTTTCATGCCAGACAAGCGCAAGCATACTCCGCAGGAGCCATTAACGCGAAAATTATTAAGCATGTTGCGCTTAGTTGCGATTATGAAAGAGGTCCTTCCGGGGATTTATCTGATTGACAAGTATTCGCTGAAGTCATTCGGCAATTCAGGATACTTTGTCAGGCATGAGAAGGGCAACATACTCGTGGACGCCCCAGAGATGCAGGAAAGCGACCTGGCATTCATACAGGAGAACGGCGGCCTTTCATTCATCTACATAACGCACATCCGGGCGATGGGCGATGCGTGCAGCCTGAAGGAGAGGTTCAAGGCAAAGATAGTCATACACGAAGAGGACGGTAAGCTGATGAAGGGATGCACCCCGGACGTGACATTCACAGGTGAATATCAGCTCTATGACGATGCGACAATAATACCCACACTGGGCTATTCGCATGGCTCATCCTCAATGCTTCTGAAGAGGGACGGAGGGGTGCTATTCTGCGGAGACATGTTCTGGCTTGGCAGGAGGGACAGGTACAGCAGCGAGCTGATGAGCTGGCCGACTGAGGAGGACAAGATGACATGGAACCTTCCGGACGACCTTGTCCTCAACGTCAACCTGATGGACGCGGACATAGGCGCGATGACAGAGAGCGCGCGCAGCCTCCTTGCCTATGATTTCGAGTCCCTCCTGATGTCACACCCGCACTACCCCCCACGAGGGAGGGGGATTGTTGAAAAGGGTGCGAAGGGCATGGTTGAAAAGGCGCTGCAGACGAACAAGATTTCACAGTTCACCGACTGGCGAAGAGAATAACTACCCCTTTGTTTTATGAGTGGTTGTTCCTGAGGAGGGCTCATGGTCTAGCGGTTATGACGTCGCTCTCACACAGCGGAGGTCCCCGGTTCAAATCCGGGTGAGCCCACTCAATCCAGCGGCGGTTCCTGCTGTCATTGCTGTTAAATAAGCAGGCGCGATTCCCGGGCCCATGGACATCGAAGATTCAATTTCACGGTTTGTAGCGGACACCACCTTTGATGACCTTCCCGGGGAGGTAGTTCATGAAGCGGGGAGGCGTGTAATCGACTCCATAGGTGTTGCTCTTGCCTCGCGCTCTTCCCCGCCGGCGAAGGCGGCAAGGAAGCTCATGCCGCTCTACCCCGGCAGGGCCCCGCTAATAGGAGGAGGCAGCGCATCCCCGGACATGGCATCCTTCTACAACACGCTGCTCATACGCTACCTCGATTTCAACGACACATACCTTTCGAAGGAACCGCTCCATCCCAGCGACATGATAGGCGCGCTGCTCGCCGTCGGCTCGATGAAGGGGTGCAGCTCGAGGGACCTCCTTCTCGCAATAGCCGTCGGATATGAGGTTGGGACGCGACTGTGTGATTCGGCATCCCTCCGGTCGAAGGGATATGACCATGTAAACTATCTTGAGATTGCAACTGCCGCAGCACTTTCCAAGATGCTCCATTTCAGCAGGGAGAAGATTGTCAACGCAATATCGATGACAATTGTCCCCAACGTTGCGCTGAGGGAGAGCCGCGTGGGCGACCTTTCCATGTGGAAGGGAGGGGCTGCAGCCAACGCAAGCAGGAATGCAGCCTTCTCCGCCCTTGCAACCGAGAGCGGCTTTACAGCCCCTGCCAGGCCCATAAGCGGGCAGCTGGCATTCAGGAACATCATCTGCCCCGACCTCGACCCCGCCTCCTTTGCCAGGCTCGGAAAGCCGAGGGCGATACTGAGGACATATGTCAAGAAGTATCCTGTTGAATACCATGCGCAGTCTGCCGTCGACATTTCGCTCAGCCTCAATTCGACCCTTGGCAGGGGGAGGATAGACAGCGTCAGGATAGAAACGTACGAAGCTGGCAAAAGCATACTTGCAGACGGTGAGAAGTGGCATCCGCGCAACAGGGAGACGGCGGACCACAGCCTCCCCTTTATAGTCGCAGCCGCCCTCTCTGGAGGAGACTTCTGGCTCGACAGCTACGACAGGATAGGCGAAAGCGCGCTCATGGGGCTGATGTCGAGGACGGAGGTTGCCGAGCGGGAGGACTTCACATCCAGATACCCTTCAACACTGCCGACTAGGATTGTGGTCAGGACGGCATCAGGTGAACTTTCGGAGGAGATGGAGGTGCCGAAGGGGCACTGGAAGAACCCGCTGACAGATGAGGAGCTGGAGGCCAAGTTCATGCGCCTCACAGGGAGGCGGAAACTACTTGTTGCGCTCCGGGATATTGATGGACTGAAGGTGTCCCGCATTGTCAAACTCACTGAGCAGCGCTGATTTTGCCGTGCTTCCTGGCGTGTATAATGCATTCACAGCCCTTCTGGCCGAAAAGCACGGTGCCAGGGGAGTCTACCTTTCAGGCGGCGCGCTGACATCGTCGATGGGCATCCCCGACATAGGTCTCCTGACACTGGACGAACTTGCCTCCGCCGTTAGCAGCATCAGGGAAGCTGTCAGCATACCGGTAGTCGTGGATGCGGACACCGGGTTCGGCGGTCCTGTCAATGTGTGGAGGTGCGTCAGGACTCTTGAAAAGGCCGGCGCCGACGCAATACAGATTGAGGACCAGCAGATGCCAAAGAGGTGCGGCCATCTCGACGGCAAGGAGGTTGTTCCAGCCGCAGAGATGGTGCAGAAGGTGAGGGCCGCTTCATCGGCGAGGCGCGATGCGCTGATCGTTGCGAGGACGGATGCACGCGCTGTCAGCGGCTTCCAGGATGCGCTCGACAGGGCAGCACTTTACGGTGAGGCCGGGGCGGACGTGATATTCCCCGAGGCACTTACAAACAGGGGCGAATTCAGGCGGTTCGCCTCCTCAACAGACACTCCACTCCTTGCCAATATGACAGAATTCGGCAAGACACCGCTGATAAGGGCGGAGGAATTCAGGCGGTTCGGCTACAGGTATGTGATTTTCCCTGTGACTGCATTCAGGGCTGCCGCCAGGGCAGAGGAGGATGCAATCAGGCAGGTTCTTGGAAAGGGGAGCCAGAAGGGGATCATGGGGAAGCTGATGACAAGGGCGGAGCAGTATGATGTGATAGACTACAACGCCTACACCGAAATGGACCGCTCTTTCGCATCTGGAAAGAGCAGACGCCGCCGGAATGCGCCGCGCCCCTAGACAAAGATTCTGAAGTCAAGGTTAATATGCTCCAAGGCAATATGCAATACCAGTATAGTGACGACTGAAGAAGGAAGTTTGCAGTCGGCAGACGGAGATGTTCGGATGGATATCAGCAGCGGACTTGAAGATGTATATATAAAACACACGGGTTTGACATCGATTGACGGCGAGAAAGGCATTTTGCGATACCGCGGTTACAATATAAACGACCTTGTGGAGCATTCAACTTTCGAGGAGGTGGCATACCTCATGCTCTACGGCGAGCTTCCCACAAGCGAGCAGCTGCGCACATTCAAGAATTCTGTTGAGAAGGGGTATCTGCTGCCCGATTATGTCAAGCAGATAATATCCAGCATGCCAAGGGAGGCGGAGGCTCTCTCAGTCTACATGACTGCGTTCGCAGCCATGTCTGCAAGCGAATCCAATTTCAAGTGGTCACCGCAGACGGACAAGGCGAAGGCAGCCGAGATCATCGGGCACGCGGCATCTGTCGTGGCCAATGCCAACAGGCATTCGATGGGCCTTCAGCTCAGGGACCTGGCACCTTCGGACAGCTATGCACGCAGCTTCCTCGAGGCGGCCCTCGACAGGAAGGCGGAGCAGGGGGAGGTCAGGGTTATGGACAGGGCACTCATACTCTACCTGGACCACGAGGTTCCGGCTTCGACAACTGCAGCTCTGGTCGCATGCTCCACCCTCTCCGACATGTATTCATCCATCGCCGCGGCAATCGCGGCGCTGAAGGGGCCGCTGCACGGCGGAGCCGCGGAGTCTGCCTACACCCAGTTCGCCAGGATCGGGTCGCCTGAAAAGGTGGATGCATGGTTCAATGAGAACATCGTGGAAAAGAAGCAGAAGCTGATGGGATTCGGCCACAGGGTGTACAAGACATACGACCCGAGGATGAAGATATTCAAGAAGATGGCCACGGACATTGTGAAGAGGGATGAGGACAGGAATATACTGCTCACGGCAGAAAAGCTTGAGGAGCGCGGCGTGGAGCAGTTCGGCGCGAAGCACGTCTACCCCAACACAGACTACTACTCGGGAATAGCCTACCGCGCGGTGGGATTCCCTGTAAACATGTTCACCGCCCTCTTCGCACTCTCGAGGACCACAGGCTGGGTCGCTCATATATCGGAGTACAATGAGAGTGAGCCGAGAATAATGCGCCCGAGGGCGCTTTACAAGGGCCCCGGCCCGAGGGATCTGGCACCTGTTTCACACCACTGAGGGATCAGCTCTTTCTGGCCTTCTTCCTTCCATGGTGGCCCGGCTTGTGGTATTCGAAGCCAAGAATGAAGTCCACCAGACCGAGCAGCAGAAGCAGGTATGCAAGATAAATGATATAATGCATGTATGAGAGGTAGAAGAGGAGTGTCATGCCGAACACCAGGACTGTCCCAACAAGGGAAATGGCGAATGACTCATACTCCTTCTCCCTGTAATAGTGCTCCTCGATGAACGCTATCCCCACGGACGCTGCGGCAAGTATCCAGAGCGGCTCTGCCAGCCTGGGCTCAAATTCGCCCGCCACAGTCAAATGCACCGAGAGGAAAGCAAAGAGCGCTCCGACTATGAAGGGGGCTGCAACCGCAAGGCCCCTGAGCGCGTAGAACAGCCCGCCGAAGAGCATGGATATTTTCATCGCCACGGCACAATTTCACCCGCATAAAAAGCTTGGCTGCAGATTCCGTACGAATCAATGTTTAATATGCACCGGCATATGGCTTCATCGGTGCTTCTGCTTGATTGTATACCTTGTCAGGCACGGGGAAACTGCAGCCGGAGGCGGAACAGATCCTCCTCTCTCGGACCGCGGGCGGGAGGCAGCGCTCTCGGCAGGCAGGCTCATCTGCGCCGGCGGAGGGCTTTCGCGCATCTTTGTCTCCCCGCTGAAGCGCACGTCAGAGCATGGAGCCCTGATTGCATCGTCGGCAGGCGGCGCAGTCATCGTTGACAGTTCGCTTGAGCCTGAGGGTGACGGCTCCGCATTTCTCCAGTCTGTCATGGGCTGCGCGGGGAATGAACGGGTTGCTGCTGTCACCCACCTTCCGGTGCTGAAGCTCATCCTATCACACCTCATAGGGCAGGGATGCAGCATCGGCGTTCATTTCGGCCGCGGCGGCATCGCCTGCGTTGAACTAGGCGGAATGCCCGCGGAGCCCGCAGGCGTGCTGCTGTATTCGCTCAGCCCGGAGCTTCTTGCGCGCTGCTCTGCAGCGGACTGGGAGAAGTGATTTAACAGATGAAGCGGTTGCTGAGGGAACGGGGCAGATGGATGCATCCCGCTTTGTGGTTCTGCTCAAGTGCCGTCTGAAACTGTCAGGGAAGTGCTCCAGACACAGAGTTACGTTTCTGTGGGTCTCAGGGAGCTTGAGAATCAGGGAAGGATGTCTATCGAATAGCCCTCATCATTCTGGGATGAGTCGGCAACCCAACTCTCTTGGTTTGAGAAGGGCGGCCACTGTTCGAGAAGATTGAGAGGCCGCCGTACGGACGCTGGCTCGCAGGCTGGATGACAAACCTGTGCTACAACACTGTGGACAGGTGGGCCAGATTTGGGAGGAAGAACTAGGTTGCATTCTTCCTGGAGGGGGAGCCGGGGGACAGGAAGGTGGTCACCTGCGTCGAACTCTGCAGGGAGGCGGCCAGGCTTGCCTCCGTCCTGCTGAATCTCGGCGCGGGTCCAGGCGACAGGGTCACGATTTACCTGCCCGCGGTGCCGGAGATGGTTACAGCCCTGCCTGCCGCGTTCCGCGCAGGAGCCATCCACTCGGTTGTCTTCGGCGACTTCACTGTCCAGCGCAGGCGGGCAGGATAAATGATTCGAAGTCAAAGGCGCTCATCAAAGCCGACGGTGGATGGAGCCGCTACCTGTGGAAGGAGCGCACCGAAGCTGCATACTCTGCACCCCGGGAACCACGGGCATGCCGAAGGGGGCGGTCCACTGCACCGGCGGGTATATGCTGTGGACATACTCCACCCGGAAGTCGGTCTTCGGCATAAGGGATGAGGATAATGAGATAAAGGGCGAGGCGCCCGTCGCATTCGTCGTTCTGAAGCGGGGAGCACCCCGTCCCCTGTGCTCCGCGCAGAGCTAATGGACCATGTGAGAAACAGCACGGCTCCCGTCGCAGTCCCCGGCGCCCTCCGCTTCGTCTAGCGCCTTCCGAAGACAAGGAGCGGGAAGACCATGCGGAGGCTCATAAGGGCGGTCGTTGGGGAGGAGCCTCCGGGCGGATGTCAGCACTCTGGAGGACTCGACAAGCGTCGAAGAGGCGGAAAAAGCCTACGGGGTTCTGCGCGGCGAGATGAAGAAGGGGAGATGGCGCTCAATCCTGCCTGAGCAGCCTCCTGAGCATGCCCGGATAGTTGGATGAGATGCTGTCAGGCTTCATTGCAAGCACCTTTTTCACATCCTCCTCCCTGTCCATGACCCACGGGTGCACCGTGTAGCCGCTGCCATGGAGGAGCTTCACGGATTCATCCTTCAGCTTCTCCCACCTGGGGAAGAAGCTCTGGATGCCGAATTCCTCCGCCACGTCCAGATACTCCTCCGGCGGGTCGGCGGTGAGAAGGCCGGTGTTGAGTCCGCTGTCAATCTCCCTGAGCTTCTGCAGAATGCCAGGATCGAATGCAATGAAAACAGCCCTTCCCTTCCACTCAGGATGCGCAGCCATAACTGCCGCAATCCTCCCCTCTGTTTCGGGGTAGATGTCACCGCCGTGCTTGATTTCCACCAGCGCATATGCCCTGGGCGTGATTATGGAGAGGGCCTCCTCAAGAGAAGGAATCCTCTCCCCCGCGAACCCGGGGCCATACCAGGCGCCTGCGTCAAGCGTTTGAAGCTCGCCGAACTTCTTTTCCACGATGAGGCCGGTGCCGTCGGTGGTCCTTTCGAGAGTTTCGTCGTGCATCACCACAAGCCTGCCGTCGGCAGTCTGGTGGATGTCGAACTCAACAGCGTCCGCGCCCCTCTCCAGTGCAAGGGAGAATGATGCGGCTGTGTTCTCCGGCGCGCTGCCGGAAGCGCCCCTGTGCGCAACGACCATTGGTTCCAACCGCTCCGGCCTGTGTATTATGAAACCGTTCTCAGAAGTCATGTGACCCTGCCTTTGAAGGTTGGGAACAATTACAGTGCAGTCCAGAAAACTCATCATACTTAATGCTTCGCCGTTACTCCTCTGCGCAGGCATGAAAGAGGGTGGACAGTGTACATGATCTTCTGTAGATTCCCTGCCACTGTATCTTGCCTGCAGTCACTCCATAGCCTCTACGTTCAAGTACTTTCTTCCGGTCTGCCATTCCTCGTCCATGTCCATGAGAATGGACAC
>JAJZXY010000025.1 GCA_021806165.1 Thermoplasmata archaeon
TGATGAGTGGAAATGTAAAGCACATCGTCCCTTGCATAGAAGATATCGCTGGTTCCATTCCCGTGGTGGACATCGATGTCGACAATCGCTACGCGCTCCAAACCAGAATTCTCCACTGCCACGGCCACGTTGTTGAAGTAGCAGAATCCACCGCCGTATGAAGCGCCAGCATGATGACCTGGCGGCCTGACAAGAGCAAGTGTGGGCGACTTCGTCCTGACAGATTCGTTCAATGCATCAATTGCGGCACCGGCTGCGATGGAAGCTATTTCGAAAGTGTTTTTGTAAACCGGCGTTTCCTCATCCACTTGCCTGACTGTCCAGTTTCGTATGGAATCCACATATTCCCTTGTATGCACTGCGAGTAGCTGTTCTACTGTGGCCGGTGTTGGCTTTGTGAATTGAAAATCCGGCTGCATCCGCCGTATTTCAGACACGGTGTGGCTGAGTCTCTCCGGGGTTTCGGGATGACCTGGCATATGGGAGTAGCCGAGCATCGCTTCATCGAAAAAGACTTGCATTCATCAGTGAATCGCGGCGCCTATTAATCTATTTCCCGGAGTGCTGGGCGAGAATAGCCTCCGCCTTCACCAAATCATCCCTGCTGTCAATATCCATGAGTTTCCACTCTTCGCGGACATCAACAAAATCGACAGGAACACCAGCACTTAGGACGAGTTGCCTCGCGCCCCTGTCGCCATCCATGGAGGTGAGTGCGGCGAAGAGGCTTTCGGGGAACAGGACCGGGTTCCTGACTGCGCCGGCATAGCGGCAGGCAATGACCGCTTTGACGCTAAGCTCATGTCTTCTGATCAGCTCATTCAAAATTCCAGTTGAAACAAACGGCTGATCGCCTGCCAGAACAATACAGGACTTCACGCCCTGCAGATTAGATGCCCCGGCGGAAATGGAGGAACCAACACCCCTGGAAGGGTTTTGGTTGATAATGACTTCCACACCACCGGGGAGGATGCGTTTTCCGGCGATGCCCTCATCTACCACGACGATAACCCGGGAGGCTGCGGAACGGAGTGATTGTTCGACGGCGTGCAATATCAGTGCTTTGCCACCCAGCTCTGCCAGCATCTTGGACCCGCCAAATCGTCTTGAAAGGCCTGCGCCGATAACAATTACCGCTGTTCCGGCAGTTCCCGACTCAGCATTCATTGCAGCGCGCTCTTCCCTTCCGATGACAGGGCATTCCTGAAGGTATCGATAAGCTGGTTGATGTACTTTTCAGAGGCGCCCTGGACGAGTCTGCTTCCCACAGACGCTGCAAGACCGCCTATCTCCACATCAGCGGACCATACTATGCGGGTTGAGCCCGGTGCCACTTCACTTATGTCACATATGCCCCGGAACGTTGCCGAGCTGCCGGATCCAGTGCCGCTCCCTGACAATTCGGCATGCTTATCCGGGATCTTGTTTTCAATCCTTACCCTCAGGTTGAACTTCCCCTTTATGAAAGAGAGGCCGACCTTGAGCTTCAGTCTGTAGCTGTCGGCATCGATGACCTCAAACTCCTGCACGTCGGGGATTACCGAGGACATTTTCACAGCGTCAGTAATGAAGCTGAATGCCTGCGAGGGCGTGGATTCGACCAGGAAGTTGCCGTTGAATTTCATCGACGCACCTGACCTTGCGATGCTGGCACTTCATCATATAGTTTGCCGGTTTGCGGTCGCTTATGGAGCGAGCTGACTGGCAAACGATAAATACGCAGCACGGATACAAAGTAGATAGATGAAATCGACTGATTTTGCAAAGACAATTTCACGCCTGACAGGGGAGGGCAGGAAATTCGCCGTTGCCACGGTGGTTCGCATCCACGGCTCATCCCTCGGAAAACCGGGCTTCAAGGCAGTTGTTACAGATGACGAAAGGGTTGTTTTCGGCTCGCTGGGGGGCGTATGCCCCGAATCCGCCATAATCGAAACAGCTTCCAAAGCAATGTCCACTGGGCAGCCGAGGACTGTCAAGGTCTACCTTGAAGAAACGGGGCAGGCGCTGGCGGGAATGGCGAAGAGCCAGGATGAGGATGAAATCCATGTTGAGACTTTCTGTGGAGGTATGATGGAGGTGTATGTTGAGCCGTTTCTGCCCACTGACAGGCTAATACTTGTCGGCCAGGGAGGCAAGGATGACGTCGAGGACGCGCTGCTGATCCTGGGAAAGACACTTGACTTTGACGTGGTGGTGCTTGACAGGACGCCTGTCCTGAGTGCGGAGCCTGATCTGCTTGTCAAGGACATAAAGGAGGACCTTTCCAACTTTGAATTCAGGGAGGGTGACTTCGTGGTCGTGCTTACGAAGGGGGCGTACGACATTCCAGCGCTGGAAGGACTTTCCAGGGCCAATGTGAAGTATGTGGGTATGCTGGCAAGCAGGAACAGAATAAAGGAAGATTTCAACCTGCTCAGGCAGAAGGGAGTCCCTGAATCTTTTCTGGAGTCTGTCCATTCACCAATAGGCCTCAACATAAACGCGATTACCCCCACCGAGATCGCCGTGAGCATTATGGCCGAGATCATATCATGCAGGCACCCGGCCAGGGCAAAGGAGAAAAAGAGCTGAGCCGCCAGGGGACCGCACGTCCCATTCCCGACCTACTTTGACTTAAATACTTGTTATTTTTTACAGTTTTACATGACACCCGCTTCTTTTGATTACCTGTCACCGGCCAGCCTGGAGGAGGCACTTGGGTTGCTCAAGGAGCACGGCGACGATGCGAAGATACTGGCTGGTGGACAGAGCCTGATACCACTGATGAAACTGAGATTCACATCATTCCCTTATGTGATTGATGTTTCCAGAATCAAGGAACTGAAGTACATAAGAAAGGAGGGCAGGAAGCTTACAATAGGCGCCCTGACAACAACGGCCGAACTGGAGGAATCTGGAGAGGTGAGGGATGAATTCCAGATCATCCACGATGCATGCTCCAACATAGCAGACCCGCTGGTAAGGAATATGGGTACGGTCGGGGGCAACCTCTCTCACGGAGACCCTGGAAACGATCTGCCTGCGGTGATGATAGCACTGAAAGCCAGATTCAACCTGCAGTCTGCATCCGGGAAGAGGAGTGTTTCGGCCGGCGACTACTACAAGGATACATTCACCACCGACGCCTCTCCCGAGGAGATGCTGGTGAGCGTTGAGATTGAAATTCCAGACGGAAGGTTCGGCGCCGCATATGTGAAACACAAGAGAAGGGCTGGCGACTTCTCCGTTGCCGGGGTTGCCGTTGCATTCAGCCTGGACGGCAGTGGCAGGCTCGGAAGTGCAGGAGTCGGGCTAACTTCACTTGGACCAACGCCGCTCCGCTCTGCCGGGGCCGAAAAAGCGCTTGAAGGGTCGAAGCCCGATGGTGAGGGAGTGAAAAAGGCGGTTGAGGCAGCCAGGGCCGATTCAAATCCGTCTTCCGACTTTTACGGGAGCAGAGAATACAAGCTATTCGTGCTCGGGAAGATTATGGAGAAATGTGTGGCAGAGGCAGCCGGCAGGGCTCAAAAGGAGGGGAGTGCATGAGCAAGATTAACATCACCGTTGAAATCAATGGACAGAAGAAGAGCGCCGAGGTTGAGGGCAGGATGCTCCTCGTCCACTTCATACGGGAGTCTGCAGGCCTGACTGGCACACACGTGGGATGTGATTCCACCAACTGCGGTGCGTGCGCAGTGCTGCTTGACGGTAGGGCTGTCAAGTCATGCACTGTTCTTGCCGCGCAGGCTAATGGACGGAAGGTGGTTACAGTTGAATCTCTTTCAGACGGTGGTAAACTCCATCCCATTCAGAGCGCCTTTCTGGAAAGGCACGGGCTTCAATGCGGATACTGCACGCCTGGCATGCTCATGTCGGCTTACTGGCTCCTCAGCCGGAATCCCTCGCCGACTGAAGAAGAAATCAGGAAGGGCATTGCCGGGAACCTGTGCAGGTGCACGGGGTATCAGGGAATTGTGGATTCGGTTAAGCTTGCGGCCGAGAGGATGAAGGAGGCAAAGTAGATGGAAGAGGAACTTACCAGCACTGAGAAACTGGTCAGGGGAAAAGGCGTTTATGTTGATGATATCAGACTGCCCGGCATGCTGCACATGGCGGTTGTGCGCAGCCCTTATGCAAGAGCCAGGATTCTCAGTGTAAGCGGGGGGCTGAATGGCAATGAACTCAAGGGCGGTGTCGAGTCTGTGGGAGAGGGTGCGGCCGCAGCTGCGTCGGAGACCACTGAGCCCATTTTCGGACTGAAATCTGCCAACTACGCCGGCCAGCCTGTTGCTGCAGTGTTTGCCGATGATTTGTACAGTGCACAGGACCTCATGGATTCGGTAGACGTGGAATATGAGCCGTTGAAGCCCGTCATGAGCATAGATGAGGCTCTGCGCGCCCCGCCCATCTATTCCAGCACAAAATCGAATATAATGTCGGAAAAGTGGAGGGGTGAGGAATTCGAGATTGCCGACGCACCCCTTGTTCTCGAGGATGAATTCCTCAACAGGAGGGTTGCCACTAACCCTATCGAGCCGCGCGGGCTTGTTGCATCAAGTGAAGGCTCCAGGCTGACCATTTGGATATCAACCCAGTCTGTGCATTCAATAAAGGAGGGCATAGTGGGCAGCCTGAATCTGAAGCCTGAGAATGTCAGGATCATTCAGGCAGACACAGGCGGCGGATTTGGACTCAAGGGAGGCATGTACACGGAATACCTCATTGCCGCATATGCTGCAATGAAGTACAAGAGGCCAGTAAAGTGGGTGGAGACCAGGAGGGAGCACATGATGGCCAGCCGCCCCGGAAGGGGGGTAAAGGGGAAGATGAAGCTCTTTGCCGACCGTTCGGGAAGGGTACTTGGACTGAAGGGCGAGGTAATTGTTGAGGGGGGTGCATTTTCAGGCGGCATGGGTGAGTTCGCGTCCAACTTCATTGCATTGCAGTGCACTGGTCCCTACCTCATACAGAAGGCGCACGTCCGTGCGCTGAGCGTTTACACCAACAAGGTTCCGCTGGGACCGTACAGGGGGGCAGGCAGACCGGAGGCAGCCTTCTTTATAGAAAGGATGATGGACAAGCTTGCCGACGAACTGAAGATGGACCCGGCTGACGTCAGGCTTCTCAATGCCACCACGGAACCATTCAAGTCACCGACCGGACTGGAGTTTGACCCATCAAGGCCGTTCATAGAAAAGGCCCTGAATGAATTCAACTACAGAAAGAGGGTGGCGAATGGAAATGCGGGAATAGGCTTTTTTGTGCTTGTGCCTGCGCTTCAGCCCGGGGAAACCTGCAGGATCGCTGTAAGGGGTAAGAAGGTCAACGTATGGCTTGGGGGCAATTCCCACGGCCAGGGTCATGATATATTCATCAAGAAGCTTGTCTCCGATGAGTTCGGCATCGGTGAGGATGACATAATCGTGGAAAGGGGTGACACTGACCAGCTGGAGGATGGCGTGGGCGCATGGGGAAGCAGGACTGCAATGGTCGGCGGTGCTGCTGTAGTTTCAGTGGCCAGGAAGATCAAGGACCAGATTGAGAAGGAGTTTGGTGAGTATACGCCGGAACACCTCCTTTCAAATGAATTTGATGTGTATACCTTTGAGAGACAGAAGGGATCGCTTACATCACTCGGGGGAAACATGGCTTCGGTCGACATCGACGCCCTTGGCACAGTGAACGTGAAGGAGATAGACTGCTACTACGACGTAGGACGTGCGCTGAACATTGATATGGTAAGAAGCCAGATCATAGGCGGTGCGATCCAGGGAATGGGCCAGACACTGACGGAGGAGATTGCATATGGGCCCGACGGCCAGCTCCTCACCGGAAGCATCTCCGATGCTGGAGTGCTCAACGCCGAGTCCCTTCCCAGGTTCAACATAAAGCTCGCTGACAGTTACTCGAGGCTGCCCCACGGTGCAAAGGGCCTGGGCGAGGCGCCCACAATAGGAGTGCCCTGCGCTCTGGCCAGGGCCATTGAAAAGGTGTCGGGGCGCAGGATACGCGAGACGCCTGTGAAGCCTGAACTGCTGGTGGGCCTTGAGGGTTAAACGCATGGGTCCCGGTTCGCTTCCCTGCCATCCAGGCGCTACATATTTAATAAGCGTTTCAGATTAGAAAGTGCATATCTGAGGACTGGGGAATATGCAATCGGGACAGCGCATGATAATGTCCAGGACACCGCTCAGAGTGAGCTTCGTGGGCGGTGGAACCGACATCAGGGAGTATTATTCGAGACACGGCGGGGCGGTCGTGACAGCCGCCATCAACAAGTACATTCACATCATAGTGAATAAGAAGTTCGACAACAAGATCCGAGTTTCCTATTCGAAGACGGAGATAGTCTCCAGTCCTGACGAACTCGCTCATCCGCTTGTAAGGGAGGCCCTGAAGCTTCTTGACATAACGAAGTCCGTTGAAATTCTCAGCATATCAGACATACCGTCGGAGGGGACCGGACTGGGTTCATCGAGCAGTTTCACCGTCGGCCTGCTTAACGCGCTCCACGCATGGCTTGGGGAACATGTTTCTGCCAAGCAGCTGGCCGAGGAGGCCTGCAGGATAGAGAGAGACATAGTGAAGGACCCGGGCGGGAAGCAGGACCAGTATATCGCGGCGTTCGGCGGGCTGAGGCTGCTTGAGTTCCTGCCAGATGACGACGTCAGGGTGAACTACGTGCTCATGGGGGACGGAGGAAGGCATCTGCTTGACGACAGCCTGATGCTGATGTATACAGGACTCACAAGAAGCTCATCGAACATACTCAAGGAGCAGATAGCAGGCATGAATGACAAGCTTGAGTACTATTCGGCCATCAAGGACCTGGCATACTCATGCTTCCGCAAGATGGAGGACTCCGACATCAGAGAGGCAGGAAGACTGCTGGACGAGGGATGGGAGATGAAGAAGAAGCTCGGCAATGGGATATCGAACGAATTCATCGACGGTATCTACAGGCGGGCAAAGTCGGCCGGAGCATACGGCGGAAAGATAACTGGTGCCGGTGGGGGCGGATTCCTTCTCCTCCTTGCAGACCCAGAGAAGAGGAAATCAGTGAGGAAGGAACTGCAGGATCTTGCGGAGCAGCAGATCAGGGTGGAGACTTACGGCAGCAGAATAGTTTATGTCGGGGAATAGGAAAAGGGCGCTGTGGCTGAAGGGCGAAGAGGCCCTCAGCATGAATTGGCGAACAATTACGTATTTAGAGCAGTTGCACATCATGAAGAGTGCCACGAAGCGCAATCGGCGCTCCGGCACGGGGAATATGTACCACCTTGGCATCAGACCATGTGTTTTCAATCCGGAGGATTGAGAGTCGGAATGACTAAGAGGACCATTAGCGAACTGCAGAGGGCGGAGGAAAAGTACCAGGCTCTGGTCAACAAACGTAATGCCCTAAACGCCGAGGCTTTCGAGATACGAAAGACTAGGGACATGCTCAATGACAGGAAGAGGGAGCTCCTGGATGCAGTTTACGAGGTAAAGAAGAAGAAGGACTCAAGGGCGTCCGAGATGAGGGAGCACAAGGCGAAGAGGAACGAGCTCAACAGGAAGGCCAAGGAGCTTATCCAGCTTAAACGCGAACTCCACAGGCATTCACCCGACAGCGAGGTCATCAGGGACCTTGAGAGGCTTGCCAGGGAGTTTGACGCGCTCGAAAGGAGGCAGCAGACAGAGTCGATGACCATCGCTGAGGAAAATGACCTTATACAGCGCCTCCGGAACAACCTTTCAGAGAGGAACCGCCTCTCATCCATTGCAAAGAGGGGTGAGGAAATTGGCGGCAAGGTGGGGGAGATCAACAAGCAGATTGACGAGATGTTTGAAAGCTCCAGGAAGGAGCATGAGCTTGTTGTTTCAGCCTACACCGAGGTTCAGGCGCTGGGCGAGGAGATGAATTCCAAGATGAACGAGGTTTCCCTGCTTATCAATGAGGCAAACAAGAGGCACAAGGAATTCATTGACAAGAAGGGGGAAGCTGACAAGGCGCACCAGGAGGCCATGGAGATGAGGACGCTGATTCTCGAGAGGAGGAAGGAGAGAAAGGAGAACTTCCTTGAGAGGAAGCGCGCAATCCAGGAGCAGAACAGTGCGACGCAGAAGGTCCTGTTCGACAGGGAGGCAAGCGAGCAGGAGGCTGACAAACAGCTTCAGGAACTTCTCAAGCGCGGCAAGATAAGCCTGAGGTGATTTTCCTGAAGGCTGTGATACTTGCTGGGGGCGAGGGGACACGCTTGAGGCCGCTTACGGAGAAGCTCCCAAAACCGATGATTCCGGTTGCCGGAAGACCCTGCGTTGAATATTCAATAATGTCGCTTGTCAGGGGCGGCCTCAAGGACATGGTCATCACCACTGGCTACCTGTCCGACAAACTGATAAGAAGCATCGGGACGGGAAGGGATATCGGCGCCCGCATACTCTACTCCTTCGAATCCGAACCTGCCGGTACGGCGGGTGCGGTGAAGATGATCAGCCCCTTCCTCGAGAGCCCGTTCATTGTTGTCTACGGCGACACCCTGATGAACATCGATGTCGCCAGCCTCTACGCCGATCATATGAAAAGCGGGGCAGACGTCACAATGGCGGTTACAGAGGTTGACGACCCGTCCGAGTTCGGCGTTGTTGACACGGACGGGGGCGGCTACGTGAGGCGCTTCCAGGAGAAGCCGAAGAGGGAGGAGGCGATGTCCAACCTGATAAATGCGGGCGTCTACGTGATAAACAAGGATGTAATGGACATGGTGCCCGAGGGCACCCCGTATGACTTTGCCAGGCAGCTCTTTCCGGCACTTCTTGCCAGGGGGGGAAGGATAAGGGCTCACAGGATTACAGGGACATGGCTGGACATCGGGCGGCCCGCGGATCTCCACAGGGCAAACCTTGCAGTGGTGAATTCATATGGAGAGGAGCGTTCGATCGACGGCTGCACTGTTTCGGGCAAGCTGATCATGAGCGCCTCCCCGAGGATCGGGAACGACGTGGAGATCAGGGGCCCGTGCTACATAGGAAGGAATGTGAGTTTCGACGACCGAACGACCATAATAAGCTCATGCCTCTATGACGAAGTGCATGTCGGGCACGAGACCAGGATATCGGACGGACTAATACTGGAGAACTGCAGGATCGGCAAGAACTGCGACATAAGGGATTCCATCCTCTCGCCAGGGTGCAGGATAGGCGACAATGTGCACCTTGAAAAGTCCGTGATAGGCGAGGGTGTTTTCATCAAGGGCAACTCTAGCCTCATAGGTGCGCACATATCGCCAAGGAAGGAGGGCTGACTTTCATATAATCCCAGCCTGTGTCAGCTTTTCAGGCAGGTAGGTGTCCGTTACGAAGTCGAGACCATACTTTGCCAGCGCCTGCTGTTCGGCCTTCTTCTTTGTTTCAAGCATGGTCTCTATCTCTGTCTTCCAGAAGGCATCCCTGAACCTGGGGTCGGTGAGCTCCGCCTCGAGCGCCTTGATGTCGACATCGGAGAGCTTGTCCGTCGGAAGATCATAGTTGAGTATGTCTGAAGCTGTGATGCCGATGAACTCTGCCGTCGGAGTGGCGAGGTATTCTGAGATGTGTGCTGTCTTTATTGCCCCGTAAGCGACTGATGCATGTATCCTGAAAGACCACGGGTCGCCATCGGTGAATGTGACAACAGGAAGCTTCAGCTCCTCGTTCAGCCTCTTGATGAAGCGCCTGGTGCTCCTGGCCGGCTGACCCTTCAGGTGCACCAGCACAGATCTGAAATCCTCGTCAAATCCATTTTCCACGAGCCTGTCGAACATACCGCCTGTTTCAATCGCGATGATGAAGTCTGCGTCGTTTGAAAGGAGCCTGACCTTGTCAGACTCGACATTGTAGGGAATGCTGTAGCCTGAGTCGCCCACGTCATCCCTGCAGTTAATCCTCTTCTTCTTCCCCTTCCTGTCCGTCTCTTCTATTGTCAGGTTGCCTATGACCCGGGCGCCGTCTTCCTCCGGACGGAGCTTGAAGTCTTCGCGGAGGCACTTGGTGATTATCTCGAGGTCCTCTGCGAGCTTGTCCGACTCATCCTGGGAGTTGAATTTCGCCTTTCCCCAACCCTCTGAAATATAGTACATCTCCCTGAGTGTCGATGATTTGAGGTTGCCTATCATCTCTCCAATGAACTCGAGCATGTGCATTGTCCGCAGCAGCATGTAGGCGCCGACCGCCTTCTTAGCACTCCTGATGCCTGTCGCACGCCCGTATTTCCAGACATTGCTCCTGTTGTCGAACTTTATATTGCCCTTGGTCCTCAGGGGAAGGGACATCTTGGGTATGTCTCCCCCCTCCAGCTGCTTGTATATTGAATCTGCTATCTCGGTAAGCTTCTCAAGGGCCAGCGGTGTCGGCTTGTCTTCATTCTTCACTCAGTTCACTCTCCTCTTCATCGTAGTCGGCCTCCTCAACTTCGGCTTCCTCGAGTTCGAATGTCTTTATGCCCCAGTCTCCGGGGAGGGGATCAGCACCGATGACTGTCGCTGGGTTGATGTCGCTTATGTAAACCTCATTTTCGCTGTAATCATCCCTCTCCATGCTCTTCAGTGAGAATGTGCACTCAACAACCTCAAGAGGCTGAAGCTTCTTCAGATTCCACATTATCTTGCCGTCCTCCGAAACTTCCTCCGGCTCAGGGTAGATGCTTCCCCTGTCAAGCTCCGCGGGCGGGACAAGTGCGTGGACCTTCAGCTCCTGTTTCCTTGAAGTGTAGTTCCTCACCCTTACCGATGCCTTCGCCACCTTCTTCTTGGCATCATAGTCGACGCCGTCCTCTATGAAAACGACATTCATGATCTTTGTGATGGTCCTGGAGATGTCCGGGACCGGTCGCTGCAGTATCTTTGAGCTCTTTTCTGCAATCTTGGGGAGTATCTCCGTGACAATATCGAACTTAACAGCTGCCTTGCTCTTCGTCTCCTTCTTGTTCAGGTGCGACTTCAGATTCCTGGCACATGCCCTGAGCGCGAGATCTATCTCCTCCATTATCTGGGGTATCGGGGCTATTGCCTCCTTGGACTCCGAAGTGAATGGAAGCTTGGTGCTGAGCACGTGCACAAGTATTACAGCAGGTCCGTACGGTATTCCCGTCCCGCCCCTCTGCTCAAGCCCGTACCTCCTCCAGTCGATGCTGCTGATTGCCTGAGTTATGGCGCAGGCACCCTGCTGGTAGAGCAGGGGGACTCTGTTTGCATAACGCATTATTGCCACCGGCTGGTCTGATGCCAGTTCGCCACCGTACACCACTCCGGCCTCCACCTGGTAGGGGTTGCCGCTGTAAACCGAGGGAGGGCGGGTTACTGGCTGTGCGTAGAACTCGGGCCGCAGGGAACCCAGCACGTTCTTCAGCCCGCGCTTGATTAGCGACTCGCCTATCGGGCTCAGGCAGTCCGTCTGAGGCGCCATTATCTTGGTTCCGCCGATGGCGTCAAGAATTGCCTTCGCCTGCTGGAGACTCACATCCTTCGGCCGCCTGTCCGCCGAAACCATTGCCTTTTCGCATATCTCCTTAGCAACTCGATCACTGATCCTCGAAAACTCATTCCGCAGGAATAGAGACAGCTTCTTCTCCTGCGTGTATGCAAGCATGTTTATCAGCGTGCCTATCTCCAGGCCGTACGGGTGGGGCTTGACTTCCACCGCCTTTGGCGGCAGGGTCTCGGTGGCCCGCTGGAATGTGTATGTCCGACCCTCTGGATCGGTATAGGATATGGTTGCATGGGGATTGACCACGGCTGTGCTCCGGAGGTATTCCATCACCGACTGCCTTCCTGTAACATACCTCGCGGCAAGCGAGAACTCTATGAGCGTGCCGTGGTCTACCCTTTTCCCGCCTTCCTCCCATATGAAGTGGTCATCCTTCACAACCGAAGGCCTGTTCTTCTTGGTGTCAATTGTCAGCTCTATGTCGTTTGAGACATCCGATTCGGCAATCTTGGACCTTATCCTCGTCGCCTTTCCTGTGGTAATCTGGGAATACATGACAACTGCCGAAATGCCAATTCCCTGCTGCCCCCTTGACTGCCTTATCGCGTGGAACCTTGAACCGTAGAGAAGCCTGCCGAATACGTTGGGCATCTGAGCCCTGACGACACCGGGACCATTGTCGCGGACGCTCACCCTGTACTCATTCTGGTCAACCTTCGATATGGTGACCGAAATTTCGGGCAGCACCGACGCCTCTTCGCAGGCGTCAAGCGAATTGTCGACCGCCTCCTTTATCGCTACAATGAGCGCTTTCACTGTCGAGTCAAATCCGAGTATCTGCCTGTTCCTTTCGAAGAATTCCGAGACAGATATCTCCCTCTGCTTCCTGGCAAGCTCTTCAGCAATTGTGGCCATCCCATCCGCTCCAATAAGTCATTCCTGTCCGGAAATGAACTTTTTGCCCTGACCTGAACAGGTCTTATCCCGTATAAACATGTCAGTCGAATTTCTCACCGCATTTTGGACATTCGGTGTCTTCCCTGCTCACCTCGGCACCGCATGAGGTGCAGATGAACTTTTCCTTCTTGCTGGCACCAGACTGCGAGGAGGTTGCTGAAGGCTGCTGCACACGCGGATGCCTCACAGTCTTCTCTTCGGGCTCCTTGTTAACCCTCTCCAGACGCTGCTTTGCTATCTGCTCCCGCCTGGTCCTGTTGAATCTCAGGAGAAGCACAATCAGAGCTATGCCTGCGAAAAGTGTGCCTATTGAGATGAATACCACGATCACGCTGGGATACAGTATTGCAAAATAAGTCCCCTGCTGGGATATGGTGCGGGGGGCAAGGGTGGTGAAGGTGGAAACCCACACTCCGGACACATTCGACTTGAACTGCAGCAGGAATATCTCATTCGAAGGGAGGGTTGCGCTGTATGAGTAGGTCGTCAGCACTTCGCCGTTGGGGAGTGATACATTGGACACGGGTGCCATGGTCGCATTAACAGCAACACCATTGGAGAAGAGCCTCTGCGCCTCGATGTACACAGGAATGCTTCCCTGCCCCGATGAGGGGTGGTAGAACCTGGCGCTGAAGGTGAACGCTGTGCTGCCTGTTCCCTGGAGAGGGGATACGCCTGACTGCCCGAAATAGTAGCCTGCTGTTGTGTTGTGGCCGCTGTCCTGGGATACCGAGGCAGGGGCAAGATAGACTGCATGCGTGTATGCGCCTGCAAATACAAATGAAAGGACGAGCATCAGTCCCAGCCCGTAGACAATAATGGGGACTGCTTTCCTGAGTCCCATGAAATAGGGCAGGAGGAAGGAGAGCAGGGCTATAGCCACATAGATTATCGGCGCTACCGGGAAGTAGAAGAGCAGCACTGAGCTGACGGCAACCGATACAGCGACAGAAAAGAGAATTCCTGAGCGCTTGCCCTTCATGCCGCCGATAGCGGAACGCAGGCTGTTCAGAATGGTGACGTTCTGCACAATCCCGTCTTCTGATCTGCCTGCCATTGAACCAGACATGATAACACTCGACACAATATTTCAATATAACACTTTCCTGTTCTGACCTGACCGAGATGGCACCGCCGACTGTGCAGGCGGAAGAAAGTAGATATAGGCAGCCGCGAAAGTCACTGTCCGATAGTAGGACTGTGAGGCCGGTGGCGGCTGCCATCATACGCGCCACCCGGAATCGCAGGAATCCGGTACAGTGTTGCAGAAAGTGGAGTAATAAAGGATGCCCAACCCCGAAGAGCAGATGAGGGAGATAGAAGAGGAAATCAAGAATACACCTTACAACAAGAAATCGCAGCACCACATAGGGCTTCTCAAGGCGAAGTTGGCTAGGCTGCGCCTTGAAACCGAAAAGAGAAAATCCGCCGGCGGAGGAGGCGAGGGGTACGGTGTCAGGAAGTCAGGAAACGCCACGGTTGCGCTCGTCGGCTTCCCTTCTGTGGGCAAGTCCACGGTCCTGAACAGGATTACAAACGCGGAGAGCGAGGTTGGGGCCTACGCCTTCACCACTCTCACCGTTATCCCTGGACTGCTCGAGTACGGCGGTGCGAAGATACAGGTGCTTGACCTTCCAGGCCTGATAAGGGACGCATCAAAGGGGAAGGGAAGAGGGAGGGAGGTCATTTCGGTGATAAGGACTGCAGACCTCATTGTTCTGATGGTGGATGTTTTTGAACACAACATCAGCGTCCTCACCAGTGAACTTTTCATGAGCGGAATAAGGATAAACACCAAGCCGCCAAATGTGTCCATTGCCCGCAGGAGCAGGGGCGGAATCAGCGTTAGTTACACAATACAGGATCCGCAGCTCAGTGAGAGGGATGTAAAGGGCATACTGGGAGAATTCGGTTTCTACAATGCGGATGTGGTAATCAGGGAAGATGTGGATGCCGACGGTTTCATAGACGTCATCACAGGCAACAGAATCTATGCGCAGGCATTCGCCTGCATCAACAAGGTTGACCTTGTGGAGCCTGAAGCGCTGAAGAGGATAATGAAGAAGCTCTCCGACTTTGACCCGCTGCCTATTTCCGCGCAGAAGGGAGATGGGCTGGAGGAGCTTAAGAGCAGAATCTACCAGAGACTCAGGTTCGTCAGGATATACCTCAAGCCTCCGGGACGGGAGGCGGACATGAGGGAACCGATGCTCGTCAAGCTCGGGAGCACGGTGTCTGATGTGTGTGAGGTGCTTCACAGGGACCTGAGGAGGAAGTTCAGGTATGCGCTCGTCTGGGGGCCCAGCTCGAGATTCCCGGGGCAGACTGTCGGGGCCGACCACATAATGGAGGACGGCGACATCCTGTCCATCGTAGCCAGGCGCTGATCATGACGCTAGGAAAACGAGCGCTATTGCCAGCGAGACAAGCGTGACAGGAAGTCCGTACTTTGCAAAGGTGGGAAGTGTTATTGACAGACCCTCCCTTGAGGCGCGCCTGACAACAATGACGTTTGCGGCCGCTCCCAGAATTGTGGCATTACCTGCGAGCGTGGAGGATGACGAAAGCGTGAGCCAGAGCAGAGGTGTTGCACCATTCCCAATAACATGTGCAATAAGCAGCACCGCGGGAACATTGCTCACAAGGTTGGAGAGAATGGCGGAAAGCAGTGCCACTCCGCCAGGAGAATTCAGGAGATGTGGATCAACTCCCACGAGGGATGAGATTATCAGGTTCAGCAGTCCTGACGACTCGACTCCTCCAATCAATACGAAAAGCCCTGCGAAGAATGCAAGAATACCCCAGTCAACACCTCCTGCAACCCTCCTCAGGCCGCCCTTCGAAGTTACAGTTGAGAGCAAGGCTGCTGCCAGACCGCCTGACAGAGCAGTTGCCGGAAGGTAGGAGTGCGGAAGGGCGTAGAAAAGTGTGAAGACAGAGGCAACGACAGCCAGCATGACGGCAATCCTTACCGTGAGAGGCGGAAGAGCATGCGAGCGTGCCTCTGGCGCAGCTGCGGAATGACTCCTGTAGCCCCTCCCTGAAAGCAGCATGACAGCCACGATGGCTGCAATCAGGGAGAGAGCTGCCACTGGAAGAAGCCTGGAGGTGAAGTAGGCAAAGCTGAGCCCGGACGCACCTGCTATGTATGCATTCTGAGGATTGCCGACCTCAGTGGCTGCACCGCCTATGTTGGAGCTGAGCGCCTCCAGCACCAGCGGGGGGACGGGGGATATTCCCATCCTCCTTGCCGAAGATATGATTACGGGTGTGAGGAGGAGGACAACGGCATCATTCAGTATCAGGGCTGAAAGAAAGGCTGTGATCAGTGATACCACAACAAGAAAGAGGGAAGGGGTGGAGGAGGCTCGGATGATCAGCCCCGAGACCAGTTCAAAGAATCCGGATGCCTCGAGCGCTGAAGCAAGGAGCATCATACCCAGTATCAGCTCCAGCGTTACCCAGCTTATCGATGCGAGCGCCCCGCCGGGAGACAAGATGCCCGCTGCGATCATTGCAGCCCCGCCAGCCACCGCTATGACAGGTATCCCGATCCTTCCCCCAGCTGCCCTGCCTGCGGAAATAAGTGTGAACGTCGCCACGAATATGACAAGGGCGGCCGCTTCAGCCGGGTCCAAAATTCAACACCCCGTTCGGAGGCAGGGCTCGTCGGGGGATGAGTTGAGGAATGAGCGTCCGCAGCCTGCTTTCATGGCTCGGAGCGAGGAATGTGCAAGAATAAAAAGATGAGCAGAACACTGCTCCGATTAGTTTATAGTTGAGCATACTGCATTAGCCATGATGATACAGCGCGTCAGGGGAACAAGGGATTTCACTCCTCAGGACATGAGCAGAAGGAGGCAGCTTGAAGATCTTTTGAGGAGAATATCAAGGGATTACGGTTACAGGGAGATACAGACGCCGGTGCTGGAGAACGCGGAGCTTTTTGTAACTAAGTCCGGACCAGGCGTCCTTAACGAAATGTATTCATTTGAAGACAAGGGCGGAAGGGCAATTGCGCTGAGGCCGGAGCTGACAGCGCCCATCATCCGCTTCTACGTCAATGACCTGACCAACCTCCCGATGCCGCTGAAACTCTTCTGCATCTCGAGCTGTTTCAGGTATGAGGAACCGCAGTCAGGAAGGTACAGGGAATTCTACCAGTATGATGTTGAAATAATAGGCTCGGAGAAGGCCGAGGCTGACGCTGAGCTTCTGCTGCTTGCAGATGACCTGTGCAGAAGGCTTGGCCTGAATGAGGTTGAATTCAGGATAGGCCATGTGGGAATCATCAGGGGATTGCTCGACGCGGCAGGCATGCCACAGGACAGGCAGTCGGAGCTGCTGCGTCTCGTCGACAAGAAGAAGCTGGATGAGGCCAGGGCTTACATGCTGTCGGAGGGTGTTTCCGAAGCGGATGCCGGCGACATACTGGCAACCTGCCAGAAGAAGGGCGATCGGGAAGTCCTGAAGGGGTTGAAGGGGGAGGCCTCCGAATATCTCGAGAGGGTGATTCGACTCGCTGAAAAGGGAGGAGCGTCAAACCTCTCTCTGGACCTCGGTGTTGTCAGGGGACTTGACTATTATACCGGACTTGTGTTCGAGATTGACGCCCCTGAGCTCGGTGCGGAGAAGCAGATTTGCGGTGGCGGATCCTACGCCCTTGCTGAACTGTTCGGCGGGCAGCCGGTCCAGTCCACCGGGATGGCATTCGGATTTGACAGGCTGATCCTTGCTATGGAGAAGACTGGACAGCTTGCACCGGAGGAGGGTATTGAGCTCTTCATTCTTGCAGTTACCCCCGCCCAGTCGGAGGAAATGGTAAGACTGGCCGGTGGGGCCAGAAAGGCAGGAATAAGCACCGAATTCGACCTCATGGGGAGGAGCATGAGCAAGTCGCTCAAGTATGCCTCTTCAAGGGGGGCCAGATATGCGCTCATTCTCGGGGAAAGGGAGATGGCAGCTGGGAAGGTGCTGCTCAGGGACATGGATAACGGTGAGCAGTCTGAGATCGGGATTGGCTCCGTTGTGGACGAACTGAGGCAGAGGCTGGCAGTCAGATGATAAAATCTGCCTTTGCCACGCGCCTGTAGAAATCCTCTCCCCTGTCCCGGCGTATTCGCGCGGCCAGTTCCTTTGCTTCGCCCCCTGCTCCGGGGATAAAGTTGATGCCAGTCTGCCTGGACATCGATGCCATGGCAGCACGGAATGCTGAGGAAGCGACAATCGATGCCGCAGCTACCGCAATCTCACGCTCCCCTTTCGTGAACTGCGATATGTCAACACCAGGCACCGATTCCTTCATCTTGGCTGCTGTCCTTCCGGTCGAGAACTTGTCTACAACCGCTGCCGAAGCGCCGCACCTCTTTGAAAGGGTTCCTATGACCTTCGAGTGCGCCCAGACCATCATGTCAAGCACATTCCCCATCTTCTCATGCAGCTCATTGTACTTCTCAGGGTAGATGACAACAGATTCAATTGATGAGGGTTGCACCAGCGTCCTGACCTTGGACTCCATGATGCCGAGCTGTTCAGGGGAGAGCTTCTTGGAATCAGTTATACCCCTCCTGTAGAGACTTGTGGCCGTGCCTGAATCAAGGCAGACACCTGTAACTACAAGGGGGCCGAAATAATCACCCTTCCCAGCCTCATCGCTTCCAATCCATTTAGGCGGGAGGGAGATGCCCATCTCCGACGATACGTATTTTTCATAGTCGAATGGAAGAGTGTCGAAAAAATCGAAAAGCAGCTTTTCAATAGTCCTGTCGCTGCAGATGAGGATGACCGTTCCGGTTGCATAGACTGAAACAGTTGCACCCTGTTTCCTGAAGTTTGTCACCCCCGCCTCCCTCTTCATCGCAAAACCAAGCCCTGTGAGAAAAGATGCTGCGGTCACATCACTGCCCGGGGGGAGGTGGAAACGTTCCCTCATCACCCAGTGCATCTCCGTTCCGGATTAGAATATTTCCCGAGAATTCACTTTGCCGAGCCGCCCCTCATCAGGGGCTCTTCCGAGTAGGCAAGCGTGCAGAGCACAGCACCGAAAGCTGCAAGGGCGATAAGCAGGGCTGCCAGTGGTGTCGCCTCAAAGCCAAGGAATATGACCTCGAGAACCAGGGTGAACGGCGGTATGAGTGCCATGAGGATCGATGTAAGCGTGAATCCCGCAGATCTCGAGGCCCTGAAGAAGAGGAGATATCCTGCATACATGGAAGTCAGGCCGATAACAAGGAGGAGTAGAAGGTCCTGCGGCGAGTGAGGATACAGGATGGCCGGTGTGCCTGCGGCTACCGCATAAAGGGCGGTGAATGCGGCTGAAACCAGGAAAGTGGGGCCGAGTATCCTGCTCATGCCGTCCGCCATTATCCGTTCGTTTGTGTAAACAAAGAAGAGCGAGAGGGCCGGCGGTATCAGAATCAGGAGCAGTATGCCTTCGTCTGAAGTGGATGTGATTCTGCCCCCGAGAATTGTCAGGACTGCAGCGGAGGAGACAAGAACCGCAACGCCTCCTGCAAGCAGGGGAAGACGCGGCCTGAATCTGTTCCTGCCGGATGCGAATATTATCGTGGGTGACAGAATTGTGTCCCCAACAAGTATGAAAATCGAAGTCACTACTCCGCCGTTCAGGAGGATCGAATAAATGATGAGCAGCTGCGAGGATATGTAGCCCGCTGCCGGAAGCAGGTAGTCTCGCCTTTTAGACGGCAGAGGGAAAGAGCGCCCATTGAGAGCGCCGTGTGCAATGAAGAAGAGGGAGCCGAAGAGGGAAGGGTAAAAGAAGAGCGCTGCTGCATCTATCGACCTTCCGTATGCGACAAATACATAGTAGGTGGCCCAGACAAAGGCGGCGGAAACAGCAAGGAAGGCACCGGCAAGGGTACTGCTTCTCATCCAGGTGGGCTGAAAGGTATGTGCTTATCTACCTTTCTGGGGAGGCATATGGATGTAGAGTACGGGAATCATTTCCGCTATAAGCCTTTCCATTTTTCTGTTCAGCCCTCATCGGCATTCAACCTCTTCCATGAACATGCCCAGGATTGACTCCGGCTGCAGCTTCCTGACGATTGCCTC
>JAJZXY010000026.1 GCA_021806165.1 Thermoplasmata archaeon
GACACTCTTTTTCCTGCCGCTCTTCCTCTTCGCTAATGCCATCGCATGGTATATGCACATTTGGCTATTTCTAATTAATTATTAAAGAAAATAGATTATAAGTCAATGTTATTCCAAAGAGCTATAATATGTCTTGATGCATCGTCCGAGACGGACGATGTTGTCTGCTTGATCGGGCTCTATTTACTTAAAGTTCGTGATTTATTTTATCACATGTCTCATAATCAGTGGCAATTACTGGAATTCTAACAGTGGACAAGTTACTGAGAAATCCAGCCAAAGCATCCAGTGGAAGCTGGTGCCCGAAGGTGTAGAGTCAATACTCCCGTGCGGTGGCAGCCAATATCTCCATGGCATACCTGGAAGGTGCAGGGAGTGGAAGTTATCGAGACACGACCGGATTAAGCAAGTAACCATTTGAAATGTAATGTATCGCGTGAAGGAGGCATCGAACGGTTGGATAACATTTCATATGAAAATATGCTTAGTTACTGGAGCGACTTAAGGGACAATATCTCGGAAGTGTTGGATTGATTATAATATTAATACATCATCATTAAAATGCTCGCTACGGAGATACCACCTCCTCTGCAGCCACTCGTAGGAATCTGCGCACCTCTTTGGATGCGCACCTTTTGGTTCTATTTTGGAAGAACTGACATCCCCGCTTCGTTTGCTAGTGGTTCGAATCTGATGCCCAAACGGACCATGTGCGGCTGCCGGGACTTGCGCATCGAGGTTTCGAATTCTGGTCTCAGGCGGCGCGGACAACTTGTGCTGTCTATCTCAAAAGGACAAGACTATCTCCCAAGAGATCGGAGAAGTCAGAAAAATCTGGATCTCTGGTCACTAGAGTCTCGTTGTTTGCGATGACTATGCCGGCAATCAATACATCCGCCTCATTCTTCAATCTGCCTATATGCTTCAGTTCACGATATAGGCTGCCTGACGCTCTCATTGACTTGCTGTCCGTATGATATATTTTGACTCTATTCAATAGCTCGTTGACTGTCGCCTCCTCCTTCCCGGATCTATAACCTTTGAGCAGCTCGTAACCGGTGATGACTGTAATAGATATTTCAGAGCCACCCTCTGTCATGATCTCTGAAGCTTCCTCCTTACCCCTCAGGTAGTCAATCAAAATGTTCGTATCGAATATTGTCATGTTACAAACCGCTTCTGGAGAATGACTCTCTTCTCTCTTTCCTGATACGCCTATTGAGCTCAGTCGCCTCCTTATCGCTCATCTTCCAGGCTCCGAATAGGTCAGTAATGTCTCTCTCCTTAACCTCCAGCAGTTCAGATATGACTGCAGTGAATGACTTTGATTTTTCCCTCTCCTTGAGTTTGCTTAGCCTGTTATACACATCTTCGGAAATCGCGATTAACTTTGCCATGCATATAAATTAATTTATTAAGCTATAAAGATTGCCCTTACCCCACCACAGTTGGTCAAAACCAATTTCAGCCACTTGGGGGGGAGATGCGGTCTCACGTCGTATTTGGTGCCCAGACGAGCAATGTGCGGCTGCCGGGATTCGAACCCGAGTTTGAAGCTTGGGAAGCTTCAGTCCTACCACTAGACTACAGCCGCATAAATGCCCGGGGGGAAATGTCAGGCACCGGATAGCCATCCTGCCATCCTGTGCCATGTAGCATTGCTCGATATTTAAAATCAGGCAGTAGCCGCTCATGCCCAATGATGAGGGACGGGGGGAAACCAAGTTGAAGCCTGAATGCCGGCCTGGACGAGTCATGCTCTGGCATGAAAGGCGGCGGTCATTCACCTGAACGGCCCAGTGCCTACTTGAGCGTTTCAAGCTGGCTCATGATGTTCCATATTATAGTGCGGCCGTGGAGCGGTATGTTCGGATCGTTTGCAAGCTCATCGAGTATGATGTTTGCGCTTGCGGACCGGACATCCAGCGCCTCGGTTTTGGATGTCAATTTGTTGATTGCCTCCGTGGCTCCCTTCCTGATGTTCCTGGGGACCGAAGTGTCCTCGGCCAGCTGGTTCAATACGTCAATTATCTGCTTAAGCCTCTCCTCATTGGTCATAACTAGTTCACCGCCCATGAAAATGTCCGTCCTTTTCCTGAACAGCAGATTGTAGAGTCTTGGTCTATATTAGCTTTGCATCTGCTGTGCAGGTCACGGGAGAGAGGGAGGTTTGATAAAAAGTCTTCTGAAACGGGTGTCCCCTCAGGGGGAGCACAAACTGCCTGGTCTATCTGGGAACGCCAATGTCATCCAGCTGGCCATTCTCCTTGAAAGCGGTGACGACCATCATTGTCTTGGTCTCCTTGACCCCCTTTATGGCACCAAGTGTGTCCACAAGGAAGCGCTTCACACTTGAATAGTTCTTGAACTTCGCCTTGACCACGATATCCGCATCCCCCGTCACCATGTACACATCGAATATCGCCTCATGCTTGGCGACGGACATTGCAATGCTGTCCGCCTCCTTTGTATCGACCTTCAGCTGCACAATGGCTGTAACAGCCTCATCGCCATAGTATGAACTCATCACATCCTCTATGTCAGGTTTGTCCTTCAAGTTAAGCGCCTCACTTCTTCTTCAAAGCGTTTTGGGCCTTGCGGAGCGCCGCCTTCTCCATGTTTCTCAAATCCTTTGCAACAATTGGCACCGCCTTCTCGAACTCGTCGGTAATGGAATCGGCAAGTTTCATCAGATCCCTGCCAAGCGGCTTAGCCTCCTTGGCAAGTTCCAGTGAGCCCTTGGACGCGTTCTTGAGTGCCGTAATGCCCTTCTTTACCTGTTTCTGGGCATCCTCAACCGCCTTCTTGAGCATCCTGACGCTCTTGTCCTCGCCTTCTGCCATGTATTCTGCATATGCCCTAATCGACTTTTATCTCTTTTGGGGCTGTAATCATGCGGTAACAAGCTTTAACTCATGATCGGCATACAATCTGCAATGGTCGCCATCTTCCAGAAGAGCACTGCCGTCATAAATGACGAGTCTGAGGCCAGCAGGATACACAACAAGGGGTGCTACGGCGAGCCGCAGAGCGGAGGCTCGCTCAAGCTCAACCTGCTCGAAACCCTCTACCTGTTCGAGAGCGAAAGACTGACCGTATCCGATCAGGACGGCAGGGTGATGGATTTCGGCGAACTTGTCACCTATGCTTCAAGGCGTATCCAGAATTTCGAAGTCAGGTACATTGTATACTGCGACCTGAGGAGGCGGGGTCTCATAGTCAACCTTTCCCAGGGTGAAGGTGAAGGGATAGACTTCGTTCTCTATGGGAGGGGGTCAACGCCAAAGAACTCATCGCCGAGAGCGTTTGTGGTTGCAGTCTCCGAAAGGACCCTCTTTGACCTTGACAGCCTCTTCGACGCATGCCGGGGAGCGGATGGCACGGGAAAGGAGGTGGTGCTGTCAGTGGTTGACGAGGAGGGAGACATCACCTACTACAGGATAAGGACAGTTGAACCGGCGGCGAAAATGAAGGAGAAGTTCACTGAAGATTTCCAGGGCATAGCGCTCCTTGACAGGGTCGTTATTTCCGACCCCGGGGGAGCGGCAAGGCTCAGGTCCATGGGTTTTTATGGCAACATGATTGGGCCCGGGCTGCAGGTTTCAATGCTTGAAGCAGTTCATCTGATGATGAAGAAGGCGCTGAAGGTCAAGAGCGCCAGGACAGGCAAGAACGCCACGCTCAACGCGATCAGGGATGCCGCCTCAAGGATAGACCCCGAATTCGCGCAGAAACTGGCGGTTTACGAGGACATGAAGGGCAGGGGATTCATTGTGAAGACAGGATTCAAGTACGGCTCGCACTTCAGGGCATATGACGCAGACCCCGAGGATGCGCATGCGCGCTACCTTGTCCATGCTGTCCCCAGGGGCTTTGTATCTGCGTGGCCCGAGATATCCAGGGCGGTGAGGCTCGCGCACGGGGTAAGGAAGGAAATCCTTTTCGCAAGGGTCCTGACAGGCAGGATAGACTACCTGGAACTCAGGAGACATCTGCCCTGAGCGGGGTGCTCAGAGTTCCACTTCAATGCCAAGCTTCTCAGTGAGCTCCTTGTACCTGTTACGGATTGTAACCTCTGTGACACCTGCAACGTTTGCGACTTCCCTCTGAGTCCGCCTCTCGTTGGCTATTATGGATGAGACGTAAATCGCAGCGGCTGCAACGCCGGTCGGTCCCCGCCCCGATGTCAGCTCCCTCTTCCCTGCCTCCTTAAGAATCTCAGTGGCCTTGGACTGGACGTCGCCGCTGAGCTTCAGCTCGCTGCAGAACCTTGACACATAGTCCTGGGGCTTTGTGGGCATCAGCTTGAGCTTGAGCTCCCTTGTCATGAACCTGTATGTCCTGCCAATCTCCTTCCGCCCCACCCTGCTTGAACCTGCGACCTCGTCGAGGGTCCGGGGAACATTGCACTGGCGGCATGCAGCATATAGGGATGCTGCAACGACGCCTTCTATGCTCCTGCCGCGGATGAGATTGTTTGTGACAGCCTTCCTGTATATCATGGCCGCAGTCTCCCTGACGTTACGAGGCAGGCCCATAGAGGAGGCCATTCTGTCCAGCTCGCCAAGGGCGAATGCGAGATTTCGCTCGGTCGCATTGCTGACCCTTATCCTCCTCTGCCATTTCCTGAGCCTGTACAGCTGTGCCCGGTTCCTGGTCGGAATGCTCTTGCCGTAACTGTCCTTGTTCTTCCATGAAATCTCTGTGGAAAGTCCCTTGTCGTGAATCGTATAAGTCATCGGCGCGCCTGTTCTCGCCCTCTTTTCTCCCTGCTCGACATCGAATGCCCTCCACTCAGGTCCCTGGTCGATTAGCTGGTCATCTATCACCAGGCCGCACTCCTCACAGATCAGTTCCCCTCTCTCATAGTCCCTGACCAGGTGAGTGCTGCCGCATTCGGGGCATCTCTCAACTTCTTCCGTGCCTTCTCTTGTCTCCCTTGCTCTTGCCATCGGATTCCCTTTCCCTGACGTAAAGCTCCAAACCGCCAAGTTGTTCCCTTCTGATCAAGCGATTCGCACTGATAGACACATACGGTCTTTCCACGTTGCCGAAGATATCAACAACGCGTCCAACCTCTGAGCCCTTCCTGTCGTAAACCCTGTCATTCTCTTCCGGTGCGAACGTACCGCTTACTAAAACACGCCCCGAAGGGCACCTGCACTTGGCAACTCCTAGGAGGCGCATCGATTCACCAAAAGCTTATATGTTACAAAAGTTGTTAAGTATTTGAACTTATCTGTTAATTTATAAAGCAAGTATGCTACAACACCATCAGAAACGCATTCCACGCACCGCAGGGGGCGCAGATGCATGAAGGTGGATTCCGATTTCCGGACAGCACGGCGGCACCCGTTCTCTCAATGCCGGAGGAGCAGCCTTACCCGTGGAAGTCCTGCGGCGCACCCGAGGATATGGTTTGTCTGGGAAGGTCTGAACGTGCAGGATTCACCTGTCTGCGGAGCTGAGAGGAGGGGGTGCTCCGGTGACTGCATTCACACGAATATCCGACGAACCGATTCTGGAACGCGGATTCATCTTCGACCCCTATGTGGTCGTGGTAATGGATGAAACACTCCTGGAAGATCCGGCAGCACATCCGCTTGATGGTTTGAGGTAGGGCGGTGTGGTCTTTGTCAACAGCGCGACGAGCGCCGGGGGATGGGGATTGAGGGCAGGGATTTCAGGGTTGTAACTCTGAATCTGACAGACATGGCAATAGAAGCGCCGGGCAGGCCCATACTGAGCTCTGCTTCAGCGACGATCGCAGCCAGGCTCATATCAATCATCTCCGAAAGCCCACTGCTGACTGCGGTAAGGGGTGAGCTCACGGACGGGGGAATCGGATGCGAGCAGGTTGAGAGGAATGTTTCGCTGTCCGGGAGGGCATTCGGCCTCGCGCCTCCATTCGACATAAGGACAGCGGAAAATAGCAGGCTGGCGGCCGTGGTTCCCATTGGAGTGATCAGCGGCATTGAGGGCGGAGAGGACATACTCATTGTAGGCAACTCGGCACTCAGCAAGACAGGCGACTGGAGAATTTACACACCTTTAATCGATTTGGGAAGCGCACCAACTGCATGATTTGCTTCGCCTACTGTCCGGAATCAGCGATGTCGGTCAATGACAGGAGGAGGCCTGCGATAGATATGGAGAACTGCAAGGGGTGTCTGATATGCTACCGTGAGTGCTCGACAGGTGAGGTGCAGATGAAGAGGGAGGTGCATGCGATATGAGAGGAGGACTTATGACAGGCAGTGCCGCGGCTGCCTGTGGTGCCAGGCTGTCCAGGGTGGATTACGTACCGGCATACCCGATAACACCCCAGATCGAGATGATAGAGACAATCTCCAGGCGGGTGAGGAAGGGTGAGATGGAGATGCTCTTCGACATCATGCGCAGCGGCGGGGAGCCTGTGAAAGGGGCCCAGGGCACGCTCTACCTGATGAGGGAGGATGAGATAGAGGGAATTCGCAGGAATCTCGAGACAGCCGGTGCGGAGATGAGACAATGATGAGGGAGGAAGTCTACAGGACGGTCAAGAACATTCAACATGAGGAGCACATGGCTCCGGGCAACCCGCTCTGTGCGGGATGCGGCGGACTGCTGGCTGTCAGGCTGTTCCACAAGGCGCTGGGCAGTAATGTGGTCTGGGTCAATGCTGCAGGCTGCATGACCATGCTCTCCTTATACCCCTATTCCCCCATTCCCCCATTCCCCCATTCCCCCATTCCCCCATTCCCCCATTCCCCCATTCAGTCGAGCTGGCTCTATACCGCCTTTGCGAGCGCGCCTGCGGGAGCGCAGGGCGTCAGGGATGCGCTGGATGTGCTCATCAGGAAGGGACGGATATCGGGGAAGGAGGATCTCAAGGTTGTCGTGGTGACCGGGGATGGAGCAGCATTTGGCATAGGACTCCGGTCCACTCTCGGTGCCATTCAGAGGAACCTCGACTTCTACTACCTCCGCTACGGCAATGAGGCCTACGGCAATTCAGTTTTTCAGATGCTATCCTCCACCCCCTTCGGTTCCTCCTCCGCAACCACGGAACCCACTCCCCTCTTCCCGGAGGGCAACTCGGGGAGGAAGAGGGACCTGTTCGAAATATGGAAGGCGCAGAAACCATCCTGCCTTGCAACAGAGTCGGCCTTCAGGACGGTGGATTTCCTCCAGAAGGTTGAGAAGTCGACACATATCAACGGCCCAAACTGTTCATATCACCGATTGGCTGCCCCACGGGCTGTGGGTACGACCCGCAGGAAACAATTCGCGTCAAGAAGCTTGGAATAGAGACCGGCCTCTGGCCTCTTAGGGAATATGCGGAAGGGAAGGTTAGGCACACATTCATACCGCGTGTCCTCAAGCCCGTGGAAAGCTATCTTGAAACACAGTCGCGGTTCAGGCACCTCATCAGACCTGAAAAGAATGAGAAGGCGCCGGCCATGGTACAGGATGATGTCAACAGCTACTGGCGGAGTGCTTCCGAGGAAGAGGGATTCAGCGTCTGGCTTGTGGGGACATAGTCAGCTGCCGAAATCGACTGATGTCCCCTTCCTGAAACGAATCAGCAGCCCATATGCGCACATGATGCATACGAAGACGTAGCTTGCAAGCATGGCAAGGCTGACAAGACCCGGCGCGGGGTTTCCATACGAAGCGGGTGGATATGATCTGATGCCCGCTGTCATGAGCAGGTAGGCGGCAGTAGACAGGATGGCGGCAGATAGCGAGATTGCCAGCAAGATCCGCACGCGCCCCTTTTGCGCAGCGAAGAAACCGTATGCCATCAGGTAGGAGGAGCCGGACACAAGTCCCTGGAGGATGAACTGGTAGCTGCCGTAGAGGAAGACAAAATAGCCTCCGGTCCTCAGAATTGAAATTAAAAAGGAGACTGCCAGAACGGCAGCACCCGAGCAGGCAAGGAGGAGTCCATCCCTCCTAGACGGGAGGCGCATGGTCCTTCCAATCCGTATGACCACCTTGTCAACAAATCGACCCTCCCCGCTCAACGCCGTCACCGGTGACAGGAACATCCAGACTGTACTTATCAATTTCCTCGCGGGCAGATGAAGAAGGCGGGCACAGCTGAAGGGATGCCGGGGCCCCATGGAAGGGCAACATGCCCGCTGCATGTTCCACGGAATTCATTTCAGTGGCGGATTGTGCTGAGGCACGGCTGGACCGTGCCTCGTCGTGAGAATTCAGGAGGCTGCAGTGCGCTTACCCAAACAGTGCGCCCAGACCTGCTGCGGCTTCCTCTTCGGAAACAGCCTCTTCCTTCTTCTCTTCCTTCTTCTTCTCTTCCTTCTTCTCAGCCGGTGCTGCGGCAGGCGCCGCCGGTGCGGCCATTATGGCCGCGCTGGAGATCGCGTCCTCTATGTTGACCCCGCTTAGCGAGGCTGTGAGAGCCTTCACTCTGGCCTGATCCGGCTCCAGGCCGGCGGCCTTGATGACGTTCGCAACATTCTCTTCGGTTATCTCCTTCCCAGCGCTGTGCAGCAGCAGAGCACTGTATATGTACTCCATTCCTTTACCTCCCTTTTCTCAGATATCTCAGGCATCACCAGTCTTGCTCTTGAGCGCGGATGCCTGGGCGGAAGCCTTCGAAAGGAGGAACTTTACAGTCTCCTTTGTAGGTATATCCGCGTTCACGCTCAGATTAACTGCATTCTTGTGTGCATCGCCGAGCATCACCTTCACACTTTCAGGCGTGAAGTATCCGCCCTTGACAGCCAGTGAAAGGGCCTGCCTGGACGCAAGCGCAAGCTCCGCAAGGAACTGCGTCTGGTCCACATCCAGAATCTCCTTCCTGTAAAGAAGTCCCTCCTCGAACATCGCCTTGACGTCGAGGCTGGCAGTCAGCGGGAAAATCTCCATCTTTGTCAGCGCAGATGCAATCACGGGCGAAATCACCTCGCCCTTCTTCACCAGCAGCTTGTCCTTCTTGATAACAACCTTGCCGCCCTCTATGCTCGCCGGCAGCCCCGCCTTCTGCAGGTCACCCACGACAGGACCGGGCTTGAATGCGGTGTCGCCTGCCTTGATCTCTATGTCATCCGGGGCGATTTCACCTCCCTTGGCGGCAAGCCTGGTCCTGTTCTCCGCAAGCGTCCTGAAGAGCGCGAACGGGTTCTGGTTGGAGCATATCACGGCAGTCTGGTCCCTTGAGACAAGCTCCTCGAGCTGCGAAAGACCCTTCACATCCTTTTCAGCTTCCACGAGGGCCAGTTTTATGAGCTTTGCCCTTGAAACGTGTATCTGTGCGACGCCGTTCAGCTTCTTCCTTATCTGCTGGAACTGGGGTGCGGGAAGACCGCTGATGCTGACTATACCCACTACCCGGGAAGTCCTGATGCTCTCAGAAAGCATCTTCACGTTTTCCGTTTTCCATGTCTTTGTATGAGCCATGTCAGCACCTAAATGATCCTTACAGCCGGGCCCATCGTGGTTTTCACATAGGCCGACTCCAGGTTTATTCTGCCCTTGTCAAGTCTTCCGATCACCCTGTTCAGCACAGCGTCTATGTTGTCCGCCAGGTCCTCCGGTTTCATAGACCTGGTTCCGACATGTGCCTGGAAGGTCTTCCTCTCCCTCGTCCTCACGGAGGTGGTTCTCCTGAGAGTCGATATGACAGGCAAAGGGTCTGAGCCGGGCTGCAACGGCTTTGGCATCTTGCCGCGGGGACCAAGGACAACCCCCATACGCCTTCCGATTGCGGCCATCAGAGGAGCTTCCGCAATGAAATAGTCATACTCCCTTGCCAGGCTCTTCGCGTTTTTCTTGTCATCCATGTATTTGTTGAATTCATCGGGGGAAATCACCAGATCGGCTGATTCCCTGGCCTTCAGCGCAGATTCGCCGCCGGCGAACAGGCACACCTTGATTGTCTTTCCCCTGCCCTTTGGGAGTATGATGTCCTCCTGAATCCTGTTCTTCGGGACCGAGAGGTCGACATCCCTCAGGTTTATGGCGACTTCAACGCTCTCCTCGAACTTCCTCTGGGGAGCGAGTGTTATCGCCTTCTTGACCGCTTCAAGCGTCTCCTTGTTTGCCAAATAATCATCCTCTTGTAGTGCAGCGAACCGGGCGGTTCTCCTACAACGGCATGTGAGACACATACGGCTACGATTTAAACCTTTCCCCTTGCTGGAGCCTGATGCGCATATAAGCAGAGGGGGACTGCGGGGAGGCGGTAGAGGCTGCGGCGAAATATCCATTTGCAGTGCTGGTAGAATTGTCAGAGATTGTTTAGGTTGCAATGTAATAGCGATGACGAAAAATGCAGCAGGAGTAAAGAGGCCCCGATCCACGCCAGCCGGGGATCTCAGGGCAGATATGCAGCAGGCAATCGGCAGGGACTGGATGCTACAAGTGCGCTTAATCCGTTTCTGCTACCGCGGGATGCTTCATCCATTTGAAATCATGTATGGCTGAATAGGCCTACTTGAAGCTGCTGTCCCAGCTTCCCTGGTTGATCTCGGCGATCATCTCTTTCGGGTCCTTCCCCTCTACAGTGACGCCAACAGATACGCATGTCCCTACAACCTCCTTCGCCCTTGACTTTACAGTCGTGCCCAGCGAGACCTCCTTCTTCATGTCGGCAATCCTGAGCACCTGGGACATTGAAAGGTTGCCGGCCTTTGTGCCCTTGGGGCTTCCGGAACCCTTCTCCGCGCCTATCTCCTTGAGTATCAGCGCGGTGGTCGGCGGCGTTCCAACCGCTATGGTGAAGGTTCTGTCCGCATTTATCTCAATGGTCACGGGCACCTTCATGCCTGTAAACTGTTTCGTCTTCTCATTGATCTCCTGGACGATCTTGCCAACATTCACTCCAAGAGGCCCAAGGGCCGGTCCCAGCGGGTTGCCGGGGGTGGCCTTTCCTGCATCTACCAGTGCGTTTACCCTGTCAGCCATAAAAAATCACCATTCTGTTTCTCAAATCACTTGTCCTTTTCAATGACACGGACATGGTCGCCCCTTACCGTGACAGGTATGGGTACGACAGCCTCGAACAGTTCAACTGTAATCTCCTCCTTGCTGTGGTCTATGCGCTGAACCCTTGCCTTCTCACCCTTGAACGGGCCTGAAATCAGTTCAACGATGTCCCCTTCCACAATGCCGCTTACCGTAGGCTTGGGTGTGAGGAAATGGCTTACCTCTTCAAGTGAAGTCTCTCCCTTGACCAGGCCATGCGTCTTCCTGATTCCCCTGACCGCATTTTCGATCTTGTCGCTGTTCATTGCCTCTATCAGCACATAGCCGCGGATTGTCGACGGGAGGAGTATGGAGTATATACCCAGCTGCCCGTCCTTCGACCTGGCGCCTATGGAGTCGGCAACCTCCCTCTCCTGGCCTATTGCAGTCTTGACGGCAAGTATGGAGGGGCGTACTGCCACCCTGAACCTTGTTGTCTCTGTCGTGGTTCGTGAGCTTGTAACTATTGACAGCTCCGTCACATCGCCGAACGACGCTCCCGGGGCGACGACCACGCCGACGGTTATCCAGTGGTCACCTGTGCTGAGGTTGGCATTGAATTCAGGCGGGAGGCTCGTGTAGCTGTCCCACTTCTGCACACCGTCAAGGTAAACCCTGATCTGCCAGTCCGGTGAACCTTCAGTTTCGCTGACCAGCTTCGGCTCGGCCCTGAAATGGAAAGGTGCGTCGCTTTCGAGCTTTATCTTGAAACTGAACTCGGCGTCACCACCGACAGGGACGACAGCCTCCTTCTCGCCAGGTATCTCCACGGCAAACGTGCGGGGACCCTGCCCCTGCGATAATTCACTTCCGGCTTCATAGGACGGCAAAGTAGACAACTCCCGTAATCAACCAAACAGACCAGGAAACAGCATATGGTAGTTCTGGAACAGCCAGTAGAGGAGGAATCCGAGGCCGCCTATCAGGAAGAGTCCCAGGGCAACCATCTTGACCACCCTGACGTACTCATCCATCGTCGGCTTTCTGGCCATCTTGAATATCCTGCCGTACTTCCCCTTGCCGAAATTCCTGAACCTGTCCTCCAGCTTGCGCTGGACTTCATAGGTGGTCTCGGTAAAGTCAAAGTTCGAAATTGAGTTGCTCATGACCTTATGCCTTCCATGGTGAGCGACGGGTGCTCTCACGCTCTTAACCGGAGTCAATCCTGTCTACTACTTAATATTTTTTTGCATAATGAGGTGAGCGCCACTGCCCTGACATTTGGCAATGCGGTGCACCTGAAGCCCGGCGGGACAGGTGTGCAGCGGTCCCAATCACCTGATGAAGTCCATGTCTATGGATTTCGTCTGCAAGTTGTCCGCAGGCCCGAGTATGTGCTTCGACTTCACGCCTGTCAGGACCACCATGACACGTATCTTCTTCTCCATTGCGGGGTCTATTGCGGCACCCCAGATAAGGCGGGCCGACGGGCTTATCTTCGTCTGAATCATCTCAGCCACCCTCTCTGCCTCGCTGACAGTCATGTCGGGACCGCCGACCACGTTGACAAGTGCGCCGTTCGCACCCGAAATGTCGACATCGATGAGCGGTGAGTTGATCGCCTCGACGACAGCGTCGTTGGCCCTCTCCTCTCCCTCCCCTTCACCAAGGCCAATCATGGCCACTCCTCCTCCCTTCATGATTGTCTTGAGATCATTGAAGTCAAGGTTCACAAGACCCGGCTTGGTTATAACCTCCGTAATCCCCTTTATGCTCCTGACAAGCACCTCGTCGGCGACCTTGAAGGCCGCGTTTAGAGAGAGGCGAGGGACAAGTTCCAGCAGCTTGTCGTTTGGTATGACGATTACAGTGTCTGCGACATTCCTGAGCCTTTCCAGGCCCCATTCCGCATTCTCTGACCTTATTGCGCCCTCGGCCTTGAACGGTGATGTGCAGATTGCTATTGTGAGAGAGCCCATTTCCTTGGCAAGCTGCGACACAAACGGAGCAGCACCGGTGCCTGTGCCGCCGCCCAGCCCGGCGGTGACGAATACTATGTCCGCCCCCTGTATTGACTTCCTGAGATCATCCTCGGCTTCCCTTGCAGCCTCTTCGCCAACCTGCGGCAGTGCGCCGGCACCCAGCCCGCGCGTGCTCCTCCTGCCGAGCAGTATTTTGTGAGGTGCCCTTACGACGAGAAGGTGCTGTGCATCGGTATTGGCAGCATACATTTCTGCGCCAGATATGCCCGTTTCAACGAGCCTGTCAATGGTATTGGTACCCCCGCCCCCGCAGCCGACGATTTTTATGTTCGTCCTGAGGCCCGACAGTATCTTTATCAGTTCGTCATCTTCGGCGCTGAACCCGTCCCCTGCCAGCTCAGTTTCCACTGAGGCGTCATCCTGAGACACTCTCGACAATGCATCATTCACTAACGATTTCATAGGGCTGACCTCGCATCCCACCCATCCCAAGGATCAGGAATTATAGGTATTGTCAAGGTCTATAATTTTGGAACATTAAAAAGTTTCTATCGCAGCGGAAGGGCACGTACTTTCTCCCGGCCGGGCACGCGGGACTGCCGGCAGTCCACACCTGAGGCGGGCCGGAAAAGGCGATTCGCCTGCCGCAGCATCTGCAGCTGACGGGAGGCGAGCAGTTTTAACAGATCGAGCGTTTTACACCCTGAAATGCCGGGATTCAGGGTCGTGCTGGTGAGGCCGGAAAACCAGGGAAACATCGGGGCGGTGGCCAGGGCGATGGCGAATTTCGAGTTTGATGAGCTGTACATGGTCAATCCGGTAGCCATCGGGGACGATGCGAAGAGGAGGGCGAAGCACGGTAACTTCATTCTTGACTCCTCGGTAACAGTGGGGACTCTCGAGGAAGCGCTGGATGGATGCGATATTGTTGTCGGCACCACAGGCATCAGGAATCTGGGTGAGAAGAAGTTCGTCCGCAACTATGAAACACCTGCCGAGTTCGCGGAAGAAGTGGCCGGGAGGAGGAGAAAGTACGCTCTCCTCTTCGGGCCTGAGGGTCTGGGCCTGTTCAACGAGGAACTGCTGAAGTGCGACCGTGTGATAAGCATCCCCACCTCAGCAGAGTACCCGGTGCTCAATCTCTCACATGCTGTCGCCGTTGTCCTCTACGAGATCTTCCTTACAGGGTACGCAAGGGATTCCGTCAGGCTCTCGGTGGCTGATGACAGGGAGAAGCTCAACATGCATTTCGCAGAGCTGCTGGATGCGGTAAACTACCCCGAGCACAAGAAGGAGAAGGCAAGGCTGATGTTCAGGCGGCTTGTGGGACGGTCCAACCTCTCGAAATGGGAATTCTTCATAATGATGGGTGTAATCACCAGGTCACTGTACGCCGTTGGGAGGAGGAAGGGGATGAAATAGGGCCTGCACCTTTCACTTCTGCTTTTCAGCCGACCGGGGTGACATCCTGCGCCTGAGGTATTCCCTTACAGCATTCCTGATTGCGTCGTCGACCGAGACGGAATCGCCCTTTCTGACCAGTTTCTGAAGTTCGACCGCATTGCCCTTGGGAAGCTCGACTGTGACCTTCTGGATATGCTTCGGTGAGAAGTTCCTGTCAATGAACTGCTCTATCGCGGCCCTCATTACCTCGGAGATATTTGCGTACTTCCCGGTAGCAACAAGCGATTCGAGCGTGGTAAGACTTCCCTGGTCCAGCCTTATAGTTACCCTTTCCGACTCCACCATGAATTATACCTCATATTATGCTGCTGTCTGACGATTTGCCTTATAACCGCTGACAGTAATATGCCACGGCTAATATATATGATTATGCACAGGGAAATCGCATGCATGCCAGCACCTGGAACGAAGAGTGTTTTGCATGGGGTCGGCCCCCGCTCCTTTTCTGTCAGCCGTCCCGGGTCTGCTGGGGCCCTGGTGCCCTCAGGCGCAGGAATCCGGCCGCCACAAGCACGGAGAGGATGAGAAGACCCGTCCACAGCATGAGTGGACCGGAAGCACCAAGACCCAGCACCAGCGTTCCCAGAAGGGGGGAGACTACCTTGCTTGCATTTACCACAGCGCTGTACCCGCCGAAGTAGCCAGCCCTCCTGTCTGCGGGTGCGGACATTGAGATGAGAGCCTGCTGGGAAGGGCTGACCATGTCCTCCCCAAGTGTAATGAGTGCCATCGCGCCAAAGAAGAAGGGCAGGGAGGCTGCGAGGAGCGTCACGTAACCCGCCCCGTAGATGAGTGAGCCCGTGCCCAGCCAGCGTGTAAGGGAGCCCCTGCGCGACATGATCCGTGTGATGTATGGCTGCAGGACCACCACCATGACGCCGTTGATGCTGTATACGAGGCCCATCTGGAAGTATGGAAGCCGCTGCACCGCTCCAAGGTAGAGCGTCAGCGTAGGGCCGAACTGGTCCGCAAGGACCGTGAGACCTGCAATAATGACAAGCAGCCTTAGGAAGAGGGGGTCACGGAAGGGGCGGATTATGTCCCTGGCTATGCTTCTCTCCCTCTTCGCTCCGTGAAAGCTCTCCCTGAGCAGTGCAAGCAGGATCAGCCCCTCTGCCAGGTTGGTGACTGACGCAACAAGGAATATTATGCCGAGGCCGTAGCTCTCTGCCAGCAGTCCGCCCAGCGCGGGGGATATGGCGAATCCGCCGTTGGAAAACGTGCGGCGCATGCTGTATGCCCTCACCGTCTCGCCGCCTGAGACATCGCCGACCATTGCCCCCTGCGCCGGCAGAGCCATGTCGGTGAAGAACTCACCGAATGCCCAGAGTGACATGATCACCGGGACCCCGCTTCCAGTGTTGAGGTAGATAAGAAACATTATGGCGCTGTTGAAGAAGCTGGGAATGGTGGCCACCTTTCTCCTGCCGTATCTGTCACCCAAGTAGCCGCTGAAGAAGTTGGAGAAGACCGAGACGGGTATCATTGCGGCAATCAGTGAACCAACCTGAAAGAACGAGAGGGAATAGCCTGTGAACAGGATAAGAGGCAGGAAGATCCATGTGGCCGCCCTGCCCATCCCCCTGACCAGACCTGCTGAGCTCAGCACCCAAACCGATCTGTTCATCCGCACCACTCCTGCCCCAGAGCCGGCGGCCATATTAGTAAACTGGCAGGTGGAACGGGCTGTCTGAGCGCATACGGGCATCGGTTATTGTTTAAATATCATGATGAACAGTCCGCTTAGCTGAGTAAAATGGATCTGCAGTCCCTCCTCACACTGATGTTTCCTGTCCTCCTGACAACTGCAGCTTTCTTCATCATAGCTGCCATTGTGCGCTGGCTGTCAAAGTTGCTCAAGCTGCCCGACCACCTCAGGACCTCACTCGAGATAGTTGCGTACGGTCCCGTCCCGGTCGCACTCATCGGCTACGGCTTCTACCTGATGGTGCAGCAGAATTACCTGCTCTACAACTTCCCCGTACTGCTGAAGCCGGGCAACGTCTTCTTCTTCGTAGAGCTTGCATTCCTGCTTGTCGCCGTTTCGGCCGGCACCCGTATAGGCAAGCTGTATGTCGGCCTTATAGGGGCAAGACCGAACACGTACAGGCTCCTGTCCCTGGGCCTTTACAGCCTTGGACTCATGGGCCTGTTCTATGCCCTATTCTCCTCCCCGATAAGCCCGGGACTCTATGCGCACACATACCAGGCTCTTAATTTCATCACAGGCCTGATCGTCGTCTACATCGTGGTGCACATAGTCAACATGGTATTCAGGAAATACCAGTCCCTCGTTGAGGGGAGGAAGCCCTCACTGCAGACAATACTCACCTTCAGCAGGCGCATCCTGCTTGCTGCAGTTGCGCTGATAGGGGTTGCGGCACTGACATTCGGCATCTTCCCCGACCTCGGGAGCGCAGTGGCCTCGCTGTTTATTGCGGCCGGCTTCTCATCCATCGTTGTGGGGCTTGCTGCGCAGTCGACCCTCTCCAACATTATAGCGGGCGTGGTCGTCTCCTCCGCACAGCCATTCAGGATTGGGGATGCACTGTCGTTCAAGGGTGAATGGGCATGGGTTGAGGACATAAGGCTCACATTCACAGTGCTGAGGACATGGGACAACAGGAGGCTGGTGGTTCCAAACCAGCTCTTTCTGAACGACACGCTGATAAACTACGACCTGACGGACTCATCAAAGCTGTGCATCGTCTACATCCAGATTCCGTATGAGGCGGATGTGGATGTTGCGACGAAGATTATGAAGGAATGCGCGTCGAGCCACCGCGACTTCCTGCCGGCAGGCAATCTCCCTGTGGTGCATGTTATGGAATACAACCAGTCGGGCATACAGATGAGGCTGCTTTCCAGGGCCAAGGACCAGCCTACCAACTTCCAGATGTCAAAGGATTTGCTCTACTCCATCAGGAAGGAGTTCAAGGCTAACGGCATCCCGGAGATAGGCTATCCAAGGAGGGAAATAGTATTCAGGGATGGCGAGGAGGGCCAGGCGACCGGCAGGACCGGCGGGAAGCGGACGAGGAAGAACCCGTCGGACAAGAAGGCCTGACAGTCAGGCTGTCTTCTGAACGAGAGCGGGATAGACCGGTGTGAGCCATGACGAATATCTGCCGTCTCCGCCGCGCACTAGCGACTCGAATGATGCGTTGAGCTTCGCCGTGATCTCCCCCTCGCTGCCATCGCCCACCTGCTTCCTGTCAACGCTGCCTATGGGCGTGATCTGGGCGGCGGTGCCGCACAGGAATATCTCATCGCAAGTATAGAGCTCAGTCCTTGAAATGTCCCTCTCGACCACGCGGATGCCCATGTCTCCAGCGAGCCTTATGACAGCATCCCGGGTAATGCCCTCCAGTATGTCGGCGGAGGGGGGTGGTGTGACCAGCGAGCCGCCCTTGACAATGAATATATTCTCGCCCGCACCCTCGCAGACGTAGCCGTTCTGTGTCATGAAGAGAGCTTCGTCATAGCCTGACTGGACAGCATCCACCGAGGCAATCATGCTGTTGACGTAGGCCCCGCTGACCTTGGCGCTCGGCGGGAGGGAGTTGTTTGTAATTCTCGTCCAGGACGAAACACCCACGTTCAGCGGCCTCCTTGTGCTGAAGTAGCCACCCATCTCCTGTGTGAAAATGAAATATTCTGTGGACTGCTTGGACGGCCTGATGCCTATCCCGCCCGTGCCGAAGTAAATCATTGGCCTGATATAGACATCCGTGTGGTGGTCGTTCACTCTGAGCAGGTCGACAATCTTGTCTGAGAACTCCTTCTCCGAGACAGGGGGCTTCAGGTTGAGCACCTTCGCATTCCTGAAAATGCGCCTCACGTGTTCATTGAGCCTGAAGACAAAAAGCTGCTTCCCTTCCCTGTCGGCGTATGCCCTTATTCCCTCGAAAACACCCGACCCGTAGAGGAGGCCATGCGTTGAAACGTGCACCTTTGCGTCCTCCCAGTCTACAAGGCTGCCGTTCATTACGACCTTTCTTCTTCCGTCGCTCATAGAAACTACCATTTCTCCTATGACCATTGCGCGATTTAATCCTATTCAGTAAAATTTCTCAGGACAATACATCTCACGTCGTCTTGCGGCATGCGGGGCCGCGGGGATGTCCGGCTTTTCGCTTTCGGACCCCGGACCTTCTGGTTAAAAGCCAGTTGCTCTTTCCAGGGAGTCCAGCTTCTGGAACCTCCTACCTAGCTGAGCTACGGCCCCGTCATTCGGCAGAAGCTCATCATTATTAATAGGTATGTCAGGACACAGCAGTCCCGCATATTGGGTGCCGCAACGGGCCGGAGCATGATGATGCCCGTGACTTCGCAGAATTCAGAACATGTTTCAGCATGAACAATGTGAAGCATGTGCTGAACGGTTGCGTCGTGCAACGGAGTTCAGCCGTCTGATTCCTGCATTATGCGGTCATGGACCGTTTCACATCATTGTGAACGGCATATCAGGAAGAGACGTATGCCGTGAATACCTCCTTCTTCAGCTCTTCGGCGAATTCGTATGCCCTCATTCCACTCATGCCCTTCTCTGTCTGCACCGCCTTCAGCAGCGTCCATATGTTCCTG
>JAJZXY010000002.1 GCA_021806165.1 Thermoplasmata archaeon
TTCCTGCCGCCACACCGTTCGTACAGTGACGCATTTGCCTGCTGTTCAACTTCCATCTCCATTACGTTGTTCAGGAACCACTCAACGAGGGAAACCATTCCCTCCCTGTTCTGTTCCAGAAACCCAATCATTATATCCTTCAGCTCTGTTGTTTCCATGCCTTGTGTTTTCATGTTTAACACTCCATATGTTTCGCAGGAAGACACAAGGTCTAAATGAATTTACAGAAAACGCTGTACACTACCACTCTGCTCTGTTGCTTACCTCATCTAAGTACTCTTTGTTTTCCTCTATTCTTATCTTAATATCATTTTCAGGGTATTCCGCCCATTGTTGATCGAAAGAAAGCCGTGGGAGTTCCTTTTTTCCGCCCTTGCATGATATCACATATCCTTTTCCATTTGCAGGTACCAGCAGATCTAGCTCGAATCCGGTATTCCTCCCCAAGGTGCTGGCAATGCCCGGGTACTTACTTACCTTTATCTCAATTTTCCTTTGTGGGGTGAATCCTATTCCCTGAACCTTTTCAGCGACATAGTTTTCAAATGCCACTTTGCCCATGAAATTTCCTATTTCTCCAGCGAGGTTATTTTGTTTCATCGCAGTTCTCAGGGGTTCATCAAACACACTTCCAAGGTTCAGTATCCAAGGCAGAACTAACAACTGCCCTCTTACCACAGGAACCATCGGAGAGGTACGAAGAGACTTACCCTTTTCGAAAATAAGATGTTTAAATAGATTATCAGCTTCCTTGTTTTTAACGTTCTTTTGAAAGATTTTCCTGATTTCATTGGAAGGATATATATGAATCACGCCATTTTGGACAACCTACCTCAGGAACTCTGATGCCCCTGCCAGATTATCTATCGAAAAGCCGTAAATTGATTTGAGAGAGGAGTTAATTTTACTCCGTAAATGTCCGTCCGCAAACAGCTTCGAATATAGATTATCAAGGACACGTGTCCCTTCATCACTAGAGGAGACTTTGCTTACATAATCTTGGTAACTTGGCGTGTAGTTCTTTGTGCAGGGTTGGGCTGCGTCGTCTTGCGTTTGTATGCAACGCACGTTGACGTCTTGTTTTACGTGAATCCAGTTCCCTAGCTTTAAAAGCCGCTGAAAAGTACGCTCGAAGACATGATTTTCAAATATCTCTTTAACATCATCAACATTCATCTCTCTGAACGTTTTCAAGGGAATCAAATCGGGCAATATCGTTTCTAGCGCTCCAATAAATGAGTTAGTACCACGCCACCATGTTGGATCTCTCTTTCTTATATCTGTAGCGGATTGACCGTTACGTGATAGCCCTTCAAACGCGTCTAGATAGAAATTTGGGACAATGTAGAAAAATTCACTTTCTTTCCCAGAAATGAGGGTTGCAATTTCGCTACTTAATTTGCTTATCTTCTTATTGGCCTCTTCTTCAATATGAAGACGGTCAGTCAGCAATTCCTTGTCCACCACTGAAGCTCCCTCTACAGTAGAAGTGTGAATAAGATATAATCCATTGCTTTGTCATTTGTAGTTTGTGGGGCCGTATTCGCTTAAAACTTTAATCAAATCCGACCCAGTCCAATACCTCAGGGACTACCATCTCCGCTCGAGGAAAGAGGGGCATCAAGGCTACTGGAAGGAGCACCTGTCGCTGCAGCGCAGACTGAGAATCTGCGGTCTTCACAATGTGCACATGTTCCTGACACGCAACCTGCGCACAGTAATGGCAGTGGCGCTCAACAGGCTGCAGCACGGAGTGACGGAGCATCTTTCTTCTGTCGCCTATCTGAAATAGCGACAGGTGTGTGGCGCCATCACACATGAACAATATGGTGGAAGATGAACACATTTCCGATGGAAAAGGAGGGGACAGGGGATTGGATAGCTGTCTAATGAAAAAGTGACTTCGTTAGAAAGACCCTCAGCCACGCGGGGACAAAAGTGGTAAGGTCGTCGTATGAAATCAGTTTGATCCTGGATGATGTTGAATTTGCCATTCAAATGTGCCTGCCCAGAAGGACAAAGTACACTCGGGTGCAACTCATCCACACGTCAGCAAATATGCGGGTTCTGCAACCAAATCCCCCGGGCAGTGTTAGCGTCCCATCGCCGCAATCGTGTCAGTCAACTCGTCAATAACCTTCCTGACGGAGGCGAGCGGCTCCTGATGCCGCTTGAGGAATTCCCTTCCAGCAGCGGTTATCCTGTAGACTGTGATTCTTCTTCCGTGACTCAACTTCTTTTCCTTCACGGTTATGAACTTCCGCCTGTTCAGGGAATTCAGTATAACGTATATCGTACCGGGGGGTACCGGCCTGCCCAGCTTCCCGGCAAGGTATGTCTCAAGCTGGTAACCGTAGGACGGCTCCGAAAGCAGCCTGCAGAGCACAAGCAGCGTCATCGTTCCGCTCAGTATTTTTTCCTTCCTCATTTCCAGCTACCTGTATGCCCGGTAGAGTTATATACATATGGATATTAAGCTTATGGATGATAAGAACATGTATGTCGGTAAATGCCTGTTAATGGTGGCATTCGCAACTGAGAGTGAGAGTGACAGGCCGGTGGGCAGATGACTGCTGCAGACCAGCATGAAGGTGTCAAGAGCAGGAAGGCGCTTATATTCACCTCCCTCGGACATTTCACAAATGACGGCACCATATTCTTCATTCCACTGATAATAGACTTGCTGGCCGTGGCAGGCAGGGTCACGCCGCTCTTCATCACCCTTTCCCTGACCATCTTCTACGCATCCATGGCTCTCAGTGCCATACTGCTCGGCCCATTGATCGACCGCAGGAGCCTGCAGGTCAGGGGGATGGCGCTGGGGATTATGTCCCTTTCAGTCGGGCTTCTCCTGTTTTCGGTGGCCATTTACGGCGTTGCAATCTATTTCTTCCTGATTCTGTCCTCCGTTGTGACAGGGTTCGGTGCATCCTTCTACCATCCTACCGGCAGCTCCATCCTGCAGGCTGAGTACAGGGGGCCTAGGCTGGGCAGATATCTTGGCATCAACGGCTCTGCCGGAAGCCTCGGAAGGGCACTTTACCCGACGCTTCTTCTTCTCGTCTCCCTCCTTTTCGTCTCGCACTTTTACAGCGTCGCCTTCTTCGGCATTCTCGGCCTGATATTCTCGCTTGTAATCTTCCTGGGCATGCGCGGCTATAATCTGATCGCGCATGAGAACGCGCATGAAAACAGCGCCGCTTCCGCGCAGCCGGACGGCAAGGGCAAGACACCCTCCTCCAGCAGGGCGATCACTCCTGCAATAATACTGCTTGCAGCCATTTCAATGATGAGGGCATTTGCATTCTTCGGCATTATCACCTGGATACCAGAATACATATCATTCGAGCGGGGCATAGGAACAAGTCTGACACTCGGCACGACGCTCACCCTGATGTTCTCCGGGGGCATCATCGGGCAGCTATTCTTCGGCAAGCTCGTTGAGAACCATGACAAGAGGGCCGTGCTTGCCATCAGCACAATGCTGTCGGCTCTCCTCATGTTTCTCTACCTTTCGACGGCGGGCGATGTGGCGCTTGCAATGCTGATCATGTTCGGATTCTTCAACTTCAGCGGCTTCCCGATTTTCATGTCCATGATTTCAGACTACGTTCCAAAGAAGGGTTCAACCACGATGAGCAATGCAATCGTCTGGAATCTGGGCGGAACGGGCGGACAGGCTCTTGGCCCGCTGATTACAGGTGTAATCATCCAGGGTGCATACTCCAATCTGCCGATAGCATTCGAGATATTGCTGCTCTGTGCAATCGCAGCAGCGCTGATTTCGCTGAAGCTTCCAAGACCTGCTAAGATAAGCAAGGTGAAACTCTTCGGCTGAAACGGAAGCAGTGCTGGCGCCAGTGCCCTGGCCATGGAAGGTGCTTATTACCTGCACCTGCATGACTGAACCTGTTTCCAATGTCGTCGGCGGGATATGCTGAATGGTTCCAGAGGAGGATACTCTCCACCCAGCCAGGACTGTGGGTGGGCATCGGCGTCCTCGTGGGCGTATCGGCAGGCGTCGGCTCTCTCCTCCTTTACAACGGGATACTGATTGCGGGCCATTTCATGCTTTATGGAATCGCCGGGTTCACCCCGCCACTGCCTGTAGGTGAGGGGGGAAGCTCGACCTACAGCATGGGGCAGGTCCGCAGGCTGCTCATTCCCGTGTCCACGACGCTGGGCGGATTCCTGTCGGGCTACATGGTCTACAAGCTCACCCCCGGGTCCGAGGGCCTGGGTATCAACGCTGCGGTTAACGCATTCCACAACCTTTCTGCAAGGATCAAGAACAGGACTCCGGCAGTGAAGCTTGCGGCAAGCGCCGTCAGCATAGGCTCCGGAGGCAGCGCAGGCAGAGATGGTCCGGTCGCACTGATATCCGCTGTATTCGGTTCATTCCTCGCAGACCACTTCAGGCTCGAGGACCATGACAGGAGAATAGTCATGGCCTCCGCCATCGGCGCAGGAATTGGCAGCATATTCATGGCACCCATAGGAGGGGCCATTCTCAGCACCGAGATACTCTACAGGCGCGATTTCGAGGTGGAAGCTCTGATTCCTGCAACCGTGGCATCCATCGTGGGTTATGCCATATTCGGGTACCAGTTCCATTATACTCCACTGTTCGCCTCATCGACCGCACTGTTTGCATTCACAAACCCTGCGTCTCTGATGCTGTACGCCACCGCGGGACTGCTTGCGGGACTCGGTGCCAAATTCTTCATCAGGACATTCGATTTGATTCATCTTGCATTCATGAGGCTGAAGGGTGTTCCCCCCCTACGTCAAACCTGCCATAGGCGGGCTCCTGGTCGGCGCCATTGCAATTTACTACCCGCAGGTTCTCGGCCTCGGGTACGGCTGGGTTCAGCTCATCCTGTCGGGCAACATGCTTCTTCTACCCCTCGGGGTACTAATCATACTGTTCTTCGCCAAGATACTGGCCACATCCCTCACCATCGGCTCGGGCGGTGCCGGGGGGACCTTCGCACCCGGCATCGTCACCGGGGCATTCATGGGAACCGCACTGGGTATAATTGCGCACCCCCTGTTCCCATATGTGTCTGTGGCGGAGGTCGCCGTTGTCACAATGCTCTCCTTCTTTGCAGCGGCATCAAAGACGCCCGTTTCCATGCTGATTATGGGAACTGAAATGGTGGGTGGTCTTGACATGTTTGTTCCGCTGACGGTGGGTATTACGATCGCATTCTTCATCTGCGGAAACAGGCATGTGATATATGACGCACAGGTGCTCGACAGACTGCACTCGCCCGCGCACATGCTTGATTACAGGGACGACATAATGGAGGGCATGAACGTTGCCGAGCTGATGAACCGCAGCCATCTTGAGCTCGACCCGGCCACGAAGGCCGAAGATGCATTCTACGCCCTCAGGGCAAGAAAACTGAAGGGTGCCGCCCTGTCATCGGACGGGAAGGTCTGCGGCTACATCACGATGGAATTGCTGCGGTCCAGCGCAGGGAGGGGAAAGACTGTGGGGGAGCTCAGCAAAGGCCATCCGCCTCTTGTCGACGAACGGACTTCCATAAAGGACGTCCTGAAGGTCCTCCCCTACGATCCGGAAATCGCTGTTGTCGTGACGGACCCGGACGGCAGCATAGAGGGCACCGTGGGATTTAACGAGATTGCGGACGCATACGAGAAGCGTTTCCGTGAATTCAAGATCATGGAAATGAGAAACGGGGCAAAACCCGCCTGACACGATGGCATTCGAGTCGGCCGGCTGCGGTCATGCTGGAGCGCATGCATGCAAGTTTAATCTACTTGGGGCGATACAGGGGCGGTAACAACTATGCTGGCTCCGGAGGATTTGTGGAAAGCATGGAAGTCCAATTTCACATCTTGGCTGGACGGCCATTACAAGCTTTCATGGGAAATGAGCTCGGAGGAATGGACGCGAGGTGTGATTGAACCGTACCTGCTTCACGTGGCGAGGGAGCAGATGAACCTGTGGATAAGGTTCGCCCAGGAGGGGAAGACGGGCGCCGTGATATATGATTCGGACGCCGAGGAAGCCCTATGCCATGTGGAACACCTCAACGACAGGGATGATGTCCGGGACAGCCTGCCTGCTCTCTTCAATTCAGGGCCGGGGCTGAAATGCGTCATCACATACGGTGATCCCAAGGGGGGAGAGCCGGATGTCAACAGGCGGGAGAACGCCGAGCTTGTGGAAGCATGGAATGAAAGCGCCATCCGCCCTGTCATACTCCGTCTTCTGTCAAGGAAGCCTGAACAGTCATGGCTCTTCATCATCGGCCTGGAATATGACTTCAGGCTGGAGAGCGACTGGACAGCATACCTCTACTCCTCAGACAGCGGCAAGGCAACAATATCGCAGCTTTCTTAAGGGCGGACCGCTGCCCACCGCCAGCTGTTCGGTGCCCCGCGGACAAAAAGATAAGAGTTCAGCAGCCATAAACCACTGATGCCATGGCGCGAAAGGGGCTGTTTGCCGCACTGCTTGTGATTCTCCTGCTGGCAGGATTATTCACCTCCCAGTCATCAGGGGGTCCCTCTGCGGACGGGCCATCTTTGGAGGCGCGGGGCGCGTTACCCTTCCACGCTGCGGATGGAGGGCGGACGGGCACCCTCGCACCTGCTGCGCAGCCAAATTCGATCACCATCCCAAACGCCACACTTGGCGCCTCGGCCTACAATCCCGGCAACGGTCTGCTCTACGTGCTTGATGGTGCCAACTCGACCGCGGCTCTCGTGTCGCCCTCCGGTCAGGTAACATTTATATCGACAGGCGGCAGCGGTCCGTCTGCCATTGTTTTCGACCCGGTGGACAACTACACCTACATTTCCAATTCCTATTCGGATTCGGTGGCAGTCCTCGGCGTCTACGGCATACTTGCAGTCCTGCACGTGGGCACGCATCCTGTGTCGATGGCGGTAGACACGTCAAGCGGGGAGGTGTATGTGCTCAATGGCGGTTCGGACAATATCTCGGTGATCGGCGGTTTATCTGTCACATCCACGATTTCGCTCGGAGCCCAGGCTCCGCCGGCCGGCTACGCTTCCGCTGTCATGCAGAACGCGCATACGACCTCATCTTACATCACATATGACAGCGCAAATGGCTGCATCTATGCAGTTGACATCTTCAGGTATGTGACCGACGTGGTGAAGGGGAGCGCTGTTGTCGCTGTGGTCAGCACAGGCTCAGCCGGCGGATACTGGACAACAGGCACGGGCAGCTATCTCCCTGTTTCTGTGGTTGCCGACCCTATGAACGGGTATGTTTATGAAACGAACCCGATGGCGGGCAACCTGACCGTCGTGGGTAACAGCGGTATCATAGCCACACTCCATACGGCAGACTACTTGAACGGCCTTGCATACGACCCTGCACTGGGCCACGTGCTCCTCCTGCAGGCAAACGGTAGCATCGGTGTTGTTGACGGGCTGAGGATATCGGGCAACCTGAGCGCGGGACTGGAACCGGTGTCAGGCACGTTCGACACCGCTGCGGGCCGATTCTACATTGTCAACCGGGGAAGCTCCAACATCACGCTCCTGGCTCCAGCCAGCCTGAACACATATGCTGTGACCATCAGCGAAAGCGGTCTTCCGGCAGGCACACTGTGGTCTGCGGGGGTGGATGGCCTCACCGAAGCTGCAAACTCCACTTCATTCTCATTCGCGCTGGCAAACGGCACATATTCATACTCAATCCAGGAGGTCCAGGCAGCGGGCGGGGAAGCGTATCTGCCGGGCAGCTTCTCAGGCTCGCTCGCCATTGCCGGCGCACCGGTATTTCTCAACGTCACATTTTCACTGCATCCTGCATACAACCACACCTTCAGGGAGAGCGGACTTCCTTCCGGCACATCCTGGTGGATAAACACCTCGACGGGCATTTCACGGGAGTCGCAGGGTTCGGCGCTCAATATCACAGTCCCCGGCGGCCTGTATACCTACGAAGCGCAGACGGGGAGCAGGTCATGGTATGCTCCGGCCGGCTCCTTTGACGTCACGGGCGGCCAGAACGAAACAAATGTCACTTTCACACTCTTCGAGAACACGCTGGATGTTTCCATCTGGGACTACAATGTAAGCCAGTCCCCCTACCCTTCCTCCATCCCGCTGCCTGTCTATCTCAATTTCTCAGACGGCCAGTCTTATGAGGCCGTGTGGAATGCTTCGTCTCCTCCGGCATTCCTTCAGGTAATGCTGCCAAACGGAACTTACGGTTACTCCCTTTCAGCACTTTCTGGAAGGATTTCGGGAATTCTCAGCGGTATAACGTATGTCAACGAGGCCTTCGCCAGCGTGTTTTCGCTGCCTGGCGGCGCCAGCAGCATCGCTTCATATGAACCACCCGGCTCACACATAACTGCAACCGGACTTCTCAGCCAGACGCTTGTCCACGCACTCTTCACCGAACACGGTCTGCCTGCGGGCAGCGCCTGGAACCTGACAATCCAGGGCAGTTTCGCCGGCATCCGATATAATTCATCGGTGGGATATGGCTTCGGTGAACCTGTCAGCACCCAGTACGGCGTTTACCTGTTCAACGGCACATACAGCTTCATGGCCAGATCGCAGGACCGGCATTTTCATGCTGTATACGCAACTTTCACGGTGAACACAGCCGCGGGGCAGTCACCTGGCTCCGTCAGCACGCTGAACTTCTCTGTCACTTTCACCCCTGTGCTGTATCCCCTATCGGTGAGCGAGTCGGGCCTTCCCTCTGGATACAGCTGGAGTCTGAGGCTGGGCAACACTACATACACATCCACAGGCCAGTCCATTACGCTGTCCCTCCCCTATGGCGACTACCAGTACAGCTTCAACAATTCGTCCCTCTACTATCCACAGACGCCTTCAGGCAGCATTGCAGTTGACGGACCTGCTGTCATCAGCGTCTCGTATTACGAGTTCGCTCAGATTATAGGGATTATAGGACAGCCGGCCATCCCCTCCAGTCTTCCCCTTACCTACGATGTTGCTGTAACGGTCAACGGCGCCGCAATACAGTATTCAGGCGGCTACTTCAACCTCTACGTGACCGCCGGCTACTACAATGTGACATTCTCCGCCCCGAGCGGTGTCGAGCATTTCAATCTCACACTCGGTCCCGGTCAGACCGCTGTCCTCACATACCATCCGGCCCGGGGGGCACCATACCCCCACGCGTGGGGCCTTCTGCTGCCTGCTCTGCTCGCAGCCGCGGCCGCAGTGGAGGCGGTGCTTATCGCCGCCCTGGTGAGGAAGGGCAGGGTGAGGCTGTAGCACCGACAGGACCTGCTTGATGCGACGGGCTACAAAACGGATTTATATGGTGGGCGGGAGATAGGCAGAGAGGAATGGTGGCTACAGTCGATGCTCTGCAAGAACTGTGAGAAGTGGTACGGGGCCGACGATGACGGTTTCGGCCCATGCAGTATAAAGAACAGCCGCGGCGACCGCCGCTACATTACATTCTCCTTCCACAGGTGCGATGAAATATACAGGGATGTGCCGGATGAAGCATCCTCCCCCCACGTGATTCCCTGACCTCAAGTGCTTTGCGGGCTGCCGCCGGGCGCGCACAACCTCCCCGGGAAAGTTTTAAGCCTGTTGGAATGGTATTCCTTGTCACACCAGCCCCCGTAGGCGATGGGGGATAGTCCTGCAGTTGTGGGCTGGTGTTGCCTGCTGGTCAGCAGGGCCTGGCTGTCTCCATCCTTTATCACTTGCGCAATGTATATAATTGAGGGGTCGATACTATGGACCAGCACAACTTAAACGGAGATTCAACTTGAGTATCAAGAGCAACAGAGAGAGGCAGGCGCGCTTCGAGAGCAGGCAGGAGTCAATAGTCGAAGGGGAAGAGGGAACAGACACATTCATGCGCGTTCCGCTGCCCAGGAGGAATACAGGAGAGATGCTCGCGGTGGCTGATCAGCTGCTGGGCGGCTCCAGGATCCGGGTCCAGTGCGCAGACGGCAAGGCGCGCATGGGAAGGATACCGGGCAAGATAAAGAAGAAGATGTGGATAAGAGAAGGGGATCTGGTTATAGTCCGCCCGTGGGATTTCCAGGAGGACAAGGCAGACATACTCTACAGATACACAAAGACACAGTCATCCTACCTCAGCAGGAGGAACATGATTCCGAAGGGAATCAATGTTTTCTGAAAGCATTTTCCGGACTGATTTGATTGCCATCCAGAAGTGACGAGGAGAGATACCTCAGGGTCCTGGAACCATACCAGAAGAGGCTGAAGGGCTCAGATGACAGGAAGGTGTTCGACCAGTTCTTCGACAGGAGGACGCTGATGAGCATCTATGACATGATGAATGACGGCATACTCTCCACTGTCGACTTTCCTGTCGCCACTGGCAAGGAGGGCGGTGTGTTCAAGTGCACATCAGCAGACGGCTCCCCGCTGGCGCTGAAGATATACAGGATTTCAAACTCCACCTTCAGGGCGCTGGCCGCCTACATAGCAGGCGACGAGAGGTTCAGGGGCATAACAGGCAACTTTGCCAAGACAATAGGCATGTGGGTGCAGAGGGAATACGTGAATCTGGAGCGGTACCACAGCACCGGCCTGCCTGTGCCGGCTCCGATAGCGAGGCGGGAGAATCTTCTGGCGATGGAATACCTGGGCGATGTGAATGGACCTTCGCCACTGCTCAAGGACTATCCTGTCTCCGGGGAAGAAGCGCGTACATTCTACTCAATAGTTCTTGATTTCATGATAAGGGGATACGGAGAGGCGGGCCTGGTGCATTCGGACCTGAGCCAGTACAACATCATGGTCCACCGGGGCACACCCTATGTGATAGACTGCAGCCAGGGTGTTACTGCCAGGCACCCCAACGCCATCGATTTCGTGAAAAGGGATTTGAACAATGTGAACAGATTCTTCAGGCTGAAAGGAGTTGCCGTAATGGATGCCGAAGAGCTGCTGCAGACCCTGAGGAGGGGCAGCTGACATGCAGTACCTGCGCGTTCCATCAGAGAGGATAGCAGTCCTGCTCGGAAGGGAGGGCAGGGTCAAAAGGAAGGTCGAACAGGAGACGGGGGTCACGATCTCGGTAGATTCGGCGGAGGGGGACGTTGAAGTCGACGGCAGTTCATGCCCCGACCCTGTCATGGAACTCAAGGTCACATCATTCGTCAACGCGATTGGCCGGGGCTTCTCCCCGGACCGCGCCCGCCGGCTTCTCCAGGAGGACAATTTCCTGGAGACTATGCACATCTCAGACTACGTTGGAGGCAGGAAGAACAGGCTCCAGCGCATGAGGGGCAGGCTGATAGGGAAGTCTGGAAGGGCAAGGGAAACGATCGAGCAGCTCACTGAAACGTGGATTTCGGTGCTGGGAGATACAGTCGCCATTATAGGGGATCCGGTGGAGATAGAGCTCGCAAGGGCAGGCATCGACATGCTCCTTCGCGGAAGCGAGCATTCGGCTGTATTTCATTTCCTTGAGCACAGGAGGAGGGAGCTCAAGCTGAAGGAGCTGATGTATTCTGAAGAACCGGAGTGGCCTGAAGGAACGTGAGCCCATTGATGGCAGGGCAGCAGCCATGGGCGGGGTGATGGAATGCATCAGCTGATTGAGCTCATAGGCGGCGATGCAGCTGGCGCTGTGGAAGCGCTTTCTGCCTTCAGTCTGTGCACCAGGTGCACTGGAAGGCTCTTCGCCAGGCGCCTCCACGGCATGGATAATGCGCTAATAGGGTCGAGGGTGAAGGAGCTGTCGGGTCTGGCCGACCCGGGAGATGAGGAGTGCTACCTCTGCCATGGCCTTTTCAAGAAACTGGATGATCTGGCATCAATACCACTGCAGGAGCTTTCCGGGTGGGAGTTTGAAACGCTCTGGGTCGGATCCAGGCTGGAATTCGGCACACGGCAGAGGGAGGAGGAGATACTTGCCTCACACCCATTCCCCGATGCCGAACCATTAAAGGTGGAGGTCAACAGGGAGCTGGGGAAGAGGCTCAGCGTCCTCACTGGCAGGGAGGGGCGTATGACAAATCCGGACATGCTTGTTATAATCGACACGGCATTCCGCACCTTCGAGCTCGACCCGTCACCGCTGTTCATATATGGCAGGTACAGGAAGCTGGTCAGGGGAATTCCACAGACTAGGTGGCCGTGCAGGAAGTGCCACGGCAGAGGCTGCTCCTACTGCGGCAACAGAGGCAAGATGTACGAGACCAGCGTGGAGGAGCTCATTGCGCCACCACTGATGGAGGCGTCAGGCGCAACGGAGCACTTCTTCCATGGGATGGGGAGGGAGGATATTGATGCGGTGATGCTGGGAAGCGGACGCCCCTTCATAATGGAGCTGAGCAGGCCACGCAGGCGCAAATTCGGCCTTGCGGAGGTGCAGATGGGCATCAACAGGCTTAACGAGGGGCGAGTCGAGGTGGCCGACCTCAGGCCCTCTTCGAAGGAGGAGGTGCGTGAACTGAAGGCTGCCGCGCCCGTCAAGAAATACAGAATCACATTCAGGACCTTGAGCAAAATTAATAAACAACTACTTGGTGAGGTTGTTTCGAAGCTGAGCGGAGCAAAGCTCGCACAGAGGACACCAGTGCGCGTTTCCCACCGCCGTGCCGACATAGTGCGCGAGCGGACGGTTTACAGTTGCAGCCTGTCATCTTCCGAAGGGAATGTGATAACGCTGGAGATTGAGGCCGAGTCGGGCACGTATATAAAGGAGCTGGTCACGGGCGACGGCGGACGGACGGTCCCGAGCGTGGCAGGGCTGCTGGGTGCCGAGTGCGAGGTTGTTTCACTTGACGTTTCAGAAGTAAACACAGGAGCCGGTGAAAAATGGTGAAGGCGTCCAAGGGACTGAGGCGGAGGTCGAGGTACATAATGCGCAAGAGCCCCCGATCAAGGGGGAATCCGCCAGTCGCGAGGATAATAAGGAAATTCGAGATTGGGGAGAAGGTCAATATAAGGCTTGAGCCCAGCGAGCGCTCCGGTGCACCTCACCTGAGATTCCAGGGCAGGACAGGAGTGGTTGTCGGGGTGCAGGGCAGGGCCTACAAGGTCAGCGTAATGGACGGCGGGAAGGAGAAGATTATATTATCGAACGCCGTTCACTTACTGAAGGCAGAGTGACGCAAATGGCGACCGATCGTTTCGTGAGTCTGTCGGAGGTGAAGCAACTCTTGACAAAGGAGTCGAACCAGCGTGAGCTGTCCACGGAACAGAAAGTCGCACTGGACCATGCCCAGAAATTCTCAAGCATGGGGGCAGACAGCGCAAAGAAGCTGCACAAGGCACTTGCCGCCCTCGGTTTTATCAGCGAGCAGAACATTGTGAAAATAATGGACCTGCTTCCTGTGACGCCGGAGGATGTGAGGCTTGTCTTTTCCAAGGAGCGCCTCACACCGGAGAAGAAGCAGATTGAACAGATCATAGAAATTGTTCAGAATTCCGTGTAGGCAGGTGGTCTCTCTGGAGGACTATGCCTACATACTGGATTATCTACCGCAGGGGTCACCCTCCGAACGCGGCTTCAAGCATGAGCCCGTGGCATTTGCCATAGGAGGAGAGGAGTTCAAGCTCTTCGAACTGATTCCCAGGCCCGGTGTCTCGATCTCCCCCGGTGACCGCGTCTATATCGGGAAGGACATGGAGTTAAGACAGCACATACTCCATGTGAAGCGAAGGCTTTCATATGATGAACTGACCTCGAATGGCCAGTCGGAGCTGCCTCATACGCTTGAAAGGGTGGTCATGGACAGCGAGCAGCGCTTCGTCAGATTCTTCAACGAGGCGCAGGCGATAACCACCAGGCTGCACACACTCGAACTTCTCCCTGGCCTGGGGAAGAAGAGCATGTGGGCCATAATAGACGAAAGGAGGAAGCAGAAGTTCACCAGCCTGGACGACGTCCAGAAGAGGGTGTCCACGGTCCACCACCCGGCAAAGATTGTGGCGAAAAGGATAGTGGAGGAGCTGTCCAACCACGAGCAGAAGTACAGGCTGTTTGTGGCAAGATAGGCGCTGGTCGGGTAATGGATGTAAGGAAGGTTAAGGAGACGCTTGCCGACATAGGCGTGTTTCCAGACAGGAAGTTGGGCCAGACATTTCTAGTGGACGAGGCCGTGGCTGTAAGGGAGGCTGAAGAGGCTGGAGTATCCTCGTCGGGCACAGTCCTTGAGATCGGCCCAGGTCTCGGCATACTGACCTCGGAACTGTGCAGGCGTTCGCGCAGGGTGGTCGCTGTCGAGAAGGACAGGAGGCTGGCGCAGTACCTCTATGAGGAGGTCGGCGCAGCCAACCTTGCCGTCATAGAGGGCGATGCTCTTGAAATACAGCTCCCGGAGTATGACGCGGCTGCAGGAAACCTGCCCTATTCATCCTCCTCCCCTATTATATTCAGGCTCGCAGGAAATGGAATGAGGAGGGGGCTTTTCATGATACAGAAGGAGGTGGCGGCCAGGGCGGCCGCTGTGCCTTTTACAGCAGAATACTCGCGCATGAGCGCCTCACTGCAGCGCATGTACACAGTGGAATACCTGTTCGAGGTGGGCCACTCCCACTTCTATCCTGTGCCAGATGTGGATTCGGCCGTCATAAGGCTATCGCGGAAAGACGGGGCTGCGGACTGGCCCGAATTTGACGCATGTATCACCGCCCTCTTTTCACAGCGCAGGAAGACAATACATTCGGTTCTGAGGAAATCCTCTTCCGCTTACGCTTCAGCCGGGACCAAGGCACCCTATTCGGACAGGAGGGTGGAGGAGCTGACAATTGCACAGATGGAGGAGCTTGTCAGATGGCTCGGGGATAATGGCATCCGCCTTTCGCTAAGCTGATAAACAGGGCAGAGGATAGACCGCAGAGGACGGTGTTTCATCAGTGCAGATTGGCATAGTGGGCAAGCCCAACGTGGGAAAGAGCACGTTCTTTTCGGCAGCAACAATGGCAGGTGCGGAGATTGCGCCTTACCCGTTCACCACAATAAAGGCAAACAAGGGGATGGGCTACGTCCGCCGGGTGTGCCCTGAACGCTTCTTTGGCGTCAAGTGCAATCCGCGCAATGCAGCCTGCACCGACGGAACCAGGTACATACCTGTGGAACTGCTTGACGTAGCGGGCCTTGTGCCCGGTGCCTGGCAGGGTAAGGGGCTGGGCAACGCTTTCCTCGACGAGCTCAGGCAGGCAGATGCGCTGATACACGTTGTCGATGCAAGCGGCGGAACCGATGCCGACGGCAACCAGGTTGCCCCTGGAAGCAGGGATCCGATGGAGGATGTCAGATTCCTGGAGAGGGAGATTTCCATGTGGATCAAGAGCATCCTGGACAGGAACTTCCAGAAGACTGCCAAGAGAATACACCTTGAGGGTCTTAAGGTCGAGGCGGTAATACAGGAGAGGCTCAGCGGCCTGGGCGTTCAGGCGGGCGATGTGTCCGCCGCCCTACGCTCCACTGGCGTCGGGCAGGACCCCACGGAATGGACTGATGAACAGCTCTACTCGATATCGGATGCCATAAGGAGGATAAGCAAGCCCATGCTCATAGCCGCAAACAAGGCGGACATGGCCCCGGAAGAGAATCTGAGGAGGCTTGCGGAACTGTCCGGGTACGCAGTCATACCGTGCGCTGCAGAGTACGAACTTGCACTCAGGAAGGCATCCAGGGGCGGCCTTGTAGACTATCTCCCCGGCAGCAGGTCATTCACTCTTAAGGAGGGGACGCAGCTGAGCGAGAGGCAGTCTAAGGCGCTGGAGAAGATACGCTCCTATATAAAGGACCGCGGAACAGGTGTGCAGCAGGCGATAGAGGAGGCTGCCTTCAAACTTCTCGACCTTGTGGCCGTCTTCCCCGTTGAGGATGAACACAGGCTCACAAACCACCAGGGCGATGTGCTGCCCGACGCCCTTCTTGTCAGGAGGGGCAGCGGGCCGCGCGAGATGGCCTACAGGATTCACACCGAGATAGGTAACAAGTACATCACAGCCGTCAATGCGAAGACCAAGAAGCCGATAGGCCATGACTATGAGCTTCAGGACGGCGATGTTGTGAAGATAGTGTCGAAGGCCTGAGCGGAGGTCAGACAGGCCACCCCTCGGAGATGATTTAAACAGGTATCCCATCTTACAGAGCGATGGAGAACCAGGATCACTGGGATGTGCGCCTGCTGACGTCGACATACAGGAAGGAGCAGGACGACAGTATCACGGTCGAACTTTATGGAAAGACGAGGGACGGCAGGTCTGCAGTCGTCAGGTACACGGGCAGCAGGCCGTACTTCCAGATAATCGGGGACGTCGGGAAGGCGCGCGCCGTGCTTGCATCCAGGGACGACGTGCTCTCTGTCGAGGAGAAGGTCTTCTTCCACAGGGGGGCCGAGTCAAAGGGGGCAAAGGTCACAGTCAAGTTTCCCTGGACCGTCCCTGAATTCAGGAACCTGCTGAGGAACAGCGTGGAGGTTGCAGCCGCAGACATACCGTTCGCGCACCGGTTCGCATACGACAACGACCTCGCAGGATGCGTAGGGGTGGCGGGAAAGGAGGTCACGGGCCCGGAGAGATCGCGCTACAGCACTGATATAGTCATACAGGCCGACAGCTTCCTGCAGACGGAGGATTTCAAGCCCGACCTCAAGGTTCTCAGCTTTGACATAGAGTCGAGCATCAAGAATTCAAACATATGGTGCATCTGCTTCGCCTACAGGGAGGGGGGAGAGATGAAGCTGGAGCGCATGCACGGCACAGAGAAGGAGATGCTCACCACATTCTTCAGGCGCATCAGGGAGATCGACCCCGATGTGATCACTGGATACAACATTGATGGATTTGACATTCCCAAGATCATGGAGCGGTGCCAGCAGAACGGCGTTGAATCGCGCCCGTGGGGAAGGGACGGTGAAAGCGTCAGGCAGGTGAAGAACAGGTTCTGGCGCTGCAACGGGAGGATCATAGCGGATGCATGGTGGCACATGAAGAAGCAGTTCCACCCGAAGCAGGAGACGCTCAACGCTGTAGCGAAGGAGCTGCTCAACGAGGAGAAGCTGGATGTCGACAGGCTTCGGATAGACGAGGAGTGGGCAAGGGACAGCGGAAGGGTGATGGATTATTGTGAAAAGGACGCCGAGCTCGCCCTGCGCATTCTTGAGAAAACCAGGGTGCTCACCAGGGGTATGGACATGGCCACCGTTGCCAGGCTTCCGGTCGACGATGCGCTCAACAGCGGCGCATCCCAGCTTGTGGATTCGCTGCTCATAAGGGCGGCTGACAGGGAGGGCGTTGCAACCCCGATGACTGGCCGCTCGACCGACCAGGAGGAGACCGCCATTGAAGGAGGGTACGTGCACAGCATTTCCCCCGGACTCTACCACTGGGTGGGGGTGCTCGATTTCAAGAGCATGTACCCCTCGCTCATCATTGCGAAGAACATCTGTTTCACAACGCTCAGCCCACGGGGCAGCGTGGTAAGCCCTTCCGGGGCCAGGTTTCTGCCTCCAGAGGAGAGGAAGGGCATTATACCCATGCTGCTCACGAGCCTCATGGATGAGAGGGACAGCATCAAGCGGAGGATGAAGGGCAGTGCAAATGCCGAGGAGTACAACTACCTGGACGGTCTCCAGCAGGCTGTCAAGATTCTGATGAACTCATTCTACGGCGTTCTCGCATCCTCATTCTACAGGTTCACCAACTTTGCGATTGGCGGCAGCATAACCGCATTCGCCAGGGAGACGACAAAGGGTGTTATACAGCAGCTCGAGAACGAGGGTGTGACAGTTATCTATTCAGACACCGACTCGGTGTTTTTCAAGAGTCCTGCGGGTGATCTGCCCGGAACGATCGAGTTCGGCGAGAAGCTGAGCGAGCGCTTCTCCTCGCAGGGAGTGACACTTGAGTTCGAGGAGGTCTTCGAGCCACTCTTCTCCCACGGGAAGAAGAAGAGGTACGTCGGGAGGCTGGTCTGGCCGGAGGAGGGTCTAGTTGTGAGGGGTTATGAGATGCGCCGCACCGACTCGTTCGACTACCAGAGTGAAAGTCTCAGCCGTGTCTTCGAGGAGATACTCAACGGCAACACCGACGGCGCTCTTGCTCTCTCGAAGCAGCTTGTCAGCGATGTGCTCGCGGGCAAGGTTCCGAAGGAGAAGCTTGTCATTTCCAGATCGTGCAGGCCGTTCAGCGAATACAAGGACCAGAACACACAGGTCACGGTGCAGACTGCCAAGAAGCTAATGCAGATGGGAGAGGAGTTCATTCCCGGTATGAAGGTGTCATGGATTGTTGTCAACAGCAAGAAGACGCCACAGCAGGTCGAACCATTCATAGCAGGCAGGGAGTTCGAGTTCACTCCTGACCACACGTATTATGCGCTCAGGGTGGCGCAGACGCTTTCAAGGGTAACTGAGGTTTTCGGCATAGATGAAAACAGCCTCGTGACTGGTTCAAGACAGTCGACTCTGTTCGACCAGGTCAGGGAGGAGAAGGCTATCGTGGGAAGGAAGACGGATGCTAAGATGCGCCTTGAAGACTACCTGTGAAAAATGGAAAAGGTTTGATGCGGCCCTCACCTCCTGCGTCTGACCAGAACCACCGCAACGGCAGCGATGGCCGCCGGCCGTTCTCCTGCCATCCTGCATCCAGCAGCCTGATGTCCAGGCAGGCAGCACCTCTGTGCCAGTGATGCTGAACTACACGTCCAAGCTCTCCGCGGACTGGTCATAGGTCACCGTGACCGCATCCCGGTCGCCGGAATGCACAGGTGAGGGGCCATGCGAGTTGAAGTCCAGGAATGCAGCAGTATGCCACTGTCCGTCAATATCATACAGCCCCGCAATGCTGACCGTAAAACCGATCCAGCTGCCATTTGCGGCGGTGTCGATTATGCGGACAGACGGCCTGTATTCCGTGAACCGGACTGTCACATTACCATTGCTAACGACTGGCCTGCTGTCCCCGGGGAGGCGTCGAAGGCAGGCATTCCCTCGTCGACAGCAGCCGGCAGTGCTTCTGCCACGGCAGGCAGAGCGGCCGGCATGATAAGGGCAACCGCAAGTGCAGCGTGGCAGGTTCTGATTGCTCGCATATGCTCCACCTCGCCTGAGAGCGCTCAACCTGTGAGTGTAAATGCGTTATTTGACACATGTCGAATGGTCGGCGCATCCACCCCGGCTGGCTGGGTGCAAGAGGCATCCGGCATAAGGCAGTAAACATTACCGGGGCGATGTCACCCCGGCCAGGTATCAGGTCCCTTTTGCCTTTGGAAATGTGTGAATATTTCCGCTGAAAACAAAGATATTCCACCTGAGGCAGCACTTAAGCAACATTGTCCGTTTCATCACACATGGCGTTGAGGTATGGTGATATGAGTGCCCTCTAGTGACAGTCCAGGAAAGCATCCCTCACAGGATTATGACTGGCCGGATTCCCTGGATGCGCTCGTCGCTGTCCCAGATCATCACAAGCTTCTGCTTGAGAACGAGAAGACCAGGGTTCTGGACACGCTCATCAAGACTGGCGATCGCACACCGGTTCACACACTTCGCTGGCAAGCCGTACTCTACAACCTGAACTGGAGTCAGTTCATTCGCTACGACGAAGACAACATACTTGTTGACTCACGTAATGTTGCCTCTTACCAGAGTCCTTCCCCGGCTATCTGGACCGTTTCACTTACCCCACATTCTCTGCTGAATGTAGGGCAGCAGGATCTGCATGTAATCAGTTTCAAGATCAAAGACTGAATAGTCAGGCTGTGGCCCCCCCACCTGCCGGGCGTTACACGCTGCATCTGACCGGTTGCCACGTTCGGACTGGATTCAGAAAGCAGTTGCTTTGTTCATGCCGGGTATACACTTTGGCCCTTCGAAGCCATCCCATTTCCACATGCCCGTTTTAAAGTAAATCAAGACTTCGCAGTATGTCAGGCAAGGTGCAGTTAAAGTGTGCGCCCTGTCCGGAGCTGGGCCGGAACGGCTGTCCTCACCATCCCCAATCTGCTTAATGATGCCGGGCCCTCTGCAATTCAGGAGTGACCTGAGGTTCATCCATCCGGCGCGTTGCGCACAGGCATAAGCAAGATTGATATGCACCTTCGCTGTAGAGGCAGGCAGGTCAGTTGTTTGTCAGGCAAAGTGAATTCAGCCGCCACCAAAAGTAATTTATAATAAGTGTAAATTGGAAAATGAATCCAACTGACTTTCATTAATTGGTGTGCCAGATGAGTGATGAAGACGTAAAGGAAGCAAAGCCGAAGAGAAGGACGCGCTCTACCGCATCGAAGAAGAATGCCGATGAGGAGAAGGAAGAGGGAGCGGCAGAGGTGAAGGAAGAGCCCAGGACAACCAAGGATGCAAAGAAGACGCGCACAGCCGGTGCGAAGAAGGCTACGACGCGCAGGAAGAAAGCATCCGCCGAAAAGGCAGAGCCCGAGGAACAGCCCGTCGCTGAGGCAGCTCCAGTGGAGAAGGAGGCTCTTCCCCCGCAGCAGCCTGCTGTTGCAGAAAGGATTGAGGCACTCCCGCTTGTCAAGCTGAAGTACAGGAAGGGGACAAGCTCATATGCGCACATGCGCTCATTCAGGAAGAAGGCGTACAGCGAGGCACTTGGCAGGACCCAGTGGTCCAGACTCATAGAATGGAGGAAGCAGGGAACAATCACGCCTGTTGACAATCCCACCAGGCTCGACAGGGCACGTGCTCTCGGCTACAAGGCCAAACAGGGCGTAACCGTCGTCCGTGTAAGAGTGAGGCGTGGCGGACTCAGGAAGCGCAAAATCTCAAAGGGAAGGCGTGCCAGGCGCAAGGGGATACTCAAGATCACAATGAAGAAGAGCATCCAGAGAATTGCCGAGGAGAGGGTGCAGAAGCACTACCCCAACATGGAGGTTCTGAACTCCTACCAGGTTGGTCAGGACGGGCTGCACAAGTGGTATGAGGTCATCCTTGTGGACCCGTACAACCCGTCGGTTCTCAGCGACAGGAAGCTCAACTGGATTTCTGATCCGGCCCATTCAAGCAGGGCCTACCGCGGCCTCACCGCCGCAGGCAAGCGCGGAAGAGGGCTCAGGTGGAAGGGCAAAGGGGCAGAGAAGGTCCGCCCCTCCATCCGTGCAAATGACAGGAAGGGCAAGTGAGTCATAGAAGCCTTGAATAGAGCCTTTCCAGCTCAGCGCCCGTAAGCCCTGTCAGGGGGAAGAAGAGCGCAAGCCCGGATTTGGGCCAGCTCCTGCCTGCTATCTCCGGCAGCGCAAGAGGATACGCAATTCCCCTGCATCCCAGTGCAATCGCTCTTTCAGTCATACCCCCCTCATGCGGGAGCGGGATCGTCTTGAGACCAGGGTACCACCTGAAAAGGGGCTCAACCGCACTTCTGTCGTCTGCTGCAACAATCACAGTGCACCCCCTCCGCATCATGAGCCAGGCGGCAAGTATATCGCGCTGCCCGTACACCGGGCAGAGAATGCTGCCCTGTGTGCCCATTGGCAGCCCTCCCGGGCCAGTCTCAACCTCCGAGTAAATGTAGGCACCCCTTTCCCTTGCCTCTATGAAGATTTCGGCGTCAGGGCCGGTGAGGTCAACCCTGAGTCCGGGCATGGACTGGAGCACAGCTTCCCCGGCCCTCCCCGCAAGCTCCATGCTGGTATACTTCTGCTGGCCTGACCTTCTTGCCCGTATTGCAAACGATATCCCCTCCCGAAGCACACCCTTTGCAAATGCGACGACTGACCGGAGCAGTTCATCAAGTGCAGCCGGGGCTTCCACAGCCTCGCTGAATGAAACAATGCCGAAGGTGTGGGAGGCAACCTCCCTCCCTGCGGCAGCATCGTCTGTCATGACGAATATCCTTCCCCTGTCCCATGAAACAATGCACTCCCTCCCGACGCTCAGGAAGTGGTTCTCAATATTCTCAATCAGGGACTGCTGGAATCGCCTTCTCACCTTCTCCGACTTGAGCCCCATCTCCGCGTACCTGAGGAGGAACAGCGCCATCAGGCTTTCAAGGCGATGCTGTAAATAAAGGATGCACATCGCCACTCCCGCCCGTGCCTCGCAAACCGGCTGTGAGGAAGCGATAAATAGAGCATGAGGATATCAGCAGCCTTCAAGGGGATGGGACCCTGCGCTCAAACACTGCAACCGGCACCGGCTGGTTCTACAGTTTCTTTCTTGCAAACATAACGAACGGCGGTACTTCACCACTAATACCGCTCTTTCTGGTGGCAGCTTTTTCTGGCACGCTCACTCAGGTGGGCCTGATTACGGCAGCGACATCTATGGCATCAATTCCCGCATTCATAGTGTGGGGGAACCTGTCCGATCACCTTCACAGAAGGAAGCTCTTCATAATAGAGGGATTTGCGGGCCTGGCAGTATCCATGGGAATGATGTGGCTCAGCGTCGACTTTGCAATGTTCCTCCTTGCCAACTTCCTGCTTGGCCTGCTCTATGCTGCAAGCGCACCTGCCGGAACCGCGCTCCTGATTGAGCAGACGTCCAGGGAGCAGTGGGCAGAATACCTTGGCCGCTTCAGCAAGATGGACGGTGCGGGCTATCTCATCGGGCTGACTGCCGGGGCGGCATGGTTTACCTTCTTTGCATCAACTGCCGAAAGCATGCGCATGTTCTTCGTCCTTGCAACAGCGTTCGCTGTCTCCAGCGCTGTGGTAGCACTGCTGCTCGTCAACGACTCAAGGAGCAGGAAGGGGAGCGCACATCTGAGGCCACACTCATCCCACTGGAACGAGGCGGCGGGCATTCCGCTGCACTTTTCAGAGAGGGCCAAGTACATCCCCTCCAGGATAGGTGCAGTGATCAGGCTCGCCGGCCCAAGCGCATCGGAGAGGAAGGAGATAGGCAGGAACCTGTGGACATACTACTGCGTTACTGCACTGTTCTCCACGGGTTTCACCGCCTTCTACGTTGTTTTTCCCAATTATCTTTCCACAAATCTGGGGACAAGGTTCGGAATCGGGGAGTCATTCATATTCCTCATCTACATAGGCAGTTCGCTAACCTCGACCCTCACATACGGGAAGGTGTCGGCAATGGCAAGGAGAAACGGGGAAGGGAGGCTCCAGGCCGCTGCCGCATCCGCGAGGGTGATGATCATTCCAACGTTCTTCCTAGCCGCTGTTTCGCTCAGAACATCTGGCGAAGTGCTTGCAGCAATGCTCCTCCTCAATGCGCTCATGGGATTCTGCTGGGCAATAATAAGCGTCACGGGGCAGTCCATGGTGGCATCAATGGCAGGGCCCCATGTCAGGGGGGAGGCCATCGGCATTTACAATTCAGCCACGGGCGCAGGCGCAATCGCAGGTGCGATGATCGGAGGGGTGGTGTCGCAGTTTGCCGGCTATTTCAACGATTTCATTGTTTCATCGGCTCTTGTTGCCTCGGGGGTCCTTCTTCTCCTCGTTACCGGTGTTGCCAGCAAGGCCGGGATCCCTCGCAGTACAGGCTCGCCTGCGAAATAGGCATGGCTACTGCAGCAGTGAAAGGAGCTGATCTACCTCTGCCCTCAACGCATCCATTCCGGTGCCACCCTCCACGCCGACTCCGGAGAGTATGTCTGACAGTTCATCCTCACCGTTCTCCAGCTGCCCTTTCAGGCGTTCAAACTCGCGCCTGCGTTCGGATGCCCTGCGTCCAATCTCCTCCCGTATGGCCCTGAGCCTTGAGGCGCCTGAAACCAGTTTCAGCTCCTCCTCCCTTCTCTCGACCTCACTCTCGCGCTCGCGCGCAAGCTCCTGCAGGTGTCTTATGGCGTTGTAGTCTCCAATTGCTTCAGGGTCGCTCATGAGAATCCGAAGCGCTTCCACCACATCATCAGAATCGAACTTCATCAGTGGATGCCCGTCCTGCATCCTCCCCCTGAACTTGGCAAAGTTGTCAATTGCCACGCTCACCTCCCATGCAGTCAGCTCTTCGGAGTCGAACTTGACATACGGGCCTGTAATCTCGCGTATGGTCGGTAGCAGGGTGATAAGCAGGTTAAGGTGCCTCCCGGAGGATGCCAGGAAGTTCTTGAATCTCTCCTTCCTGGTCGCCAGCTCCTCCTCCGCCGCAGCAAGCATGCTCTTGGATGCCTCCAGTTCTGAACCTTTTGCTGAAATTTCCGCGGCATGAGCTTCCGTCGCCTCCCTGTCCATGTCCATTGTCCCTTCAGGAGCGGGAAGGCTCCTCCTCACCCTCTCCTGCTCCAGCCTCAGCGCCTCGTTCTTCCTCATCAGGGAGAGGGCTGTCTCGAGCGACTCGTCTATCTCCTCCAGTCTCTCTATCGCCCTTTCAGCCTTCTTGGGGAGCTTTGCCGAAGCGAATATCGCCTCGTCAAGGTCCGTCACAGCCTCCTCCAGCCTCTCCAGAGATGCCGCAAGCTGCTTCTTCCTGTCGGCAGGACCGTCATACCTGTCCAGGCCCTTTCTCAGCCTTTCCGGAAGCTTGGCAGGCTTGACATGCAGCATATCCCTGAGGGGTGAGATGCCCATCGATCTGAGATATGCCTTCGACTCCTTCCATTCTGTCGGTGAAAAGTCAGAAAGGAGCAGTTTGTAGAACTGCTGCATTATCATGATCGAGCGCTTCTGAATCGCCCTCACATCGACAGCGGGCTCGTTGCCGCCGCGGACACGGTCGAGCGTCCTGCCTATCCTTCCAGACAATTCCTCGACTTCCTGCACTGCCGGCCACCTGGAACCGGCCTCGGAGGCTGACCCTTCCATCCTGATACACTAAAGGGACACAATATTTCAAATTTGTATTGATGCAGGCGCGCCTTGGATGGTCACCGCCAGAAAAGATAGATATCTCCAACTTCCCTCTCGGTCCGGGGTGTATGATTTGTCAACCGTTGCCGTTGTCGGCGGGGGAGGGCTGGTCAGCCAGTGTGCTTCATACGATCTGGCCATGGATGGCGGTGTTGAGAGCATAATCGTCGCGGACCTTGATATTTCAAAGGCCAGGAAGGTGGCATCCCTTGCCAATGCCCTGTCCGGGAAGCGAAAAGCAAGGGCGGTGCAGGTGGATGTCAGGAAGGTAAAGGAGGCTTCGCGGGCAGTGGCCGGCTCGGATGTCCTCATCAATGGCGTGCAGTATGATTTCAATGAGAAGGTCATGGATATGGCACTGCTCGCAGGTTCCCACTACCTTGATTTCGGCGGTCTCTACTGGATGACAAAGAGGCAGCTGTCAAGAAGCAGTGAATTCAGGTCTGCGGGGCTTCTTGCCGTGGCAGGAATGGGTGCCGAGCCCGGACTTAGCGGCATAATCGCGAACGAACTGTGCGACAGGATGGATTCTGTGGAGACCATCAAGGTTAGGGATGCATGGCGCGACTACACGAAAAACGTGCCGCCATTCTTTGTCACATGGTCGATACAGACACTGATGGACGAGTACACCATGGAGGGAGAGGTCCTGCAGGACGGAAAAATCAGGAAGTATGCTCCGCTCGCGCTTTCAGAGGAGTACGATTTTCCTGAACCGGTGGGCAGTACTCAGGTTTATTCCACAAGGCACAGCGAGATCGCCACCTTCCCCTCTTCATTCAGGAAGAAGGGTGTAAGAAATGTCAACTGGATGGAGGGAGGACCGGGATTCATCGAGCAGAAGACGCTCGCCGATGCAGGCTTCGGGGACCAGAAGCGGCTGCGGGTGGGCGGCTCGCTCGTTTCACCGAGGAATTTTCTTGCGGCACTCCTGCGCAGCAAGGGTCTGCTGGGCTACCCCGAGGGATGCAGACCCGACAGCTACGAATGCCTGGCTGTGGAGGTCACGGGCAAAAGGGGAGGGAAGGCTGTCAGTGAAAGGAGGACATGCATATTCCCATCCAAGCCCGAGTGGGGACTGGGCGCGGCCGAGTATTCAGTAGGAATCCCGGGTGCGGTCGCGGCGAGGCTCATTGCGGACGGGAAGGTGAAAAGCAGGGGTGTCAGGCCGCCTGAGCTTGTTTTCAAGGCAGAGGACTTTTATCCTGAGCTGAGGAAGCGGGGATTCATACTTTCTGATGTGGAGGAGAGGTAGATCGCGATTTACGGCCACTCACTTCACGCCGCCTGTTCGGTCAGCTGGCGCCATCCACCAAACCAGCAGACGAGAGCAGATTATTTATCAGGGTACGGTTTAGGCACAGATCCAGGAGCAGGGATAACCAAGCCTGGTCAACGGTGCCAGATTCAGGGTCTGGTTGCGTAGGCATTCGGGGGTTCGAATCCTCCTCCCTGCACCAGCTGCCGTGCCTTGGCGGCACGAGCATGGCTCCTCTCTGCAGCAGTCACATGTCAGCCTACCTAAGATGAAACTGTTTTTTTCATGAGCGGGTAAACAGGTGTATGCCGATAGAGATTTTCCGGGCGTTCTCTTCAGGCGGCTAGATGGATTTTGCAGTATGCCTGCGTTTCCTGCCGATACGCCTTCGTACGAGTGTAATCATTATGCTCAGTTCAGCCACGCTTGATACGTAAGTGGCAGTGAGCATGAAGAAATTCATATGGACTATGCTTTGCGCAAATGGCATCATTGCACTGTCAAAAAGGTAGAACACGGACATTACTGCAGTTAACCATAGGTAACTCATCGACTCATTCCCCTCGCAGCGGGCGCCGAGTCCACGCCCGTCACGGTATAAGCCGGCGTCCGAATAATACTTTTCTAGACTCTGGTGCAAACACACTGCGCTGCTGCCTGCACTGCCCTTTTTCCATTAATTAAGTAGTTATATCATATGAATGTCAAGTGATTAACTAAAATGGTCCAGTATAAGTGGGTGGCACTCTCCAATACTACGCTGGGGGTGATGATGGCTATGATAAACAGCACCATCATACTCATCTCCCTTCCAGCGATCTTCAAGGGCATTGGAATCAACCCGCTGACCTCTTTCCAGTACCTCCTTTGGATACTGTTCGGCTACAACATAGTGACGGCAACGCTCCTTGTCACATTCGGGCGACTTTCAGACATATTCGGAAGGGTAAAGCTCTACAATCTCGGTTTTCTCGTCTTCACGCTGGGGTCCATCGCCCTCTGGCTTACCCCTGGAACAGGGGACAGCGCGGCCGATTACATCATTCTGTTCAGGTTCGTGCAGGGGATAGGGGGTGCGTTCCTCTTTTCCAACAGCGCGGCAATACTTACGGATGCATTCCCCCATACAGAGCGAGGCAAGGCAATGGGAATCAACCAGATTGCAGCCCTTGCAGGCTCACTCCTGGGGCTTATACTTGGAGGCATTCTCGCAACAATCGACTGGCGTTTCGTCTTCCTCGTCAGCGTTCCGTTTGGAATTTTCGGCACGGCGTGGTCCTATTTCAGGCTGAAGGAGGTTGTCAGGCCGGAACGTGAGCAGAAGATGGATGTCTGGGGAAACTCCACATTCGCAGGCGGATTGACCCTGCTGCTCGTGGGGACAACGTATGGGCTGCTCCCCTATGGGGGCTCGGCCATGGGGTGGGGAAGTCCATGGGTTGTGGTGGCCGTCATTCTGGGGATCGCCCTCATAATTGCATTTCCACTGGTTGAACTGCGCGTCGCCCAGCCGATGTTCAACCTTTCGCTCTTCAGGCGCAGGATATTCGCAGCTGCCAATTTCGCAGGTCTTCTGGCCTCCGTTGCCAGGGGAGGTATGATGATCATGCTGATCATACTCCTGCAGGGTGTATGGCTGCCCCTGCACGGCTACAGTTATGCCTCCACACCCTTCTGGGCGGGAGTCTACATGACACCAATGATGATAGGCTTCATCGTAATGGGGCCCCTCAGCGGCTGGCTCTCGGACAGGTATGGTGCAAGGGGACTTTCAACTGGGGGTATGGCAGTCGTAACTCTCTCCTTCCTCCTGCTGTTATTCATCCCGTATGATTTCAACTATGTCCAGTTCGCACTCCTGCTCTTCCTGCAGGGCTCAGGGCTGGGTATGTTTGCAGCACCCAACACCGCCTCCATAATGAATTCAGTCCCTCCGGAGCAGCGCGGGGCAGCTTCGGGAATGCGGGCAACAATTCAGAATACGGGCCAGACGATGAGCATTGCACTTTTCTTCATCATCATAATAAGCTCCCTCTCATCAAGCCTCCCCGCCTCACTTTCAGGGGCTCTTACAGCAGCCGGCGCTCCATCACAGCTTGTTTCAACATTAAGCTCACTTCCGCCTACAGGCGCCCTCTTCTCCGCATTTCTCGGTTACAACCCAATCAAATCAGTACTTGCACAGTACCCTGCGCTTACATCCTCCCTGTCGGCATCCACCTACTCCATTCTCACCGGAAAGCAGTGGTTCCCGGGGGTGATTGCAAGCCCCTTCATGAGCGCTCTCCGCGAGGCGTTTGTGACTGGTGCAGTGCTATCCGTTGTGGCGGCAGTGGTGTCGATGCTGAGGGGGCGTGTGTACATATATGATATTGAGGGAGAGGGGGAAACGCTTCAGGAAGCAGGAATCGGTGCAGACCGGATTCCCCCATCCCAGCAGTCGCGGGCTGCAGACAGCCGGGGGAGAACATCAAGCAGGCCGGTCGGCGAGGTTGAGAAAGATGATCGTGGGGAATGACCGTGTGGCCGTCTGGCTGCAGTTTGCAGACGTTGTAAGGCTTATCAGGAGGGAACTGGGCAAGAGCATGAAGGAGTATGATGTGTCATTAACAGAATTCAGGATACTTTCAGCTCTTGACAAGAAGGGCCCGATGACCATGGCCAGGATTGCCGATGAACTGCTCATAACAAGGGCCGGGACGACGCTCCTCACCGACAGCCTTGAGAAGAAGCGGCTGGTCAACAGGGTAAGGCTGGAAGGAGACAGGCGGCTGGTGCATATCAGACTGACCAGGAAGGGAAGAGCTGTGGCTGCGGCCGCCCTGAAGGGACAGATGCTTCTTCTTGAGGAGATGCTCAGGGCATTGAATGATGGCGATATGGCTGCCCTCAAAGGCATAACCGCAAAGCTCCGGTCGTCTCTGGACAATATGCAGCACTGAGCCCATAACCAGGGGTGCACAGGGAGTTCAGGGTGCGGAGGACCGGATTTGAACCGGCGAACCCCTGCGAGACAAGACCCTCAATCTTGCGCCGTTGACCATGCTTGGCTACCTCCGCATGTGCTGAAAGGCGAACTCATTGCACATATTAATCTTTGCCCGGGGTACAGGCTGATCACTGCCTGCGAGAAACAGGCGTCAGGTGTTTAAGCATGTCATCAACCATCGCTGTCAGCGTGTATGACGGTGCAAATCCCCACTCTTCAGCGGCTGCGCTGGTATCCAGCGATCTCGGCCATGTGTCTGCTATGAGCTGCCTCTCGTCCGGAGTGTAGGTTACCCTGAATTCAGGTCTCAACCTTCTTATCTCCTGCTCAAGTTCAGAAGGGGAGAAGCTGAACGCCATGACGTTGAAGCATGTCCTGTGTTTGAGGCGGTCCTCCGGCGCCTCAAGCATCTTCATGATGGAGTCGATGGCATCCGGCATGTACATCATGGGAAGCCTGCAGTCCTCCTTAAGGAAGCAGCTGTAACCCCTCCCTTCGGCAGCGGCCCTGAGCATTTCTATGGAATAGTCGGTGGTTCCCCCTCCAGGAGGGGCTCTGTAACTCACTATCCCAGGCAGCCTCATGCCTCGAACATCGAGTTCATATTTTGCAGAGTAGTACTCCCCGAGCTGCTCGCACAGAAGCTTGGTTATCCCGTACATGGTTGAAGGCCGGGTGATTGTCTCCACAGGAACATTCTCCCTGGGTGTACCGGCCCCGAAGACGCCGATTGTGCTGGGAAAGAAGAGCAGACCGACGTCTGCTGAAACGGAGGCGTCCAGTATGTTTCTCATCCCGTTGACATTCACGTTGAACGCCAGGGCCGGTTCCTTTTCCCCCCTGGCCGAAAGTATTGCGGCGAGGTGAATTACAGTGCTGACCTTTTCCTTCTTGATGAAGGAGAAGACGGCGTCCCTGTCAGTAACATCAAGTGATGCAGTGCGGCAGTCATTCCTGACTGGGGACTGAATATCCGTGGCTATCACATTGGAACTGCCGAACCTGGATATCAGCGCTCCGGTCAGCTCGCTTCCTATCTGCCCGCTCGAGCCTGTAACCAGTATCTTTCCGCCCATTTCAAGCACCATGATGAACAACCGCGAACTGCTGATTTCGAGAAACCGGGAAGTTATTTAAGTATGCTACTGAGTCATGGCTGATTACGATGGCCAAACTGGACTGGATAGGCGAGGAGATCCAGGAACTCAGAGGCTCCGGCCGGTACATACCGATACGGTCCCTCCAGAGCTCCCAGGGGGCATGGGTGAAGATTGACGGCAGAAGGGTCCTGAACCTCTGCAGCAACAATTATCTTGGTTATGCCAACCACCCTGAGGTAAGGAAGGCAGCCATAGAAGCCATCAACGAGTTTGGCGTCGGAGCCGGGGCGGTGAGGAGCATCGCTGGAACGAGCGCTGTCCACGACAGGCTGGAAAGGAAGGTATCAAGCTTCAAGCACATGGAGGGCTGCCTCTCCTTCCAGGGGGGGCTTCTCGCCAATTCTGGCACTCTACCTGTTCTAGTCGGCAGGGAGGATATCGTGTTCAGCGAGGAGCTGAACCACGCTAGCATTATAGACGGTGTGCGCCTGAGTTCTGCGAAGCGCGTGGTTTACAGGCATCTTGACATGGCGAGCCTCAGGGAACAGTTGAAGGAGCACAGGTCAGAGGGGAGGAGGGCCCTTATAGTCACGGACGGCGTTTTCAGCATGGACGGTGACATTGCGCCACTGCCCGAGATAGCCGAACTTGGAAGCGAATTTGACGCCATGGTGTATGTGGACGACGCTCACGGAGAAGGCGTCCTCGGCGACCACGGCCGCGGCATTGTCGACCATTTTCACCTTGCGGGAAAGGTTGATGTCGAGATGGGAACTTTCTCAAAGGCAATAGGCAGCATGGGGGGTTTCGTTGCAGGCCCCTCCGCCCTCATAGACCTGCTGAAGCAGAGGTCAAGGCCATTCCTGTTCAGCAGCGCCCTCAATCCGGGGGACGCTGCAGCTGTGCTCAAGTCAATTGAGCTCATGGAGAAAGATGACGGGCCGATACGGAAGCTGTGGGACAATGCAGCAGCGCTGAAGGGAGGGCTCCAGGCAGCTGGTTTCGATACGGGCAGCAGCAAGACACCAATCACCCCTGTAATGACAGAGGATGAGAAGAAGACTGTCGAGCTCAGCAGGGTGCTGTATGAAGATGAGGGAATACTTGCATCGCCAATTGTCTTCCCGACAGTCCCGAGGGGGACTGCGAGAATACGGCTCATGCCATCCGCTGTCCATTCCGCAGAGGACATTGCCCATGCCGTGGATGCATTCAGGAGGGCCGGTTCGAAACTCGGTCTGGCCTGAACGGCATCCCAGTCCAGCATCCCAGTCCAGCATTCCCTCCTCGTGGAATGGGCTCAGGTAAGTATTTAATTGTCAGCCCGAATAGCTGAAATGCCAGGAGAAGGAGGGCAGCTGACGGTAGCCGCATCTCGCGGCAGCTGAGGAAAGTCCCCTCTCCAGAGAAAGGTGGTCCGTTTAAACGCGGAGGGGCGAGAGCCCCGGCAAGGGCGCAGAAACGACACAGCCGGAGCCAAGGATGATTCGCTGGCGATGACATTCCTCCGGATATGATGAAACGGCGACACCCCACCGGAGCAAGTCCAAACAGCCGGTATTTCTCAAATCTGGCAGGTAGGACGCATTAGTCGAATGCTGCCTGAAACAGAAAGGGGCTTACTACCTTCACCTGGCAACATTCATTGAAGCACACTGTAAGGTTCTGCGCTCCACTGTGTTGCGACTGGAACGCTCTGCAGAATGGCTAATAGGTGTTAATCCATACAAACGGCAGTGAAATCATCAGGAACAGCAATCCTGTGTGACTTTGACGGCACTGTTTCCGTCGGCTACATTCCAAACATGATGCTGGAGAAGTACACGGGCACTGGCTGGGCACGTCTCGACGCCGAGTACGCCGAAGGAAGGATTGGTTACAGGGAATACTTGGAGAGGCGGGACTCAGCTTTCTCAACGGTGAATGCAACGGAGGAGGAGATATGGTCCGACCTTGAGGGCAACATCTCCCTCAGATCTGGATTCGGCGCCCTTGTTGAATATTGCAGGGGGCGCATACAGCTCTCCATAGTCAGCCTCGGTCTTGACTTCGTGATAAGACGGATACTGCAGGAAAACGGATGGGCCCGGGCAGTCACATCATTCTCCCCCGCAGCTTCATTCAACGGCAGTGGAATTGCGATAATATATCCGCAGCTCACTCATGCGGGCTCCAGGAACGTGAAGGATGATGCAGTCAGGAGGTGCAGGGAGATGAATATGAATGTGGTGTTCATAGGCGACGGCGCACCCGATTTCGAGGCGTCGGAAGATGTCGATCTGAGGTTTGCTGTGGAAAACTCCACTTTCTCAAGGATGTGCCGCACAGGGGGTGTGGAGGTGCACGAATTCACAGATTTCAGGCAGGTGGTGGACAGGCTGCGCCTGCTGGTGTTGTGAGGCACAGGCTATGCCTTCCACCTTCTGACGTGCGGAAATGTTAATATGCCGGATATTAATGGGCGGTTGAATATAATTCCGGGAGAAAGGTTCATACATGGAGAAGTGTTCAGTTTGCAAGAAGAATATGGGATCGCCCCTGAAGCTCTACGTCCATCTTGTGGAAAAACACGGCAAGAGTGAGGAGGAGGCCAGGCTCGCAGCGTGGCCCAAAGGGGCAGTGCTCTGAACAGCTGTCATACCACCCTTATATTGAGCCCCATTCTCCTGAAGGCATCCAGCAGCTTGTCCAGGTGCTGGCTGTCCTCCACCTCTATCAGCACATTGGGGTGGAACCTGTTAAGCGAGCCCTCGGAGAGCATCGGGTTGTCCTGAAGGCTCAGCACAGTCGCACCGCCCTCAGCGATAAGATTCAGCGCATCTTTCATCGCTCCGGGCCTGTCGGGCAGGTCCAGCTGCACCATCGCGATTCTCCTGTGCATTATGAGGCCGCGCATGATCACCTTTCTGACAAGGTTCAAATCGACATTTCCTCCGGATACGACCAGGCCCACCTTCTTTCCCGACAGGTTGACCTTACCGGAAAGCAGCAGGGCCAGAGGGGCGGCACCAGCGCCTTCCACCAGCTGTTTGGATCGTTCAAGCAGCAGGAACATGGCCTCTGTTATCTCATCCTCTGTGACAGTGTAGACTGCATCAACAAGCGACCTGACAATCCTGAAAGCTATCTCACCCGGCTGCTTTATGGCTATCCCGTCGGCAATTGTCTCACTCGCCTCGGCGCGCACGACCTTCCCCTGCCTTATTGATTCGGCGAACGAGGGCATGGCAGCGGCCTGGACGCCTATAATCCTCGTGGAAGGGGAGAGCGTCTTCATTGCCACCGCGATGCCGGAGATGAGGCCGCCCCCTCCGACTGGACATATGAGGTAATCCAGCTCCTGTTCATCGAATATCTCCATCCCTATTGTGCCCTGCCCCGCGATAACAAGAGGGTCGTTGTAGCCATGGATGAATGTCATGCTCCTCTCCTTCTGTATCTCCACAGCTCTGGCCAGTGCATCATCAAAAAGCTGGCCGTGCAGTATGACATCCGCGCCGTAATTCTTGGTAGCCGCGACCTTGGCAAGAGAGGCATGCTGCGGCATTACTACAACGCTGCCGATCCTGTTGAGGGATGCTGAGAGGGCCACCCCCTGAGCATGGTTTCCCGCAGAGGCGGTGATTACGCCGTGCGACTTCTGGTCAGAGGTCAGGCTGCTGATCTTGTTGTATGACCCTCTCATCTTGAATGAACCGGTGCGCTGGAGGTTCTCAAGCTTCATGTGCACCGAGCAGCCGAACATGCGTGAAAATGATGATGAATGTTCGAACGGCGTCCTGATCACCGCTCCGCCTATGACCCTGGATGCTGCCTCGACATCCTCGTAGCCCACACCCAGCGACTCCTCGCTCTTCATTTGCCGAAGTAAGCGCATACTACTCTTTTAAAGGTGATTGAATTCGGCAGGCGCTGTTCTATTGCTGGGTGGTGCAAAAGGGCTCCATGCTGTCAAAACAATTATTAATGGGCTGTTTTTTGTTTGACGATGTACTGCCGGTCGGCCGGCAGAGACGCAAGCGCCAGACGCAGAGTGTCATGGTGCCCCGGATGGTGTCGCCACGAAGGTGGAAAATTATCTTGTAGGCCTTCAGCCCAGGACCGAGGAGCTGATAAGGGGGACGAGGGATTGGGACAGGAAGAGGATTGGTGACGAGGAGCTGGAGGAGCTGCGAAATGCGGCTGCATCCAGGGATTTTTCCCTGCAGCTGAAGCTCGAGTACACATACATTTCAGACCCGATGTTCTACTGGCAGGACCTGATCAGGCCCTTCGTGGATTCGCTGGAGGGGCTTGACAGCGGTCCCCAGCTGACCAGATGGTTTGACAACAACACATTCTACCGCAAACCGAAGATCAACGCATATCCCAACATACTCCAGAGGAAGCTGCTGAAATACTATTTTGAAAGGCTGTGGGACCTTGGCAGCAGGGCAAAAGTCATCCTCCCCGCCCCGTACGGCCTCTATACAGCTTCGGATGACAGGTATTTCCCGGACAAGCGTTCAGGAGTGCTCTCCTTTGCACAGGAGATGGAGCGTGTTGCCCTGCTCCTTGAGGAGAAGGGCGTCGGCCAGATAGAGTTCGTGGAGCCCTTTCTGTTCTTCAAGCATCCAGACCAGGCTGATGTCGAACTTGCCATAGATGCATTCAACCTCACCACTCAGAGGCTCAAGTGCGAGGTGATGCTCCATTTCCCGTTCGGCAACCTGGCGGGCCATTTCAGGGAGGTTCTGGACTTCAGCGCTTCGGTCATAGGCATTGATTTCTTCTCAACCTCCCTGTCGGATGTCACCGACTTCGACACGAAGAAGGGTATTGGCATTGGATGCCTGGACGGCAGGAACAGCCTCGTGGAGGAGAGTTCGTGGGTGGTTTCATTTGCCAGATCGGTGGTCGAGAAGCTCGGCGATATTGAGCGCATCGCCATTATACCGAACTGCGACCTCGAATTCCTTCCAAGGGTTATAGCAGAGGAGAAAATGAAGACAATGGCCGAAGCACGGAGGAGGCTCGAAAGCAATGAATAAGCTCTTTCCGACTCAGGAGATCGGCAGCATAGGCAAGCCCAACTGGCGCGTGCTCGGCTACAGGGGCGTGCCCATCACGGACGAGGACTTCAGCGAGGCCAGATACTGGGGAAAGAAGCTGAAGGTTGAGGGGTATGAGAAGCTCCTGGAACTGCTGAAATCAGACGACTCCCACGAGGTGAGGGAGGGGATAAGGGAATGGTCGGCAGTATATGCAATAAGGCTCCAGGAGGCAGCCGGACTTGACATCGTGTTCGACGGGGAGCAGTGGAGGACAGAGATGTACGAGGCGCTCGTGAAGGAGGTGAACGGCTTCCGCTTCATCGGCCACGTGCGCTCCTGGGACAACAAGTACTACAGGAAGGCATCGGTGGTCGAGGAGATAAAATGGCTGAAGCCGGTATACCTCGATGAATACCTCTTCACCAGCGCCCATACAGACAGGGTCGTGAAACTTCCATTCACCGGGCCGTACACGGTCACAGACTGGTCATTCAACGAGCATTACCAGAGACTCCTAAGCGAAACAGTCAAGGATCCGAGGGAGCTCAGGAAAAGGGCATACAGGGATCTTCTCTTCGAGGTTTCGAGGAAGCTGATCAGGCCGGAGATCGAGTCGCTTGTCGCCAGCGGGGTCAGATGGATCCAGATTGACGAACCTGCGCTCAGCACACAGCCCGGCAAGGAGCAGGTTTCCGACTTCGTGCAGGCCATCAACGAGGCGACATCGGGTTTCGACTGCAAATTCTCCCTCCACGTGTGCTACTCCTCCGACTATGAAGCTCTATTCCCCGAGCTTCTTGAGGCCAGGGGGATAAGCCAGTATGCCCTCGAATTCGCCAACAGGGACAGCAACAGGACAGGCGAAGCTAAACGCTCCGGCTACGGGGTGGTGAAGCTTCTGGGCGAACTTGCGGCCGGCAAGGAGGTTGGTCTCGGAGTCACGGATGTGCACAACGACAGCGTGGAATCCCCCTCCCTTGTCAGGGACAGGGTCCTGCATGCAGCAAGGCTCATCGGCGACCCTTCACTGATCTATGTGAATCCAGACTGCGGTTTGAGGACTAGAAGCTGGAAGGTCACGTTCAACAAGCTTGTCAACATGAGCCGCGGAGCAGAACTGGCAAGGGAGGAATACAACCAGTCAGCCTGATCTGCCTGAGCTCAGCCCGACAGCGGCAGCGAGCTCTGAGTGCTCCTCCTCGCTTATCCACTCCACCCTGAGGTATTCCACCAGTTCACTGTCGGCCATGCCAATCCTCCTTCCCTCGCTCACGGCAACAGCGTATGCCTCTATCTCTGTCGGCCGCCTGACATAGCTGACGCTCCTGTCGTAGAGGTTGCGTCCGTCCCGCAGCTGGAACATGTGTATGAGCTCATGAAGAAAATCGAGATAGACAATCCTGGGGTCTGAATCCCTTATGTGAGACAGGCAGGCCACCAGCCTCCCGCCCTTGTCGTCGACATACATGTAGAATTCCCTGCTTGCATCGACAAGCACCCGCGTCCCGCTTACAAAAGTGCTGTCAAGCCCCCTATCCTGAAGCAGCTTCCCGACCTCCGCAACGCTGTGAAGGTTGGGACATATTTCGCCAAGAGCGTATTCACCCGGCGTTATGTCGCGCCTTATGTCGTGCCACGGCCCTTTCTGTCCTGAAGAGCCGGCCTTCCAGGCCATGTTTTGGGATTAGAGGGGGCAGGTTATTAAGTCTTGGTCCGCCGCGGCTACCGCAGGAGTCTGGTAAGTCTCTTCCCGATGTCCTCCAGCTCCTGCGCGTACGGCGATATCTTCTCCCTGCCAAGGTCTTCGAAGTAGGAGATGTAGTTCTTCATCTCTGCAACCATCTGATCAACCGTTGTTGGGCCGCTCATCCTCGGCCAGAACTGGGTGTCCGACTCTTTCTCCCCCTTTTCTGTCAGGTGATACTTTCCATCCTCCCCCTTTTCAATGAGCTCCTCCTTGGTGAGTGAGTCAAGCAGCGGGTAAATAGAGCCTGGGGAGGGGCGCCAGAATCCAAAGCTCATCTTCTCCACGTCGTCCATGAGCTCAACACCATTCTTGGGAGACTGGCCGAGCGATCCGAGCACAATCTTTCTTAGACCCCTGTGGGGTCCCCTTGCGAAGTTTGCGAACTGCCACATTTCCATCGATATCGGATTCGATATCGAATAGATAAAGCTTTCCTGCATATGCCGCCGGCGTGGACTGGAAGCGTGTTTACGGAGCACCTCTGTTTCCGAGGGAGCGACGTAAACCAATTATATTGAATGCTTTCATCCCTTAACGAGGTTCGCAAATGACAGGTCATCCTGCAGGCCCGCCTATGGCCGAGTGCTCGCTTCCGCAGATGTTCGGCAACAAGATGGTACAGGAGCCGGATCTTGTGCTTGTGGCCGGAGCCGAAGGCGTTCTTGGTGGCTCGCTGTTCTATGACCTTCTCCGGGCCGAATTCAACATACGCTGTCTCGTCAGGCTCGAGGACGAACAGAAGATAGACAGGAAGCCCGGTGTGGAATTCTTCTTCTGCGATCCGCTCAGCGGTGACATCCCCGAAGCAGCGTTCGAGGGGGTCAAGTATGTTGTCAACATAGCATCGCCGCTCAACAGCGGAAGCCTTCCAAGGGATGGTGCGGAGCAGCTTGAGAGGCTCAATAACATACTCATAACAAGGTCAAGGTCGAAGGGCATACTGAGATACGTGGTGCTCAGCTCCATCAGCGTAACTGGAGAAGATGGGCTAAAGGAAAGCTGGCCGGGCATCAACTGGCACCTGGAGTTTTCAGTCATGAACAGCGGAATACCTTTCAGCATTTTCAGGTCCGGAATACTGGTGGGCGATTCCAACGTGCAGGCCCTCACAGACATAGCCTCCGGCGGCGGCTTCTCCCTGTTCGGGCGCAGGAACGGCCGGCTGTACGCTACACCTGTGAGACTCCTGACGGAGGCGATTGCAAGGGCATTGAAAACGGAGGAGGCGACTGGTAAGACATACAGCGTTGTTCTAGAAAACCCCGTCGGCAGAAGGGAGCTTCTCTCCTTTGCCGAATCCCAGCAGCGCGCAAGGAAGGGCGGTCTCTGGGAATCTGATGTGCAGGTTGAACTTGCCTCCGCAGCTGGCTCCGACAAGACACATTCGGTCGCCGAACTGGATCTGCACCCCGCCGAGTATGACCGAAGGGCCCGCGCTGTCTGAGCCCTGTGCTCATCTGGTGCATAGTGCGAATGCGGATTCTACAGACTGCATGATTCCTGAAGAAAGCTTCTGCCTTGAAAGGTCCATGCTCCATGTGTGCCTTGTGTTGGTTGACCTCACAGACTCATTCAGCAGTGACTGGTGTATGGGTTTCATTCCATTCGTATCGAACTCACCCTCAAGCAGTGTTATGACCAGGCGCGCATCTTCCGACTTCCTCAGGCGCCCCACCTTTAGCAGCGCGCCTTCGGCAGCCTCAAGAGTTCCCAGTGCCGACTCCAGCGCCGCCCCAAAGCTCCCGAATGAACTTTTTGACTTTGTGGACAGCCTGACCTTCGGGTCGCGGTAAAGTGAACTCTCCTCCTCGAAGACTGGCATGAGGTTCTCAACCTTGATTTCCACTCCTCGAGGCTTCTCCTTCGTATCGATTGTCAGCTCCTTCAGGAGCCTCCTTCCGATCTTCCTTGCCCTGCTGTCCCACCTTCCGCTCCTGTTGTAGAATGCGCTCAGCACCATATCCCCCTGTACCCTGTAGATGGGGTCGAACTTGCCTGAATAATACAGCGCATCGTAGATTTCAAGGGGCAGATCGGCAGTGTCCGATGCCCTAACGTACAGCGAAACTTCCAGCTGAGTGTTATACCTGGCCATCCTGCAGTTGCTATATACTGCACCGTAATAATCATTTCATATGGAATGTGCTTCAGCCGGGCAGGGGGCATGCAGGTAACAGAAGGAGGCGCCCGACGGGCGGGCAAGGCGGGCAGGGATTTCTTCGACAGGCACATATCACCCTTCTCCGGGAAGTTGAGGGAGGATGTCCTGCTTGGCCCGAAATACGGCGCTGACTTCGGTGTCGTGTCTCTCGGCGGCGGAAGGGTGATGGCAGTCAGCACCGATCCGATATGGGTAGACCGCATATACGGCCTGAAGCGCGCTGCATGGTTTGCCTTTCACACAATCACAGGTGATGTGGCTGTGAGCGGCCTGAGGCCCACGCACATTGCGGTGGACTGGAATCTGCCGCATTCCACGAAGCCATCCGAGGCTGCTCAGATGCTTTCAGTTTTTCATGCAGAGGCGGAGAAGCTTGGGATGTCCATCATTGCCGGCCACACCGGTCACTACGAAGGCGCCTCCTTCCCTGCTGTCGGTGGTGCGACAGCATTCGCCGTAGGAAGGGGAGAGGATGTCAGGCTGCCGGGTTCGGCCAGGCCGGGTGATGAGGTGTTGATGACCAAAGGGGCGGCCATTGAAACGGCGGTTGCAGTCTGCTACCGTCACCCCCGCGCCGCACGTACCTTAATTGGGCGGAGTGCAGCTTCGGCCGTCAGGTCGATGTTCGGCTCCCTGTCGGTGGTGGATGACGCACTTGTCGCTTCATCCCTGCGCTCTGTCAGCTCCATGCACGACGTTAGTGAGAGGGGCCTCGCGGCTGCCCTGAATGAAATGGCGGAGCTTTGCGGACACGATATTGTCATGGATGGAACATCACCAGTCGTACCGGTGCCCGTGAAAAGGCTCTGCTCCGCCCTTTCCCTTGACCCGCTTTCATGCAGCAGCAGCGGAAGTCTTCTGGTCACGGTCAGAAGTGGCTCATCGGACGCCCTTATCCGCACACTCTCCTCGAAGGGTATTGAAGCCTGGAGGATAGGCAGAATCGGGAAGGGCGACGGTGGAGTTTTCATAACAGGCGCCGGTAAACGGAAGCGGCTTGATGAGCCGCGTTCCGACGGTCTTGTGAAGGGACTGGAGGCAGCCGCGAAGCTTGAAATGGAAATGGACGCGGCTTAGGTCAGGGAGACCGCTTCCCTGCTTTCAGGGGATTGAATGCATCCGGGCAAAGACTTATAACGAGCACCTGTTACACACTTGCTCCAAGGGATGCTTCCGATGCGCAACGGCTCAGTGATCGCACTACGTTCATTCATCATTTCCATCGGTGTCACTGCAGCCTCCACCTTCGTGGGTGTTTACGGGGTAATTCTGGGCGCTAACGCAGCTGACATGGGATGGCTGCAGTCCCTCGCCAATTCACTTTCAAACGGCGGACAGCTTCTGTGGGGGAGAATAAGCGACAAGCTAGGAAGGAGGGTTCCTTTCATACTTCTTGCCAGTGCGGTTCTGGCTGTGCTCTGGTTTGCAATGTCCACCGTGCAGACACCGCTCGAGCTGATTGCCGTCTACGCCCTGATATCGCTAATGGGGGCAATGATAACGGTCAACTGGTTCTCCCTGATAGCCGATGTAACCGACTCGAGCAACAGGGGACATTTTCTTGCGGCAATCAACAATGTAGGCTCGATTGGAACCCTGGTTTCAGTGGGAGCGATGGTCTTCCTGCTCCACGGAAGCAGCAGGGGGGAGCTTGAAATACCATTCATAGCGGCATCCGCATCATATGTCGTCAGCGCAGTCCTTGTCTCAAGACTACATGAAAAGGAGCACCGGACAAAGATTACAAGCGGACTGCGCAAGACACTTTCGGAGGTAAGGCAGCACAGGATCTTCTACAGATATTTCGTTGCCATGAACGTCCAGGGGTATTTCTGGTCCATGGCCTGGCCCCTCTTCCCGATTACAATTGTTTCAATAATGCACTTCGACCTCTCTTCGGTGGCAGTGCTTACGGTGGCAACGCTGATGGCGACGATTGCCGGTCAGTATGCATTCGGGAAGGTGGTGGACAGGGTCGACAGGGCGCCACTGATATTCTACAACAGGATGCTGCTTGCAGCCATCCCGCTCATGTACGCCGTCTTCAACACATTCTCCCTCTTTCTTGTCATGGAGGTTTACAGCGGCGTGCTTGGTGCCATACAGAGCGTTGTGATGAACTCATACCTGATGGACATAGTGCCGCCTGAAAGCAGGGCCGAGTACATATCAATAATCAACGGGTTCAACGGGGCGGTCTATTTTCTGGGAGCCCTGTCCGGCGGCTACCTGCTCGAACTCCTTCTCAGCTCATTCAGCCTGAGGACCGGTCTGCTGATTGCATACATGGTGATCATGGGTGGACGGTTTGTCTCTTCATTCATGTTCCGGGGGCTAGAGGAGCCGGAGAGGCGTGAAAGGGGACACCTGTCGCTGATGAACATACTCTTCCGCACGAAATACCCCGGCCTTCCTTCCGGTTCAACAGTCAAGCCAAGGTAATCCTCCCAGACTCCAGGCACCTGTGAACAGGGGTGCCGGCACGACCTGGCTGCGATGACGGCGAAATAGCCGGCGTGGATATGAGAAAACGATATCTACGCTGCACATCCTTTACACCCAGGGTGTTCTTCTTGGAAAATATACGGGGAGTAAGTCTTACAATCGGGAACCTTCTGTCCGATGCTGTATCAAGGCATCCCGGGAGTGAGGTGGTATACAGGGATGAAAGGTACAGCTTTGCTGAATTCGGCAAACGTGTAAGGCGCATTGCCTCGGCCCTTATCGAGAAGGTGGGCGTGAAGGAGGGCGATGTGGTTGCAGTACTGGACTGGGACAGCATGCGCTATATGGAGGCATATTACGCGGTGCCGATGACAGGGGCAGTCCTGCACACGGTGAACATCCGCTATCCACCCGAGATCATATACTACACCATGGCACATGCGGAGGACAAGTATGTGATCGTCCGTGACACCTTCCTGCCCATGCTTGAAAAGTATGCCGAAATGTTCGAATTTGTCAAGGGATGGATCATATGCAGCGACGACGCAAAGGAGGTCAGCACAAAGCTGAACCCCCACTATTTGTACAGTGAGCTTCTGGAGGGCCATGAAGCCCAGCTGCCCGAGACAGGCGAGGACAGGATGGCAACAGTCTTCTATACATCGGGGACGACAGGCATGCCAAAGGGCGTTTCATTCACTCACAGGCAGATTGTGCTGCATGCCATGGCTATAGACATAGCGGGGAGAATGGAACCTCTGCGCAACTGGGCCGGGGACACCGTCATGCCAATGGTGCCGATGTTCCATGTCCATTCATGGGGGCTTCCCTACAGCACCCTCTTTTCAGGTATGAAATACATCCTTCCGGGGAGGTATGAATACCCTGCGCTGCTAGAGACCATTGACAGGGAGAAGGTGACGTTCACCGCATCCGTGCCATCCATACTCTATATGCTGCTCTCTGCACCGAACCTGAAGGAGCATGCCTCCTCCCTGAAGGGCCTGAAGATGCTTATAGGCGGAGCTTCCCTGCCGAGGGGCCTGGCAACAAAGGCGAGGTCGCTGGGCATGACGCTGGTCGGCGCCTACGGCCTTTCGGAAACCTGCCCTGCGCTGACCATCGCAGGCTACACCGAATCCGTCATGGCGCTCCCGGAGGAGAGCAGGCAGGAGTTCCTGCTCAAGGCGGGGGTGCCGTTTCCGTTCGTCATGCTGCGCGTAGTCGATTCAAACCACAACGACGTCCCGGAAGACGGCAAGACCGCGGGGGAGGTAATTGTGAGAACACCATGGTGCACAAGCGGCTACTACAAGGACCCGGAGAAGACGGACGAACTCTGGGAAGGGGGATGGCTCCACACAGGGGATCTTGCTGTCAGGGATGAACATGGCTATATCCAGATAGTCGACAGGGAGAAGGACGCAGTCAAGTCAGGGGGCGAGTTCATTCCAAGCCTTCTGCTTGAGAGCGCCATCAGCGAATGCAGGGGTGTGGGCGAGGTGGCTGTGGTCGGCCTGCCGGACGAAAAGTGGGGTGAAAGGCCGTTCGCTGTCATGACGCGGTCAGATGCGGTGACAGAAGCTCAGATCACTGAACACCTGAGGCAGTACGTCGCAACGGGCCGCATTCAGGACTGGTGGATACCTGACGGATACAGCTTCGTCGAAAGCATACCCAAGACAAGCACTGGGAAGGCGGACAAGAAGGCGATAAGGAAGACGCTCCTTGCAGGCTCAGGCGATGCGGTCCGAGCATCAGATTGAGGCGCTTCCTTCTCCAAGCATGAGTCCTGAGAGCAGTTTCAGGTCATCATTCCTGTTTCCGCCAAGCGCCTCAAGCGCCATCGCATCCCTGTAGTATTTCTCGACGCCGTAGTCGCTGAAGTAGCCGTTCCCTCCGTGCACCTGCATTGACAGCCTTGATGCCCTAACCGCAGCATCCGTCAGCAGCAGCTTTGCCGCCAGCCCCTCACGCGCATCGCCCGCTGCGCTCCCGTAGAGATATGCCTTCATTGATTCGAGTTCGGCCTGCATCATTGAAAGAGCATGCGCAACAGGCTGGTATTTCCTGAGCTCTGACCCGAACGTCTTTCTTTCCGCCGCGTACCGCACTGCCCTTGAAAGCGCCCCCTCCGCTATGCCAAGGGCCGTTGCCGCAATTGCCCTTGATGCCGAATTGAGGGTCGAGGCTATGCTCCATCCTCCCTTCCTGCCACCAATACGGGTGTAATGCGCGGGGGGTGTTTCAAACTCCATGCTGCAGAATCCCACCCCCCTCATGCCCAGACGCGGGTATGAATCCTTCCTGCTGCCGCCGCCGCGGACAAGAAGCAGTCCTCCGTCCTGCGATTCCGAGATGAAGAAAGCGGCTGACGGGTGGACCACGTAACGGCAGCTTCCGACAAGGTGGCCGCCTGCAAGTTTCAATCCGCCGGCCCGTGCATTTGACAGGAGCTCACCGAACAGCAGCGTTCCGCTTCCCGTGCCGTCCGCCACGCTTCTCACAGCAGCCTCCGCCTCTTCGCTTCCCCTGAAACCGAGGAGGGGTGAGATCACAAGCGAGTTCTGCAGCATTATGTAGAATGCCACCGAGGGGGAGGAGGAGGCAAGCGTTTCGAGCAGCGCCATGTATGGTGCAGGCCCGAGCGATGCACCCCCCAGATCCTCCGGAGCAACGGCGCCGAGGTACCCCCTTTCAGCGGCCTTTGCGAGCAGCTCTCCCGGTATTCCCGACTCCTCGATAAGTGCGGCTGCAGGCGCAACATCCTTTTCGGCGAACTCGCGCGCGAAATTGAGCACGAGCTCGGTTTCCTCGTCCATCCTCATTTTCCCTCACCCTTCTCCTTGAGCATCCTGGCGACAATCAGCTTCTCCACTTCGCTGGTCCCCTCCCATATCTCCATGATCTTCGCATCCCTGTAGAAGCGCTCCATGTCAGTGGTTACCCCGTCAGCCCCCATGAATTCAAGAATCCTTGTAACAGCATATGTGGCTGTTTCGGCCGCATAGTACTTTGCCATGCTTGTTGCCACGGGGTCGGGGGTGAATTTGAACAGATAGGAGGCTGCCCTGTAGGTCAGCAGCCTAGCTGCATCTATCCTGCTCGCCACCTCCGCCACAAGGAACTGGGCCGCCTCCCCGTCTGCAGCAGCGCTCCCTGATGCCCTGAGCGCTGCGAGGTATGAAGTGAGCCTGTCGAGAGCACCCTGTGCTATGCCCAGAGCCTGTGCCGCGACATATATGCGTGATATGTTGAAGAATGTCATGACGTAGTAGAATGCCTTCCCCTCCTCACCGATAACATTCTCAGCAGGTATGCGCACATTGCTGAATGTGAGCTCGGCCGTGTTTGTCGCCCTCATCCCCAGCTTTCCCTTCAGCTGCGTGGCCCTGAACCCCTCCATTGCCGACTCAACGACCACCATCGTCAGCCCCCTGTGCCTCTTTTCGGGAGGGGGTGGCGACGATCGCGCCAGGAGGTAGAAATGGTCCGCAATTCCACCATTTGTGATGAATATCTTCTGCCCGTTCAGGAGGTAGCTGCCGTCCTCGTTCCTGGTCAGGGCAGCGCTTATGCCCGCTACATCGCTGCCTGCGCCCGAATCTGTTACGGCGAATCCGCTCATCTTCTCACCGTGCATGACGGGCTCCAGATACTTCTTCTTCTGGAAGTCGCTGCCGAAGAGCATCAGTATCTCGCTCCCGAAAGCAGGGACAATGGCCGACAGGCCCAGACCCGGGTCGACCCTGCAGAACTCCTCCATGGCCACGAGCATTCCCCACGGGTTTCCCATGTCGAGGAAGCCTTCCCTGAATGCCTTCCTCCTGATTTCATCCGGGTACTTCTCCCCCTCGTCGTGCTCCGCCGCTGCGGCGGCGGTGAATTCCCTTGCCGCGAATTCCGCGGCCTTTTTCTTCATGGCCACCACATCCTCAGGAAGATCAAAATCCATTCAGCTCACCCTCTCCAGCAGTATTGAAAAACCCTGCCCGCCGCCGACGCAGAGCGTGGCAACGCCCCTCTCCTTTCCCTTCTCGTTCAGCTCCCTGGCGAGCGTTCCTGTAATCCTGGCACCGCTTGCACCCAGAGGGTGCCCTATTGCAACGCTGCCACCATGAATATTGACCCTGTCCTCCTCTATGCCGAGCTCGCGCATGGCGTAGAGACCGACGATGGAAAATGCCTCGTTGATCTCCCATAGATCGACATCCCCGACGCCAATCCCCGCCCTTGCAAGCGCCTTCTCGGAGGCTGGCACCGGTCCCTTGCCCATCAGGCTCGGCTCGACGCCCGCCCACCCCATGCTTGCAATTCTTGCCAGTGGCCTGAGTCCGCTCTCCCGGAGCTTCCTGCCCGACATGAGCATCACAACCGACGCTCCTGCATTCAGAGGTGCTGAATTGCCCGCTGTTATCAGCCCATCCTGCTTGAAGACAGGAGGAAGCGCCCGGAGCTGTTCAATTGTGGAATCCCCTCTTATGCTCTGGTCCCTGTCTATCACAGCGCTCCCGCCTTCACCCTCAACCTCCACAGGCATGATCTCCCCGTTGAACCAGCCCTCCTCAAGCGAACGGGAGGCAAGCTCATGGCTGCGGAGTGCGAACTTGTCCATCTCCTCCCTTGTGATTCCGCTCACGCCTGCCAGATTCTCTGCCGTCAGCCCCATCGAATAACCGGCGCTCATCTGGTATTTCATGTATTCTGGCCTCACAAGCAGCTTCATGTTTGGTGCAATGTGGCCGTTGTTGCTCATGGGCACATGCGTCATGTGTTCGAATCCGCCTGCCAGAACTATGTCGGAGTATCCGTCCCGTATCTCCAGCGCGCCCATCATTATTGCATTCATTGACGATGAACAGGCCCTGTCGATGGCTGCGGCCGGAACCTCGACAGGCAGGCCTGCAAGCAGCACCGGGTGCCTTCCCCCGTAGAGCCAGTTTTCATCAACCTGAAGTGCGCATCCTGTAATAACATCGCCAATCTCAGCCGGCCTGATGCCGCTTCTCCCGACAACCTTCCTTATGAGAAGTGCAAGCAAATCATCCATTCGCAGTGAGTTGAACACGTCCTTCTCCGGCCGGGATGGCCTGGAGCGTGAAAAGGCGCTCCTCAGATAATCGACCAGGTAGACATCTTCCACAACGCTCACTTCCCCTTGAATTCCGCCTTCCTCTTCTGCAGGAACGCGCCTATGCCCTCCCTGAGATCCTCTGTGCCGTAGAGCACGCCCGCAGCGAACGCCTCCATCTCAAGCCCGATGTCCGAGCTACCCTCTGCAGCCTTGCGCACAAGCCTCTTGGCAAGCGTAGACGCCACGGGGGCGGCGTTTGCCGCCAGCTCCCTGGCAAACCCCATTGCCTCCCTGTCCACATCCTTGACAATCCTGTATGTGATGCCATAATCCAGCGCAGCCGCCGCATCAATCCTTTCGGCCGTCAGTATGAGGGCGAGGGCCCTCGACCCCCCTATGGCCCTGGTGAGCAGCTGCGTACCTCCCCATGCAGGTATGAGCCCCCTGGTAACTTCCGGGAATGCGAGGACCGCATTTTCCGATGAGAGGCGTATGTCGCATGATAGCGCAAGCTCAAGCGCGCCGCCGAGCACATACCCCTTCAGCGCGGCGATGGTGATCTTGGGCATTTCTGACAGCTTCCTGAGCGTCCTCTCCCCCCTCCTGGCATACTCTATGAACTCCGGCCCGCCGGGTATGAAGGTGGTCATCTCCGCTCCGGACGAAAAGTTCTCCCCGGCACCTGTTATAACAACGACCCTGATGTCCTTACTGTCCCAGTAATGCTCAATGACTGCATCCAGTTCGGAAAGAAGCCCCGGGCTTATCATGTTGTACTTCGGCCTGTTCAGAGTGATGTGCAGTATGCTTCCATCCTCCTCGACAAGCAGCGCTGCGCCACCCTCCTTCACCTTCGCTGCAGGAGCCTCCTTCGCCTCCTTTTCACCCGTGACTCTCCCATCGGCAGCCTCCCTCAGCCTTCCCTCCGCGATGGATCTGGCCGGAGCGAATATTGGCATGGAGTACTCGGCGGCTAGCCGTTCCAGCGCCTCCTTTACCTCCCTGTTCGTCAGGCTCTTGGCCACGGAGATCGGCCCGAAGGGCCTGTTCATTCCAAGCCTGACAGCCGTGTCTATCTCGTCAGGTGAGGCAACGCCCTCCTCTATCAGCTTCACAGCCTCGTTTATTTCCACAGCGAATATGTCAAGCAGCCTTACCCTGTCGGTTGCCCTGGAACTGTCAATCCTGGGCCTGCCTGCTCTCCAGTCATAAAAGCCGCTGCCGGTCTTCTTCCCGAGCCTCTTCTCATCGACCATCCTCCCGAATACCTTAACTCTGCCATAGTCGGGCGATAGCTCCCTGGCGAAGTAGTCCAGCGAATCCTTGACAATGTCTATGCCGACGAAATCCAGGAGTTCATATGGTCCCATGGGAAGCCCCTGCTGCCGGCCGAATGCGTCTATCTCCTCAGGCGAGGCAACGCCGCTGTCCTGCAGGAGGCCGAAAAGAAGCAGATCGGCCGCATTTATCCTGTTGACAATGAACCCGGGCCTGTCCCTCCTCACCACAACTGGCGTCTTCCCCAGCTCCAGCAGAGCGCTGCTTGCAGCCTCCACCGCCTCATCACCTGTTTCAGCGCCCCTTACTATCTCAACTAGCTTCATCACAACCGCCGGGTTGAAGAAGTGCATTCCAAGCACCCTGGACGGATTGCTGACGCCTTTCGCCAGATCTCCTATCCTGATGTTGGATGTGTTGCTGCCTATGATTGCATTCTTCGGTGCAGATGCGGCCGCCTTCTCAAGCACTTCCCTCTTCAGTTTCGGTATCTCCGGGACTGCCTCAATCACCATGTCAGCGCTGTGCACAGACTCGGCTATGTCGGTGAAGGGGTGTATCCTGTCAAGGACGCTCTTCATCTCCCCCTCATGCATGCTCCCCTTCCTGACAAGCCTGTCAAGACTCTCCCTGATTCTCGACAGTCCCTTCTCCACCGCCCCGGCATCGACGTCCATGAGGTTTACATTGTAACCCCCGATGGCGAATACCTCTGCAATTCCATGCCCCATCTCCCCTGCGCCAATGACTGTAACATTTTTCATATCTCCACCGCCGCGGGCAGCTACTGTCTCGCCTTTTCAAGCGCCGACACAAGCTTCTGTGCCGCCATTATGTTTCCAGAAAGCTTCAGCTTTCCTGTAATGAAAGCCTGTACGCCATTCATCTTTCCTGCCAGAATGCCGTCCATTACATCCCCGCTTGCAGTGAGAGTCACGGTCGGCGATTCGGAGCTCCCCCTTTCAAGCCGCATGGAGCCGTCCTCCCTGATCTGCAGGGCAAACTTCCCCCCGTCCACGTCGAACTGGACGACCCTGCTGTCGCCCTTCAGCTGTTCCCTCAGCTTTTCAGACTGATTGGCCCTCTTCACAATGTCATCCAGTACTTCGTAGGTAGGCATAGTTGTTAAGCTGAATACGCTCTATAAAGGCTTGCCGTGTTCCCTGTCGGGGAGAACCAGCCCGTATGCGACATCATCAAGAGAACCGGCGGAGTCACCCACAAAGATGTGGCGTGTCTGGGTGAACTCCATGAGCCCCTCAATTCCAAGCTCCCTTCCAATGCCGCTTTCCTTGAACCCGCCCCTCGGTGCTGCGGAAGAGAGCATGTGGTAGTCATTCACCCACACGGTTCCAGCCTGGACCCTGCCGGCAACTCGCATCGCTCTTCCCATGTCCGATGTCCACACACCGGCGGCCAGACCGTAACTTGTGTCATTTGCAATGCCGACCGCCTCCTCCTCCCCGCTGAATTCGGTGCATGTCAGGACTGGCCCGAATATCTCTTCCCTGGCGACTGACATGTCGCGAGTCACCCCTGTCAGTATGGTGGGGGGATAGTAGAATCCGCCTTCAGGCACGGAGCCTGCAATATCCTTCCTGTAGTATATCTCGGCGCCCTTGGATGCGCCTTCGTCGACCATACCGCCGATCTTGTGAAGCTGGTCCCGGGTGGTGATCGCGCTTATGTCTGTGTCCATTTCCATGGGGTTGCCCGCCTTCATCCTTTCCGCGGCCATGACGAGTCTTTCAATGAATGCTTCACCGATGCTTTCTTCCACCAGCAGCCTGCTCCCGGACTCGCACAGCTGCCCTGAATTGAGGAATATGCCGAACATCACCCCCCTTACAGCCCTGTCAAGGTTGGCGTCGGCAAACACTATGTTGGGAGACTTCCCGCCCAACTCCATTGTAACCTTCTTGATGGTCCCGGACGCCTGCTCCTGGACCTTCTTTCCAGTGGAGGTTGAGCCTGTGAAGCTGAGCATGTTAACCCTCCTGTCCCCCGATAGCGCCCTTCCTGCCGTGTCGCCCGTACCAGTCACCACGTTGAGCACTCCCGGGGGCAGCCCCGCACGCTCAGCCTCCCTCGCAAGCTCAAGCGCCGTCAGCGGAGTATGCTGCGACGGCTTGAGTACGACAGTGTTGCCTGCCAGAAGCGCCGGAACAGTTTTCCAGACCGCCATGAGAAATGGAACATTCCATGGCGCAATCGCCGCCACAACGCCCATGGGAGCATGCTGCACTATGCCCCTGGTCCCCGGATACTCAGGATGATTCCTCCTCCCGGACATCCTGACATTCAGGCCGGCATAGTAGCGTATGCATTCCACCGCGAGCGGAATGTCCATCAGAGCGCTCTGCCTGATGACCTTACCGGTGCACATGGACTCCAGAAGCGAGAACTCCTCCGACCTCTCCTCAATCATCGATGCGAGCCTTGAGAGCACCCTCCTTCTCTGGCTGAGCGATGTACTGGACCAGCCGGGGAATGCACCTTCAGCCGCCTCCACCGCCTCCGCGCACTTGTCTGCGGAAGCATGAACAACAGCCGCGACAGACGAACCGTCCGCGGGGCAGGTCAGTTCCTTCCTCTCCCCTTCCAGGTCCCAGGCACCGCCTACATAGTTTCCATAAATCTTCTGTTCCAAGGTAAGACAGTCCTCCAGCAGCTCAGAACTCCGTATCCACCAGTTTCGCCGTGTTCACCATCTCCTTCGCCGCCCTGCTGTAACGCAGGACCTTCATGACAGGTCCCTTGAGCCTGAACTTCCCTGTAAGAAGGCCCTGTATGGGTTCTATCTCGCCTCCAATCAGTCTTCTCCAGTTTCCGAACGGGCCGCTGTAGACGAACTCGGAGTCGGGAACATCATCCCCCTCGACGAACACCTCATATCCCCAGCAGGAGCCGTGATGGAGGTCCAGATAGATGTACCAGCTGGCGGCCAGCGTCTGGTCCTTCTCCACGCAGAGTGTGATGTCTCCCTCCCATCCCATCCCTGCATCCCTGTATCCTGTATTGGCGTTGAGCTGCCTTACGTATTCGTCAGCCCATTCCCTGCTTGGGAATCTAGGCATGCATCATAATGGGATGGAGCGTATAAACAGTTTCTCGGCAGGAGAATGGATGAGGACCCGGGCTCACGCTGCAGGCCGGAGGCAGAGGGTGCGGTCAATTCATGCCCTCAATCGTTCCCCTGATGGCGGCTATGGCTGCTGCAGCATCGTTCTGGTTCACCCATCCCATGTGCCCTATCCTTATGTACTTCCCCTTGAGCACCGGATGGACGCCTGAGGCGAACTCCACGCCACGCCCGATGCATCCGCTGAGGAATGCGTTCATGTCCAGCCCGTTCAGCATCACGCCCGTTACCGTGTTGCTCCTGAGTCCGGGGGAGGCCACGATCCCGAGGCCCATGCCCTCCACGGAATCAGCGATCCTGGAGGCGACTGCCCTGTGCCTCTCTATCCTGTTCTCCAGTCCCTCCTCGCCCGACATCCTGAATGCCTCCCTTAGGCTCAGGACGGTTGATATCGGGGGAGTTGCAAAGTATCCACCCCTGCCCTCAAGCATCCCCTCCATGACAGGCTGCCAGTTGTGAAGGTCAAGGAAATAGCCCGAAACACCCTCTCCCTTCACGCCTGCGAGCAAATTCCTCCTGACTGCAAGCAGCCCCAGCCCAGGCGGTGCCCCGATTGCCTTCTGGCTGGCTGTCAGCACCACGTCGGCGCCCCAGCGGACGGCCTCCACGTTCTCCCCTCCCACGCTGGCAACCCCGTCAACGACTGTCAGCTCCGATATTTGCCTGGCTGCTTCGATGAGTTCGGCCACGGGTGCACGGACCCCCGTGCTTGTTTCCACATGCGTCATCACCGTCATCCTGTACTTTGCCCCGCCGGACTTCGATGCAATCTCTTCCGGCGTCACGGTGAGTCCAGGCGTGGCCTTCAGGCTGTCAACCTCAACAGGATAGCGCTCGAATATGCGCATCCACCTGTCCCCGAAAAGGCCGTTGCTCACGACAAGCACCCGATCCCCCCTCCTGAGGAAGGTTGTTACACTCTCCATTGCAGCCGTGCCGCTCCCCGGGATGATAAAAGGAAGATAGCTGTCATCGCCACCCATCACCTCCAGGACGCCGTGGAGGCTCTCCTTCATTGCCAGTACGAACTCATCTGTGGCGAAGCCCACGTTCTCGGCCACGCCTGCCAGCATGACCCGGTAGTTTCCCACGGAAGGACCCATGTGCATGAGAATTCTTCGCACCATGTCGGCACTCTAACTGCTCAGCCGATTTATCTCTTGTGAATGAGCCGGGTGTGAATGGTATGATCTGAAACAAAAGAAGAAACAATTATAAGCAGTCTGCATAAATATCAAGCAGGATGGCCTCAGCCAACGGATCGCAGCTACTGGTGCACATCGTCACGGAGTACGAGGAGAAGCACAGGCAGGATATGGACAGCCTCGCTGCCGTACCCGGTTTCAGGGCGGATGCAGTCTCCCCCCTCTCATTCGTGCTCTCCCTGCATTCCCTCGGCTTCGGTTCAGTGGCTGTCCTTGAGCTTCCATTTGTTCAGGAGAATGAGCGTGAATTACTGGATCTCCTCACATCCTCCGCCGTACCGGCGGTCATCGTCACGGACGAACCGCTCCGCTACCTGGGATACACGGGGAAGGGCACCGTCCAGATTGTCATGCGTGAACCTGGATACACCAATCATCTCCCGGGAGCAGTAAGGGCGGCGCATGAGGCTGCTGCGCTCATAGTCGAGAGGAATACGCTTGAGAAGAGGCTGCAGGAGTATGCCCAGTATCTGGAGACAATAAACAAGATCATGGAGCATGACATAGGCGACATGAACCAGGCGATACTCACCTTCTCGGAACTGCTCAGGGGTTCGGCATCGCCCGCGAACAGGAATATTATAGACAACATACTGAGCCAGTCCAAGACCCTCGGGAATCTCATCAACTCATTCTCCAGGCTCGCACAGCTTGCACGTGGCAACGTGGAGGAGATGACGGTCAAGCCTCAGGAGCTTGCTGCATCCGCGACCGAAGGAATTTGCAAGTACAGGAGCGAAAGCGGCAGGGACTTCACATCTGAAATAAGCATCAGGGAGGGAATCCTGGTAATGGCAGATGCACATTTGTCCGATCTATTCCAGCACAGCGCATCGCTAGTCGCGGGGATGAATCCTTCGTGCGACCGTTACACTGTGAGCACAAGGGACGGCCTCTCGCTTAACAGCTCTGTTGCCGTCCTGATGGCACCGGAGGGTCTGCCGGGCAACCTGATGCCCAAGTCAATGGCCCACGTGGAGGACATGGACGCCCTCCTGAGGGGCAATGCGGACCTCATGGCAGTCATCATGCTGAGCAGGCGCTACGGGGGCAGCGCGTCAATCAGCCAGGCGGATTTCGGCGGGAAGGGATGCAGCTTTCTAACAATTCTGCTGCCTTCAGCCACCTGAAATGGGTTCAGGCATCCGCTTCCTCAAGGTACTTCTGGGCATCAAGGGCTGAAACGCATCCCCAGCCTGCAGCAGTTATGGCCTGCCTGTATCTGTGGTCGTGAACATCCCCTGACGCAAACACGCCCTCAATCTCTGTCCTGCTGCCGCCTGAGAGCTTGATGTACCCCTTCTCATCGAGTGGAAGCTGCCCCCTGAATATCTCGGTGTTGGGCTTGTGCCCTATCGCAACGAAGACCCCCTTAACCCCAAGTGTGCTCTTCTCCCCGCTCTTCAGGTTCTTTATGACAACGCCCTCGACATTCTTCTCCCCCACAATCTCCTCGACGACAGAGTCCCAGATGAATGATATCTTGCTGTTCTCCTTCGCCTTCCTTGCCATTATGGGGGAGGCCCTCAGTTCATCCCTCCTGTGTATTACAGTAACATGCGAGGCAAACCTTGTCAGGAAGAGCGCCTCTTCCATCGCAGAGTCGCCGCCTCCCACTACAGCTATGGGCATATTCCTGAAGAAGGCACCGTCGCAGGTTGCGCATCCGGAGACGCCCCTCCCCATCAGCTTCTTCTCAGACTCTATCCCCAGCCACATGGCGCTTGCACCAGTGGCCACAATAACGGACTTGGTGAGGAACTTCCTATCGCCAACATTGACCTCAAGGGGCCGCCTGCCGAAGTCGACCGACGTCACATCATCATCGAGGAAGTCAGTACCGAAGCGTGTGGCCTGCTCCCTCATCTTCACCATGAGGTCCGGTCCCAGTATGCTCTCCGGGAAACCGGGAAAATTCTCAACTTCGCTTGTGATCATGAGCTGTCCGCCCGGCGTCCTGCCAGCAACCACAAGAGGCTCAAGCATAGCCCTTGACGCGTAAATTGCGGCCGTCAGGCCGGCCGGCCCGGACCCTATTATAATCAGATTCCTGACTTTTTCCTGCATCGGGATTACTAACTGCAGGTAATCTTAAATCTTTTTGCCGCCCGCCCTCTCAGGGGGGGCGGCATTCAGACGGAATTCAGAACTCCGCCTTGGCCATCCCGTTCTGATGGTTCAGCGCGCGCCTCTTGGGGACCTGGTATTTCATTATCCTGTCCATGGGGCACTCCGTGAACTCCGCCAGAGTCATGAGCCGCTCATATGTGAATGGCTGGGCACCCGTCAGCAGCTGCCTGACGCTCCAGCCGGGGTGGACGCGCGATCTGTAGCCGAGTATCCTTCCAAGCTGGTTGATGCTCCCTGCCTTGGTGATGGCCTTATTCAGGAGTTCAGTCCTGAAGTCCGCGGAGAGCCAGATCTTGCCGTCTCCCATCCAGGTGGATGTTTTTCTACCCGCATACTCCTCTCCGTTCATCCCGTGGGAGAACCGGCTTGCATTATAATCCCATTTTGGTTCAAGTGTTGAACGGGACGGGGCGGGAGGGGCATATGACCTTTTTTGTCATCCCGGTTCAGCAACTTCAAAGTACATTGGTGTATGTTGCGGTTGCATGGCAGGGCAGACTATGAAGGCTGTCAGATTCCACAGCCATGGCGGAGCGGACGTGCTTAGGTTCGAGGACGCACCCGTCCCCGAACCGGGAGACGGGCAGGTCCTGCTCAGGGTAATGGGGACTTCCGTAAACCATCTCGACATTACGCTGCGTGACGGCTCAGCGGGAGTCAGGGTCAAGATGCCGCACACAGGCGGTTGCGACGCGGTAGGCACAGTCGTTTACGGGGAGGGGAAAGAGGGGCAATTTGGCGAAGGGGATTTGGTTGTCGTCAATCCGTCTCTTTCCTGCGGCCTGTGTCAGGAATGCAAAAGGGGAGAGGCTTCGCTTTGCGGCTCATTCGCAATACTCGGGGAGCATACGGACGGCGCGTTTGCGGAATATGTGGCGGTGCCTGAGAGAAATCTCAAGCGTGTGCCCTCCGGCTTTCCGCTTGTCAAGGCCGCGGCCGCTCCGCTTGTCTACCTTACAGCATGGCATGCCCTGGTGAAGCGGGCACGCATCCGCTTCGGGGAGAGGGTCCTTGTAACGGGCGGAAGCGGAGGCGTCTCGACTGCAGGGATACAGATTGCAAAGCTCTTCGATGCAGAGGTTGTCGCAACAACAAGGAGCGAGTCCAAGGCCGAAGCGCTCAGGAGACTGGGCGCGGACGATGTAATTGTCACCGGTGCCGGGGGGTGGGGGAAGCGCTATCTGGAGCAGAGGAAGATGGACGGCTTCGACATTGTTCTCGACTCTGTCGGTGCTGCACTCTGGGGAGATTCCGTCCGAAGCTTGAGGAAGGGAGGCAGGCTTGTGAACTACGGCAGAACATCTGGCGGGTCGGTGGACGCAGAGCTTGGCCACCTCTTCTGGAAGCAGCTCCAGATTACCGGTTCGACCATGGGAGACCCTTCGGATTTCGAAACAGTCATGAACCTTGTATTCAGCAGGCGCCTGGACCCGGTGGTTGACGGCGTCTTCTCCCTCAGGGATGCCGCGAGGGCCCAGGAAAGGGTGGCATCCGCCTCCCAGCTTGGAAAGGTCGTGATGCTGGCGGGGGAAGCCTGATGAGCATGGCGACCGATGGCGGGCTGTGAAGACTTAAATACAAAAATAGACAGTAATAGAAGAGAGGTCAAAGGGATGTTCGACATTATATTCACAGAAAAGGCAATCGACAAGGTAAAGACGCTTATCCCCGCGGGTGAGCAGAAGCAGGCGCTGAGGCTTTATGTCGCAGGCGGCGGCTGCGGCGGATTCAAGTACGGCATGAATTTCGAAACGAAGGTTGACGCACTGAATGATTTCCAGATTGAGAAGGGTGGCGTAAAGGTCGTTGTCGACAGGGAAAGTGCCACGTACCTCGAGGGAACGGAAATAGACTACGTGGACAGCCTTCAGGGCTCAGGCTTCACCTTCAGCAATCCCAACGCGCGCACCACCTGCAGCTGCGGCCAGTCTTTCACCGCCTGATCAGGGATTGAGGCCGAGTCTGCCAAAGAGCAGCTTCTTCCCCTCCTCCAGCTTGTCCACTCCAATCACAAACTCGACGCTCCCGCCTTTCCTGTTTATGATGTAGGCCGAGGTGACTCCAACCGAGGCCCGCTTCATTTTCCTCAGCAGCTTTGCAAGCGCGCCTGGCTTGTCGTCTACAGTAACAGTGAGTATTTCATCTTCTGTATACTCATACTTAAGCTGCTTCAGGAGCTGCCTGCAGGTCGCCTCGTCCGAGGTTATGAGCCTGACATGCACCCTCCTTTCACCATCGGTGCTCATTGCGAGGGTAAGTATGTTCACACCGCTGGAGCCAAGTGACTCGGCGAGTTCGGCAAGGCCGCCGCCCCTGGAGTCCATGAGGACCGCGAATTCCTTCGTTGTCTCCCCTGCGGTTATAGGTGTACTCAAGATATTTCAAACTTGGTCTTGTTTGTGGCCGGACCACCTCTCCCCGTCGGCTATGCGGTCAGCCGTGGGAGGATGAGATGCGAACAGTATCTTCCTGAGTCCCCTGACTGAATCGTCCATCATGTTGATGTCGCACAGCCTCTTCTCGCCGGATATGAATGCAACCGGATCACCCGTCAGCCCGAGTGCGAACAGGTCCGCCCTCCTCTCCACCCTCCTGGAATGCATGTTGAGCAGAGGCGACAGAGCGAACTGGAAGGCGCCGGCGGCAAGCAGGAGCCAAAGCAGCATCGACGGGTCATGCACTGAGTAGACTGCACCTGAGTCAAGCAGCGGCCTGAGCACGAGGCTCATGATAAATGCGGTGGAGAGGGCGGTTCCCACGCCTATGGCCGCAGCAGCTGCCGTGTCCCGCCTGACATAGTGGCCGAGTTCGTGGGCAAGTATCGACTCAACCTCAGGAGGTGCAAACTTCTCAAGCAGGTTGTCGAACAGCACAATCTTCCTTCCCCTTCCCAGCCCGGTCACGAATGCATTCGCATTCCCTGACCTTGAACTCTCGTTCATTGTGAAGACCTCCATCCTTTCGAGTCCGAGCCGCGAAAGGACCTTTCTCACCCTCTCCTTCATCTCCCCTTCATGCATCGGCCTGATCCTGTAGAAGAAGCGTGCAAACAGAAGCGGAAAGAGTCTGGAATATGCCGCCCCTGCGAATATGAATGCGGCGGCAGCCTCCAGCCACCAGTATACTCCGCCGCTGCTAATGAGGTAGAGGAGGAAGAGAGCTGCCGGGATGGAGAAGGCAGAGGAGAGGAGAAGGCCCCTGAACTGGTCCCACAGCCATGCTGTCCATCCCTGGGTAGATACACCATACTCCTTCCTCAGCCTGTAGCGCCAGTAGGAGGATGCAATGCCGAGCAGGAAGAAGAACAGGACTGCCGAAAGTGTGAACAGCGCGGCGGAGGCCTGCCACGGCAGTCCCCTGAGCAGCAGAGCATAGCGCTCGGCAATGCCGAGGGCGAGCAGTATGACGAGAACAAGCGTCTCGAGTGCAGTAGACAGAATGGCTGCCCGGTAGGACCTGCCTGAAAGCTCCCTCGCCCTCACCCGCGTCCGGGCGTCAAACTCGTACGGGTAGGCAACCGGCTGATCGTTCTCAGTCATTATCTCCCTCCGCTGCCCCGGGCAGCTCCTGGCTGTCTCTAGGCTGTGTCTGCGGCAGCGGGCGCATGCCTGCTGTTCCTCTCCCTCCCGCCCTTTTCTGTAAAGTGGGAGAGGTTGAGCACAACCGAATCCTTGACCGTCGACAGCGCTATTATTGTCTTTGTCCTGCTGAAATGGCCGGACTTCGAAAGACGGAGTATGATGTCCTCCAGCGTTGTCATGTTCTTCGTCCTGATCTTTATTATGAGATCCTCATCGCCTGCCAGGTGGAAGCACTCCTGTATGTCGGCCAGGCTGTTTATGAGCTCCACAACCTTCGGGTCCCCGAGCGACCCTCCAGTCTTGAAGTAAAGCATGATGAATGCGGTGATGTCAAGGTTGACCTTTCTGGGGTCAACAAGGGTCGTGAAACCAGATATCACGTTCTGCCTCAGCATGGCCTGGATCCTCTCATGAACGGTGGGGGCAGCAAGGCCAACCTTCTCGCCAATCTCCTTCAGCGGCATTCTGGCGTCCTTCTGGAGGAGCTCCAGGATTGCAATATCTTTTTCGTCCATTTCCCCGTTGTATTGCCCTTTGTTCGGTTAAAACTTTTGATTAACACCGCCGAATCGGCCTGCAGAGGTCTGCAGCCCAAGGAGAGGTGGGAGCTGGGGGGAGTGCAAAAATCTGACGTGGCCCAAGCAGGCCAGCATGCCTGGGCGGCAGGGGGTCAGACAGTGCGTGTCTAGCCGTGCTTTCAGTAGGCAGATTTCATTCAATAAGATTATATACTAAATAATATTCAATTAGATTCAGAAACAAACTAATGAAGTGATGTAATATGTGGCAGTTTGACATAATATCTTCGGCAAATACATCTGCAAGGTCTGGTCAGGACTACCTCAACATGATTGCCATCGAGGAGAGCAAGACGCTCAACGGACGCGGCCACGGAAACAGGTTCGTCCACCTCCTCAAGAGGGTAGTCTTCCATACGAGGGCCTGAACAGAGTGCAGGATGCACAAAACCATTTGAACAAACACCTTCCCAAAATGTTTTCTTGATGTTCTTCCCTCCACCACCCGGTGTTATGCAATGTCAGAACCAGTTTTCAGCAAATCCGCACCTGCTGCAATAGGCCCTTATTCCCAGGCCATTCTTGACGGCCGCACCGTCTACTGCTCCGGCCAGCTCGGGCTTGACCCGGCGACAGGTGCATTGGTTTCCGGTGATGCAGGGTCGCAGGCAGAGCAGTGCCTGAAAAACCTCTCCTCGGTCCTGGCCTCGGCGGGAATGGGACTGGGCAATGTGGTGAAGACAACGATATTCCTCGCAGATATGTCCGACTTCGAGCGCGTAAACTCAGTGTATGCCGCTGCCTTCGGTCAGTGGAAGCCGGCAAGATCCACGGTGCAGGTCGCCGCACTGCCGAAGGGGGCAAGGGTGGAAATCGAGGCTATCGCCTCCTCAGCGCCAGCCTCGGTGAATTAGCAGCCTCCCCGAACAAAATATATTATAATTCCTTTCTTATTTATCATCAATGGCGCGGACTGTCAGGGAGGAGGCACCGCTTCGGCGCCCGATAGTGACGCTGCTTACCGACTTCGGCTTTGCTGGGGGCTACGTGGGCTCAATGAAGGGCGTTATCCTGGGCAGGGCCGATGCCGAACTTGTCGACATAACTCACGACGTCCCTCCCCAGTCGGTGCAGGCTGGTGCATTCATACTCAGGAGCGTTATTCCATATTTTCCGAAGGGGACGGTACACACAGTCGTCATCGACCCCGGCGTAGGGACTCCGAGGAAGCCAATAGCAATCAGATCCGGCGGCTTCTTCTTTGTCGGGCCGGACAACGGTGTGCTAATCCCGGCCGCAAAGTCATGCGGGAGGCCGGAGGTGAGGGAGATAAACACCGGCACGATCCAGAAGGAGAAGATTTCAAACACGTTCCATGGAAGGGATGTTTTTGCGCCTGCAGCCGCCTATCTGGCTTCTGGCTCGCCCTTCGAGAAGATAGGCGCCACCCTGCGCACCTACCATGACATGAGCTTCGGTGAGATGCGCAAGGTGCCCCTGGGGCTTGTCGGCATGAGCGTCTATGCAGACGGTTTCGGCAACATCATCACAAACATACGTTCGGAGGATTTCACGAAACTGTTCAGGGTAGGAGACAAGCTCTCGGTGAGCACTGACAGTGTCAGGCAGGTGGTAGAGTTCGGGAAGACATACTCCGATGTCTCAGAGGGCAGCCCGGTAGCCCTGGTCGGCTCACACGGCAACGTTGAGCTTGCGGTTTCCAGGGGAAGCGCAGAGCAGCTGTTCAACTGCAGTTTCGGGACTGAAATTGTATTCAAGAAGCTCAAGTTCTGAGTCAGACTATGTCTGAATATCAAATTGATTATATTACTGAATCAATATGTGAATCATATTATGATAACAATACTGAATATAGTACTGCATTCAGACAATTATCCAGTCACATTACAAAGCAAGTTCAGATAGCCATATATACGGATCGTCTCATCACCTGAATTTCACCAAGCAGCTATGGGGTGCAAGGACAACTCTCAATGGGTTTTCCTAACTCAATTTCATGGAATCGGATTACGTCCTTTGCTCTGTGATGTATAAATAAAACGGGTTACCGTTTTCCGGGAAAGCGGGAAAAAGGTTAATGACTGGAGGCTGTGCTAACAATGGATACCGAGAAAGTGATGGGTGGTGAGTCGGAGAGGCAGAAATATGCCGGTGACAAAATGGGCAGGGTGGACGATGGTATGATGGATCCTGCCAAAGGTGTCCAGGCTGGTGTGAAGCACATGAAGTTCGAAAGACGGTTCACCGCGCCGGGCGAGGACCCATTCTCCACTGTCAAGTGGGCCGTCAGGAGCTCGAAGATCACCGAGCCGGACGGTACGGTTGTTTTCAGCATGGAGAACATCGAGGCGCCGGAGGGGTGGAGCCAGCTTGCCGTTGACATTGCAGCATCAAAGTACTTCAGGAAGGCGGGTGTTCCTGGGTCAGGCTCTGAGAGCAGCGTGAGGCAGCTTGTCTACAGGGTTGCACACACAATCAGGAGCGCCGGGGAGTCATACGGCTATTTCTCATCAAAGAGTGCTGAAAACTTCGAGGCGGAACTGAGTTTCATGCTCGTCCACCAGCTGGCCGCGTTCAACTCGCCTGTATGGTTCAACGTCGGTCTGGCCCAGGAATACGGGATCAGAGGCAGCGGCGGAAACTGGGCATGGGATGCGGCCTCCGGAAAGGTGGTCCAGACTGAAGATTCATACACAAGGCCACAGTGTTCCGCATGCTTCATTCAGTCGGTGGATGACGACCTCATGTCCATTTTCGACCTGATAAAAAATGAGGCACGCCTCTTCAAGTACGGCTCCGGGACAGGCACCAATTTCTCAAAGATCAGGTCATCAGATGAGAAGCTCTCTGGCGGGGGCACATCCTCTGGCCTGATGTCATTCCTCAGGGTTCTAGATGCCGGGGCAGGCGCAACAAAGTCGGGCGGAACCACCAGGCGCGCGGCCAAGATGGTTGTCCTTGACGCAGACCACCCGGAGATCATGCAGTTCATCAACTGGAAGGTGAAGGAGGAGGAGAAGGTGAGGGCCCTGATAAAGGAGGGATACCCCGCCGACTTCAACGGCGAAGCATACCTGACAGTTTCCGGGCAGAACTCCAACAACTCGGTAAGGGTCACCGATGAATTCATGAACGCTTTCCTCGCGGACGGTGAATGGAAGACCACATTCAGGACGACCGGCCAGGTGGCCCACACATACGGCGCCAGGGAGGTCATGGACTCGATCAGCAGGGCTGCATGGGCTTCGGCGGACCCGGGGCTCCAGTTTGACACGACGGTCAACAGGTGGCACACCTGTCCGAACTCCGGGCGCATAAATGCGTCCAACCCCTGTTCAGAGTACATGTTCCTGGACGACACCGCCTGCAACCTTGCCTCGCTAAACCTTGTGAGGTTTGTCGACGAGTCGGGACGGTTTGACGTCGAGGGATTCAGGCACACAATACGCGTCTTCACCACCGCTATGGACATCATTGTCGACATGGCATCCTACCCCACCGGCAGGATAGCTGCCAACAGCCATGTCTACAGGACCCTCGGCCTCGGTTTTGCAAACCTCGGGACCACGGCCATGCTGCTCGGCTTCCCCTATGACAGCGAGGAGGCCAGGGCATTTGCGTCCGCCGTATCCGCGATAATCACAGGCCACTGCTACAGGACATCGGCCGAGATTGCATCCATAATGGGCCCGTTCGCCGAATTCGACAGGAACAGGGAGCCCATGCTGAACGTCATACGCATGCACAGGGATGCGCTTTATCGGGTCGACAGCAGATTTGTCGACCAGGCACTGCTCAAGGCGGCAATGGACGACTGGAACGAATGCATCAAGCTGGGGGAGAAATACGGCTACAGGAATGCGCAGGCCTCCAACGTGGCGCCTACCGGGACCATCGGGCTGCTCATGGACTGCGATACGACAGGAATAGAGCCTGACTTCGCAATCGTGAAGTGGAAGAAGCTTGCGGGCGGCGGTTATTTCAGGATAGTAAACAAGTCCGTGGAGATCGCACTCAGGAGACTGGGGTATGATGAGGAGAGGGTGGAAAGGATAATCACGACCCTGGTCGGACATGGCACGCTTGCCGGAGCGCCGTTCATAAATGCAGAGGGTCTGAGGGGACGGGGCATGCCCGAATCCTCCATAAGAGAGGCGGAGGAGTATGTGGGAAGGACACACTCGCTTGACGAGCGCACCCCGAACCTTTCAGAGAAGGAGCTTATCGCCCTCGGCTTCGACAGGGAACAGATAATGGCTGCAAGGGATTATGTCAATGGCGTCCAGGCCATGGAACTCGTGGGAGAGCTGAAGAAGGAGCACCTCCCGATATTCGACTGCGCCAACAGGAGCGGGAGGGGGACAAGGTACATCGCACCCATGGGGCACGTGAAAATGATGGCTGCCGTCCAGCCCTTCATGTCAGGCGCTATATCCAAGACTGTCAACCTCCCGGGCCACGTGGAGTGGAAGGACGTTGAGCAGGTGTATGTCGACGCATGGAAGATGGGGCTGAAGGCAATCGCCATCTACAGGGACGGGTCAAAGGCTTCACAGCCGCTCAGCTCATCAGCTGCAGAGGAGAAGAAGGAGAGTGAACTTAAGCGCGGCGTCAGGCAGGAGCTTCCCAAGATGAGGGGAGGCTTCACGCTGGAATCCACCATCTCCGGGCACAAGATATTCCTCAGGACAGGGGAGTACGATACGGGCAAGCTCGGCGAGATTTTCGTGGATATGTACAAGGAGGGTTCATCGTACAGGAGCATACTCAACGGCTTCGCGATTGCAGTTTCCATCGGACTGCAGTACGGCGTTCCGCTGGAGAAGTATGTGAATTCATTCACATTCACAAGGTTCGAGCCGCAGGGAATAACCGACCACCCCAACATCAGGAGCTGCACATCCGTCCTGGACTTCATCTTCAGGGTCCTTGGCATGGAGTACCTTGGCAGGACAGACTTCGTCCAGGTAAAGAGGTCAGTCGATGACGGCAGGCACGCGGATGAGGGAAGGCCAGCATTCATTCACCCCGCCACGAGGTCGCTCGACGACTACTCGGGAGGTATCGAACTGGAGAGCCCAGATCCCATGGACAGGAGCCTCATGTTCGACCAGGACGCGCCGCTGTGCTCAGTGTGCGGGCATGTGACAGTCCGCAACGGGAGCTGCTACAAGTGCCTGAACTGCGGCAGCACTACTGGCTGCTCCTGAGCTTCAGGTTCATGCTTCCGCTCCTGAATCCGTCGAGGTCAAGCGTCACGTAGAGGAAGCCTATCTCCATGAATCTTTTCACAATCTCCCTCCTCCTGGACTCGTCCATGAGGAGCGGAATGCTCCCCGCATCCACCTCAATCCTGGCGATGCCGCCATGGACGCGAACCCGCACATCCCTGGCGCCCATCGAGTGAAGCAGCTCCTCGCCATCCTCAACCATCCTCAGCGTCCTTTCGTCTATCCTCTGACCGTATTCCACGCGGGAGGAGAGGCATGAGTTCGAGGGCCTGTCATGTGAGGAAAGGCTGAGCATCCTTGCGAGCCGGCGCACATCCTCCTTCCCTATCCCGCATTCACGCAGAGGGAATATGATGCCACTCTCCTCCGCCGCCCTTATGCCTGGCCTGAAGTCGCCCGCATCCGTTGCGTTGACACCAATTGCAACGGATGAGAAACCTTCCCGTCCAGCAAAGGACCAGAGCGCGGTAGAGAGCTCTGCCTTGCAGTGGAAGCAGCGCAAGGCGTCATTCTTCAGATAATCATTGCTTGACATCTCCGCCGTTTCAAGCAGCACATGCCTGATGCCTATCTCCCTTGCGTTCCCTGCGGCCAGCATCCTGTCCCTCTTGGAGAGTGAGGCGGATACCGCAGTGACGGCCACCGCCCGTTCGCCCAGTTCCATGAAGGCCACCTTGGCAAGAAGGGAGCTGTCAACACCGGCGGAGAGGCCGACAACAATGCTTCCGGCGGCAGCAATCTTCTCCCTGAGGGCGGCAAGCATGGAGGGAAGGGTGTTCGCACCGTTCACGTGCATCATGGACATTCATAGTCTGCGTGGAAATAAACACTTCGCCGTTGTGCACGGCATGCAGGCATCAGGACTTCTCCCGCCTGCCCCTGAGCTTCTTGACCCTGGCGAGAATCCTGTCCACCTTTGACTGCGTTATTGCGGCCAGACGTTCGTACTTCTCCCTGCTGATGGAATCGTTCTTGAGGCGCTTCCTCAGATCCTGGAGGTCTGATTCGTATTCTGCCCTTATCGCGTTGAGCCTCTTTATCTTCCTTTCAATGCTGTCAGAGCTTCCACCGAGCATCAGAATGCCTCCCGCGGGCAACGTCCGCGCACCCTTTGTAAATGCGGTATGCGTATAAAAGCTTTGAAATTGCACAGTGGGATTGCTCAGAAGCTGCCTGAAAGGATGACATGATCCTTTTCAAACCTGGATATGTCAGTGAGTGTGGCCCTGCGCCCCGTTTCGCCCTCCAGCCGCTCCCTGACCCGCGCATATACCGCCTCCGGCTCCGATGAGGAGTCGATGCTCCTTGCCTTGACAGAAAGGAAATAGTGGCGGATGCTGCCGAATGCTCCTGCGTTCTTCATCATGATTCCGACAGCGTTCTTCTGCGCAACGTCCTGCACCAGAACAGACGGCGATGATACCATCGCACGGTATTTCTCGGGAAATCGCGCATCCTCAAGCAGAGGAATCACGCCTGCATGCACCGCGGCCACTTTCCTGAGCTCCATGTAAGGCTTCCTTGAGAATTCGACCGCATAGATTGTCGCGGACGGTGCAATGTCGGCTAGATGGCTGACCGTGGTCCCGTATGATGCACCGAGGTACAGGACTGCGCCCGGATCGGTGAGAGGTGACAGATCCCCTCCTGAGAGAAGGAATGCTGCAAGCTTGCTGGTGTAGGGACTCCAGCTCCTGTATTCCCTGCCCTCAATTGTTGCGACCGGCTGCCCGCGCAGCCTCCAGCCCGGCACGCTGTTGAGGGTGTATGCCTTCCCGCCGCTGACAAGCACAGTGGGGGCAGCCCCTTCCTGACCAGGCTCCACGTTCATCGCATGAGACAGGCAGGGTGTGCTAATCTATTTTTGCAGTTCATCCAACCTTTAATAGCTGCCGGCCTCTCCCCTAGTAGATGAACGGGAAGTCATTCACGGTCAGGGAGGCTTCTGAGGATGACGTGGTGACCCTCTCCTCGCACAGGAGTAAGCTCTGGGAGGAGGTGCATGACATCAGCGAGAGGGGGAGGATACAGGCCACACTCCCCCTCTTCGTGGAATGGGTGCGCAATGAGATGCGGTCAGGCACACTGGTCGCATTCATTGCAGAGAGCGGGGGCGCTGCAGTTTCAAGCGCGTGCATATGGTTCAGGCCGACTGAACCCAAGCTCAGCATCCGGAGGTGGGAGGAGGCATACCTGATGACCATGTACACCGAAAGGGAATACAGGAGGATGGGCGCTGCTTCAGCGGTGCTTGGCAGGGCTATTGACTGCTGCAGGGAGAGGGGGCTGGAGCGGATCGCACTGCACTCATCCGAGCAGGGTGTGGAGCTCTACAGGCTCTTCGGCTTCGAGGCCACAACAGAAATGCGCCTCAGGATAGGTCCCCTCCCAGGCAAAGAAGGATTTAAGCCTTAGAGTCAATTCATTTACGTGAAGGAAGAACTGACAGGGATAGCGAAGGCCGTCAGGGAAGCAGTCCTCCCGGTCGTGGGGAAAGAGGGCATAGGAAAGGTCGTGGGACAGGGAGCGGATGGCGCACCAAGCTATGAGATAGACAGGATAGCCGAGGACGCAGCGCTCGCCGCCATAACAGCCAGCGGCCTGAACGTCAACATACTAAGCGAAGAGTCCAGCTACGTGGACAACAAATCCTCCGAGACGCTCGTTATGGACCCGGTCGACGGAAGCAGGAATGCAATAAACGGCCTTCCCTTCTTTTCAATATCCCTCGCCATTGGTTCAAAGAGTCTTTCGGATGTCAAGTACGGCCTCGTGATGAACCTCATCACCGGTGACACATATTATGCCGAAAAGGGGCGCGGGGCATCAGTCAACGACAGCGTTCTCCACACCAGGCATTTCGACGAAAAGCATTCTGTGTTCCTGGTCTACGTGGGGACGCACGCCTCTGCAAACGCATATGACATCCTGAGGAAGAGTTCGATGGTGAGATCATACGGCTCGGCCGCACTTGAGATGTGCCTGGTGGCGGCAGGCAGCGCAGATGTCTTCTACATGCGCGCGGTTGACACGGCGCATTCGCTCCGCATAGTCGACATTGCAGCATCCACCCTCATTGTGAGGGAGGCGGGGGGAGAGGTCTTTGACATCACGGGCAATGTGATGGATATGCGCTTCGACATCACTGACAGGAAAAGCCTGGTAGCCGTCGGGGACAGGGCGATGCGGAGGCTCACTCTTTGAAGATCGGCCTCTATGCCAACATGGAGCTGCCGGGTTCACTCGCGATTGCAAGGGATGCGTCCGCACTGCTCTCAGGGGGAGATGTTGTGGAGGGGTCCACTGCATCAAAGCTCGGGAGAAAGGGTATTGAGCTCGAGGAGATGGATGCTGACATACTGCTTGTCATAGGAGGAGACGGAACAATGCTCAAGACATTCATGCGCACCCCGATACCACTCCTCGGGATCAATTCCGGGAACGTCGGCTTTCTCACTGAATCGAGGAAGGACAGCCTGAGGGATGTGTTCCAGAGGCTCAGAGAGGGGAGGTACAGGATAGAGGAGAAGCTGAAGGTCTCCACGGCAGTAGACGGGGTGAGGATGCCGGATGCTGTCAACGAGAGCGTTGTCCACAGCTCCGCCATCGGCAAGGTGAGGCACTTTGAAATCACAGTCGGGCGCAACAGGGTGGGCATTGTGAGATCGGACGGAATAATCGTTTCGACTCCGACAGGTTCCACATCATACTCCCTCTCCGCAGGCGGCCCGATCGTCGATCCAAGCGCGTCCGTGATTGTGATAACACCGCTTGCTCCCTACGGCATTTCGTCCAGGCCGATAGTGTGCGGTGCAGACTCGAAGATTGTGCTGAAGATTGTGGGGGAGAGGGGATGCATGCTTGTCATAGACGGGCAGGTGGAACACCCCCTTTCCGGCGGAGAGAAGCTTGAATTTTCGGCATCCGCATCCAGGGCAAGGTTCGTCCGCTTTGACCACGACTTCTACAGGCGCATCCACTCAAAACTGACAGGTTGATTGTCATGCCCATGTTCAGCAGGAGGAGGACAAGAAGGGCGGGGATGGTGATACGCTCCATTCGCCTTCAGGTGCTTGAGTCCGTTATGGATGCAGCCAGGTCCTCCCTTCCCAACGAGTTTGCCGCCGGGCTGCGGGCTAGCGGCGACACCATTGTGGAGCTGACGATAATACCGGGCACAAAGAGCAACTTCCACTCCGCCAATTTCAACTACCACGGCATACTAGGCGACTTCAGCACAATAGGCACCGTGCATTCCCACCCTTCAGGCGTAAGGCTTCCAAGTGTTCCCGACCTCCGCCTCTTCAGCGCCGTCGGGAGGGTGCACATAATCGCAGGCTTTCCGTTCGACCTGACTTCGTGGACGGCGTATGACAAGACCGGCTCGCAGATCACCCTTTCAGTCGTCTGAACCTGTCACCCTGCCGTATATCGAGAGCATCGTGGAGGTGACGGACGAGCTTGAAAATCCGGCAGCCCTCTGCACCCCGTTCTCCCCCATCTGCTTCAGGAGGGATCCGTCGGAGAGCATCCCCTTCAGCTTGTCCGCTATATCCCTCGGATCCATCGGCTCGCTCCTCATCCCCTGCCTCCCCTCCTCGATGACTTCCCTGACCCCCGGAATGTTGCTCACAAGGACCGGTGTGCCGCTGGCCATCGACTCTATCGCGGCAATGCTGAATGCCTCAAGCCTCGATGTGGAGGGGACGACTGCAATGTCTGCCGCCCTGTATATTGACGGGAGAATGGAGTCGGGCACGTCACCAAGGAGCATCACCCTGTCTGTCAGCGAATGTGCAACCACCAGTCTCTTCAGACTCGATGAATAGTCGCCGTCGCCGACGACCAGGAGCATGCACTCCCTGTCGAGGTAGCGCATCGCCTCTATAAGGTACTGCACACCCTTGTGCCTCACCAGCCTGCCCACGAACAGAATGACACGCCTTCCGGAGAGGTGGAACTTCCTCCTCGTCTTCTCCCTGTCCGCACCGTCGGGATAGAACCGCGATGTATCGGCGCTCACAGGAACTATCTCAGGCGTGATCTTCCAGACGTTCGATGAGGTGGAAGAGTATGTCCTGGTTGTGACAAGAACCTGTGTGGCACTGTCTATAATGCGCCTGGTCACAAACCTGTCAATGAGCCTTACGAATGGAGAGGTCAACCTCGAAGGTATGTCGGAGTCGCAGTGGTAGGTGACAACGGTAGGCATTCCAGCCTTCTCCATCTGCCTTGCAGGCATGTATGCGAAGGTCGGGGGCGGAGTGTGGGTGTGGACCACATCAAAATCCCATCCGGCCATGATCTTTGTGAGGCCCCTGGGTATCGGCGTCCTCAGCACCGTTGCAAGCAGCGGCACCCTTATCACCCTCACCCCCTCCATGACCTCGTCCTGCCGCAGTGACTTGTCGTATTTCGATGTGAACACTGTGACGTCGTGCCCCCTCTTCACCAGCTCAACCGAAATATCCCTGACAAAGCTTTCAACGCCGCCATGATGCGGCGAGTAGAATGGTGTCAGCTGTGCTATCCTCAATCCGGCGCACCGCCCCTATGCGGCGCCGCTGCGGAGGTCAACGAGCATCATTTCCCTCCCTCCGCAGCAAGCATCGACGCGACCCTTGAAAGGAAGAGCTCATCCCTTGGACCGAAGCCGTCCTTCTCGTCGCAGTCTATGTCAATCTCACCAACAACCCTGTCGCCGCTCTTTATGGGCACGACAATCTCAGACCTTGTCTGAAGGAAGCAGGAAAGGTACCTGCCGTCTGCATTGACATCCCCCACGTTCTCCACCCTGCCGCTTGAGGCCGCCGCGCCGCATATACCGGCTCCCAGCGGAATGGAAGTGTGCTCAGTGGCTGCCGGCCCGCTCCACGGGCCAAGCTCCAGCATTCCCTCCTTCACCCAGTAAATGCCTACCCAGTTGTAGCGCGGGAACAGTCTGTTGAGCAGGGCGACGACCCTGTCGGGAGTCGCTCCGTCTCCGGATCCGACACTCCTGAAGAATTCAGCCTCAAGCCCGTCGAACTCGCTGTCATCCATCCTATCACCTCTTCTTCATCTTCGCGAAGAGCGCCCCTATTATCAGGGGCAGCGTTATTGTGGCATCCCCCTCGACAGTGACATGTTTTGCTCCCGACCTGACCTTCCCCCACGAAATTGCCTCCCTGACCGGCGCACCCGAGAGGCTGCCGTCATACTCCTGTGCGGTGGTGAGGTAGACTACGTAGTCGAGCCCGCCCCTGAACTGGTTCCACCATATTGTGTGGTGCTTTGAAATCCCGCCGCCGATCATCAGTGCTCCCGTCTTCTTTGCGGTGAACACGATGTCTGAAAGCATGTGCTCATCACGCAGAATGTCTATCTGGAAATCCCTGTGCTCCTGCCAGAACATCCACAGCTGCGATCCAACCGAACCGTCTGTTATCCCGGGGACGAACACAGGTATGCCATTCCTGTGCGCCCAGTAGAGGATGCTCTCCTCCGAATTGACGAATTCACCAAGCCTGTCTATCAGCTCCATGGTGGATATGTTCCTGACGCCGCCGTCATAGAGCTTCCCGAGAAAGGGCATGAGCTTCTTCTCAAGCACTATGCCGTAGCTGGAGTCAGGGACGAGTATGTTGCCAAGCCTGTTGATCTTCCTTTTCCTGAGGGATGCATCATCCAGCATGAAATCGCCGTGGTAGTAGGGCTTCCAGCTGCGCGCAAGGTCATGGTCGAGAGTGCCGCATGTTGTTATCACGCCCGAAATAAGCTTCCTCTTCACCAGGTCGCGTATCACACCCCTGGCGCCTGTTGAGATTATGTCTGCCGGAAATGAAAGGAATATGTAGGCATCCTCAGACACCATCTTCTCCATGATCCTGACAGCTTCACCAACCTTCTTGGCTGTGAATCCGCCGGATGCATACATCTGCTCGGTAAGTTCCCACAGGTCCGCGCATTCGTCGAGTCTCAGGTCGGCTACCTTCCGCGACCTCCCATTGAATGCCATGGATTCAGATATGCGAACATTAGAAATAACTTGTTATGCTTAGACAGTGTGATACAGCAGCAGCAAGGCCGGAGGATGCTCTGACAAATGGTTGAAAAGGTCCCACCACACAGGCACTGCAAGGAGTGCGGCAGGCCCATAGCCCTCGAGGACAAATTCTGTTCGGAGAAGTGCAGCTCCGCATTCAGGGGAAAGCTGAAGCGAAGGAAGAACCAGCTGTACTTCTACTACGCCGTCACCGCGATGATACTGATAGCAGCCCTCATTTACCTGGGGTACGGATGAATGAGGGGCGGCATATGCCTTGGCGGCACATTCAACACAATACATGATGGGCACATGTCCATGCTCAGGCTTGCATTCAGACTGGGCGGAAAGGTGTACATAGGGCTTACATCGGACGCAATGGCGCTGGGGTCGAGGAGTGCAGTCATACCATATGCCAGGAGACTCGCTGCCCTCAGGAGGGCGTGCTCCAGGCTGGGCAGAAACTATGAAATAATGATGCTGGACGAACCTTACGGCTATTCCACCCGGATAAGGAAGCTGTCAGGCATCGTTGTATCAGAGGCGACCGCCTTCAGGGTAGAGGAGATAAATAAAATCCGCTCTGGCAGGGGATATCAGGCGCTGAAGGCACATGTGGTCCCCCTCATACGCTCCTTCAACGGCCTCCCTCTCAGCTCCACAAGGGTCATTGCAGGGGATTGTGACAGGAAGGGCCGCCTCACGAGGAGGCTCAGGATCGGAATAGGGTCATCGAACAGGAACAAGTCAGGTGCGGTGCGGGATGTCTTCCGCCTTTACAGGAGGGAGATTGGAGACCCTGTCTTCCGCACATGCTCGCCCGACTCCGGTGTTCCGGAGCAGCCATTCGAGAAGGAGACTGTGGCAGGCGCGGCAGCGAGGGCGATGGCCGCAGCCGAGGGCAACGATTTGGGCATAGGTATTGAGGCGGGCCTCTTCAGGTCCGAGGAGCTGCATGCTGTCTTCGACGTGCAGTACTGCGTGATACTGGACAGGGCGGGCCGCATGACCTCCGGCCATGGAATGGGATTTGCCTATCCGCCCGCAGTCCTGGACGGAGTGGCAAGGGGAATGTCGGTGGGTGAAATCATGTCCGAGATCACGGGCATAGACGGCATAGGTGCCAGGGGCGGGGCGATAGGCTACCTCTCCCGCGGCAGGATGAACAGGAGGGAGCTGACAAGGCAGGCTGTGCTATCCGCCCTCCTGCCAAGGCTCAATCCGCATCTGTACACATCCCTTCCCGGGAGCACCGGGCCGTTCGAGGAAGTTAAGCGCTGAGGGGGAGATTCGAACTCCCGAGTCGCAGAGCGACACCGGCTATCCTGACGGATCTCAAGGCCGGCGCCTTGAACCGGGCTTAGCTACCTCAGCATGAGAGCCTTCTGTATGTCAATCTCAATGGCTGCAATGGGGTTGTAGAGATTAAAGTTTGTAATCACGTCGGGATGAAGTTCGCCTATCATCCCCACATGCTCACCTGCAAGCCTGACTGCAAGGCGCCTCCCCTCTATGAAGCGGCTGTCGCCGGAAGGCGCATACTCGAATGCAAGCCTGAGGTCCCTGCCCAGTGCGTCGGAGAGCGACTTGCATTCCGCAAATGAAGCCTTAGGATGGATGCCCAGGGCCGCGAAATGCCTGCTGCATCCGGGGGTGTGGACATCACCTATCTCGAATATCCTCTGCGGAAGCTCATTGTGCTTGTTTGCCTCGAGGAGGAGGAGCATTCCGGGGATGAGGGATGTGCGGAGCATATCATATTCCTCTAGAACGGGGTTCATTATCCTCACAGCATCCGACTTCCAGGCAGACATCCTGCCGAACTCGAATGTGCTGCCTGATATCATGAATGTGACAACCTGTGTGTATCCGTAGCCCAGCATCAGCTCCGCAAGGCCATCCGACCATGAGCTCATCTCAAGGCGCGAACCCACCGTCTGCTCCCTCGGCATCGTCCCGCCGAACCTGTTGAAGCCGTATGCAATTGCCGCATCCTCCATCAGATCTACCGGGTGCATTATGTCCATCCTGTATGGTGGGGACCTGGCCACGATAGTTTCACCGTCTGCTTCGCAGCTGTGCCCCATTCTCCGCAGAAGAGACAGGGCATCCGCGGTGCCTATTTGCACTCCCAGCAGCCTGGTGATGCCTGATGAGGTAAGCTCGAAGGAGTTTGCATTCAGATCGGGTGTTACGCCACTCCTTCCTCCTTCTGTCAGTGTTACCCCCTCGACTCTTCCACCTCTGTCCGCCAGTGCGGCAACAAGTATGTTCAGCACGCCGCTGCACGCCCCCCTGCTCGTTCCTGTGACGTCTATGAAAAGGTCTCTCGTGCCCTCGGTAATCTGCGTCATCGAGCCATTGATGACAGGAGGCATCGAAAGGACGCTGCCCGCCGCATCGGTGATAAGTGGATAGGGGCCGTCGCCGAGTATGCCGCCGTACTCCACCCCCTTCTCATGTTCTGCCATCACACCGGACAGCGAAAGCTCCTTCGACATCCCGAGCGGGACAAATGAATACTCACCCCCTCCGTACGCAGCGTATCTGAGAGGGAATTTAACATGCTCCATGTCATGCAGCCCTATTGCAACCTTCCTCCTCCTCCTTCCGACAGTCACGTGGAGCTTTTCCTGCAGGTCAATCATCGACTGAAGCAGCCCTGCCCCCATGTCTATGCCGCGGATTATGCCGCATACAATGACGGGCCTGACGCCCCTTGTGCTCTCCATCACCTCAAGCGTCCCTCCGATGCCTGAAATGGAGTAGGCGGGCGGAGGGGAGTCCGTGTAAAGGGAGCGTAGCGTCCTGGCAACCCCCTCAACCGAATAGTGGTCGGGCCTGTTGGGGAAGAATTCGAACCGCATTGTATCCCCTTCTGCGCCCTCAAAGCTCGCCCCCGTCATTGGAATGGCATCGCTGAACCATTCAATGCTCCTGTCAAGTCCAGACAGGCGCCTGAGTTCGCCGAATGGAATGTCAATCACGGGCATTGCCTGCGTTCATTGGAGGCAGGTTATTTATGCATATTGCACAGGCGGCCCCCCGGAGAAACAGCGAAAGATCGCCAAATTCATGCCACATGTAACCTAGCGACTGCGCGGATGAACAGGCGGAGCGCAGCAGCGACTCTTCCAGGAACAAGTATATCATATCTATATGTGAACTCTCAGGGTCATGGAGGCCCGTGATCAGGCCGTCGACGACCCTGTGACAGTATCCGGGTCGCATGAAGAGGGATGTCACCCGCTACGTGTCCACCGCTCCTACGTCCTTTCCACAGACCGCGCGCACGATGGAGGAATACTGTATCCCTCTTCGGGAAGCGCAGCGGAGTCATTGAATTCGCCCGGTTCAAGCCGGCTGAGATTGCAGTGAAGAGTGAGCGTCGCGAACCTGGCACCTTTTTCTGCAATCGGACGGATGAGCCGTAGGCTCCACAGCCCGGTTACGGCTCAACCGCAGCGTCAGATGTCATGTGGACAATGACCCCCGGCAGCCTGATGAGGCTGACCACCCTGGTGAGCAGGTTGAACTTTGCAAACACATTGGTTTCGAGCGTCTTCCTCAGCTCGATCATGTCGGTATCCAGCACACGGGGAAGCGGAGCTGGCCCGAACGTACCTGCGTTAAGTATCGCAGCATATGCCTCTCGGAACCTGGCCGCTGCCTCATCCAGGAAAGCTGAAACGCTGTTTTCGAGCCTTATGTCAGCAGCAACTGTCACGGCTGCCCGCCATATGTCCCCCTGAGTCTGCCAATCGCAGGCGAGTTCCTTCCGCATGTGGTCGCATTCCATCCGCCGGCAACGAAGCTGCGGACAGGCTCCGCGCCTATTCCGGATGTTCCTCCAGTTATCAGGACAGTCTTCCTTCCACTCATTTTGTCCGCCGGAGTGGAGAAGGGATGCAGACTACATATGTTTAATTGTTTACAAAGTAGAAATATATGCCTGAGCGCATAGACTATTATGGCCATACCACATGGGCGGCAACCTGATGACTGCCGGTATGAGCCGGGAGGACCTGTTCAAATCATTCAGCCCGGGCGGCGGGCAGACGATAGAGTTCTACCTCACCGACTCTCTTGCGGCCATGCGTGGAATGAGCCGGGTTGCGGACGTTATTGTAACCTCCCCTCCCTACAACATGCGCAAGGAGTACGGGGTGCACATGGACAACATGTCCAGAGGGGACTACCTGAACTGGATGGCTTCATTCGGTGAGGCAGCTGGTAACGCCCTCTCCGAAGACGGTTCCCTCTTCCTCAACCTCGGGGGGAGGCCTGAGGATCCATGGCTTCCGTGGGAGGCGGCCAGGGCTGCAGCCGGCGGGATGAAGCTCCAGAATGTGATCCACTGGATCAAGTCGATCGCCATAGATGCATCCCCGTCGGGGCAGGGAGTCACTGTCGGACATTTCAAGCCAATATCAAGCAGGAGATTCCTCAGTGACTGCCATGAATACGTATTCCACTTCACCCGGAGCGGAAGTAAGGGCCTGGAAAAGCTGGCCATCGGCGTCCCTTACAAGGACAAGTCAAACATCGGTCGATGGAAGTCGGCGCTCAGTGATGTCAGGGACCGTGGAAATGTATGGTTCATCCCCTATGAAACAATAAGGAGCAGGAGCCAGAGGCCCCATCCCGCAACCTTTCCCTCCAGGCTGCCTGAGATGTGCATCAGGCTGCACGGCGTCAGAAAGGGTATGCTGGTCCTGGACCCATTCAACGGCATAGGCTCCACCGCTCTCGCATGCCTGAGGCTTGGCGTTTCCTATGCGGGCTTCGAGATAGACGAGGGTTATCTGCGGGAGAGCTGCAGCAGGGTCGAGGCGGCCCTCAGCTCATCCCGGTCCTGATGTATGCGTATATGTCCGCCACATTTGTTCCGGTGGGTCCCGTTTCGATGCAGGCGCCGGCAGATTCGGCATACCTGCCGCTCTCAAACCTGTCCAGAAATTCATCCGCACCTTCAAAGTTAGGGGATCCGACAGCCCCCGCGAACATGCTGTTGCCATCCCTCCCGTCTGTGCCGAATGCTATGACAAGCTCACCCTCTCTCAGCAGTGAAGAGGCATGCATGGCAAAGTGCTGGCACCTCCCGCCGGGAGAATTCCCCGGCGCCCTTACCGTTATCTCTCCCCCTGCCACCAGAACGCCGTTCCCGCGCAGTGCGCCCCTTCCCTCGCTGACAAGGGATGAGGCAGCATCTTCCGGGCCGCCCGATATAGTCCTGCCAGAGATTACCGTTGCAACACCCTGTGACATGCTCGCTGCCGCAAAATGCTCCACCGCATCCCTGTTGCACGCTATGCTTCGGTGCATTATCCCGCTGAGCCTCGGATCGCCCTCCTTCACAGACTCCAGCTTCCCTTGCAGCAGCGCTCGCATGACACCGCTTCCGGCCGCAGTGCTGGCACCCGCCCTCTCCAGTATATCCGCAGCATCCAGACATGTTGTCGGGTCCGCAACAGTCGGTCCGGAACCTATGTCATATGGCCTGCCTGTGGGGACGTCGGAGATGGAGAGGGTGATTACCTCCCTGGGATGGAGGGAGGCCGCGAATCTCCCTCCCTTGACACAGGAAATGTGCCTCCTGACACAGTTCAGGTCGGAGATGGGCACACCGGCGGAAAGAAGGGCCGAAGTGATGTTTCTGGCCTCCTCGAGCCCTGCCGGGGCCTCCGGCGAGGAGAACATCGACGACGCACCTCCGCTTAGCAGAAAGACTACGGTTGCATCATCCCAAGACGCCTGCGCTTCAGCCACTACCCGATTCGTGTTGCGGAGTGTGGCTGCATCAGGCAGCGGATGGGCACCTCGCAGTACTGTCAGAGGCCCATCGCTGACCTCCTCCGGGCCGATAAGCATTGAAGGTATGTCAGGGACCATGCAGCCGGAAAATGCACGTGAGAATTCTGCCGAAGCCTTTCCTGCGCCGAATACGAGAAGACGGCCTGCTTTCTCCACCAATCTCTCCTTCAGTCTTAACCCCTCCCGACCCAGGGCAAAGCGCATGAGCGCACTGGAGGGCATTACCGAACCAATGGCTGCGTCCATGCATCTGTCCAGCCAGTCGCAGTCAAGCGCTGGTACAGCCGAGGAAAGCCGTTCCCTGTTCTTCAGCAGCTGCCACACCACGCTATCGTGCAAGTGCGCTGTGCGCCTTCGCGAGCTCTCCCTTCGACTGCGCCGCCAGTGTTGACAGTTCGCCTGCAAGTATCACTGCAGCTGCAATCTCTGCGAATTTCCTTGCCTTCCCCGAGCCGGCGCACCCCATGATTGAAAGCGCCTCCTGCTGTGTTGGAAGGGAGGTGCCTCCGCCAACCGTACCCACTTCGAGCGCCGGGATGAAAACAGAGATGTACAGGCCGCGCTCGGTTTCCTCGGCCGTTGTCATGCCCATGCTTGCCTCCACCACCTGTGCCGCATCCTGTCCGGTTGCGATGAAGAGGGCCGCGGCCATGTTTGCGAAATGGGAGTTGAATCCTGCTGAAAGAGCCATTGCGCTTCCGATCAGGTTCTTCCTGACTGCAGCCTCGGCGACAAGACCGGATGTCGAGTGAAGCCTTTCCCTGACAACATCCTCGGGAATCAGGGCCTCGGCAGCAACGCTCTTTCCCCTCCCCTGTATGAAGTTGACAGCCGCGGCCTTCTTGTCGGTGCACATATTGCCCGAGACTGAAATGGTCTTCGCCCCTGTCTCCTTTTCAATCAGGTCGCACATTCGCTGTGATGCGATCGTCGCCATATTCATGCCCATCGCATCACCCGTTTCGAAGGAGAAGCGTATGAACAGATTACGGCCGCTCAGGTATGGTGTTGCAGAAAGGAGCTTTCCGTGGCTTGTTGTCCTTCCTGTCTCCCTCTTCAGCCTTTGCATGTTGGATGCGACCCATGATGAAACCTCCTGACCGTGTCTGATGCCGTCAACCCTGAAAACAGGCGCCCTTGTCATCTCATCCCTGAGGACCAGGCACTCGGCTCCTCCGGATTCAGTGACCACGGAGCAGCCCCTGTTTACCGTTGCAAGAAGGGCCCCCTCGGTGGTCGCCATGGGGATGTAGAAGCTGCCCCTTGCATGCCTCCCCCTGACGCGAAGGGGGCCGACTATGCCGAGCGGCACCTGGGCAACACCTACGAAATTCTCAATATTCCTGGAGGCAGCCTCTGCCTTGAATGAGTGTGATGTTATGTGCTCGTGGCTGATTCCAAGCGTCTCCTTGACTATACGCAGCCTCTCCGCCGCATCCTTCGAATTCTTACCTATCGGTAGAGCCGGATACCGCATGCGAAGTGTATGTCCAACCGAGTTTAAAACATGGAGCTTTCCCGTTCAGCGCGTGTTGGAAGCGGGAGTCCGACAAAGGTTTTAATTACCGCAGACTTTTCTGACCACGAGGGCCCGTAGCTTAGCCAGGCTGGAGCGCCCGGCTGATAACCGGGAGGTCAAGAGTCCAAATCTCTTCGGGCCCATTTTACACCCTCCCCGCATGCAGACCTGCACCGCCCTGGCCCCGCCCGCAGTTGTGCGGAAGATGCATGCAGACGGGCACAACGGCGTCATCGCTCGGCTGCATAGCTGCAATGGTTCGCCTTTAGGAGAATCGCACTGGTATGCTTAAATAGACTTGTCCCAAATCCCAGCTGATCAGGGAAAGAGATATACGTCGAGCTGGAGGAAAAGATGCACGGTCCGGGAAAATGGTTGTCAAGGGAGCTGAGGGAGCCCCTTTTCGGATGGTATGCTCCAGTCATCTTCACTATTGCGGCAGCCTCCCTTTCGTTCATACTGCCTCAGCAGTTTGTCAACATGTATGGCATACATCTTGCAATCTTTGCCTATGCCTTTTCCGCTTCCGTTCTCACCGCCTCGGCTGTCCTGTATTTCAGGCGATGGCTGTCCAAGAAGTCTCCCGTGCTTCTGGTCGCGTTCTTTATCATCGTGCAGGCCCTGATTTGGGAAGCATTCCTTTCTGCAACGCTGATGGCGGATTCGCCATCATCTCTCCCCACAAATAACTGGCTCTTCATCTCGCTGATCACCTATTTCGTCTTTGCAGAGTCGTTCGATCTGGTCGTCGGCTATGCAATGCTGGGCTGGATATCGAGGGCGAAAGGTGTTCAGCTGGCGGCACTGGCCACGCTGCTGACTGCCTTCAGGATATCCGTCATGTCACTGATTGTCCTGAATGGGCACCCCTTTTTCATATCAATCATCCTGATTCTCCACAGCCTGCCGCTCTCTGATATGGTGATGGCTCTGGGACTCGCGAGCGTGATTGCCTATATGGTGCTTCACAAGCGCATATCGGGCCCAGACATCCACAAGACCACAGTCGGCATAGGCGCATTCCTGCTGCTGATCTGCGCCGCCCTGCTTGTCTACCGATTCGGTGTGCAGGGAGCCGGATGGACTCAGGTGCTTGCGGGTGCAATGGTCACCTCCGCCATCGTCTTTCCCTTCTGGGGAATCGTACTGCAGGACGAAGGGGAGAAGAGGAGCACAATCAGGCTTATGAAAATGCTGAACAGCTACAGGCCCGGGCTGGATTCAGTGCAGGCCGAACGGTCTGACCTCGGGCCGCAGAACACGGGCCTGGCGCTGCTCTCCGTATCATTTCCGGGCTCTGTCTCATTCACATACAGGTCCTCTGACTGCAGGAACTGGAAACTTGTAAACTCATTCTCAGACAGAGGCGGCCGCACACCCTCTGGGAGTTTCACATGCGACATGAGCAGCCGCTTCAGGGTGGGGGAGCAGATAACACTTCTGAGCAGCAAACCGGGCGACGCAATGCTGCTCTCAGGTGCTGTAGGCGGTGAATTCCTTGCTATGCTCTTTATGCCCGCGGACGGCGAATTCGAGATCATGGGTGTCGCCCGTCCTGTAGGCTCCGGATGGGAGACCTCAGAGATATCATTCATTCACAACCTGTCATGGCTCATCAGGTCCGAGGCTCTTTCATACGAGCTTTCGGAGAGGCAGCGCATGATGACGCTGAGGCTGCTGACACTCGTGGAGACGACGAGAAGGCTGATCGGCGCAAAAAGCATGGAATCGCTGTATGACACCGCCTGCGAGATTGTAACCGAGAGGCTCGGGTACAGTGATGCAAGCATCTGGGTAAACCTGGATTCCGGCGGCCTCAGGCTCGAGGCCTGGCGCTTCGACGACAGCATATCACCGCCGGAGGTTAAAGGCACAACGCTTCCGCCGGGCAGGGGAATAGTGGGAAGGTGCGCTCAGATGATGACATCGCATCTGGCCAGGGATGTCACATCAGACCCGCACTATGTAACGATATTCGCAAACAGGACGAGGAGCGAGTTTGCTGTACCGGTTGTTGCAGACGGCAGCTGCATCGCCGTGCTCGACGTCGAATCCAGCAGGGAGGATGACTTTGACACAAGTGATGTCCAGGTCCTTAGCATTGTCTCGGACATCATTGCCATGTCCTGGAAGAATCTGACGCTGTACGAGGGCATCAGCGCAAGCCAGAAGGCGTCTGAAATAAGGGCCAACATACTCGCACACGACCTGAAGAACATGTTCCAGCCCATATCAATCAACATGGCAATTCTCAAGGCGAGGATCGGGACAGGCGTACCGCTGTCGGGGGATGACCTGAAGCTTATAGAAAGCACCACTGCATCCATAGACAATGCAAGCAGGTTTGTTAACGGCATACTGCAGCTTGTAAGGCTCGGCAACTCCAGCAGCGCGAAGCCGAAGAGGATGAGCCTTCAGGCGGTCATTGGAAGCGCATCCTCCACGGTTACATCCACCTTCTCCAACAGGGATGTATTGATAGAAACAAGGTTCGACGCACCGTCCCCTGACGTCCTGGGAACGGAGCTTCTGGAGGAGGTCTTTGTGAACCTGTTCACCAATTCAATCAAGTACAATGGTTCGGAGAAGGTCAGGATTCTGGTTACAGGCGGTAAGGGATGCGGCTCGGATGAAGGCAAGGTTGTCGTTGGGGTTTCGGACAACGGCACAGGAATCCCCCCTGAAAGGATTCCCACACTGTTCGACAGGTTCAGTGCAAGCTCCTCAGGAAGCGGCATAGGCCTCTCACTCGTCCGTGGCATAGTCGAAAGCATCGGAGGCAGCATTGAGGCTAGCCCCAGGGGAGAGGGCAAATGGAGCGGGGCGCATTTCACGCTGATGCTTCCCGGGGCGCCGCCTCAGCACAGACCGGGACGCACGAAGGCAGACGGAGACATAGCCCCTGGCATCCCATTCCGGCGACCTTCAAGATAGGGATATAACGGCTGACTGTCATCCGCGCGCATGAAGCGCCAGCATCGTTCTGCCGCATTCTGTCCTTCCCTTTCCCTGTACATCGTTTGCACCGAGGAGGATGGTGATCTGCTGACATGCACATTCTCGCCCACCGACGGCGGCGCTGAACGGAAAGGCGCAGCCGCCGAAGTGGCGGGCTACGTCGAAGGGGATGTTTCATCGCTCAGCGGGCTCAGGCCACGACTGCGCGGCACACCGTTTCAGCTTAGCGTCTGGAGAGAGATATCAAAGATACCGGCGGGGAGGGTGGCAACTTACGGGGAGGTGGCAGCAAGGCTGGGAAGGCCCGGGGCTGCAAGGGCAGTAGGCGGCGCTGTTGGCAGAAACCCGGTGGCAATAGTCATCCCGTGCCACAGGGTCGTGGCATCCGGCGGCATTGGCGGTTACTCCGCCTACGGTGGTGCGGAAACAAAGAGAAAGCTGCTCGCCATGGAAATGCGCAGGGCTGGAGTCCAGCCCGGGCATGCATGAAGTGTTAAATTGTTGCACCGCGCTACCTTAAGGGCAGGGATATGCAGTGAGGATTGCAAGCACCGCCTTTACCGAAGGCGGTTTCATACCTCTGCGCCACACGTGCGACGGAGCAGACGTCTCCCCCGCCCTCTCATGGGCAGATGTCCCGGACGGCACTGTCGCATTCTCTCTTTTGGTGGTAGACCCTGATGCTCCCGGCGGCACGTTTGTCCACTGGGTGGTTTTCAACATAGGGGGCAACAGGAGGGGGATGGAGGAGGGACGCACACCACCGGAGTGCCAGCTCGGCACAAATGACTTCGGCAGGGCAACTTACTCCGGTCCCTGTCCTCCCAGGGGAAATCCGCACTCATACCATTTCACCCTCTACGCCATGGATGCAAGGGTCGCGGCCAGGAAGGGCTGCACAATGGGCGAGCTGGAGAGGGCCATGAAGGGCCATACGCTGGATGAGGCGCATATCATTGGACTCTACGGCAGGTAGTCTCCCGGCAGAGTTTTAATAAGCCCCTGCCGATACTTCGACCATGCCTCTTGTCAGCGTTATCATGGGCAGCAGGAGCGATTTCGACGTGATGAAGGAGGCGGTGGAACTGCTCCGCTCCTTTGGCGTCGAGACGGAGTACAGTGTTGTATCGGCGCACAGGACACCCGAACTTATGTTCGAGTACGCGAGAAAGGCATCCGGGAGGGGGGTGCAGGTTATAATAGCAGGCGCAGGTGGCGCTGCTCACCTTCCAGGCATGGTTGCGTCGCTGACGGAGCTTCCAGTCATTGGCGTCCCTGTGCCCTCGAGGCAGCTCAAGGGCATTGATTCCCTGCTCTCAATCGTCCAGATGCCGGCCGGAATCCCGGTGGCCACCGTTGCAATCGGCAATGCAAAGAACGCAGCACTTCTGGCACTGAGGATAATTGCGCTCAAGGATGCTGAAATTGCAGGCAAGGTCAGGAAGCACATGGCCGACCAGACAGCCTCCGTCCTGGGCACTGAACTTCCCTGATAAGCCGGTGTCTCCATGAATGTGGGCATCATAGGCTCGGGCCAGCTTGGGTGGATGACCATTATCGAGGGGAGAAAGCTTCCCAACAGATACCTGGTGCTGGATGAGAAGAAGGGGCCGGCAGGCTTTGTTGCAGATGCATTCTACACAGCGGGCAGATACTCCGAGTTTGTCGAAAAGTGCGATGTGGTGACATATGAGTTCGAGCACGTCGACGGACGCGCCCTCGAGGCTGCCGACAGTGCAGGGAAGCTCAGGCCTGGACTGCTTCCCGTCCGCCTCAAGAGGGAGAGGATACTTGAGAAGGAGTTCCTGCGCGACAGCGGCTTCCCAGTGGGGAGCTTCAGCGTGGCTTCAGGCAGGGAGGAGGCGCTCAGGCTTGCAGGCAGTTATGAGCGGTCGGTTGTAAAGGCGTCACAGGGGGGCTATGACGGAAAGGGGCAGTACTTCATTGACAGGGATAACGGCTCACCGCCGGCCATAGACATTGAGGACCGGTTTGTGGTTGAGGAGTGGATAGATTTTGACGCGGAGGCATCGGTCATTGCCTCCAGGGGTGCAGCCGGTGAGTTCAGGGCCCACACACCGTCCTTCAATCTCAACAGGCGCGGAATGCTATTCTACAATTCCGCACCATATGGTGACTTCGGGATGACAGACATTGTAAGGAGGCTGATGGACCGCCTCGACTACGTTGGCGTGATGGGTGTGGAGTTCTTCATAGCGGACGGCAGGGCGCTGATAAACGAATTCGCGCCAAGGGTCCACAACACCGGCCACCACACGCTGCACGGCTCATCCATTTCACAGTTCGAGCAGCATGTAAGGGCAATCACCGGTCTCCCGGTGCCTGAACCCAGGCTCCATGTCCCCAGCGGTGTGATAAACATTATTGGCAGAGATTTGCCGCCTTCCGTCCAGGAAAGAATACTCTCCCTGCCGGGCACATCCATCTACTGGTACGGTAAGGAGGGCATCAGGAGGCGCAGAAAGGTCGGTCATGTAAACATAACCGCAGCCTCTACCTCCGGGCTGAATTCGACGACCAAGGAGGTTTCATCCATTCTCTACGGTGACGACCCCGACTCCTTCCTGTGAGCAGGTGATCTGCCGCGCGCCTTTCCTGCCGATCGCCTAAGCCTGTTCATGACCGCCAGTCCAATCCCCTCCTCTCCGATGCCCTCGGCAAGAATGTAGTCCACTCCGCTCCTGTCCAGCTGGCGCAGCGATGAGAAGAGTCTCCTTGCTATCTCTTCCGGCCTCTCCCTGCTTCCCAGCCTGACCACCGTTCCCGTGTGTATTTCTGTTTCATCTGTGACCAGGAACGCCGCGGTCCTGCCTGACCTGCTGATCTGCCTCCATTTTGCAATCATTGCCTCCTCCAGCCCCGGCTGCGACTCAAAGAGCAGGACGCGCGAATGGACAGGGGCGTAATGCCTGTATTTCATTCCAGGGGAGGGAGCCTTCCCCCTGTAGACTGTGAAGCCTTCCGCTGCGGGGTGTATCGTCAGACCCGGCATGATTTCGCGAAGCTGCTCGGCTGTTACACCTCCGGGCCTCAGGATGCTGGGCACGCCTGAGGTGAGGTCGAGCACCGTGGATTCCACCCCTATCCTTGAACTGCCGCCGTCGATGATGACGTCAACTAGCCCGTCGAGTTCACCCACCGCCTCCTCGAAGGAGGTAATACTGGGCCTTCCGCTGATGTTGGCGCTTGGTGCCGCTATTGGTGTGCGCGCCTGCCTTATAAGTGAAAGTGCTGTCCTGTTGTCCGGCATCCTAACCGACACGGTATCCAGGCCGGCGGTGACAGGTGCAGGTACCGCGGGTCCCTTTCTGAGAACGAGTGTGAGCGGGCCGGGCCAGAATCTTTCCATGAGTATGCGGCCCATTGCAGGCACATCTCGTGCCAGTTGCTCAACCTGGCCTCTGCTGCAGACATGGACTATCACGGGATTGTCCAGAGGCCTCCCCTTGATTTCGAAAATGCGCTTCACGGCAGCGCTGTTCAGCGCATCGGCCCCCATTCCGTAGACAGTTTCGGTGGGGAAGACGACAACCCCGCCTTCACGGATGGTCCTGCCTGCAATGTACGCTGTGCCTGCAGGCAGGCGTCCGCGCTCCCGCCTGAAAAGCAGTGTCATGCACTTCACCCCTGTGGAATGAAAAGGAGAATGTTTTGGTTAAAGTGTTTGCTTCCCGCGTTCATGGAAGGTGGTGGAGGACGAACACATGCACCGCGATCATTACAGCTATGAACAGGATGGACACTGTGTTGACAACCTTGATGAGCGGGTTGATTGCCGGTCCTGCCGTATCCTTTGTCGCATCACCCACGGTGTCTCCGACAACTGCCGCCTTGTGCGCCTCTGAACCCTTGCCGCCGTACTCGCCGGATTCAATGAGCTTCTTCCCGTTATCCCAGGCTGCGCCCCCGACTGTCATCATTATGGCCAGGGCAAATCCGCTTATCACCACGCCGATGAGCAGACCGGCAAGCGCCGTGGGGCCGAGCAGCATCCCGACAAGGATGGGGGAAAGGACGCCAATCAGCGCAGGAACTACAAGCTGCCTCAGCGCCTCCTTCGTCACCACATCCACGCACTTTCCGTAGTCAGGCTTTTCAGTTCCCTCGAGTATCCTGGGAGATGCCTTGAACTGCCGCCTCACTTCAACCACAATTGCCTGTGCGGCCCTTCCGACCGCCCCCATCAGGAATGATGTGAAGAAGAACGGCAGTGTCGCGCCAATGAACAGTCCTGCAAGGACGAGAGGGTCGTTAATCTCCAGGGACGGGTAGCCGTTCGCGCTTATGTATGCATAATATGCAGCAAACAGCGCGAGGGCGCCCAGCGCGGCGGAGCCGACCGCGTAGCCCTTGGTGATGGCTTTCGTCGTGTTGCCCACCGCGTCCAGGGGATCCGTCCTGTTCCTGACCTCCTCGGAAAGGCCCGCCATCTCCGCGATGCCGCCCGCGTTGTCTGTTATGGGTCCGAATGCGTCGACTGAAAGTATGATGCCTGTCATGGACAACATGGCTGTGGCGGTTATGCCTATCCCGTAGAGGCCGGTGTCCGAAATGCCCGTGCCGGAGACGGGGCTGCCCGTTACGAAGTAGGCGAGCAGCACCGCCCCGACTATCGTGATTGTCTGCAGGAATGATGACTGCAGTCCCCAGCCAAGTCCAGTAATTATCGTGGTTCCGGCACCCGTTGTCGAGGCTTCAGATATGGACTTTACAGGCCTGAATTTCGTGTCGGTGTAGTAGTCTGTTATTGCCATTAGCAGGCCAACAACAATGATGCCCATCAAGGCGTCAACGAAGAACTTGAGTGCGTAGGCGGATGGGAAGAGCATGTAGGAACCTGCATAGAAGCCAATCACAGCTATGATGCCAGTCGAGATGACCCCTTTGTAGAGGGCGCCCATGATGTTCTGCGATTTCCCTAAGCGCACAAAGAAGACGCCAACGATTGACGCCATTATAGCCACGGATGCTACCACAAGGGGAAAGAGGACAGCCTTGCTGCCGAACAGATTAACCACCGTAACGAGCGTCCCTCCAAGGACCATTGCCGCAACGATGGTGACGACATACGACTCAAAGACATCCGCACCCATTCCGGCGCAGTCGCCCACATTGTCGCCCACATTGTCTGCGATGACAGCCGGATTGCGCGGATCATCCTCCGGTATGCCCACCTCAACCTTGCCTATGAGGTCGGCACCGACGTCCGCACCCTTGGTGTATATGCCGCCGCCGACCCTTGCAAACAGGCTGACCAGCGAGGCACCGAACATGTAACCGAGCATGTTCTCGGGGTTGCCACCGTAGAAGATGAGAAGGAGCGCAAGACCCAGGACTGCAAAGCCGACCACTGTTATGCCTGTGACGCTGCCGCCCCTGAATGCGACGGAGAGTCCGTCCCTCAGAGAGCGCTTGGCAGCATTTGCCGTCCTGACGTTTGCCCGGATTGCAACATTCATGCTTATGTAGCCGGCAACAGCCGAACTGGCGGCGCCGATTGCAAAGCCTATCGCCTCCTTCCAGCCCGGCTGGGATCCCAGCTTGGGAACCAGAGCGATGAGTATTGTGAGGATTGTGGCGGCTATAGCCACAGTGGTATACTGCCGGTTCAGGAATGCCTTTGAACCGGCCTGAATAGCCCTCGCAATCTCGATCATCTTTGGCTCACCCTCATCCATTCTGAGGATGCTCACTGTCTGGAGCAGGGCGTATAGCAGCGCTATCACGGCTGCTATGATTACAAAGATTTCCAGAGTAGACATGAAAAGCTCCATCGTCGATGAAAAATTGGTACAATATAATATTTTCTTCCGGCAGACGATGGCGGAAAGGTCATCGCAGCAGGCTAGCGCTGGCGGTGGAAATGGCGCATGCCGGGGGCTTGGCCGCCCGCGCAAGTCAGGAGCCGGGTGTTTGTACATTTATATATAAGTTCAATTCTTCCACACACAGGCACAGCTCTGCCAATCAGCTCGAAGAGGGAGAGTTTCTCAACGGGAGAGATTGATTAATGTATCACGCAATTTCAAGGAAAAGCGTTGTAAGGGTCCCGCCCGACAGACTGGGCGAGGGTTATGAGGAAGTTGTTTCCCAGCTGGCGCGCAACCAGATAGAGGGAAGGCTTGACAACGAAGGCAACATGATAGTGATGATTTATGACGTGGCACTTGACGGGAATGGCAGGGTCGTGCATGGAGACGGGGGCGTCTTCCAGTCAATTTCATACGAGGCACTGCTCTTTTCTCCGGCTGTCCAGGAGGTAGTGGACGCCCATGTCGTCGACGTTATAGAATTCGGTGCATTCCTCAGGTTTGGGCCCTTTGACGGGCTTCTCCATATCAGCCAGATTATGGACGACAAGCTTGACGTGGACGAGGGTGGCAAGAGGATCGTCGGGAAGGAGACCAAGCGGGACCTCAAGGTAGGAGACAAGGTCCGCGCCCGTATCATTTCAGTGAGCCTGAACGAGAAAAGCCCGAAGGACAGCAGGATAGGACTCACAACGCGCCAGCCCGGCCTTGGCAAGTTTGAATGGATAGAAGAGGACAGGAGCAAGAAGTCGAAAAAGGGGGAAGTAGTGGCGTGACGGTGATAAGATGGCGGTAAAACAGCTGAAGGCATGCAAGAACTGCAGCTACATATCAGAGGCGGACCAGTGCCCGCAGTGCGGGGGTCAGACATCCAAGGAGTTCCAGGGGTACCTGATCATTGTTGACCACACAAAGTCCGCCATTGCAAAGCAGATGGGTATAGATGTCAACGGAAAGTACGCGCTTCGTGTCAGGTGAATTCTCGGTAGCGGCAGACCTCCTCCTTCCGGAAGAACTGAGGGTCGAACTGGCAAAGCAGTATTCGGGACTCATCAGGGAGGAGGATCTGGAGGCGATTGCAAGGCGCTACGCTGTGGTTGCAGTCGGTGACATGGTCTGCCACTCGTTCATTTCAGCGGGCGTGGTGCCCAAGATACTTGTCTTTGACATGAAGACGCAGCGCGGGGATGTGCCCGCCGGGTGGATTAAGGATTTCCTGTCTGTCCCGGGCGCTCAGCTGAAGGTGAAGAGCCCTCCGGCCGTCCTGTCCAAGGAGCTCTGGGACACGCTCGTGATGGCATGGAACTTTCCCGGGACGACAAAGATACAGGTCGTCGGGGAGGAGGACCTTGCCGGTCTGGCATCCATCTACCTCATGGAGGGTGCAATTGTGGTTTACGGACTCCCGGGCCGTGGAATGACGGGCATAGTCTCGACCAAGGCAAGCCGGGAGCAGGCGCTGGCCATACTGCGCAGAATGGCCCCGGCCTCCCGCTGACTTGCGCGAGGGCCTGTGGTGGAACTCACATGACATCCTGCGGGCATGCTGAACAGCGGGCCTGCTGCCATGTCAAACTTTGTCGACTCATTGAACCCCCGCACAGCACAGATTTTAAATGCTAGTTCATTTTAGCTTCAAAGAGCTTATTCAAGTGAGTCAAATGGACATCGATGTTTCATCCAGAAGGGAAAACAGGCTGCTCAAGAGGACTGAGCTGGAGCTTACTGTCAAGCATCCAAACTCGCCAACGCCCAAGAGACAGGAAGTGCGTGAACTCATTGCCAAGACACTCGGCGTCAGCAGGGATGGCGTGGTGGTCTACAGCATGAAGAGTTCATTCGGGAGCAACGAAACGCTGGTTTCGGCCAAGGCGTATGCCGACAAGGCAGCTGCTCTTGAGACCGAGAACAAACACATACTTGTCAGGAACGGCCTCGCAGAGAAGGAAGGGGCGGCCGCCAAGGCTTCGAAGTGATACATATGGCAAAGGGTTCCAAAAGTGCATTTTACGAGATAGCCGACGGCAAGATCAACAGGACGCGAAGGACATGCCCCAAATGCGGGCCGGGTGTCTTCCTTGCAAAGCACAAGGGCAGACTCTCGTGCGGCAAGTGCGGCTACGCGGAATTCGACAAGAAGGTATAGCCGGGGCACACCCGCCACCTGCATATTTTTATATCCGCCCTCCTGATGCTCAGGGATGCGGGCCTGTAGTGTAGTTTGGATATCACAGGGGCCTCCGGTTAATGTCAGGAGAAAGCCCCTGACCCGGGTTCAAAAAACATCAGTGTATTGAAATTCCCGGCAGGCCCGTTTTGCCTTAGGCCGCCCATGCATCAAGGGCAAAAAGCTATTGTAACTGGGAAGGCATCTCGCATCAGGATGCTCAGGCTCAAGGGTGAGGCGTTCTCGGATGGGATTGCAAGCGGCCGCATACGCATTGCGGACATGGAGCCGCGCGGAAGCGGTCTTCTCGCGGGCAGGGGAAGCCCGGATCATCTGTCCGGAAGTATCTTTGTCCTTGGCAGTGAGCCTGCGCCTGCATCGATTGCATCCATAGCGCGATCGGCAGTTCGGGGGCACGACTGCGCGATAATAGTCAACCATGGAACATCGGATCTTGCTGCAGAACTTTCATCACTAGGCATAGCTGCAGTCTCAGGCCTCCAGCCAGACTACTTCCTTGCGGGCGACAGCGCCAGGGTGGATGGAGGGCGGGGCATAGTGGAGGTGGACGATGTGAACGCAAGGGAGGTAGTCTCCTGCCTAGTCCAGTCAGGGGGAAAGACGCTCATTCTAAAGAGGAGCGAGAAGGTCGGCTCCTGGCAGGGGAAGTGGGCAGCGGTAAGCGGATATGTGGAAGAGGGGGAATCGCCGGCTGAGACAGCCTTCAAGGAGATCAGGGAGGAGCTCTCTGTCGAACGGCCCGAACTCGTTCGCGGCGGGCCTCCTGTCATTACAAGGAAGGAGGGGATAGTGTGGATTTCACACCCCTTCCTGTTCACTCTTGAGCAGGGGAGCACAGAGATCAGGATAGACTGGGAGCACACCGATTTCAGGTGGATCACACTGAATGAGCTCAATTCATTCGACACGGTGCCCGGGCTGGGAAGAATGCTGGCAGCACTCGGGCTGGGCTGACAGTCAGATGACTGAATCCACTTCCTTCCTGAGCAGTCCGAGCTCGTTGGCAGACAGAGTCTCAGGGTTCAGGGACAGCAGAAGCACAGCGCCGCTCTTCGCGGAGATGTCCCTCAGGTGCTGCACCAGTTTCACCACCGTCTGGAATCCATTGTTGGACACCAGGTATTCTATGCCGTCTATCAGGCCGATGCCCGTCTGCCTGGCAAAGAAATCACTCAGCTGAAGGGATATCTTTTCAAGGTCGTTAGGCCTGATTGCCCTGGGGTCGCTGAGCGTTGAGAGCCAGAGCACTGTTGCACCCTCGAGCCCGTACTTCTTCCCGAGTTTGTCGGGGAATTCCCTGGTGAGGCACAGCCCCGCCACGCCGCTCTGTAGTGCCGAAGTGAAGAGTGCGTATGCCTTCTCCGGCTTTTCCTCGAAGACTGCATAGGTGCTTCCAGCCTCCATCACAATAGAGTCGTCCTTTGGCTCGTCAGCCTCAGGGGCTGCGGGTTCGGCTTCAGCGGGAGCAGGCTCAGCCTCCGGTGGAGCGCTCCTTGAGAGTGCTATGACCAGCCTGCTCTGGTCTATGCGCCACGACTCGCTTATCTCCCCCCTGGCCTCCTCCACCATGTTCAGCGCTGAAATCCTGCACTCGGATGTAATTGAATCCTTCCATTCATAGATGGCATCCGTCAGTGTGCCGCCGGCGGCTATGTTCACGACCACCTGCTCGTCCACCCTGAGCCCCAGGTCCTTCCTCATCTTCTGAATGCGTCTCATGACCTCCCTTGCCAGAGACTCCATCTCCAGCTCCTTCGTCATGTTGAAGTCGATATAGACAGTCCCGCCGCTGAAATCCACCGACGCCACGTTCGGCGGGAGAGAATAGCTGAATGAGACCATGTTTTCCTCAATCTTAATTATCTGGCCTTCAACGCCGAGCGTGTACGAACCCTTCCTTATGCCGTTGATTATCTCAGCCGCAGGCCTGGCCTTCAGCAGCAGGGCTATCTTACCTGACCACTGCCTGTACACCTTCCCTATGGCATTGGGATTGGGTATCACTGTCAGCACAAGCTCCTCCCATTCCTCATTGGAGGGGAGAAGCTTGCTTGCCTTCGCATTGCACTGCTTTTCGATTATGTCCAGTGTGCGGCCGATAGCCCTTCTCGATGCGTCATCCTTCGGCTTGACTATGAAGCGCTGCAGCGGCCAGCGCAGTTTCATCCCCGCCTCCTGCCTGGACTTCAGTATGAGTTCCGTGACCTCCCTGGCCATTGCCATGTCAGTCTCCAGCTTGTGGTCCACGAGAACCTCATTGACCTGTGGCCACGATGCCATGTGCACCGAAACGCTCTCGGGATTCATTGCCCTGTATATCTCCTCGGCGATGAACGGTGTGACAGGCGCCATCAATTTCATCAGTTCAGTGAGAGTGTAATGCAGAACTGTATAGGTGGCCTCCTTCTGCGGATCCTCACCCTCCGTCCAAGTCCGCCCGCGGACAAGCTTGACATACCATCTCGACAGGTCGTCCACGATGAACTTCTCGATCGTCCTGCAGTACTTGTGGAGTTCAAGCTTCTCAACATGGACTGAGCACTGTGCAATTGTGTCCTGCAGGCTTGACAGGAGCCACCTGTCCTCCAGCTTGATCTCCCTGGAGAATGTTTTCCACTGCACCCTCTTCGGCTCGAATGCGTCCAGTTCCATGTAGGTGGATGCAAAGTTGTACACATTCCACAGGATGTTGAGCATCCTGGACGCGTTTTTGGGCCCGTCTGGCTGGAAGGATAGATCATCCCACGGGGGCCTGGAGCTCAGGAGGTAGAAGCGGAGCGGGTCTGCACCCTCCCTGTTCATAACCTCCATGGGGTCAACCACGTTGCCAAGGCTCTTGTGCATCGGCCTTCCCTTTGCATCATTCACCCAGCCGTGCAGCATCGCAGACTCGAAGGGCGCTCTCCCGAATACTATGAGGGATGTGGACAGCTGGGAGTTGAACCACCCTCTTGTCTGGTCTCCAGCTTCAACAATCCACTTGCCTGGCCACCACCTGTCCAGCTCCTCCCTGGTGGATGGATAGTTCAGGGATGCCCACGAGCATATGCCTGAGTCGACCCAGACATCAAGCACGTCCGGAATCCTGTTCATGGTTCCGCCGCACTTGGGGCAGTCGAACGAAACTCCATCTATGGCCGGCCTGTGAAGGTCCATGCCTGACTCGTAGCCGTGTCCAGCCGAAAGCTCACCAGTTGAACCGATCACCCTTGTCTCGGAGCAGGAGGCGCAGCGCCATACGGGCAGCGGCGTTCCCCAGAATCGCTGCCTTGAAATGCACCAGTCCTTCAGGTTCTTTGCCCACTCGGCCTGTCTGGACGAGCCCGCCCAGTCTGGCACCCAGTGGATACCGCCAATCTGCTCAAGCATCCTTTCCCTGAGCTCGGTGGCCCTTATGTACCACTGCCTGGTGGACCTGTAGATGATAGGCGTCTTGCACCGCCAGCACGTGCCGTACCTGTGCTCTACCGTAGCGCGGTGATAGAGCAGACCCCTGCGGTCAAGCTCCTCCATTATCGTCTCATTTGACTGCAGAACCCTTTTTCCAGCCAGCTCCGCACCCGTTCCCTCGACATATGTTCCGTCATCGGCGACAGGGGAATAGATCGTAAGGCCGAACCTGGTGCCAAGGTCAAAATCCTCCGGCCCGTGCCCGGGTGCGGTGTGCACCAGTCCGGTGTATTCTGTTTCAACAGTATCTGAAGGGAGGACGGTCCATGCATTCTCGCTTGCCTCACCGGGTGCTGCAAACCCCTCCAGCGGGTATTCATAGCGCGTGCCCGCCAGTTCGCTTCCCTTCATGCTGCGTATGACTTCATACTCCTCCTGACCGGTGAGCATCCCTATATCCTCCGCCTTTTCCTCAAGCAGAATGAGCCTCTGGGGCTGGGAGCCTGCCTTCCTGAATTCAATGAGCGCATATTCCTTGTCCGGATGCGCGGCAACCGCCATGTTTGCGGGGATGGTCCAAGGGGTGGTTGTCCATATCAGCAGGAAGTCGTCCGAATCGCGTACCTTGAGCTTGACGTATACGCTCGGATCTTTCCTGTCCACATACTCTATTTCTGCCTCTGCGAGCGCCGTGCTGCACCTCGAGCACCACTGGGTGCTCCTTTCACCTTCGAACAGCAGGGCCCTCTCATGTGCCGTCCTTATCATCGACCATGCGGCTTCGGTGAACTCCGGCTTTATGGTCATGTAGGGTGAGGCCCAGTCCATCCATACTCCAAGCCGGATGAACTGTTCAGTCATATTGTTGAGTCTTGTGAGCGCAAATTTCTTGCATTCCTGGACGAACTTGTCTATGCCTATCTTCTCAATGTCCCTCTTCGAACGGAGGCTGAATGACTTTTCAACCTGGACCTCTATCGGAAGGCCGTGCATGTCCCAGCCGGGCTGGTCACGCACGTTGAAATCATTCATCCTCCAGTACCTGATTCGAAAATCCTTGAGGAGCTTGTTCATCGCCGTCCCGACATGTATGTCGCCCGTAGTGTAGGGGGGGCCGTCAAGGAAGTATATCCTGTCGCCGCCGGAGCGGAGGTCCTTAAGCCGCTCATATATGTTGTTCCGTACCCAGTACTCTGCTGAACGCTTCTCAACGGCCAGCGGGTCGTAGTTTCCCTCTGCTTTCTTTATCATCGAAGGCACCGATTGGAGGAGGACTAGGGGGATATGTTATTTAAAAACAGCCTGCAGACTATGCGCCAGCGAATCTCAGCTCCACCTGTCGAGCGACTGCTGCCTCGTTACATCCGCCAGCTTGAGCCCTGCCAGCGCCTCCTCAACGCTCTCCCTGGAGAATTCATGCTCGTGGCACAGGAATTCAGTCAGTCCCTCCCCGTCAGGCTGCCTCCATTCAAGGCCGTAATCCTGGATGAATGATGGGTGCAGGAATGTCTCCCTCACCCTTGACAGCAGTTCAGCTGGAATGGATTCCGCATACTGGCTCGATTCGATGCTTCCGTCCTTCAGCATGGCTGCGAGCCCCTTCTTTGCACCAACTCCCCTGACACCCTCGTTGAAGTCTGTTCCCACCAGAATTGCTATGTCGACCAGCTGCTCCCGTGAGATGCCCAGCCTCCTCAGATTTGGCTCCAGCTCTATCATTTCAATGTGGACCTCCCTGAATTCCCTCCGGCCCGGCATCTTTCGCCTTCCAGACATGTTGAGGTTCCTCACCAGGCGCGGGGCGCCGTACAGCAGTGAATCAAAATCCTGCGATGCTATGGCCCAGACATCCCCCTTCAGAGCCATCTGGCTCGCCTGGGCCTCGCCGTCCGCAGGCGCCGTCATGTACGGGATGCCCATGAGATCAAGTATTCTCATGCTCTCCTCTATCATGTCCTCGGTGAGCCTGGTCGTCTGCATGGCGTAGCTGTATGCCTTGGCCATATCCTTCTTCTCCACCGCCTCCCTGTACTTCTCATCAGCCCGGATTTTGATCTGCTTCCTCTTTTCAAGGGTGGCTGCCTTCAGCTCGCTTGGAAAGCCGTCAAAGACGTAGAATGGCCTGATTCCGGCGGAGATCAGCCTGACATTGCGGTGGAGCAGCCCGATGAGATGAGAGGTGGGCATGCCGTTTGAATCGGACAGAGGGGTGCCGTCAGGCTGCCTTATGGCCGAAACAAACTGGTAGATTGTGTTGTATGCATCAACGGCAACCCTGGTCCCCTGAAGGTCCCCGAGCTCTATCTGCCTCTTCTCCAGAATACCAGAGATGTCGACTCCCACGTCACCACTTCAGCTTGAGCCGGTACGCCTTGGCATGAAGGTGAACAGGACGGTCAGTATGTAGGTCAGAAGGAGAATGATCAGGAAGATGTTTACGTCGAAATAGACGAAGAGGGCGAAGATTGCTCCGGGCAGCACAACACCAAGAAGTAGAAACCAGAACGACGAACTCCTCATACCTGCTCGACCTCTGCCGTTATTCACCATTTATCTGTACTTAAGCATTGTCATCTACAGGTAGCCTGACTTCTGGAGAAGCATGATGTCCTCCGTGCTGAGCTTCTCCCCTTTCTTGAACTTCTCAAACACTTCCTCGGCATCCTTGGTGACCTTTTCGGCATCCTCCATGCCGCGTGGTCTCCTCTGCTTCTGCCTGATACCGTAGAGCAGCTTGTCAAAGTCGTGGACCTGATGGATGGCGTCAATATGCTTCTTGTGCTCTTCATCAGCCAGCAGTTTGCTCTCCACGAACTTCGCCTGCGCGTCGTCCGCATTGCGCCTGATGCGGTCCGCCTTGTCATAAAGCTCCATCATCATATCATGTTCCCTCTGCGCCTGCTCGGCCAGCACGGCCACCTGCCTGTGGAATGATTCCGCCTTCTCCTTGGCGTCATTGACTTTCAAAAGGAGAGTGGAGTACTGCTTGTTGGACTTGAGCGCCTCCTCCCTCTTCCTTATCTCGTTCTGAAGCTTGGACATCTGCTCGACAATCTCCTTCTCCTTTTCGGGGGTAAGGACCGATGTCATCTGCTTGAATTCAAGTGATTTCAAATCTCGCTTGAGCTTGGATGGCGGAGCACCTGACTTCGGCGCTATGGACCTTCTGAGTTCGACCAGTTCGGCAGCAGAGTCGGTGTAAGCCTTGTTCCATATCTCCCTCTGCTCCTTCGCCGCCTTCACCTTTTCATTGAGCTCGTCCCTGTTGTGTTTGTGGCTTCCAGCCTCTTCAATCAGCTTTCTGACTTCAGAATTCAGCTGATCGCGCTGGTCGGCAAACTGCCGTGTCTTTTCATTGAGCCCGTCCCTGTTCCTTCTATGCTTCTCAGCCTCGATGTTAAGCAAGTCACGCTTTTGTTCGATTTCATCTACAGAAATTTCTCCTGCTTCCAAAAATCCACTCCCATGGCTCTTAAGGCACGAGGCACGTGTAACGTGCCTGTATAAATAAGCATTACTCAAAACTTACCCTGCAGCCGGCATCAACCCCTTCTTTTGTCCATGTCCTCAGCTCTCTTGAGGTACTGGGCAGACTCTATTTCGTGCGAGCGCTGCTTCTGCATGAAGTCCACAGATCTCCTTTTCAGCCTCGATGCACGTTCGGTCATGGCTGCGGCCCTGGCCTGAAGCTGGTTTGACTGCCTCGTGAGCCTCGCCTCCTCATGCTCAAGCCTTGACATCTGCATTTCGGCATCAGAACCCTGTGAATTTGAACCCGAGACGTCGAGTTTCTTCTGAAACTCGGTTGCGGCCTTTCCCTTGTTCTTGGCCTGGTCCAGTATTGCCATGGATTCCTGCTTGAGCTGGTTGGCCTTGTGCATCAGTGTTGCAGCCTTCTCGTCGATGCGTTTTGCTTTCACCAGGTATCCGGAGGCCTTGGCCCGGTGCCGCATTCCCTGCTTCCTCAGCCTTGCTATAATCTTCCTTTCATCAGCTGTGTGCCTTGCCCTTGAAAGGGCAAGCATGCCGTCATCTGCCGGACTTGCATCATCTGAAATCTGAGGCTTGACCTGTTCCTTTGTAGCCTGCCCCTGCTTAGGGATATCCCCTGTCATATTACTGCCCACTTCGGGATACAGTTATGCGTTCTATAGATAAAACTCTTCATCCGAATGCCAGTCATGCGGACATTACAACCGTCAGTGTCCGTTGTCAAGAAGCCAGTTGACTATGACTATACACTGGTCTGACTGCTGGCTGATCGTGGAGATGGATGTGTGCCGCGGGGAAAATGCCTCCACCTGATCAGCCTCCTCCCGACTGAGGTCAAGGCTGTCACCCAGCACAAAGAGCGAAGGCTGTTCAAGACCCACTGCCATTCGGCCATCCTCCTCGAGCAGGTGGACATTGCAGCCGGAAGCCATGATGGAGAGGAGTTCAGGAAGGGTCCTCTCCGAATAACTGATGCCAGGGCTCGCCTCACCCTCTCCTCCCCCTCTGGCCTTCACAAGCGCATTGCGCAGGAGAGCAGCGGTGCTCCTCTCGTCGGGGTTCAGATACTTCACGCTTCCCCCGCTGATTATTACGGACCTGCCGCCTACAGTTCCAGATCCGAAGTATATTGCTATGGAAGCGTCCTTGCGTATCGCATTTGACACAAGGAGTGCAGAAGAGACGCACCTCGCAAGCACATCCACCCTGCCTCCGCTGCCTGGAAGATCGTTAAGGCTGAAATCGCCATCCGTGGGCGTCCTGTGAGACACGACGAGGAAGCGTCTGCTCCCAAGCGGCTGCATATCACTCCTCATATGCCTTTTGATCCTTCATCTGCTTCATGAGCTGCCGCCTGATCTTCCTGTTGCCCATGAAGCCCTTGACAGCCTTCCTTGAAAGGTTGTACTGCTTGAGAAGTTCCCTGACATTCTTCTGCTCCACCCCTGCACCGCGCGAGATGCGCAATACACGGCTTGACTTTATGAGCTTGGGATTGTCGAGCTCCTCATCAGTCATCGAATCCATTATCACATGGAATCTGGCAAGCTTCTCCTGCAGTTCCTCGGCATTGATATCCTGCTTCATTCCAGGAAAACCGGGTAGCATTGACATGACCTTCTTCAGAGGGCCCACATCGGCAAGCATTTCCATCTGTTCATACATTTCACGGAGTGTGAAATGGCCGCTCATTATCTTCCTGGCTGTCTCTTCAGCCTTCACCTCATCTATTGACTCCCGCATTCTCTCGAGAAGGGTGTGAAGGTCCCCCATCCCCAGCAGCCTTGATATGAAGCGCTCGGGATTGAAGGTCTCGAGGTCCTCTAAATGTTCGCCCGTGCCAATGAAGATGATGGGTGCTCCCGTGTGACCGACCGCGCTAAGCGCTCCTCCACCCTTGGCAGTCCCGTCCAGCTTGGTGAGTATTACACCGTTGATATTGACAGCATCGTGGAATGCCTTTGCCTGAACGCCGGCCTGCTGACCCACGGAGGAATCGAGTACCAGCACCCTGTACTGTGCCTGTGCCAGCTCCCCTACCCTTTTCACCTCGTCAATCAGATCCTGCTCCAGCGAATGTCGCCCGCTTGTGTCTATGATCTTTACATCCATTCCTTCGAAGTGCTTCATGCCGTCCCGCACGATGCGCGCAGCATCCTTTTCACCCGGTATTCCAAACACGGGCACCTTGATGTCCTGCCCAATCTGCTGAAGCTGGTCATATGCGGCCGGCCTGTGTACGTCTGCGGCGACAAGACCCACGGAAAGCCCCCTCTTTGACAAGTATCTGGCCAGTTTGCCTGCGGTTGTCGTCTTTCCCTGCCCGTATAGGCCCACCAGCATTATCGTCTGTTTTTCCTTCTTGAGTGTTCCGGCAGTTCCGAGAAGAGCCGTCAGCTCTTCGTAGATGATCTTGATTATGTGCTCCTTCAGACTTGCCCCTGGGGGTATCTTCTCATTCTTCGCCCTGTCCTCCACCTTCCTTGAGAGCTGGAGCACCAGATTGACATTTATATCAGCCTGCAGAAGGGCCCGCTGGATGTCCCTCGTTATCTCCCTTACAAGCTTCTCATCGACGTTTGCTGAACCGCTAATCTTCTTCAGTATCGAACGGAGCGATTCGCCTAATCCTTCGAGAACCATTGGCCTGACCTGTTGCTTTTGAAAAACAATACTCTATTTGAACGTTCTAATTGCATAAGAATGGAAAGGTGCCCGAGAAGAAAGGGTTTAGAAAGGGATGGGCCAGTTTTGTCAGAAGGGATGGGATGCACTCTAACAACCAGCCCAAGACCCTAAACAATAAGATGCTGTGTCTAGTATTAAAACCTTTGCTAAAATCATACTGGCTCGAAAAATATGATTCACAAATCGAACTGCTGGCAACCGCGATCGACAGTTAGGTGCATTTAACCCCGACCCGGTAGTTAGGGGGCAGAATCATAGCCTGCAACATGCGTCCACGCACTTGTGTCTGCTTCTGAACACACGGGATGGCCTGCCCGTCTGGGCGCGAAAAGCACTGAAGGCTTAAATAGCTGGTAAAGTTTCAATATAGACGTCAAACTTTTTTTGATGTTGTATTGAGGTTATTGGATGGACATGTCAGATTTGAAAAAGGGTACAACGACGATAGGGATAGCCTGTAAGGACGGTGCTGTCCTTGCTTCAGAAACGCGTGCGACCATGGGCAACTTGATAGCACACAAGCATGCAGACAAGATATACAGGCTGGATGACAACCTCGGCATCACAACTGCTGGTCTCGTCGGCGACGACCAGGCACTTGCTAGGTATATAAGGGCCGAGGTTGAGCTACACAGGCTCAAGACTGGCTCATACATGAGCGTCCGCGCGGCGGCAAGCCTTACAGCTTCAATACTGCAGTCTAACAGGTACACTCCTTTCTACGTCGGCCTGATTGTCGGCGGTGTCGACAAGGGGCAATCCGCTGTCTACGGTCTTGACGCGGCTGGCGGAATGACACCTGACAAGGTCGTCTCGATTGGTTCCGGTTCGCCGTTCGCGCTTGGCGTTCTGGAGGACCATTTCGAGGAAGGACTTTCTGTCGCGGAGGCAAGCGACATAGCTATAAGGGCGCTTCATGCCGCTATGGAAAGGGATTCGGCCAGCGGCGGAAGGGCGGTGGTTGTGAACATCACCTCAAAAGGCTATGTCAAGCTTGAAGAGAAGGAGATAGAGAAGCGATGGACAAAGATCCTGAAAACAGCTTGAACAAACATTTTTCACCAAACGTCTGAAGGATTCTGTAACCCGTTGTTGTTTGCGGAACCTGTTCAATAAAGCTAGGAGTACGAAGTAATGGCTGTTGAGAAGACAGTTGACGAGATAAAGGAGATAGTCAGGAAAACAATCCCGGCTGAAATCGAGGTAACGAATATCGACTTTGAGGCGTCCGTTGTGGTTGTCTACATCAAGAATTTTGAAACTTACTCGCAGAACACGGACATTGTCCGCCAGCTTGCGCAGAGCCTCAGGAGAAGGGTGGATATCAGACCCGACCCTTCGCTTCTGGCCTCGGAGGATGGTGCTGCAAAGAAGATCAGGGAGATTATCCCCGAAGAAGCACAGGTTACGGACATCTTCTTTGATGAGGAGACCGGAGAGGTTATCATTGAAGCGCTGAGCCCCGGCGCTGTAATAGGGAGGCAGGGGGCAGTGCTGAATGAAATCAAGAAAGAGATAGGCTGGGCTCCAAGGGTCGTCAGGACCCCCCCGATACCTTCCAAGACGATTGGAGACATAAGGACCTATATGCGCAGCATCGCTAACGAAAGGAAGGATTTCCTGCGCAAGGTTGGAAGGAGGCTCAGCAGACCCATGATCGACGGGGAGAGCTGGGTCAGGGTGACTTCCCTCGGCGGCTTCCGGGAGGTGGGCAGGAGTTCCTCGCTGCTCAGCACAAGGCAGAGTAAGGTGCTCATTGACTGCGGGCTTGGCACATCTGACCAGGATTCCGGCGGCCCTAATGTCCCGGCGCCTTACCTCAATGCTCCTGAACTACAGCCTATTGAATCGATAGATGCTGTGGTCATCACTCATGCTCATCTGGACCATACAGGGCTGCTGCCCGCCCTCTTCAAGTACGGGTATGACGGACCTGTATACTGCACCCCCCCAACCAGGGACATGATGTCCATGCTCCAGCTGGATATGCTGAAGGTGGCATTTGGCGAAGGGAAGAAGGCGCCTTATGACTCATCAAACATCAGGAAGGAGGTTGCGAACTGCATCACTCTAAAGTACGGTGAGACCACAGACATAGCCCCTGATGTCAGGCTCACATTCCAGAACGCAGGCCACATACTTGGCTCTGCCGTGGCACACTTTCACATCGGAGACGGTCTTTACAACATTGCGTTCAGTGGTGACATCAAGTTTGAAAAGACGTGGCTGTTCAATCCGGCCAACAACAAATTCCCGAGGCTCGAGGCACTTGTCATGGAATCGACCTATGGCGGCTACCACGACATGCAGGCATCAAGGCAGGACGCTTCGCAGGGCCTGAAGACTATTGTCGAGCGCGTCCTCGGAAGGCAGGGAAAGGTGATAATCCCTGTTTTTGCGGTTGGCAGGTCGCAGGAGATTATGCTTGTCCTGGAGGAACTGATGCGCACCGGACAGGTGCCCACGCTTCAGGTCTGGCTTGACGGGATGATATGGGAGGCGACTGCAATACACACCGCCTACCCCGAATATCTTAACAGCCAGCTGAGGACGCAGATATTCCAGAATGGCGAGAATCCATTCCTTTCACCCATATTCAAGAGGGTCGACAGCACTGAAACCAGGCAGAAGATACTGAGCGATCCTGAACCGTGCATTGTCCTTGCAACCTCTGGCATGATGAATGGCGGCCCTGTGCTTGAATACATGAAACACTGGGCAGATAATCCCAACAACACACTCATCTTCGTCGGCTACCAGGCCGAGGGGACGCTTGGAAGGAGAATCCAGCGTGGTGCTAAGGAACTCCAGATGACAGAGCGCGGCCAGCAGATTGCTGTGCCGATTAAGCTTAACATCGAGACGGTGGACGGGTTCAGCGGCCATTCCGACAGAAGACAGCTCCTTAACTACGTTGCAGGACTCGAGCCCAAACCGTCCAAGATATTCCTGGGGCACGGCGAGGAACACAAGTGCCTCGAACTTGCCAGCACAATCCACAAGAAGTTCGGGATTGAAACCAAGGCACCCCAGAACCTGGAGACAGTGAGGCTGAAGTAGCCCTATTCGGCCGGCTGCCGGTTACGCGGCAGGTTGTATCGCAGCTCCTCTTCCAGCGGCCGCTCAAGTCCGGGGAGCCAGCGGTTGACTCCCTTCCTTACAAGGAGCGCCACCCTGGAATCCCTTCTTTCGCTCTGCAGTTCATAGTTGCCGAGCTCTGATGCAAGCCTGGTGGCGAACTCATGGATTTCATCGTGGCTGGGCATGTTGCGCATCGTTAGTCGCTCACGGGAATACCCGACATTCACATAACCCTTGGATTCAATGAAGTGAGGGTCGGCAATTCTGTCAAGCCTTGCATACTGGTTTTCAAATCCCAGCGTCCAGCCCTTGACAAGAGTGTGCCTGATGACTTTCCTTGTGTCGAGCGATGGCAGAAGACTGAGCGTGTCCATAAGCTGCTCCCATGCATTGGAGCGTATGGGGGCGCAGACCTTGGTGAACATTTCCTTGCTTGGCGCGGCTATTGTCACATACAGCTGTGTCGGGAGGGGGTCCAGCTTTCTAAGCACTTCCGGGTTCGTCCCGTTCGTTACCAGAAAAGTGGTCATTCCTGCCTTGTGACAGAGTTCTATGTATTCACCAAGGCGCGAGTAAGCCGTGGGCTCGCCTGTAAGTGATATCGCAACATGCTTCGGCATTTGCGATTCCTGCCATTTTTCTGGAGAGACGCGCGCATCTCCCCTGTAGCCGCTCATTAGCTTCTTCTGCGCCTCAATTGCCCCTTCGAGAATGAACTTGGGGTCATCCTCTACCTCAATGTGATCCTCCTCAAAATCCTGGAAGCGCCAGCAGAACATGCAGTTCTCCGAACACTGGGCGACAGTGGGTGTCATCTGCATGCACCTGTGCGATTCTATGCCGTAGAAGCTCTGCTTGTAGCATCCCCTGTCATGCGTCATCTCCTCCTTAGTCCAGTGACATACCTTGACGGCGCTGTGCTCGCCTATGATCTTGTAATGCTGCTTTTCCAGGACAGCCCTCTTCTGAGAGTCCATGCATGGCAGTATCTTGGTAGAGTATATTAGCTTGTTTTTTGCAGTTCGACTACTGACTGCAGTGATAACACCGTACGCGGCCCAGAAGCGTTACCAGGGGCTGCCGACTTGTCAGGACGCATTGTCAAGAATTCCGCGTTAAAATTATAACTATATATTAATATCATATATTGTAGTTTAATTACAACATAAACTTTATAGAATATTTTATGTCGAATTATTATTGATTCATAATAATTAACTAAATAATTAACTTTGACGCGGGCTGAAAGCAGACTTGTAGATACGGCTGACTACAGCTGAATCCTCAGGCATGTCAAGCAGTGCGGCCAGCTCCTCGTTTGTGAGGTTGAGCCTCGCAGTCATCGCCGATGCGAATTTCTCTGAGGAATCGAAGGCGTTCCTCAGGAATGGCAGCATGACGTTGTAGACATTTCTGGGCGAAGTGTGAGCGTACTTTGATATCTTTTCAAGGAGACCTCTTCTCACAGAAACAACTGCATTTCTTCGCCTGAATTTGGTCAGTATTAGGGGGAATTTCGTCTGCTCACCGCTTTCATATCCGCCCGATGCGATTATGGCGCCAAGGGCCATCATGTCATTTGCATAGGACCAGAGCCTGTAGTAACTGTGCCTTCCTCCGAGAGCTATGAATCTTGAGGCCTGCGAGAGTGATTCGAAGCCGGCTGTGAGCGTCTCTATGCTGGCAGAATTAGAGGGCATGTTCTCATCAATCCAAAGTATCAGACCTCCCGGGTCCTCTTCAAGAAGTCTTATGGTGCTGAGGCTCTTCTTCGGATCAACAGAATGGAAGAGTCTGGTGACTCCCTCTCTGATATCAACAGTCTTATTCCTCTTTGACATACCTTTGAGATCTGCGGATGTGATGCTTCCCTTCAGGGCAACCGACTGCATGTCGTTGATAGCTGCTCGCGCATCTCCGCCAGCCATTTCAATCATGATCATGACTGCATCGAAGCTGATCTTCACCCCTTCCGAATCCCCGATCTCGTGCAACACCCTTGCAATGTCATCTTTCATGAGGGCATCGAAGCGTATCACCTTGCATGATTTCTTTATTGACTCGCTTCTCCTGGTCAACTCATAAAGGTCGTTGACAATCAGGATTACAGGCTGTTTTGTGGTTTTGAGCAGTTCAGATACAACGGCTATACCGCCTATGTCATCCCTGCTGTCTATGTTGTCCGCTTCATCTAGAATAATCAGATGCCTTTTCCCTTCCTCGAGTGAGAAGTAATTACCATCTAGACTGAATGTGTTGGTGGATGCACCAGGCAGGACAATCCTCCTGAGTTCCTTGCCCGTTCTCCTGTCTGAAGCATTCATTTCGATGTAATCCCAGGACATCTCTTTTGCGATGGCAATCGCGCATGTTGTCTTCCCCACCCCGGGCGGCCCTGCAAGAATCACACCGGGCTGCGCCGGTGTTCCCTTTTTGCTCCAAGACCTGGCCCACTGCCTGAGAGCAGCTTTCGCCCTGTCATTACCTATCACTTCATCCAACTTTATGGGCCTGTATTTCTCGGCCCAGGGTAAATCAGACATTTTCACAGCACCCTAGCGGCGTAATGCCAAGAACTTTTCGCCGGCTTATCACATTCTTAGTTCATGCAATATTAGTTTATGTTATACATGTATTGACTTTAATAGTTAAGCTATTCACCACAGTTGACTGGAATCTAGCAATTCCTGACACAAATTATCAAGCATTGGAATGCACCATTAGAATGCTCCATCGACTCCTGCGTCTGGGCGATCGTGCGCGTATACTCGGCCTGACAACTGCAGGATTCATCAGGGCGACCTGCCTAACCATGTCATTAAAGTAAATCTCATTAAAATTATCATGGCAATGTATTCTAACTCTATTATTATTGCTAAGCACTATACAACCCTCCAGATCGTATGAAAATCTTTTGGATGCAGCGCTGCCCTGGACGCAAATTGCACTGCATACCCGCTGTAATCTTCCGTCAAGGACGTTTGAAGTATCAGCCGCAAGTAGAAAGAAATGTACACTCCAGTCAAAGTCGGTGAACCGACATTTACCGAAATGAGGCTTTATGCACGTCGTTTTCAATCCGCCATCCTCAACCAACCCCTAAAATGACAATTTGTTAGCTGCAACCTGTTCAGGCAACAGCCACACCAAATTCTCCTTCGCCTAGACTCTCTACCTGAAGCAGCTTACATGAGGAGCGCTGCCTGTATGATCTCACCCTTTGAGCAAGATTCCATGTTCCTGTGTCAACGAGTGGATCATGTTCGCCCCTCCAGTAGAAGGAAGACCATCGGTGGTATCCTGCATAAAGCGGGTTGGTGATCACATTCAGAACTGTCTGCTTCTTCCACATGCTGCCTTTCTTGGTTGTGACTCCACTGGAGTTCAGCCCCATTGCAACCTCCATGAGGCTGCTGCCAGAGTTGTACTGACCGAATATGTCGAGGACGACCCTCGCCTCATGTGCATTTCGGAGTAGCCTGCCGTCCACAAAGTCATAACCATAGGGGTGATTGAAGCCCAGTATTCCCTTTCCCTCCTTGGCCTTCTGCATCATTCCCATCTTTACCCTCTCTGCTATCATGCCGCGTTCGAATTCTGCGACACTGCCGAGCATGTTGAATATGAGCTTTCCTGCAGGCGTGGTTGTATCGAAAGGCTCCGTGGCGCTCTTGAAGTATATATTGTGTTCATCCATCTCGTGGACGAGGTTGGACAAATCCCTCATGTTCCTGGAAAGCCTGTCCAGCTTGTACACCAGTATCAGATCGAACATGCCTGTCTTCATGTCTGATCTCAGCTTGTTGAAGGATGGCCTGTTGATAGTTCCGCCGGAAAATCCGCCATCCTCGTAGATGGTCGCAAGCTCCCATCCCTGGCTCTGTATGTATGCCTTCAACCTTTCCTTCTGTGCGGCTATGCTGAACCCTTCCTCTGCCTGTTCAGTGGTTGAAACCCTGAGGTAGATGGCAACTTTCATGAGTGCATCCGACGATTGTCTGACAACCCATTGCATAATATTATAGTTTTTCCCCGACCTTTATGATCGGGGGGACAGGAAGGCGATGCGCCAAATGGGAGTCCGCAAATGCGAAAAACAGCAAATCGGTTATCAACCCGGACACATTACCTGGAGGTGAGTGTATTCCAGATGGCCAGACAACCCTCGCGGGAAGCGGAAATTGAGAAGAAAATAGCTGATTTTGGAGGTCTGATCGACAGACCTACAGCGAAGCTTCTTGTCGAGTATGAGGCTGGAGATGTTGCTGAAGAGAAAATACAGAAGATAAGAGATCGGTTGGAAAAGATGCTAAACTCGCAGGACGAAGGTGTTGTTCTGGAAGTGGAAGCGGAAAGGGGATACTCCAGGAAGGACGGTGGCCGTGGCAGTTTCGTTGGAATCAAGATAGGGCTGAGCGACGGCAGGGAGGGGAGAGTTGTCCTCTGGGACAAGCAGATAGAGGATGCTGACCTTGAGAAGGCAAAACCAGGGGAGCGACTGGTCCTGCTGAACTGCACTTTCAATGAAGGCAGGTACGGCCTCACAATAAATACGGGGCGGTCAGGAAGCCTGCGCCTTCAAAATGGGACCTTATTATATCCTATTAGAAAATAATACTTAACAGATGTATAAACAATATTAATATAGCTTAGACATTTAATGGCTTACAAGGGTGTCTATCAAACAGTCAACTGGCGACTCATGTGCAATAGAAGGTCCCGGGGCAGAGTAATGTGCATTGTGTTATGACCGAATTATGCGAAAAGGCCGGAATTCGAAAAGGACGATTTCATCAAAAATATATTATAATAAATAGATTTTTGATTAAATGAATATGATATTATTTAATTAAAAACATCTATTAATAACTATTATATAATTAATATCTTAATACTCCACCAATTGAATCTCATGCAAATTCAATACGTGGATTAGGCTCTTGCATCGATTAAATAGTCATAGTACGCTATACTTTCACCGATGGACTTCAAGGAGAGCCCTGATCTTGATGAGTACCTCATAAACAACCATGGGATCATAGGAGATACCTACTCCTGCGCTCTGGTTACTATTAAAGGGACAATAGACTGGTGCACTTTCCCAAGAATTGACTCGCCTCCATTACTGTCATCGCTGCTTGACAGGAAGAAGGGAGGTGAATTCAGGATCGGGATGAATGGTGCAGCAGGCTATTCTCAACGCTACAGGAAACATACCAACATACTCGAAACAGTTATAACATCCGGGGAGGGAACGGCAAGCATAACCGATTTCATGCCTGTAGAGGAGGTACGCGGCCTTGTCTATTCCAGGCATGAAATACACAGGATTGTCAAGTGCTCAAGGGGGAGGGCAAAGATTACAGTCAGGCTGACTCCAAGGTTTAACTTCGGCAGGGATGATGCAAAACTCCGTTCCGTTAAGACAGGTTGCATGGCTCAAACCGATTCCGATGATGTTACCGTCCTTTCCAGATACAGATTCCGTGTGAAGGATGGTATTGCCTACTGCACTTTCACCCTCAAGGAGGGAGAGAGTACGCCAATCATACTGAGATGGAATGGCCGAGAGCCGAGGGAGCCGAATTCCGAATGGTCTTCTTCACTTCTGAGGGGGACAGCTGCGTACTGGAAGAACTGGGTGGGAAAGGGGCAATATGCAGGAGAGTGGAAGGAGCAGGTTATACGCTCCGCACTTGTCCTCAAGATGCTCACCTACAACCCCACGGGTGCAATATGTGCAGCCCCTACGACCAGTCTGCCCGAGTCCATCGGCCATAGGCGTAACTGGGACTACAGATTCTCATGGATTAGGGATTCCACTTACGCGCTCTGGTCTTTCCATCTTCTGGGTCACGAGGACGAGGAGAGGAAATACCTCCAGTGGCTTCTCAGGCTGCTCAAGGGGAGGTCATCAAAGCCCGAAGGTCTCAGGGTGATGTATACCGTGGAGGGAGATCCGGTCCCACAGGAAACGGATGTATTCGGCTTCGCAGGTTACAAGGGGTCAAGACCGGTCAGGGAAGGCAACGGTGCTACAGACCAGTCGCAGATGGACATCTACGGCTCAATCATCGATTCAATCAATTTCACATTCCACCCGCCCGAAAGGCTCCCTGACCAGCTGTGGAGGGTTGTTGACGGACTTGCCGCTTTTGTCGCGCGCAGCTGGGAAAAGCCGGATGCGGGCATATGGGAGATGAGGAATGGCAACCAGAGGCATACGCACTCTGCCATGATGAGCTGGCTGGCACTCTATCGTGCCTCGGAGATGGCGGGGTGGATTGGAAGCAGGAAAAGACAGCTTAAATGGGCCAGAACTGCACGTGCAATCAGAAAGGAAGTCTTGACACGTGGATTCAACCGGGAAATTGGCGCTTTTACAAACATTCTTGGCGGGGGATTCCTTGATGCAAGTGTGCTGATGATGCCACTGGTGAAGTTCATAAGGGCGAGGGATCCTAAATTCGCATCCACCCTGAGGAGCATAGAACAGAATCTGATGGGGGATGGGTTTGTCTACAGATACCTCATGGATGATGCACTTGATGGAAAGGAGGGGGCATTCATTGCATGCACATTCTGGCATGTCATTGCTCTGGCCCTGCAGAACAATATCAAGAAGGCTGCCGCGATCTTTGAGAATGCGCTTGCCCACTCCAACCACCTGGGTCTCTTTTCGGAGGAGATAAATCCCGCAACTGGCGAATTCCTGGGCAATTTCCCGCAGGCACTCAGTCACATGTGGCTGATAAATGCGGCGCTCTACATGAATCTGCGGAGAAGGCGCCTTCTGCATTGAAGCAGGATTGGGAAGCTGAGCGGCATTGCTCAGCTTTATTACCGGTCACTTTTTCACTAGGGACGATTCAATGAAATCGGGTGACGGTAAATCGTGCCGGGATCGGGAGCATGACATAAGGAATCACGGCATCATAGGAGATACCTTCTCAGTCGCGCTTGTCACAGGGAGGGGAACGATAGACTGGTGTTCCTTCCCGCGCATGGATTCACCTCCAGTCTTCGCTTCATTACTTGACAGCGGAAAGGGCGGTGAATTCAGGCTTGAGCTGGCAGGTGCATCGAATTTCTCGCAGCGATACAGGAGTAATACAAACGTACTGCGGACATCAATGAAGTCTGCAGAGTGCAGCATTTACATCGATGATTTCATGCCCGTGGAGGACGTGGGTGGCATACCCTACTCGAGGCACGAAATTCACAGGATAATAGTTTGCACGAGTGGAGAGGGGGAGGTCGAGATTGTGCTTCAACCAGGATTCAACTTCGGCAGGGCCGGATGCAGCATCAGGAGTGAGAAGTTCGGCTGCGTTGCGTCCGGCGGGCGGGAGCAGATGTCCCTCTCCGCACCCGTGAAACTGCGCGTGAGCGGAGGGAAGGCTACAGGACTCATCCGCGTGAAGAAAGGGGAGGTAATCCCTGTCGTGCTACGGTGGAATGAGGGGAAGACCCAGCGGGCAAAGATGGAATACAGCGGAGTCATGCTGAAGGACACAATTGCCTACTGGCGCAAATGGGCCGCGAAGACGAAATATGATGGATTGTGGAAGGAGCAGGTAAAGCGTTCCGCTCTTGTGCTCAAACTGCTCACCTACAGTCCGAGCGGGGCAATTTGCGCAGCCGCCACCACGAGCCTCCCTGAGTCCATTGGGCATGACAGGAACTGGGACTACAGATTCTCGTGGATCAGGGATTCGACATACGCTCTCATTTCATTCAATGCACTTGGCCACACAGAAGAGGAGAAGAAGTATTTCCTGTGGCTCCTTCACCTGCTCCGCGGCAACCTGTCCCGTCCGGACATGCTCCGTGTCATGTATACTGTTGAAGGGGACACAGTGCCCAGGGAGAGGACGGTAGGCAGGTTATCCGGATACAGGGATTCGCGCCCCGTGAGGGAAGGCAACAGCGCAACCGACCAGCTGCAGCTGGACATCTACGGCTCGGTGGTGGATGCGGTGTACATGACATTCAGGCCGCCGGAGAAGCTGCCGGATATGATGTGGAGGATTGTTGATTCAATCGCAGACTATGTCGTCTCGAACTGGAAGAGGAAGGATATGGGAATCTGGGAGATGAGAAACGGTGTTGACAGGCATACACACTCCGCCCTTCTCTCATGGGTTGCACTTTCAAGGACTTCAGAGATGGCAGCATGGCAGGGGTACAGGGGGAGGGAAAAGCGCTATGCCAGGGTTGCTGAGGAAGTCAGGAAGACTGTGCTGGAGGGGGCGTACAGTTCATCCCTCCACTCCTATTCAAGCAGCATCGGCGGCGGCTATCTGGATGCGAGTGTCCTGCTCATGCCGCTGCTAGGGATTGTGGATGCCAGGGATCCGAGATTCCTTTCCACTCTTGACGCAGTAAGGAAGCATCTGCTCAAGAGCGGTTTCATCTACAGGTACAGGGGGAAGGACGGCCTTGCAGGCCGTGAGGGTGCATTCCTTATTTGCACATTCTGGTTCATAGCAGCAATGGCCAAGGCGGGTATGGCCGAAGAGGCCAAAGCCCTCTTTGAACATGTCCTTGGACACTCCAACCATCTCGGCCTCTTTTCCGAGGAGATAGACCCTGCATCCGGTGAATTCCTCGGCAACTTCCCCCAGGCATTCAGCCACATGGGGCTGATCGATGCAGCTCGCATTCTATCAGAGGAACTTGGTGCAAAAAAGGGAGAGAATTAAGTGGTTTGCGAAGCGGGCAGCTTCACATCATTCCAGGGGGCATTCCGCCCGGAGGCATGCCGCCAGGGGGCATTCCGCCAGGAGATCCGCCCGCTCCCTTCTTGGAAGCGATGACGTCGTCAATCCTCAGTATCATGTTGGCGACCTCAGACGCAGATGCAATGGCCTGCCTCTTGACCCTGATTGGCTCAAGGACCTTGGCCTTCAGCATATCCTTGATCTTGCCTTCCTCAACGGCTATGCCGTCGTAGCAGGCGCCCTTCGCCCTGGCATGCCTTGACTTGAGCTCTATCAGGAGGTCCACAGGGTCCAGCCCCGAGTTCTCGGCAAGGGTTCTGGGTATGTACTCGAGTGCGGTAGCAAAGGCCTCGACTGCAAGCTGCTCCCTTCCGCCTACCCCCGAGGAATAGTCCCTGAGACGCATGCTGATGTACGTCTCAACCGAGCCGCCGCCTGCGACAACCTTCCCGTCCTCGATTGCCACCGCCACAACCCTCATGGCATCGGTGAATGCAGCCTCCAGCTCATCCACCACATGCTCTGTTCCTCCCCTGAGAAGAACCGTGACTGACTTTGGATTCCTGCAGCCTGTGATGAATGTCATCTCCTCATTGGAAATCTTGCGCTGCTCAACCTCCTTAGCCTTACCGAGATCACTCTTGCCGAGGTCCCTGATGTTGGCAACAAGCTTTCCGCCTGTCGCCCTTGAAAGCTTCTCCATGTCTGACTTCTTTGCCCTCTGGACAGCGTATATGCCGGCCTTGGCGAGATAGTGCTGCACGGTGTCGGAAATGCCCTTCTCGCATATCACCACGTTTGCACCCGCAGCAACAATGCTGTCTGCCATTTCCCTCAGTGTCTCATCCTCCTGGTCCAGGAATTTCTGTATAAGCGACGGATCCTTGATCTGGATTGAGGAGGAAACTTCAGTCTTCTTGATCTCAAGCGCTGATGTTATGAGCGCAATTCTTGCATCCTCGACACGCGCGGGCATCCTGGGGTGAACCCTCTCCTTGTCGATAACAAGGCCTGACACAATTTCAGATTCGGAAACGGATGCTCCATGCTTCTTCTCTATTTTGATATCATCTGTGTCCACACTGTACCCGTCTCCAACCTTCTCAGCCACCATTTTCACTGACTTGACAGAAAGTTCGGCAAGGTACTCGTTGCCGCCACCAACGTTCTTCCCGCTTATGGCCGTCTCAGCCACGTTCTTCAGCAGACCTGTCTGGTCTGCCGTGATATCAATTGCTACCTTGTCGAGTAGCTCAAATGCCTTTTCCTCGGCCAGCTTGTAGCCTGCCGTGATGACGGTCGGGTGCACATTCTTGTCGGCAAGCTCGCCCGCGCGCTTGAGGAGCTCGCCTGCCAGTATGACAGCTGTGGTCGTGCCGTCGCCGACCTCATTGTCCTGCGTCTTTGCGACCTCCACCATCATCTTAGCGGCCGGATGTTCGACCTCAAGTTCCTTGAGGATCTTGGCGCCGTCATTTGTAACAACGACTTCACCCAGTGAATCTACAAGCATCTTGTCCATCCCCCGCGGCCCAAGCGTGCTTCGCACGGCATCGGCTATTGCGATAGCAGCCGCAATGTTGCTCTGCCTGGCTGACTTTCCGGACTCCCTTTCGGTGCCCTCTTTGAGTATGATAATCGGCTGTCCTGCCATCATGTTCCAATCACTGATTCATTCGTATAACCCGACCATCTATTAAGGCTATCCCTGCCCCATGCCGGTCTCAGCTGAATGAATCAAGTGTGCGCTGATGCAGATAATCCTTCAATATGCCGCTGTTTGATATCCAGCGCGTCATCGGAATGTCGAGTATCTGCTGTGCGAAGGCCAGTGAATCTGCAAGCGTCTCAAACGAGTGCGGTGGAGTGGTCAGGGCGAGCCTCACATGCTCCCTCACGTTCCAGACGCCGATTGGCATGATATAGCCGGGATGTGATTCCCTGAGGATTACAACTCCGGCCTGGAACTTCTCCCGCTCCATCAGTTCGTTGACAGCAAGCCTGGCTGAATAGTAGCAGCCACCAATCTCCGCATACTGCTTCCTCCCCTCAAAGAATTCATATGAGGAAAAGATGGCAATCTGCTTCCCCATCGGATTCCATGTCGTGTTAGGATACCATGCTTCAATCAGCTCATAGCGCCAGCTGGTGGGGAGCATCAGGACGACCCACCTGTTGTCAAGGGAGTTTACTGTGTAAATCCTGAATTCCTCAAGCACAGGGTTATACCTGTTTGCTGAAAGGAGATGCTTTCCGAGCATGTCGTCCACTGCCGTTATGCTCCATCTGGTCGGTACCATCTTCCTCCTCTTCCCTGTCCCCAGTACACCGGCGCTGAATGCCCTCTGTATTGAGGAGACGAGGACGCTGGACCTGTAGAGGTCAAGGACAGCCTCTGAGGCCTTCAGGTCGGAGTCGTTGTATGCCTTCTCAATCCTGTTGTTGAACCTGCCAGTGTCCGCCCTGACCTTCTCGATGGTGCCCGAGCGGCCAAAAGGCTGTATGCTGTCGCTCAGGCCAAGGGAGGTCCTGGGAGCCTTGGAAAACTTGATTTCGAGCTCGGGGGTCCTGTCGGCCATAGCTATCTCCTGCACTATGTCGTAGACCCTGTCCCTTTCCTCCCCGTCAACGCGGACGCTGTGCTTTCCCCTGACAAGGGAGAAGCGCATCTGGGTGATTTCATCAAGGCTCTTGCCCACCCACTTCTCCGGAGTATCCATGATGTCCACCCCTTCTGTGAAAGGGCTGATGAATGGTCCTATGTCTACCTTCGGATAGCCATACCTGCCTATGAAAATCCCAGGAGGGGAGAGGCCGTCCATTTCGCTCTTTTCAGTAAGCGATTTGACCTTCTCGTCCGCAAAATACCTTACGAGTATGGGGCATGCCCTTTTTCCGCACAGGAACTTGGTTCCACGGCACCTCACACAGATGGAAACAGCGTAGGGGGTGTCGGGCCCGGCGAATATATCATCTGTTCCCACAGTCCTCAGAACGGGGAGCTGCCTCATCCTGCATGCCCTACCGTTCATAGTTATTTATAGGGATTGGGGACCGGACCGCATCTATCCCGCCCAGGAGGTGAGGTGGCAAACTGCCTCATTCTCCGGGATCTTTCCCCTGTAGAGCATTCTGACATTGGTGCCCTTTATGGTGTAGCCGCGCGCACTCAGTGCGCTGAAAGCCCTGTAGTTGCCGGTGTAGAAGCGCACATGCATCCTGCTCCTCCCCGCCTCCATGGCCGTTTCCTCGCTCAGGCGGACCAGGTAATCCATTTCACGATGCCCCGAGTGTGCCGGGTCGATGACCATCAGCCTTATGGAGGAGTTGCCCGAGCCCTCGGATGTGTTGTAGGTGTAGACAAGGGAGAAGCCGACAATCTCCTCACTCTTGCGGAGGAAGAGCACGTCTCCCGTTCCATGCTTCATGGAATACATGACTTCGGCAGAGTAGTCGAGGCCGGGCATCACCGAGGAGGAGAGCCTTGACACTGCCGCAAGGGCGTCTGCCTCATCCACCTCCCTGTATCTGGACAGCGCCATGTCATCAGGATCAGGCGGTCTGGCGTGCCACCTGTCGGCGAGCCCCTTTTCCAGGAGGTATGTCATCCTGTCCGGGACGCACCCCAGACCTGCATACAGGGACACGTTCTTCACAGTTTCTGGCATTGTTTCAAGGCCGATAACCGAACAACCCCTCCTCTCCATGAATTCCATGGCGCTGCCTATAAGCCTCTTCCCTATCCCCGAATTCTGGTGGGTGGGGAGGACTTCGACTGGGCCGAACCACCCCACTTTCCCCCAGATGTGGCAGAAGACGTCACCAACCACCCGGCCGTTCGATTCAGCCACGAGACAGCCATCGGGCTCCTTGTCCATGTAAAATGCAATGTTCTGCCTTGTGCGCCTTGGAACCTCCAGAGTCTGCTGGAACTCCCTGCTGTAAAGGTCAGACCATGCCTTCCTTCCTATTTCACGGACTTCCTCTATATCGCCTGCATCCATTCGGCGAACCAACAGGTTCAGCCTCCTGCTGAAAAGTCTCATACATGCCTCCGTTGTGTATGGTAATGTGCTCCTTCTTTCTTATCACTGTCTGTCTGAGCTGCGCAGAATTGACACAGCCGCAGCCGCTGCCCCGACGCCATTGTCAATGTTTACGGTAAGCAGCCCGGGAACGCAGCTCTGGAGCATTGACTGAAGTGCCGCCACGCCCCCGCCGCCGAAGCCGTAGCCGTTTGAAGTCGGGACACCTATCACGGGAATCGGGACAAGTGAGGCGAAGACCGATGCGAGCGCCCCCTCCATTCCTGCAAAGACTATGCAGACGCTGTATTTCCCTGATATGACCTCCTCTGCAGCCCTGAATGTCCTCTGAATCCCTGCTATCCCGCAGTCGAGGAATTCTCCATGGCTGTAGCCCAGAAAGCCGAGAATTGAAATTGCTTCATCCGCTGCAGCCGAGTCGGATGAACCGGCCGTCACAACGGCCACCCTGCCCATCCCGGTCCTGCCCGGTTTCCTCCACCCCGGTGGGGCAAGCAGGAGTGTGGATTTACCCCTCTCGAACCTTCCCCGCCCCTTGTACGATTTGACTATGTGCCGAATCCTCGCCTCAGTGAGCCTTGAGATAACAACAGGCTGTTTGTCCAAAACAACGCTCTCCATGATACTCAGTATCTCTTCATCACTCTTCCCGACTGCAAAAACCACTTCCGGGAAACCCTTTCTCTCGAGCCTTCCAATGTCGAACTTGACATTCCTTCCCACAGCACTTACGAACAGGTATGAGGGATCATCTTCCTGTCCGCGCCCGCTTCCTTCTTCTTGCTCCAACCGTTTCCCTTCAGGTGGAAAGAAATGTCAATGAATTTAAGCCTTGCACGCTCGCCGCTCCGGCAGGCTGTGCTGGGAGCGGGCACTGAAAGCGCCGAGGGGGAGATTTGAACTCCCGTGGTGCGGAGCACCAGTGGCTGACCCTGGATATCACTCGAGGCCACCGCCTTACCGGGCTGAGCTACCTCGGCCTGAGTGGAATGTGAGAGTGAACATGTTTAAAACACTGTTGCATGATTCAGCTTCGCATGATGGTGCATGTTGACATCAGGGGGAGCAGGAGAGCGGAGCGTGATGTGGAGCTGCCTGACGGCGCCACCCTCCTGTCGCTGCTCAGGAACATTGCGGTAAGGCCTGACGGGGTCGTCTGTTTTTCAGCGGGGGATCCGCTGCCAACGGACACAGTCCTCAGGGAAGGGGCTGAAGTAACCATCATAGAGGCTGCGAGCGGCGGATGAATTCATGCCCCGTACTTCTCGTTCCTGTCGGCGTATCCCATGAGCAGGGGCATGAGTTCGAGGCCACGCAGCGACGACAGAGAACCCCTGCCGGCGGAAATCTCATCGAAGGATGAAATGCCGTCGGACCTGAGGCCTCCGGAATGAATCATCAGAGGGACAGGATCGCATGTGTGCTGCTTGGCAGAAACGGGGGTGGAGTGGTCTCCTGTGATCGCAAAGACAAGTTCACCGCTGCAGGATGAAATTATGTAGTCGACCATCCTGTCTGCCCGCTCTATCATTTCAACCTTTCCTGCCGCATTTCCGTCATGGCCGGCAATATCAGTGGGCTTGACGTGCAGGAGAACAAAGTCCTTCCTGCCGAGCATCTCAACAGCAGCGCGCCCCTTTGCCATAAGATCTGTTTCCATCGTGGCCGTGGCACCCTTCGGTGTGACGACCTCGCCACCGAGCACCCTGCAAATTCCCAGAATGAGTCCCTCTGCGGCAACCGCACCGAACGACATTCCGTGCTTCCTGTCAAAAGGCTCGATATCGGGGTAGACGCCACCACCCCTGGCGATTATGGCGTTCGCGGAAGGCAGACCCTTCTCCATGCGCTTCCTGTTGACATGTGAACCGGAGAACTTCTCGATGACCATGTTCGTAAACTTGTTGAGTATTGCGGCAGTTCTTGACGAAGGTTCGTCAAGCCCTGAAGCGAGCTGAATTGGCCTGCCCGTGACTCCCGGGTCTGTATCCGTGACGGATGAGCCTAAACCGTCACCGCTGATAACAACAACGCATCTGTGCTCCGTGCTCTCCCTGAAGCGCACCTGAGCGCCATCGATCTCCACTTCAGGCAGAAGGGATGCGAGCTCTCCAGTGTCGGGTTCACCAATCCTTCCAGCCCTCCTGTCCACAACCACGCGGGAGCTGTCGACGGTGGCAAAGTTGCACCTGAATGCGACATCGCCAGGCTTCATTTTCAGGCCTATGCCTGCCGCCTCGAATGGTCCGCGGCCGGTGTATATACCCAACGGGTCATAGCCGAGCAGTGAGAGGTGTGATGTGTCACTTCCAGGAGTCACTCCAGGGGCTATGGTGTAAAGCAGACCATGCATTGCAGAAGCTGCAATCCTGTCAATTCCAGGCTTCGAGGCGGCCTGCAGAGGCGTCTTCCCACCGAGTGCCGCGGATGGCCTGTCGCCAAGGCCGTCGCATATAACCAGCAGTATTTTTCTCGCCATGACAGATCATCACACAGTAGGCTGGCCGATCCATGGGTGCGTCAGTTTTCGTGCTCCCATGCCTCGGTCGGCAGCTTGTCATAAACATTAGCCTCTTTTTGTAGGTTGCCCTTTCTGGAAAGTATGCGCCTTATGCTGTTGACATTGAGCTGCCAGTAATATATGCGCCACATGCGGCCGCTCGGTATAAGCGTCTCCTCCCAGTCGCTTGACAGTATGCCCATGTCGTGAAGCATGTAGAAGACCCTCCTGTCCTCGGGGTCGAGCGAGTTGTCAATCACCTGAACCTCAAACCCGAAGTATGAGAGGACCATCTCGGCTATGCCCGAAGCCTCATCCGGATCGAGGCCCGCCCTCAGTTCGATGGCTCTGGTAAGCTGCTCCAGATTGACAAGATCAAGCGTCTTTCCCCCAGGCATTCAGAAATTCCCCGCACCTTTGGAAGGCAGCATTTGTGGCTCTGCAGCTGCATTCATTGCTACTTTGTGTGTGAAGCGGATTTCGTATATAAACAGGTAACGCTTAGCAACCAGCGATGCTATGCTGGTGGGCTTCATAGTAAATCCTGTGGCGGGCCTTGGCGGGCCGCCAGGACTGAGGGGCAGCGATGGAGACAAGGCTGCCGCAGCTCTGGCATCAGGTTCGCTGCCGACGGCAGGAAGAAGGGCCGAGGCTGCCCTAAGGTCGGTGATGTCGTCCTACGCCGAAGAAGGCATCGAGCCGCCTGAAATGATAACATGCGGGGGAGAAATGGGGGAGAATGCGCTCAGGAGATGCGCCTATGGGAGGTTCAGGGTGGTCTATTCACCGGATGCGCAAAGCCGGCCGGAGGACACAACGAAGGCTGCATATGCCATGAAGGTGGAGGGTGCCTCAATCATAATCTTCGCAGGTGGCGACGGAACGGCAAGGGACATAGCAGCAGGAACGGGTGAAGAGATGCCTGTGCTAGGTGTACCTGCTGGCGTCAAGATGTACACTGGTGCATTTCTCTACAGGCCAGCGGAGCTTGGCGATGCTATGCTGGAACTGGAGGGCGGGATTGTCGGCAGGAAGACTGACCTTCTTGACTTTGCAAATGCAGGCACCATGCTGGAGTCAGGTGTTGCAGTTTACGGTAGCATTTCAGTCCCTGCACTGGCCTCTGTGCAGCCAGGCAAGAGTGAGGAAAAGCTTCCAGGTGATGAGGTTGAGGGGATAGCCGCATACATAGTCGAACATCTCCTGCCTGATGACTACTACATCATGGGCACCGGCAGCACCGTGAAGGGAGTGCTCAGGGCGCTTGGCCACAGCACCCACCCGATGGGTGTGGATTTGCTGAAGGGAAGTGTGCTTGTTGCAGAGGATGCCGGAGAGAGGGAACTCTCGGAGCAGTTGAAGGGTGTGCCCCCTGAAAGAATTCACCTGGTGGTTACTCCGCTTGGTGGAAACGGCTTCATACTCGGAAGGGGAAACCAGCAGATATCCGCCCCGCTGATAGAGCGCATACCAAGGCGCAACATCATGATTGTTTCCACTTCCGGAAAGCTGAGGAGTGCAGGCACCCTTCATGTCGACACGGGCAGCAATTCCGCAGACAGGTCGCTTAGAGGGGTCGCAGAGGTGCTCACAGGTTATGCATACTGGAAGGTGTGTGAAGTATCATGAACGGAAGGCTCTCATTCATTGAATTCTGGACCGTGTGCAATGCGACGGAGGACAGGGAGAAGGTGATGGCAGCCCTGAGAATGCTGTCTGAAGCAAAGGCGGAAGTCACATTATCCACAGTGAACACGCATTTCGGGCAGCCAATGTCTGTGGTCGGGTGCAGGTTCAGTGGGAAGAATGCCCTGGGGGATCTTGCACGACGCATGGGTAAAGGACCGGTCGCAGAGATACTTGCGACACTTGAACAGAGGCTGGATGATGACAACGTGCTCCACTTCAGGCTTGACAAGCAGTCATGCGTTGAAGGACAGCCAGTCCTTTCATCATCCCTGACACCTGAGGCCAGGAAGGAGCACGATTCTATAGATGTGAAGGTGCATGTGGAGACATATCCTTCCAGCCGGGCTAATGCGGTTAGCTTCTTAAGCAGCCTTCTCGATAGCGGCGCCGGGGACAAGCAGGGGTAGCCCAGATTGGCCAAAGGCGCAAGGCTTAGGACCTTGTCCAGAAGTGGTTCGCCGGTTCAAATCCGGCCCCCTGCACAGTTTGAAAGGTGTAAATCTCATATGCTACAAATTGACCCATAACTTGACTCGTTTGCAAACATAGCTGAATTTGAAAAACTAATTTGTAAACCACATGAATTTCGCCTTGATAAACGCGCGAGGAGTGAGGAAGATGGCTCTCTTTTGTCAGGATCCCTCAGAAGTCGAATCACTGGCAAAGATAAATTATAGAACAGAATGAATAAAGATGAGAGCTGGTGTGAACGATGCCAAAGGAACTTCCAAGCAAGGAGAAGCAGGAGAACCCCGACCAGCAGCTGCAGAAAGAGATTGGGGAATACAGGTTGCTCGTTGCAGAACTGACACACGCCAACGAGGCGTTTAAAAAACACTGCTCCTGAGGAGTGGAGGGAGGTAGTGTATTTGCCCGGGGTACAGCATTCGATGAGAGCTGCCTGCCAGGAAGTGGGACAGAGCAGATGCGAATTCGGCAAGGCAGGTGTTTATTCCCACAACACCCGACCAGCTGTGGGAGACGGACATCACATAGATATGGTGCGGCACCGACAGATGGGGTTACCTGTTCAACCACCTGGATGTCTTCACGAGGCAGCGGCCTGCGTTCATCTTCTCCAGGAACATGAGAAGGCGCAATGCAGTTGACGGCCTGGTGAAGGCTGTTGACGGCAGGGACGTGACGCAGCTGATACTGCTGTCCGACAACCGCTCTCAGTTCACATCAGACGAGTTCATGGATTCAGTGAAAGCACAGGGCACAGGACAGGAATTCATCCAGATGAGCACACCTGAACAGCACTGCAAATGAGACAGCCATTGCAGGGTTTTGCTGGAAGAAGGAGAAATCTATAGGTGCCGCAAAGGCTCAGGTTGCAGCGGCCAGAAAACTGGCATGTGTTGTCCGGGCAATGCTCACAAGTGGCAAACCATATGTGGAAGAGGACAGGGACCTCACTGCACGCAAGACAATGACGATGGACAAACATGCGAGGAAGGCGGCAGCCTTCTCGGAGCGGGAGTTACTGGACATCACCGAGTTGCTTTGCACAAAGACGGAGATATTGAACAGGTTGAAGGAGGAGGCAGGAATTGACCAGGATCAGGTCGAAGACAAACAGGAAGAATAAATCACGGGGCTAGGAGGGTTTTCACGGGAGTGGTTCTAAAAACAGGGGTCCATTCCAGCTTCTGGAGTCAAGCCCCGTTCTGTTCTCCCCGTCAATCCAATATGAGTTAAACTATTACAGTTTTTGACATTGATTTTATGAACAACAGGCTAAGAAGATTCTTGATAGATTCAGCAGGAACAGCCATATTTTGGACAGTGGTCTATACCCCCATATATCTGTATACTTCCAGGACGTTGAAATTTGCTCTTATAGGACTCGGCCTAGCCGCCCTTGTCGAGGTGTTGATGGGAGGGGTATTTGGCAGATATCTTGACTGGTTTAGGAAGCTGGCATGATTTTCATATGTAGTATTAATTTTGGTACAAACCAGATAAAAAAATCAGAGGAAGAAGGAACACACTCACGCTTGCTTGCCGGAAGGGTGAGCAGTTACTTCTTATACAGTGAAATGTTATAAAAATCCATGTTCAGGTCTGCAACCGGCAGACAGGTCAAACTGTCCGGAAAGTATGAGGAAATTGAGGATGAGAATGAGAGAGAGAAGTACTGTGCAGTCTGCGGAGTGAAAGGCACGAAGATATTTCAGACCACAATGCTCAACCACCTGGATGTCTCCCACTGGAAGAGGATTGACGACAGTTTCAGGTTCTCAGGCAATCCTGATTGTGATGTTCTTTACTTCAGCAACAGGGCTGGCCTTTACTTCTTCCAGGACGAGGTCAAGACGGTCTACGGACCCAAGGGCGGAGGCGGCGAGCGTCCGGTCTGCTACTGTCTCGGCGTTACGAAGGAGATGATAAGGCACGAAATCGTGGATAAGAAGTGCTGTGACTCGCTGAAGGATATCGAAGCTTATACCAAGGCAGGCACAGGGAAGTGGTGTTTCGTTACCAATCCTTCAGGAAAATGCTGCAGGGAATATCTTCCATCGATCGTTGAGGAATACCTCAGCGATCTCAAAAGCTCTGCTCCAGGGGATGAACTCAGTTCAATCGCGGCCGACCTGGACATGACCGCGCCAAAACAGCATCAGGTCAAACTGAGGGTGGAGGGCATGACCTGCAGCAGCTGTGCGGTGACAGTGAAGGCAGCTCTTGAGTCAATCGGCGGAAGTGCCGTTCAGGTATATGTCCCGCAGAATAGTGCTGTTGCGTTGCTGCCGGCGGAAGTGACAGGCAAGGAGGCCGAAGAGGCAGTGACCGATGCTGGATACCCTTCCACCTTGGCAGAAGTCGGGGAGAACGAGGGGTAGTGGCAATTTCAGGCAGAAATCGGCAGTTCCAGTCCCAGAATTTCAATCACGGGAGTATTTTGGTGCCTTATTGTGGTGCAGTTATGCTCTTCAGGGCTGGAAGAGAGCAGCCTGTCCGGCATAGGTGCCAACATGCTTCTGTCTTTCAGGCAAAGTTGATAGTTACGCCGCTGTCACAACGACCCGGTTCACGACGACGATGAACCGCGCGCGGAATACCCCTTAATGCGATGAGGCGGGGATAGCCGGGCTTGTCCGGGTATATGCGGCTGCAGTATTCCTTCCCATTCATTTCCTGAAAGCTCGATTCTACTCCGTCACAAGACAGGCAGGTGGAACTGCATGACATGCAGACCTCACTTGCGTCCGCTCTCTCCCCGCATTTTCCACCTCCCGGCGTACGGTGTCTACAACCGCGTTTCCACGAAATTCATGCGCTGCAGCATCCACGTGTCTGTTTCCTGCGGATGAATGCGCCGCTGATCCTGCTCTCGCCCGTCAGTTAATCCTGCCTAGCCGGTCACGAAAATATCCTTCCCGCATGCTTCCAGCGCTTCCTGGATCCGCCTGATGCCCGTTACATGGACTTTCGCACCGCCGCTTTCATCGTTTGACAAGACCTTGACGAGTTTTCTTGTCGAATCACGATAAATCCATGCAGTCAATATGGAGTCTGCATGGAAAGCAGGGCCATTCATTCGATTCTGCGGGACGGCACACGTAGAAACATAATGGATTATCTGGCAGCAACAGGTGGGTCCACCTACACCGAGATATTGAACCATTTCACTTTAAGCACAGGAAGGCTCAACTATCACCTGAAGGTGCTTGCACCATTCCTGGATAAATATGGGGACAGATACCTCCTGAATGAAGCAGGAACAAACGCACAGGCGCTGCTTAACTCCTTCCCCGGGAAGGAGGGATCTGCAAAACAGGGGCTGTTCATTCAGGCTGCATGGCTTTTCCTCGGACTTTCAATTGTCTCCCTGCTGTTCAGCTTCATTGGTGGTGAATATTTTCAGTTCGCGGCCGTGGTGCTACTCCTTGTTGGTGCATTCTTTCTTCTCCAGGGCGGGCATCAGCGGATGGGGACCGCCAGGTTCATGCTGCTTCTCTCACTGGGACTTGTGCTTGCCGTGGAATCGGTCAGGCTGGAGTTAACCGCTTCCAGCAGCGGACTCAATGGGCTGACGCTTTCGATAACGTTCCCACTGTTCATTGAAACAGTGGTATACTTCAGCACATACGTTCCCTGGACTCAGGAAGGCGAAATGGGCTGGCTCCTCACAGCACTGGTAATGGGGCTGCCCACCTGTCTTTTTATTGCCGTATTCGCGCTTTCAGCAACAGGTCTGCCAGGTCCAGGGGAGAGTACATTTTACGTCATGCCCTTCCCTGTGCTTTTCGTCCCAATCTCGTTTCTTTCGGGCGTTCTCACTGGAAGGCATTGACTGGAGGGAGGGAAAAGGAGGGCGGCACGCCCAAGTCTGTCTGGAGTTTTCAATAGAATGTGAACGACGGTCCCTCTACGCTGAACATCGATGCCTGTGCCAGCCCGTGCTCGGGTGAAGCAAAACCCTCGGCAGGAGAAAGCTGCTGGACCGAGTCTGAGAGGGACATTATGTCGAACCTTATCTCTTCGGCTATGTCGCCCCTCATCATCGAAATGACCTGATCTGTTATACGGGAAGTGACTGTTGTGATGATCTTGGAGATGCTCCTGTTGATAACTCCGAAACCATCCTCCACGGACATGTCCCCATCTATCTCGAGCAGCCTGTTGTTGTCTATGATTATTGTTGCATCAGACAGGGAGCGCAGCCGGCTGACGGTCTCGTCAACACCCATTCTCTGCTCTGCATCGAAAGGGTGAATGCCTATTGAAATGGCCGTGATGCCCATGTCGTGAGCCACCCTGGCTGCAAGCGGGGCGACCCTGGAGCCGAATACGCCTCCAAGCCCCACTACCACGAAGGCAATGTCTGTGTCAGCAAGCTTCGACCTGATGCACTCGTAGTAGAGCTCCTCCACTTCCGAAACATCTTCAGGCCTGACGAGCAGTGCTGAACTGCAGCCTACGGAAGACAGCCTCTCATCGCTGTCGCTGACCGCGATGGTGTCTACCCCCGGGTGGTTCCAGTAGAGGCTTTCGACAACGTTGTTGCCTGCCCCACCGCAACCGATCACCGTTACGCGGGGTTCTCCGATTCCGCCCATTATGGAAACATCCATCTCTTCTTGGATGAACTCTCCGAATTCAGACATCTGCTACTTCTCCTCCTTCCTCGCCCGCAATACCCCCAAGAGCACGGAGAACCAGTTCAGCACAGTGCATCCCATCCCTTCCGGCTGTCACCAAACCAGATTTCTCACTTGTCGCGGTCCATCTGCACAAGCCTCCGCCTCTCTTCATGCATTGACCCTATCGTCTTGTCAAGGTGGTCTTCAACTACGCTCTTCCCGACGATGCGTCTTATTGCATCGCCTATGTCGATGTAGTATCCAGCCTCGACCATCCCTTCGAGTATCGCCGCCTCGACAGGCGCAAGGGTCACCTTGTATGTCTTTGGTCTTGCCGATGCGTCATCCTGTGCAGATGATCCGTTCCATCCCTTTCCTTCTTCGATGAATGCCCGTATTGCCTCCCTGGCAAGGTGAGACCGGCTGGCGAACTCAGAGTGGTTCCTCAGGAACGCCTCAATCTCCCCTATCTCGTTGTCGTCGAGCCTCAGGGAAATACGGTTATCTACCATTTTTCAATCTCCGAAGGGTATTCGTGCAGGACAAGATATGCTTCTGCATATTTAAAAGTTTTCATACACGTCGTACAACGTCCGACACCATGTACAGCAAAAAAATACACTGGCAGCGCAGGCTCACGTCAGTCGGTAAACTCAATCTCGAATCTCCTCCTGTAGCGCTCCAGTATTGCAATCGTGTACTTCCCGGCAGCGAGTGTAAATACCATATTCCCAAGTCCGTCCACAATGTTCCAGGGAACCCCTGCAAGCATGATGCCCGGCAGTATGGAAGCGTTTCCGTTCAGGCTGAGCCATGTTGCGAAGTCGAGAGGCATGCCGAAGATGAATCCCCATGAAAATGCGTACGCCGCAAGTGCCTCCACAGAGATGGAGGGAAACTTCTTCCTGAGCAGACTGCCGCTCCATCCTGCCAGTGACCACATCAGCATCTGCCAAACAGTCCAGTAACCCTGTCCCAGGAACATGTTTGATACCGCAGGGGTAAGCATTCCCACCATTATCCCCGCTTCCGGGCCGAATACATATCCCGTTACTATGATCAGGAAGGTGCATGGCTTGAAATTAGGGATGGGTATTGCAAGCCTGGAGGCTGCAGACAGGGCGCTCAGCGCACCAATGACGGCTATCTCCCTGGTACTCGTGAGCGTCGACTCAAAGCGCATAAGCACCGAAATTACAAGGAGACCTGCAGCAACTACCGAAATAAGCGCATAATAGAGTGCTATGTCCACGCTCCCCAGTCCTGCAAAAATGAATATGCCCGGCCTGACAGATACCGCTGCAGCCACGGCCACGATAAATACGGACCCTGCCGCAGGGAGAGACCAGAGCTTCCTCACAGCATCCGTCCGCATCAGTGTCCCGCCTGATTCCATTTTCACTCACCCCCTGCCGGTGATTCACGCACCCTGCCGTCCGCGATGCTGTAGGCCCTGTCGCACCATTTCCCCGCAATGGATGAGTCATGCGTGGCCATCAGAACTGCGAGTCCACTGTTCCTGCAGAGTGCCCTGAGCAGCCCCATGAAAGAATCCTTTCTCCAGTAGTCCATCCCGCGCGTGGGCTCATCAAGCAGGAGACATGAACGCCCGCCGGCTATCGTTGCAGCGATTGCTGCTGCCTCCCTCTCACCGCAGCTGAATTCTCGCGGAAACATGTTCAGCTTGTGTGAAAGACCCAGCGACTCAGCAACTGCAGCAATCTCGCCATCCGCTTCCACTCCTCCTGCAAGCCTGGATGAAAATAGCATCTCCTCCTTCAGCGTTGGCTGAAACAGGTAGTTAAGCGGATTGTGAGAGAGATAGCCTATCCTGCGCGCTATCGCAGCCGGAGCGAGGTCGCCAATTTCCTCACCGTCAAGCCTTATGCTGCCTCCGTCCCTCTTCACGAAATTCATTATGGACTTGAGCAGCGTGCTTTTCCCGGACCCGTTGGCACCGGTGAGTGCAACTATTTCCCCACGCGAAATCACGGCGTCGACACCGCGCAGCACGCGCTGTTCACCATAGGAGACATCTACACCTTCCATTTCAAGATGGGGGCCGCCAGGTTCACCGTGTTTCACATGGTATCCGCCAGCTATGTCGATACCCCTTGAGGTGTACCACTCCTCCATATCCGAATAACCGCCGTCTGACGATATCCTGCCTCCTTCCATGCCAATGAACCGTGAACAGTATGACGCGCTTCTCGATATCCTGTGCTCCGACAGGAGTGCGGTAATCCCTCCAGATGAGGACAGGGTGCTGAGATGATGCATGAGAGCCGCAGCCGCACCATCATCAAGCTGGGAGGTGGGTTCATCGAGCAGCAGATACGGCGGATGAACCGCAAGGGCAGATGCAATTGCCACCTTCTGCTTCTGCCCGGATGAGAGCTCCATAATGCTCCTGCCCAGTAGTGGTTCAACCCCCAAAGCTCGCGCAGTCAGGCGTACCTCCGATTCAACCTCCTGTTCAGTGAGACCTGCGTTTCTCAGGCCGAACGAAATCTCCTCCCTGACTCCCAGCATGAGGAGCTGACTTTCAGGGTCCTGGAAGACAGTGCCCACTCTGCCAGATATCTCCCTTGGCTTGACCTCCCTCGTATCCATGCCGTCGATCGTGACTCTGCCTCCCATTCTTCCCCCGTAGTAGTGCGGAATCAGGCCATTGATCACCCTCAGAAGGGTTGTCTTGCCTGAACCTGTCATGCCGTACAGCAGTGTCAGGCCCCCGCCGCCGATCTCAAGCCGCCCCACTTCGGCGGAGGTGGAATCACTGGAACTGTACCTGAACATCAGGTCCCTTATCTCTATGATGTGACCACCTGCCAAGGAATGGAATTAGAGGGAATGTGAGAATGGCAAGGAGGAGGAGAGGAACAAACTGAATGGCAAAGGGGGCCGCCGAGTAGTAGTTCGCAACTCCTGAGCCGGTAAATGCGAGGAAGAACGCATAGATGAGCGCTGCGAACGACATTGCTAGCTGCACGCAGTCTGCCCTGCGCAGGGTGCTCCTCCGCATCCTCCATCTTGCCGGAAAACCCCTCGCCTCCATTGCCTCGGCTACTGACAGGGACCTGTCCATTGTGCTGTAAAGCAGCGGGAATACCATGCGGGATGCCGAGTACGCGCGCTCCCTCCAGCCGCCGCTCCGTAATGACAGCCCCTTGGATTCGAACGCCTGCAACACCTCCTCGCCGTCATTTGCAAGGACAGGCATCAGTCTGGTTGCTACCAGCAGTGAGGCTGCGGTCTTCCTGCCGAATCTTGAAATGATTGCAAGCAGAGCGTCAGGATTTACTGTCAGAAGCAGCAGATTGAGTGCAATCACCGAGCCTAGAATCCTGATGAGCATGGAAAGTGAGTACAGAACTGGCGAGGATGTTATGTGCAGCAGAGGCAGTGACAGGAGCACTCTGCCACCAGGTGCCAGAAATACAGAAATCAGGAGTATGAATGATGAAAGATATACCACGTACCTGGCAAGCAATAACGACTCTGCGGTGACACCGGCGGACGCGGCTGTTACCAGTGTTGCCGCAAGGACTACGAGCTGCAGCTGAATGGAGGAAAGGAGGACGGAGAGGACGAAAAGCACGAGAAGCACCGTTATCCTGACAGCCTCAGACAGTGAAGAGAAAGCGCTTTCCTTTTCCCTGTATATCAGCCTCATCTGCCCTTCTTCCTGTGCCTCCTTGTCAGCAGCGCAGCCGCAACCACAGCTATTGCAAGAGGCACGCCAACGATGGCCACAGCCGCATAATCAGGCACTGCACGCCCCCCTGCTGCAGTATCCACTTTGACTGCAGCGGTGTAGTAGGCAACGCTTCCGTTTGAATAATTTACAGAGAGCGTCACGGTGTAATTGCCGTTGGAACCGAAATGGATTGATGGATGCGGGCCGTAGAGAAGCTTGCCGCCCGCGGACCATGTGAAATTGCTAACGCCAGTGAGCCCGCTGTCGATGCCAGCAGACAGGTTGACGCTGCCGCCTGCCTGTGTGTAGGTAAACCTTACAATGTGCGCCTTCTGCAGCGAATATATGTGGCCCGAGTCGTCACCCCAGAAAGTGGATGTGCCGTTGAACACTGCCGAGGAGAGCGAATAGTCTGTCTGCAGGGAAGGTGCAAACTCCCACAGCCGGGTGCCGTTCAGTGCATACACCGCAACCGACGATGAATTGGAATTGGTGGAACTGAATATGTAACTGCCGTAGACGAACGGGGCAGGAGAGGAGAACTGGCTTCCGTAGTGGTTGCTCCAGATCATGGAACCTGATGAGAGATTCAGCGCAGAGATAAATCCGCCTGAACTGTATATCACCATGCCGCCCGCAAGTGCAGGTGATGAGGGTGCGCCCGTAGAGTTGCCAGCGGAATGATTCCACAGGTAGGCAAGTGACGGTAGGACCAGGCAGTGGACTGTGATATTCACATACCCAGAGGAGGAAGACAGCCCGGATGAGATGAAAAGCAGCCTGCTGCCTGAGACCGCCGGGGAGCCGTAAACAACGCCGCCGGTGGCTATCCTCGCATCGACTGCGCCGCTGCTGCCATTCAATTCAGAAAGGTCTGTCAGTCCGCTGGACGTGCTGAAGGCATAGAGCTCACCGCCGTAATATGCCGGTGTGGAATAATAGCTTCCTTTCCCAATTGAAGCATTCCATATCAGGGATGCATTGAAGGCGTAATAGTCGGCGCCCCCGCTCCCATTGATGATGTAGAAGCCCTCTGGCCCTAGCACCGGTGCACCGGTCAGGCCCTCCGGGGAGGAGCTGACATTGACTATGATGTGCAGCACGGAACCAGTGGTTGCGTTGAGCATATAGATGCTGCCGTCGGTACTCGGGACAATAAGCATGCCGTCTGCATAGAGTGGCGCTGCAACCTCGAATCCAATGCTTCCTATTTCAGTTGTCCAGACCCTGTCGCCGTAACTGTTGTATGCCATGACTGATGACGTATTCCCCTTCCCGTCAGTGACCAGATAGACAAGACCATTGCCGTCTACAGGCTGAACATCAATTGAGCTGCCGGCATACCCCTTCCATGAGAGTGTGTCTGCGGGCGGAGCAGGCTGCATGTTGCTGAAACCTGTGCCAGCACCTGAACCGCCAGGGGAACCGCGGTAGGAGGGAACAGGATTGGGATCGGCTGGAGTCTGCTGAGGAGGGTAGTACGGCAGGTATGTCGTAGTGCTCCAGAGCGAATAACTCCATGCCACTGAAGTGGTTGATGACATGTTTATCTCCCCTGCCCCAACATTGCTCAGCTGCCAGGCGGAAGTGCTTCCGTTCCACTCCCAGAGTGACCAGAAAGGACCGTCGGAGCTGTTGACATTCCAGAACCCGCCGATCTCATTGACAAAGCCTGCCGCACTGTAATTGATGCCAAGTCCGAAGTAGGCCGCAGCGCCGGCAGTCAGGTTCAGCGCACTTGAATAGTCTGCAGGACTGCTGTAATACCAGTAATAGGCACCGTCCGGGAATGATATCAGGACAGAGTCGTTCACAGAGGCTGCATAATTCCTCGCGATCAATCCTTCGCCGGTAGGGGTTGCAGCTGCATAGTGCATGCCAGACATAACAAGCGATGCAAGTACGAAGACTGCCATCATTGATGTAATACTTTCAATTCGCATGGGACCACGGTTGGATGTATTATCCAACAGGGTCAGGCATTACTTGCTTATTACACTTGCGGGACTTTCAGAGCAGCGTGATGGCCGCATGGAATGTTGCCATATGTGACAGCGGCTGAGTGCTGCCCGAAGCTATCACCACTGCATCGCCGTCAGATGAGCCGAGAGAGCCGAAGGCGGCCTTCTCAACCGTCTCGTCCCTGACCTCCCCATAGTCGGGGGGAAGCAAAAGCCTCCCCTCCCTCACCACCATGGTTATTGCCCCGTCGCCACCGTGCTTTACAGCCTCGTCCCTCTGCCTTATTCCGTTTGTGACGCTCTTCGACCTGCCTGTAACCACTCCCATCGACGTGTGCTTTCCAGTCGACAGGGTGCATCTGGAGATGCTCACGATCCTCACCGGGAATGAGGCGAGGGCACTTCTCCCCCTGTCTGTAAGGACAATGCCTGCATTGCTCCTGCTTATCAGCGATGACTCCTCCAGCAGGTCCAGGAGCGTTCTTGCACTTCCCTCTCCTATGCCGAGAGATTTGGAAATCCTGGCCCTCCCAGTCCTGCCGGAAGCAGAAATTTCACTGAGCGCACCAAAAAGATGGTAGGGGCCGAACCTCCTTCCCGGGCCCCTACGATTGTCTGAATCCCCTTGCAGCAGTTCAGAAAACAGATAGCTCATTCTTGATAACTCTCTGCGTCACGTACTTGTCAACGTTATCAAGATATTCCGCTAAAATGCTTTCTGCCTCCCTGTTCCAGCGGCTGAAGCTGGAGCCGTTGTTCATGATGAGGTCTACAGTTGCATTGAGCGGTTCTGACACAGGCTTGCCTATCTGGGAGAGTATCCTTACATTGACCTCCGCGACATCCCCCCCTGAGACAGAGTGAATCTTGTGGGCCACCTGGTGGGAGAGAAGGTTGTATATCTTACCTACATGGGTCACGGGGTTCTTCCCAGCGGCTGCCTCAAGGCTCATCGTTCTGAATGGGGTGATGATGCCGTTGACCCTGTTTCCCCTTCCGACCGAGCCGTCGTCACCATTTTCCATGGAGAGTCCGGTAACAGTGTTGTAGTAGATGCCGCTCTCGAAATCATCGGCTGTGTTGATGTAGACATCCACCTCCCTCTTCGTGAATTTGCGCGCATAGTCGGTCACCTTCTCCCTGACTTCCTCCCTGATGCTCAGGTAGTGGTCGCGGTCATCTATCCTCTTACCAACCATGGCTATTGCGCATGTAACCGTGATCCTGTCACCGCGCCTCGACGTCATGACCTTGACGTCCTTCCCAGTCTGAGGAAGCTGCTTCTTCAGCTCGCCGTTGATGTAGAACTCCACCTCCCTTGTGATGGTCTCGGCCTCAGAAAAGGGGGCGAACCCGACACCGAAGCTTGTGTCATTGGCAAGCAGCCTGTTTGTCTCATAAACACCGCGAAGGTCAACCGAGCCCTGACCGATCTTGGTGTCGAGGATTACATCCTTGTCAACATCCAGATCCTCAAAGGTCTTGCGCAGGTAATCCCTGGCTGCATCCTCGGCAATCCTCTTGAACGGTATTTTCTCACCGTTAACCTCTGTGGTAGCCCTGCCCACGAGCAGCACATAGATGGGCTCGGTGACCTTCCCTCCCTTGAATTCAGGAATGGACTGGCCGCCAACAACCTGACACTCATCCGTATTGTGGTGAAGCACCCTTCCGAAATGCTCTACGTAGTATCTGCAGAGTCCCCTGCTTACCTGTTCTGCAATGCCGTCCGCAACACTGTCGGGGTGGCCGATTCCCTTCCTCTCGACCATCTCAGTCTCTTTGCTCTCGACTGTTTCGCTCTTCAGTTCCTTGACAGTGATATTCTTTGCCAATTATATCCCTCAAAGGCTATCTTTATCCGCTTCATTGTGTTGTGGTTAATATCCCTTTTCACAGGATATATTCCAATCGGAATAAGAACCCCTCAGTCAGATGAGGATAGCAGGACGCTTCTAACCCCTTGGCCTGACCCTGTAGCGCAGGAAGTCCCTTGCCACGTAACTTTTCGCAAAGCAGCTTCTGGCCTCGCGAAGCAGGGTAGCAGTATCCTCGTAGCGACCGCTGATGTGGTCCAGATAGAGGCGGCGTGCTCCCGAAGAGGCGGCAAGCCGGGCAGCCTCTATGCTTGTCGAATGACCCGTCTCCTCTGCCCTGGATGCGCTTTCCTCTGTGAAGGTGGAGTCGAATATGAGCACATCCACTCCGCGCATCAGCTCCCCGATGGAGCCGTTGGGCCTCGTATCCACCGCATAACCCACAGACGGCCCTGCGCGTGGCTTTCCCATTACATCAGATGGCCTGACAGTCCTGCCGGAAACAGTCACCGCCTGATTTCGCTGCAGCCTGCCGTAGTCTGGACCAGGGGGTATGCCGAGCTTTGCCGCCTTCGCAGGATTGAACTTTCCGGGGCGTACAGGCCCGTCCAGCCTGAATGAAAGCGCCCTTGTGCCATGCGTCGCCTCAGCGGCCGACAGCGTATGGCTGTCCAGACTGACAGAATCCCCTCCCTGCATCTCAACTGTCTCCACCGGGAAGGCATCGGAGACAAGACGCCCCTCCTTGAGATGCGACAGCAGTGAGTCAAGACCCGGGGGGCCGAAGAAGGTGAGTGGGTCCGTCCTCCCGGAAAGAGCCATCGACTGCGTTAGGCCCGGAATGCCGAGCATATGGTCCCCATGATAGTGGGAGAGTGCAATCCATCTTACCTTCATGAATGAAACGCCAGCGCGCATCATCTGGCGCTGCGTCCCCTCACCGCAGTCAAAGAGAAGTGAAACACCATCCATCAGCACCGCCGTAGAGGACACATTCCTCTCTCTGGATGGCATGGTGGCCCCTGTCCCGAGGAAAACTATTTCCATCTTCCTGTTCCTCCAGAATGCGCAGTCGCCCCGCAGCGAAGCTGTGAATCACCAGGCCAGCCTTTCCAGTTCCTTGTCTCCCTTGGTTGCCTTCTTGTAAGTCCTGTAATGCGTCCTGCAGAGGTGCGCCCTTCCCCCCTTGGTCTTGAGGCTGAGCTTTGCCTTCTCCGAGGCTTCCTTTCCGGAAACCGATCTTGCCGACGGCTCCTCGCAGCCCGACACCGAACATGTTGCCGCGGCCGCCCGCCTGACTGCGTGTCTCTCCGCCATTGCTCCGAGATTTAGCTCCGATTAGATAAAGTGTGTTGTCAAGCAGGGAGTGATGGATTTTGATGGCCGTGATACCATTTAATACCCGACTCTGCTGTTGCTTAACAGGAGAGGACAGCAGGTGGCAAAGATATCGCCCTCCATACTTTCGGCGGATTTCGGAAGGCTCCGGGAAGAGGTTGAAATGGTGACAAGATCCGGGGCGGACAGCCTTCATATCGACGTCATGGACGGCCATTTCGTCCCGAACATAACAATGGGACCGGTCGTCATCCGTTCCATACGCGGAGCCTCGTCCCTGCCATTCGAAACGCACCTGATGATTGAACATCCTGACAGGCTGCTGAAGGATTTTGCTGAAAGTGGATCGGATTTGCTGATAGTACATCCAGAGGCACATCACGACCTCCCTTCAACGCTTGAGAGCATAAGGGGAATGGGCAAGTTGCGCGGTGTCGCGGTAAACCCCGAAACACCGCTGTCTGCGGTCGGGGGCGTTATGGGGGAGGTGGAGATGCTGCTCATCATGACGGTTCATCCCGGCTTCGGGGGTCAGAAGTTCATAGAAGCTGTTCTGCCCAAAATCCGGGAGGCGAGGAAGTTGGTTGATGAGGCAGGCCTCCGGACGAGGATTGTCATCGATGGCGGTGTGAACCTGGAGAATGGGAAGCAGTGCATGGAGGCGGGAGCGCACGAGCTCGTTGCCGGTACATCTGTTTTCAGGAGCCAGAGTCCCGCTGATACGATAAGGAAATTCAGGGAATTGTGATTATTCCCGCTCCTGCGACTGCCCGGGCAAGATTAATAAGCAAGCAAATAATAGATTGTTCAGGATATGGCCATGAAATCCATGCTGACTTTCATCAATTCCTCGGTTCAGGGTTTTATTGAAGATGAAACTGGACAACCATAGAGTTGCTTGAGCGGACAGCCTGAATTTCTGGACATCTACGTAGAACAAACGGAAGTGCGAAAACAGATGTCTAACAACGAACACATCAACATAGATCCATCGACAACCAAGTACCTCATTCAGGCAAGACTTAGCGCCGACGGCATCGTCGAGAAGCCTGACGTCGTGGGTGCGATATTCGGCCAGACTGAGGGACTCTTAGGGGAGGAGCTCGATCTCAGGGATCTTCAAAAAGGAGGCAGGATAGGGAGGATTGAAGTGGAAGTCCTTTCAAAGATGGGAAAGTCCGAGGGGACTGTCATGATACCTTCCAGCCTGGACCAGATAGAGACTGCCGTGCTTGCTGCATCACTCGAAACAATAGACAGGATTGGGCCATGCAAGGCGAAGATAAATGTCGAATCGCTCGAGGATGTCAGGATTACAAAGAGGAACAAGATCATAGAGAGGTCCAAGGAACTCCTGGGCCATATGGCAAAGGCATCAAAGTCCAGCGGACTGGATCTGCTTGAGGCGATAAGGCAGTCCTCCAAGACTGAGGAACTTACCTACTTCGGGAAGGAAAGGCTGCCTGCCGGTCCCAATGCCCTTGACTCCGACGCAATAATAATCGTCGAGGGAAGGTCCGACGTGATAAACCTCCTGAAATGCGGAATAAAGAACACAATTGCCGTCGAGGGCACCAATGTGCCCAAGTCCATACAGGACATTTCATCGGAGAAGGTGGTAACAGCCTTCGTCGACGGTGACCGCGGCGGCGAGCTCATACTCAAGGAGCTGCTCCAGGTTGCCGACGTGGACTTCATAGCAAGGGCCCCCAAAGGGCAGGAAGTCGAGGAGCTTACACAGAAGCAGATCATGAAGGCTCTGAGAAACAAGATGCCTACCGAGCAGTATGTGGAAATGTTCGGCCTGAGTGTGCAGACGCTTGACCAGAAGGAGAAGGATGCACAGAGACGTGGCCGGGACAACCACAGGCCCAGGCAGGTTGAGGTCACTGACAAGAAGGGTCAGGAGGAAAGGCAGAAGGAGCCTGAGAAGAGGGCCGTCAAGCAGCTTACACCGGAGCAGGAGAAGATGCGCCAGATGCTAGATGACATGGGGGGGACGTCGAAGGCAGTCTTCATTGACAGTTCAGGTTCGCGGGTCCAGGATGTTGCGGTCAGGGACCTCGTCAACATACTCCGTGAGCAGGAGGAGGGAAAAATAGGCGGCGTCGTGTTTGACGGCATAATCACCCAGCGCATTCTCGATCTGGCCGCCGAGAAGAAGATCCCCTTCCTTGCGGCGAGCAAGCTGGGCAGCATCACCAAGCAGCCCGACAGCGTTGCCATCTGGGTGAAGGAAGAACTGAACTGAAGGGCAGCTAAAATGGCATCCACCCCAAGCACCGGAAAGGAAGTTTCAGCTTCCCTGCGTGACATGTCCACGACAGAGGAGATAGAGCTCCCTCCCGACCCCCTCGAAAGGGTCGTCGGCCAGGATGAGGCGGTGGCTCTGGCGCGCATTGCGGCGGTCCAGAGGAGGAATCTCCTCCTTGTTGGCCCGCCTGGGATAGGGAAGAGCATGATCGCCCGGGCGCTTTCACTGCATCTGCCAATGCCCAAGCAGGAGGTCAGGGTGGTTCATAATCCGGAGCATCCTGAGAGGCCAACCGTTGAGGTGAAGGGCGGGAAGGATGCTGAGACCGAGAAGGTGAGCAGGGAGTATGCAGGCGGGGAGATCATTGACCCGTCGGAAGCACCGATAACGGTTGCCGAAAGGCTCGGTTACAGGTGCAGGAGCTGCGGCGCATATTCCTCACCAAAGGAGATGTACTGCCCGAAGTGCCAGAAGTCAAAGCTGTTCAACAACATATCCGGGCAGGGAAATCCGTTTGGCGACATATTCGGGAACCTTTTCGAGATGACAATGGGGCAGTCGCTGGGCACTGACAGGGTGACAACGACACGCAAGAGGTTCGACAAGGAGGAGGTCGTCGTATACGAGCGCTTCGGAGAGGTCATCAGGGTGCTGGACCAGAAGGCGCTTGAGAAGAGAAGGGAGATGGAGAAGCAGAGCCCCCACAAGGTAATAGTTCCGTACAGGCGCAACAACTTCGTCATGGTCACGGGAGCAAGCGAAACCGAGCTGCTGGGGGACGTGAGGCATGACCCGTATGGCGGGCACGCCCAGCTGGGCACCCAGCCCTACGAGCGGGTCATAGCAGGCGCTGTGCATGAGGCACATGAGGGAGTGCTCTACATAGATGAAATACAGCACCTCGGCGACCTGCAGCGCTTCATCCTGACGGCGATGCAGGACAGGATGTTTCCAATAGAGGGGCACAACCCCCAGAGTGCGGGCGCTTCCGTCCGTGTGGACAATGTGCCGTGCGACTTCATACTGGTGGCGTCCTGCAACATACAAGACCTCCAGCGCATTATAGCACCGCTCAGGTCAAGGATTGCAGGGGACGGATATGAGGTGCTGCTGGAGACAACCATGAAGGACACGCCGGAAAACAGGCTCAAGATTGCTCAGTTTGTGGCACAGGAGATACAGAAGGATGCGAAGATCCCCCATGCAACCATTGGTGCTGTCAATGAAATCATAAAGGAGGCGGGCAGAAGGGCGAAAAGCATCGACAACAAGGAAGGTGCGCTTACGCTCAGACTCAGGGAACTGGGCGGTGTTATCAGGGCTGCAGGCGACGTTGCAGTGCTGGAGAACAGCAGGTATATCGAGGGAGACCATATCAGGGCCGCGCTCAGGAAGACCAGGCCAGTGGAGGAGCAGATAAGGGACAGGTACGGCAATTTCTTCAGAGCGGTCAATGAGGAGATGACAGCGTCGCAGCGGCAGACTGGAAACGAATACTGGTATGAGAGCGAGACGGTGCACGACCACAGCAAGCCAGGGTACGGCTGATCAGAGCTGTTTTGCCATCTTCAGGCCGTCCTCCATGTCTGAATAGTACATGAAGAGGACACCGGTGTTTTTGAAGCCGAATTTCTCGTAAAACCGGATTGCCTCGAGATTGCTGCGTCTGACTTCGAGTGAAATCCTCTTCACCCTCTTCATGACAGAAAGGTCTATGAAGCGCTCCATGAGCTCCCGTCCTATCCCCCTCTTCCTGTATGAGCGTTCGACTGCGAACATCAGGATCCTTGTTTCGAACCGCCCCTGCACTATGCCCAGTAGCATGGCAACCACCCTGCCCCCCTCAACACCCACAAGGAAACCCTCCTCCCAGTCATGGCTCTTCTCCAGATAGAGCGACTTGGGATAGTATTCCCCCAGGGAGGATGAGACAATCTCTGCTATCCTGTCAAGATCGTCGTACCTGAAGTTCCGGATAACAGCCATTTCGAGACCATTGAATCAAAGCTTGGTTATCAGCCTTTTGAAGACGCACTGGAGGGCGCGGAATCGCCGGGTGAAGCGTGGCCCGCAACATCTAATATAAATAGGAACACTGAGCTTCAAAGCTCAGGCCGCGCAGTGCGGCCCCAATGCCGGTGAAAATCGCATACGGTGGACCAGATGGATTTGGAATATGATGTTGTCGTTGTAGGCGCTGGACCGGGCGGTAGCGTCGCCGCGAAGTACGCTGCGGCCGCAGGCTGCTCCACGCTGCTCATTGAGAAGAGACAGGAGATAGGAACTCCAGTGAGGTGTGGAGAGGGCATAGCAAAGCGCTGGCTGGACGATGTTGGCATCGAACCAAGCAATAAGTGGATTGCCTGCGAGGTAGACGGTGCGCGCATCATTTCACCCAACGGGACAGTCCTGACTGTGGACGAAACCAGGGCGGGTAATGAGTGCGGTTATGTTATCCACAGGGATGTCTTCGACATGACGCTTGCGCAGCAGGCGGCCAAGGCGGGGGCAGAGGTGATGGTAAAGACATCCGCCACCAGCCTGATCAAGGAGGAGGGAGAGGTCAGGGGGATAAGGGCCAGGTCCATGGGGAAGGAGATGAACATCAGGAGCAGGGTTGTCATCGGCGCGGACGGCTTCGAGTCCCAGGTGGGCAGGTGGGCAGGCATAAACACCAACCTCAAGCCGAAGGACGTCGACTCCTGCTACCAGTACACACTCGTTGGCGTAGACATTGACAAGCGTTACACTGACTTCTTTATAGGCGACATAGCACCTGGCGGGTACATCTGGATGTTCCCGAAGGAGAATGACATAGCCAACGTGGGCATTGGCGTGCAGACAAGCAAGATAAGGGGGCCCGGCGAGGCGAAGATGTACCTGGACAGGTTCATTGCGGCCCATCCGGAATTCAGCAAGGGGAAGTCCATCATGGAGGTTGCGGGAGGCGTTTCGATTGCACCACCGCTCGACAGCACCACCGTCCCAGGACTCATGCTGGTTGGCGATGCAGCAAGGATGATCGACCCGGTCACCGGCGGCGGAATTTACAATGCATGCGTGGCAGGAAGGGTTGCAGGCGAGGTGGCATCCCAGGCGGTCGAGGAGAAGGACGCGAGCCAGAAGGTGATGGACAGGTATGAAAAGGGGTGGAGGGACAAGATGGAGGAGCACCTCTACAGGAATTACCTGATGAAGGAGAAGATCTCGCGCATGGACGATGCGACATTCGACAAACTTGTCTATGCGATGACCCAGGTTGACATGGAGCGGATGACCACGCTGGACATACTGCGTGCCATCCAGAAGAAATACCCCGACCTTGTGAAGGAATTCGAGGAATTCATGTAGCCGGGCAGAGATTATAAATCAGCCACGCGCTTCTGACAGACGGTTTTGGCAATGGAGCAGACCCCATATCTGACAGCGGACCTGATATCTGAGGAGAGTGACGGCAAGGAAGTCAGGGTGAAGGGATGGATAGAGGATGTCAGGGATCTTGGCGGCATTTCATTCCTGCTTCTCCGTGACGGATATGGCTCGCTCCAGCTGACGATTGTGAAGAAGCGCGCACCTGCCGGCGTTGCGAAAGCAGCGGGCGGACTGGCCAGGGAGAGCGTTGTTGAAGCCACATGCACAGTCAGGAAATCGGAGAAGGCCAGGCGCGGCTTTGAACTGATACCATCGTCGCTCACGGTGCTGTCACCATCAGCTGTGCCGCTTCCAATGGGAGTTGCGGACAGGGTGGATGTCGAGACTGAAACCAGGTTCGACAACAGGTTCATGGATCTGCGGAGAAGGGAGCAGTCTTTCATATTCAGGGCAAGGTCGGCCATGATGCTCAATCTCAGGCAGAAACTGGAGGAGTTCAGGTTCGTCGAGGTGAACACTCCGAAAATAGTTTCGGAGGGAGCTGAGGGCGGAGCCACCCTGTTCAACGTGGACTACTTCGGCAGGAGGGCATACCTTGCACAGAGTCCGCAGCTGTACAAGCAGATTCTCATGGCAAGCGGCCTCAACAGGATTTACGAAATTGCACCTGTCTACAGGGCGGAGCCTTCTGACACGGTCAGGCACACATCCGAGTATGTGTCTTTCGATGCGGAAATGGCGTTCATCGACGGGATGGAGGACGTGATGGCAGCGCTTGAATCGCTCATGTCTCATGCTGTGGAGAGCACCGCAGCGCAGCTTGGCGATGAGGGGGAGGGACTCGGTTACGGCATTACCAGGAAGCTGAAGAGGCCCTTCCCCCGGCTCACCTACAACGAGTGCATAGAGATGCTCAACGGCGCAGGAAGGAAGCTGAAACCTGGCGACGACATAGACACCGAGGGGGAGAAGGCGATTGGTGAAATCATGGCCGGCAGGGGGTATGAGATGTATTTCATTTCAGGCTACCCTGAATCAATCAAACCGTTCTACATCATGGCAAATGGTGACGGCACCTCAAGGTCATTCGACCTCGAATACAGGGGAACTGAGATGGCCTCCGGCGGGCAGAGGGAGCACAGGTACGATGCACTAGTCGAGAGGATGGTTAAGAAGAATCTAAACCCGGAGGGCTTTGAATTCTACCTCAGGGCATTCAGGTATGGCATGCCCCCCCACGGCGGATGGGGTCTGGGCACCGAAAGGCTTGTGACAAAGTTCCTCTCCGTGGGGAATCTGCGCGAGGCCATACTCTTCCCGAGGGACAGGGTAAGGCTCGTCCCGTGACGCTGCGGCGATGCGACAGGACTGGTTATAATCAGGAAAGATATACGGTCCGCCGATGGGAGACATATACGAGCGGGAGCTCAAAGGGCTCCTCGGCGGTGAGGCCAGGTTCATCGAAAAGATTGCGAAGTCGCTCGAACCTTCTGAGAGGGAAGCCTACAGAAAGCTCGCATGGAAGCACTTTCTCGTTGTGAAAGCGGGCGGCTCGTTCGGCGTGGATCTACTTGCGGTCAGGGGCAACTTCGCCTTCCCGATTGAGGTCAAGAGCTCTGCAAGCGAGGTATTCAGGTTCAGCAAGAATGAGAAGCTCGACTCACAGGCAGAGAGGATGCGGAGCGTCTGCGAGCACTCATCCCTTGTCCCGACATACGCCTACAGGCTGAAGAATGCAGGCGGCGATCCATGGAGGCTGTTCACATTCTCCAGCGGCGGAGAGGGGTTGAGCGGTGCACACGGCCTCCTTTTCAGGAGGCTGCCCAAGATCGGGATTACTGCAGAGGGCAACAGGATCATGCGCTGGATGGACGGCCTGAAACTGAGCAGTTTTATCGATTACTTCATGCAGGTATTCTGATTCGTATTTCAGCAGGCCCGCCGATTAAAATCAATTAAATAATGCGTCTGCATTACAGTTTACGAATATAATACGAGGAATGGTCACCCTTTGCTTGCTTTCGTTCGCCCCCTGTTGCCAGGACATGTAGCGCCAGCTGTTGGATATTCTGAGGAAGATTTAAAGCGGGCATGCCGCCACGGAAGCAGCTTGCGCGGCCTGCATACATTTTCCGGTAGATGCTGGCATGACTGCGTGGAAGGCTTCTGAAAGGGGATGGCCGATGGCAATACCAGTGCCCTCAGAAAGACAGTGATTGAAAATGGCTGAAGTCATAAAAATCGGATTGACTGGTCTTCCGGGTTCAGGAAAGACAAGCACCCTCCTGAAATTGATAGAGATGCTGGAGGAGGAGGGGAAGACTGTCGGAGGCATGATAACAGAGCCAATAACTGAGGGGGGGAAGAGGACGGGCCTGCAGATTGTCAACAGGATTACAGGCGAGAGGGGCAGGCTTGCACACATTTCAATAGAGTCCAGGTACATGTTCGGAAAGTTCGGAGTAGACCTCACCGCCCTGGAGGGCGTGGGCGTGCGGGCACTGGAGCAGGCTGCCTCCGAGGCAGACATTGTGGTTATAGACGAGGTCGGCAAGCTGGAGGTGGAGAGCGAGCCCTTTGTCGAGGCTGTGAAGGATGTGCTTGACATGGACAAGCCCGTGCTGCTGACACTTCACAAGAAATCAAGGAATCCTCTGCTGCAGGACATAAGGAAGAGGGATGATGTGCGCATACTGGAAGTCACACCCATAAACAGGAGCCTGCTCCCTTACAAGGTCATGAAGCTGATGAAAGGACAGCTATGGTAGAAGAGGAGCTTGTAAAACTCAGGGAGGGGAAGGTTGAATTCCTCGCACCCGCAGGCTACAATGTAAGCGGACCAGGAAAGAGGGAGGGTGGCCTCTTCTACAACAGGCAGATGGAGATGAACAGGGACGTGTGCGTCTCCATCCTGAACGCACTCGGCAGGAGGGTCAGGGTCCTTGACGCCATGGCTGCCACAGGTATCAGGAGCGCCAGGATTGCGGTGGAGTCGGGCGTCGAGTGCGAGATAGATGCGGCTGACACCAGCCAGTCCGCGGTGGAGCTTATGGACAGAAATTTCGGCAGCCTTGGGCTGGAGAATGTGCGCATTCACAGGAGGGGAGCGATAGCGGCCATGGCTGAAGGGTCATTCGACTACATAGACATCGACCCCTTCGGCACGCCCGTGCGCTTCATACCCCAGGCGCTCATGTCAGTCAGGTCGGGCGGAATCATAGGAGTCACGGCAACCGATACAGCCATGCTGTGCGGCTCGGCGAGGGGAAGCGGAAGGCGATACCTGTGCGAATCGAGACGCTGGCCATTCATGCATGAACTCGGAATACGCTGCCTCATCGGGTACATGGTCAGGATCGGAGCATCGTTCGACAGGGCCGTGACACCGGTGCTTTCAGTCTTCGCCGACCACTATTTCAGGGTATATGTGAAGGTGGAGAACGGAGTCGGGAGGGCTGAGCGCATGCTTGGCCGGATGGGGTATGCCTCGTATGATGCGGGCACCCGTGAGAGATATGTGGGCCAGACACCGGTCAGTGGAGGGGCAGGACCCCTGTGGACAGGTGAGCTCCACAGCTCATCTCTCCTCTCGTCGATGAAATGCATGGACTGGTTCGGAAGCAGGCGGAGGCTGGAGAAGATGTTGGGAGTCTGGAGGGATGAGGCGGAAGCGCCTCCGCTCTTCTACAACATGGATGAACTGTCCAGGCTTTTCGGTTACAGCCTCCCCTCGCTTTCAAGGACCATTGAACTCATCCGGGGGAGCTTCACTGCCTGCAGAACGCACTTCGATCCGAAGGGATTCAAGACTGACGCAGGAGTCGGGGAACTGCGCTCGCTGCTCGCGCCGGCCAGCCCTGGAAAAGGTATAAGCGGTGCTGCATGACTCGGGCGGCAAGGGATGGAATGGGCAAAGGCATCGATTCTGTCAACGGCATATCGATTACCACATCGTCCGCAACCTACAGGCTGGATCCAGGAAGGACAGTCATGGGCGACTGCAACGTTGTCTCGCATGCGCACTCCGATCACCTCCCGAGAGGAGGCAATGAGCAGGCAGTGGTTGCGAGCAGGGAAACGATAGCGCTCGCCAGGATGAGGACAGGCAGGGACTACTCCGCTGCCCGCCACCCGTCGGTCAAGCTCCTGGACGCCGGGCATGTACCGGGCTCACGCATGGTGCTTGTGAAGGATGACCTGAGCTACCTCTACACCGGTGACTTCTGCACCAAGCGGAAGGTGTACCTCCACAACGCCAGGCCCGTCAGGACTGATGTTCTCTTCATAGAATCCACATACGGCCTCCCAAAGTACAGGTTTCCCGACCCGGTGGAGCTTGCGGGCGTGATAAGGGACTGGGCAGCCGACACGCTGAACAACGGAAGCAGCATCCTCTTCTCCCTCTACCCGCTCGGGAAGGCGCAGGAGATAGAGGTGATACTGAGGGGCATGCCCCTCTTCGCCGAAGAGTCTGTCGCGAGGCACAATTCAATTGTGTTCGGGAGGGACAGCGGGTGGATAAGGCCCCTCTCCGAAATGGGGGGCGGTCCGGGCATCATTATATCATCTGGCAGAAACATCTACCCCCAGATCCAGCCGCAGGTGAGGAGAAGGATGCTGCGTGCAACAGCATCTGGTTGGTCCCTCGAGGGAAGGTTCTCGGGCGGGTATGATGAGGCATTCCCGCTCTCCGACCATTCTGACTACTACGACCTCATTGAATTTGTCAGGCGCTGCAGCCCATCGATGGTATATACGGTCCACGGATTCGACATGGAGCTGGCATCCAGCATAAGGAGGGAACTGGGGATAGAGGCACGGCCGCTCAGGGCGCGCAGGGAGAAGCAGAGGAAGATAGACAGCTACTGAATCAGGCGGGCTGCTTCGGCCTGCTGAACCTCGGGTATGTGCCCGGTTTCATGAATACGCGCATCGTGTCGCACGCCACGCCTGACGCTGTGTTGTCCATCATCTCCGAGGACATGAGGGACCTGCCAATCGCAATCCCCTCCCCCTTCGATGTGAAGAGTGATATCACATCCCCTCTCTTTATGCCGCGCGGTGTGCCTGCTATCCCCCTGACTGTGAGGTCGGCCCCATGGCAGATGCTGTCGACAGCGCTGTCCTTGACGGTGACCGTCGGAAAGGCCAAAAGGAGCGATTCGAGAGGGTGGATAATCGGGGAAAGACGGGTGTCGTCACCTGCCGAGCGGTAGTACACCGCGTCGTCCAGCGCCTGCATCGTGACCGCATCCTTCTCTCCAAACGGGCCCGCGGCTGTTCTGCGCAGCTCAACCATCTGGCCGCCTGCGCAGGATGCTTCTCCTATGTCCCTGCAGAGCGTCCTTATATATGTTCCCGCCTCGCATCTGACCCTGAAGAGAACCATCCTCTCCTTCATTTCCATGAGCTCGAGTGAGTGTATCTTCCTGACGCGCCTGACCCTCTTGACCGCGGAGCGCACAGGGGGCATCTGGTAGATGCCTCCCGTGAATTCCCTGAAGAGAGATTCCACATCCCCCCTGACAATGTCCGAATGGAAGCGCATAACACCAACATACTCCTTGGGGAGATAGTGCAGGGCGTCCAGCGCCCTGAGCGATACGCCCATGCCCAGGGGCAGCACTCCAGTGACTGCAGGATCGAGCGTTCCTCCATGGCCCACCTTCCTGCCTCCGAGCATCCTGGATACCCAGGCGGCAACCTGGTGGCTCGTCGGCCCTGCAGGCTTGTCCACTATTATGATGCCTGTGTCAAGCCTCTCCTCCAGCGTCCTTTCCGACGGAGGCCTTCCGTACCGGCCGCCCTCCTGTCGCGAGGGCATTCAGGCAAGCCCCCTCTTGCCCATCTCATCCAAAAGCATTGAAAGAAGCTCCTCAGGTGGACGTTCTGCCGAGTCGAGGAGCAGGTCATACGCCGACCTGTCGCCCGGATCCATCCCGTAGATTGATGAATAGCGCCTACTTTCGCTCCCCGCCCTCTCCCTCATCATGGTGAGGGATGAGGATTTGTCAACACCGTCGCGCCCGGCAATGCGCGCAGCCCTTATCTCCTCGGGCGCATCGACGTAGACGCAGAATGGTGTCAGCCCCGCCTTCCTGAGCATCAGGCACGCAAGCCTCGACTCCACGATGCACTGGCCGAGGGAGCGCGCCTCCTCAACCACCCTCGCATCCAGCTCCCTGTCTATACTCTCCTCGCCTTCTGCAAGCAGGTTGAACTGCAAAACATCCATACCCCTCTCCGCTGCCATCTTCCTGAATATCTGCCCGGTGCTTATCAGCGGAAGGTCGAGCCTCTGTGAAAGGAGCCTTGCAAGCGTCGTCTTTCCGCTGCCTGCAGGCCCGCTGATCGAGATCAACACGGTTGCACCATTCCCCCATCCACCTTAAAAGGATTCTCACGAGGCGGAGGTCAGCTTCTCCAGCCTTCTCTTCAGCATGAAGTACCTGAGGAGCCTCTGGTATATCTGTGTGAATGGAATGCCCAGCAGACCGTAGAGATAGACCCATGTGGGGAATATCAGGTACTGCTCAGTGAAATAAACCCTTGGGGCCCACGGGACGGTGAACACCGGGTAGGGAAGAGTGTAGAGGAAGGAACTGAGCCATGTGAAGAGCGGGAATATGACAATGAGCGTAATGGGCAGTATGCGCATCTGCTTGTTCATCAGCTGCGTGTTCTGCATCAGGTACTTGTTCTGGTGCTGATTCAGCTTCTTTATCCTGTCCTGATTCCTTTCCTTGAAAGCATCCCTCTGCTCCTTCCTGAGGGCGGACATGATGCGCTGGATGCGCGCCTGCTGCACAAAGTCTGTGAATATTATGCGCAGCGTCGTACCCAGCAGGACCACAATAAGCTCGGCGATCATGATTGTTATGACAGGGAAGGAGCCGCTGAACCCTATGGAGGGGGCGAGGATGAAATTCATACCCGACACAGCAGTGTTCCTGATTGTCGGGTTGAAGAACGCAATGAGCATGCCGAACATCAGTATCATGGCAAGGAACATGGAACCCGTGCCCTGGGGCATCTGTGGCTGCGCCGGTCTGCCCGCCGCTGAAGCCGTCTATAGCACCTCCATCATCATCCCTTCTCCCCGAAGAACTGCCTGAGCATAGGGTGCATCTCCATCATCTGTTCCTGCCCGATTGCATCATAGAACTGAATCATGATGCCCGTTGCCAGCAGGAGCCCCACGCCCGTAGCATTACCCACGGTCCCGATCAGATCAGCACCCACGGCAAGGAAGCCTACAAGCGCTCCGCTCAGTATGGTCACCGATGGTATGTAACGCTCCAGGACGCGCTTCATGACCCTTGGGTCCCTTCTGAAGCCAGGAATCTGCATGCCGCTCCCCTCAATCTGCTCGGCAACGGCGGCAGGACCCATATTGGTCGTTTCAATCCAGAATTTGGCAAACACGATGCTGCCCAGAACATAGACGAGAGTGAATGCGAGAACCCACATGCCGAACTCGTACGGCGCATGGCCGGCAAGCTGGGTGCTGCTGCTGCCGACAGAAGGATTGATCATGGGCAATAGCCAGTCTGTCAGGCCGTTTATGTTGCTCACATACCATGCGAGACCGCCTGTCGGCAGCGTGCTGCCCGATGTGTATGTGCCAAGGATTGCCTGGTGGCCTATGAGCGGTATCTTCTGCATAGTGGGGTTTGTCCAGAGCAGGTAGGTGAACATGCTTACATTTGCGAGCAGCGCGGCGACGAGTATGACCGGTATGTTGGATGCGTAAATCAGCTTGATGGGGTACCTGCCCCTCGCCCCCTTGGCAGTTTCGTGTGCCAGGGGCAGCTCTATCCTTGTCGACTCAGTCCAGGCGACTATGAGGAATATTACCACGGTGCCCACAAGGGCTATCACAGGATTGGGGTTGCCGAGCATGAGCGCCTCGAAGCCGCTTCCGCTCATCTGCCCGGCGGATACATGGAACAGCACGTAGACAATCTTGGGTATCGTCCCGACCGGAGCAAGTGCCAGCGGGCCGGTGGCCTGTGATGAAGGCAGAGTGGCCGTATTGAACAGTCCCGTGAATATCTGCTGCGATACGCCAGCGGCTATGAAGAGTGATATTCCGCTCCCAATTCCCCACTTCGACACAATCTCATCCATCAGGAATATCAGGTATGAGCCGATGAACAGTTGTGCTATTATGATGAGCTGCGACAGCGTCCTCCCCCCGCCGTAGAACGGGGAGATGCCGAATATGGAAACCCTGTCCGCGGCCGCGCCCAGATTGTGGACGAAGAGCGCGCTCGGGTCCAGGTATCCGAACACCTGTGGCACAGCTTCAACGAATATCATCACTATGACGATGAACTTCTGTGTGCTCTGGTAGACAGCCTTGTCCTCGTCATCCTGCAGATCCAGGTTGATGATCTTTGCGCCTGTGAAGAGCTGCATGACTATGGAGCCAGTGACAATGGGCCCTATGCCGAGCTGCAGTATTGAGCCCGACTGCCCCGCTATAATAGCCCTGTACTGCTGGAACAGGTCTATCTGCGTCCCCTGGTCGAGGCCGTAGATGTAGACATTTGTCATGATGAAGTAGAGGAACAGGATGAGTATGACCCAGAGCATCTTTGTCCTGAAATGGACGTGCCCTTCGGGCTTGGTTATGGCTGGAAGCCTGTCTGTAAAAGGCTTCAGCTTGTAGAGCAGACTCTTCTTCTCCCCGTCGGCCATTCTATCACGATGAAATGTTCAAGCTATTTAAGGGTCACACTTCCGCCCGCACTTTCCACTGCAGCCTTCGCCTTTTCAGTCACATGAGCCACAGTGATCTGCAGAGGCACTGAGGGGCTGCCGCCCGAAAGCAGCTTGTAGTATCCTGCTGCCGTCAGGTCGACCGTAGCCCTCCCGCCCTCCATGCTTGCATGGCCTGCGGAGACGAGCGAGGGGAGGATGGCTTCGACGCTTCCAACCCTGATGCCCTTCCTGCGCTCAACCATCTTCTGCGGCCTCTTGAAGCCGTGTACGCCGAAGTGGTCGCGGTCGAACTTGAGCATGTGCATAAACTTGTGTTTGTGGAGTCCCGCATTGCCGGTGCCGCCGTGTATGCCCGCACCCCTGCCGGACTTCCTCCCCCGGCCGTGCGTCCTGTTTCCCCTGAACTTGTTTGTTCTGCTGACCATCAGTTGCCACCTTCCTGTCCAGGCATCATCCTTTCGATCAGGGGGTTGATACCCTCTCCCCTGTAGCCCAGCGAGCCTCCGGCCCTGTAGCTGCGCTTGATTGCCTCCCAGCCCTTCCTTGGCGGGTGCAGGCGGATGACCCTCTTTATATTGAAGTCAGCAAGCGCTGACTGCCCAGCAAGGAGGGCACCCGCGAGAGCGGATGTGTCTATGCTGTACTTCTCCTTCAGCTCCTCCTCGCCGACCCTCCTGTTGCCCTCGAAGCGCGCCGATGAGCGCAGGACCCTGCCAAGCTCCTCTGCGGTAAGCTCACCCCATGTGACATAATCCTTCACCGACAGGAGCATCCGCCTTGTTGTCTCATTCTCCGGAAGAAGGACCATGTGGTTTACCCTCCTCAGCTGGAGGTGCTCCAGCGTCTCGAGCGCATTCCTCTTGATCTTGCTGTGACCCCTGACTCTGATGACGGCGTACATTCACTCACCCTCCGCCTGCTGCACCAGCGGCTGCTCGGCAATATGCACCTTTGATGTGCCGGCCCTTATCCTGAGCCTGTCGCGCTGCTGCGCCGATACCCTGAATGTCACAGTCTTCTTGAGCGCCTCGAATGAGGCGTATGTGAAGTTGAGCGTCGTCTTTGAATGGCCGTTGGTGAATCCCCATGCGTCATGAATGCCCGCCAGCTCCATCACCGTCTTGGCTACATTGCCCACGGCAAGACCGACGCCGCGCGGCGCAGGCCACAGAGACAGCTCGACAGAGCCTGACTTGCCGACAACCTTGAAAGGCAGTGTGTGCGGTGTGCCGCAGCCGCACTGCCACGAGCCGCACCCTCTCCTGATTTCGATTATATTGAGCTTGGCGTTCTCAATTGCATTCCTGATTGTGGGGCCGACCTCCCTCCCCTTTGCTCGGCCTATGCCGACAATGCCGTCCTTGTTGCCTACAACGCAGGTGATTGCGAATTTGACCCTTCTGCCAGAGTCTGTCATCCTCTGGACCATGTTGACATCCGCAACCTCGTCAGCCATGTCGGGGACGAGCCTGTCCACTATCTCAGCCTCCCTTAGGGGAAGCTTTGAGGCAAGCACCTGGCTGATCGACGTAATCGTCCCGTTCTCAACCAGCTTTCCCAGTTTGGTCTTAGGTACCCAGTCGGCCATCACTTCACCACCAGTTTGGACTTGATCTCCTCAATCTCCCCATGTCCCTTCATGAGGGAAAGAATGCGCTCCTCAGGAACAAGTATGTCATCTGAATGCGGTATCTCCAGGCCGCCCTCGACCATGCCGTTAAGCGCAGCGTAGATGCCTGAATTCCTTGCAGGGCTTACCAGGCCGGCATCAAGGATTGCCTCCGAGACGCCCTTCTTCGCAGCCCTTCTGGCAGCAAGCAGGCCCGTCAGGTACGCAGCTGCCGAATTGGACGCTGCACCCTTCCATCCGTATCTTCCCAGTTCAAGGCTCGTGGCGGAGGCGACCACAATGTCGCCAGATTCGCTGAAATCCACGAACTGAATCTGGTAATACCTGTTGGTCCGCCTGACGACCGCCCGGGTCTTGCCCGACTTGATGAGCTTGAGCCTGTGGGAGTAGTCAGTTACCCCCTCTCTCCTTCGCCTGAATGCCACCTTGTATCTTGGACCGTACATTGTAATCACTCCTTGAGCAGCCCCTCATTCCTGAGGTGTTCCTCGAGGTTTCTCCTCCCCTTGAACATTCCTCCCTTGGTGAGGCCGTAATACTTCCTGTATGTGCTCCTTTCTATCTTCCCGCTGTCCCTGTATTTCCTGAGCTCGTCGCGCATGGCTCTTATGCTCTTCATCCAGCGCTGCTTCTTGGGCGTGCGCGTCCTGAGCGTGCCCTTCCTGCTGCCGTGTCCCTTCTGCCTCCCCTTGTCCTTCTGGCGGAGGTTCCTGTTGATCCTTCCCCTCGAGTTGCCCTTCTTGGGAAGCTTGACGATGCTCCCTGACTGAATGGCCGTCCTGATATCCGCCCTTGTGATTGCGTCGGCAACGTCGGCAATCCTGTTGGGGTTGATCCAGACGCGCGAAGCTCCGCACTTCAGCATCTCGGCAGCCATCCTCTTCTGATTCTTCACATCCATCATCATCACCCGTTCAGAACACGTATCTTCAGCTTCTCCGCCTCGGCCACTATTGCCTCCCTCTTCCTTGTGCCCACCGAGTGCGCAATGCGCACCGCTGTGGTCTTGGGGTCTACTCCGTCCAGCTGGGAGACGTTGTGAACAAGCTTCTCCGCAAATCCGGAGGGGTGAAGGCCCCTGACGGATGCGGGAGAGCCGTAGCCTGCCGATACAGACTTTGGCCTGTAGTAGGCAAAGAGGCGCATCTTGCCCTGCTTTCCCCTTGGCTTGCGCCATTTCATTCCCATTCTGATTGCCTTGTAATATTCAGCCCTCAGGAACCTTGGCCTGCGTGCCGCAATCTCCTCCCTGGTCTTCAGGGCGCGCCTGGTTGCATCATCAAGGACAGGCTTCTGCTTCACGTGGTACCCTTCATCTTCGGCCCCCGCTTCCACAGCCTCGGCGGACGCTTCCACAGACTCCTCAGGCTCGGCCTCCTCCGCCTCCTCGGCATCCCCGGACAGGTCCTCCTTCCATGAGGACACAACCTCTTCCGAAACACCAAGTGACTGCGCAAGTGCACCGGCTCCCTCGGTCTCAATCAGCCTGAGAAGACCCTCGCCGTCCTCGGCGCCCTTCTCCTTGAGCTTTGCCAGCATTGTATCGTCTATCCCGCCAAGCTCCTTCAGCTCAGTCATACAAGCACCTTCCCTGCCTTCTCAACTATATAAATTCCGTCCTGGAAAACGCGCCTGTCGTAGTTCTTTATCCTTGTTGCCTTCTCGATATTGGCGGCAGTCTGGCCCGCCTCCTCGACATCGTTCGCGCTTACCACGACCTGGTCCCCGGATACCGCGACCTTTGCGCCGCCCATTATCCTGGCCCTCCTCGGATGCCTCTCACCGAGGAAATTCTCAATCATGACCTCCTTCCCCTTAACCTGGACTTTTATCGGGAAGTGTGCGTAAACTATTCTCAGCCTGTACTCGAAGCCCCTGTCCGCGCCGCTTATCGCGCTCCTTATCTCCGAGGCGACTGCATTGAACTCGGACAGCTCCCTCTTCTTCGGTAGCTCTATGGTGAGCAGGATGCTCTTGTCCACTGCGAGCTTCATCCTCCCCAGGTGGAAGCGCCGTGTCACTTCGCCGCTCTTTCCCCTGACCTTCAGCAGGCCGCCGTCAAGGTGTGCGCTGACGCCCTGCGGAAGCTTTATTTCAGTTTTAAGAAAACCGGTTACAGCCATTGTTCACACCTCAGTAGACATAGGCCAGCAGCCTGCCTCCGACCCCCAGCTCCTTCGCCCTGAATTGTGAAATGACGCCGTTGGTTGTCGTCATTATAAGAAGGCCGAAGTCCTGTGCCGGCAGGTAGCGCGACTCGAACTGTTCGATGCCGTTCCTCTTCACTGCATGCCTGGGCTTGACGACGCCGCAGTTGTTTATCCTCTTCGAGAGCCTCACCCGGAAGACGCGCGCCTTCGCGTCGTCTATCAGCTCGAACTCGCTTATGTAGCCGTTGTCGGCCATGACCTTCAGCACGTGGCCTATCAGCTTGGAAGCGGGTTTTATCATGCACTCGTCCTTCCCCCTCTCCTCGGCGTTCTTGATTGTGGCCATTGCATCATTGAGCGGATCACTCTGCATCTCATCACCTCACGAATATTTCCTGAATTCAAGCTGCGGCGCTATCTCCCTGAAACACTGCCTGCAGAGGTGGAGACCGTACCGCCTCACTATTCCCCTCTTCCTGCCGCATCTCCTGCAGCCATCCTTCCTTCCAAAGATCCTCTTTGGCTTCATTCGACCACCTCCAGCCCGAACTTCTCCCTGAGGAAGTTCACGCTCTCAGTCAGCGTGAGCCTGTGTTTCGCAGGCACGGGCCTCCTTGCAACCTGTCTCCTTGATATGCGGTAGCCGCGCCTTATCATGGAGACGCTGATATCCATTCCGAAAACACCTATGTCCGGGTCGTACTTCATGCCGGCAAAATCGGTGTAGTCCGCAATCCCGAACGAGAAGCTCCCCTCTGGTGAGAAGGAGTAGAGGCTTATCCTGTTCTCCTTCACCCAGAGGGCCCTCTTCAGGAAGTCAAATGCCCTCTCACCCCTGAGGGTGACCTTGCAGCCCAGCGGCTGCCCCTTTCTTATGCCGAAGTCCCTGTTAGTTCCCTTGGAATGTGTTATGGCCGGCTTCTGTCCTGTGACCATCTCAAGCACCTTCTGCGCCTTTAGCAGGCGCTCTCCTGCCTCTCCTGCGCCTATGTGAACGACAACCTTGTCAAGCTTCGGGGCGCGCATGCTGTTCATATTGCTGACACCTCCGGCGGCCTGATTAAGGATGAAGTCGCCCCTGAAACGAACACATTTGTCCAAATCGTGGAGAATCCCTCCTCGAAATGCACCAGGTTCGGTGCAGGGTTCCGCCACTTTTCGAATGTCTTGACAGTTGCAAGCTGCCCCACATGGCTTCCGCCTGTGATGAGCGCCTTAGAACCGGGAGCAAGCCTGTAGACCTCGCTGACGCGCTGCGCGGGAATTTCAAGCCTGACAACGTCGCCCGTCCTTGCGTCGATGTCACTTATTAGAGTGCGGCCATCATGAAATGTGAGCTGCTTCCTCCCTCCGCTCATCATGTGCCTGCCCTGGACCCTGCAGAGCTTCCATGATACCTCCTCCTTGCCTACAGGGACCAGGTGGAGCCTGTTACGCCTGTCTATGAGCATCCTGAAACCGCCCTCTTCTCCCTTGACAGTCAGGACATCCATGAGCCCGACCGGGTAGTTGGGGTCATTCCTCACCTTTCCGTCCACGGAAAAGCTGCCCTGTGCAATCAGCTTCCTCCCCTCCTTTGCGAGTCCGACAAGGGAGAGCATGTCCCTGACAACCGATATGAGAGGCATCGAATACTCGAGGCTGTGCGGCCCTGGCGACGGCTTGGCGGCCCAGTAGCTTTCCTTCCTCTTGACGGGCCACCTGTACGGTGCAGCCATTCTCTTGATTCTTCCAGACATCTGTTCACCCCTCCTTCTTGAAGTTCCTCTTCGGGTCCTGCGCCATTACTGTGATCATGAGATTGGAAAAGAAGACGGGGCGGGCAGACTGCTTTCCGTCGGCCTTTGCTATTGTGATGCCGTCTATTGTGACCTTTCTGCTTCTCGTGTCCACCTTCGACACCTTTCCCTCGACACCCCTTATCTCCTTGTCACCCCTCATCACCGTCACGGTGTCCCCCTTCCTAAGCGGGGCCTTCCTGACGCCGTGCTGCTTCCTCAGCTCAGGGCTGAGGGGGATGACCATTGACTTCCTGCTCGAGGTGCTGTCGCGCGTGTGGAGCCTCTTCCTCTGTTTTCTGGCACTGACTGTCATTTTCATCACACTATCATTGATGCCACAGCTGCTATCCTCGGCCACCTCTCGGCGGCCTCCCTTGCAACCGGGCCCTTGATGTCCGTTCCCTTCGTTTCACCCGTCTCCGTTGTAATCACCGCGGCATTGTCCTCAAACTGCACCATCGTCCCGTCTGCGCGCCTGAAAGGTCTCCTCTGCCTCACGATGACAGCATAGACAAGCTGCTTCCTGATCTCGGGCGAACCCTTCTTGACGGTGACAACGACTATGTCTCCGATGCCCGCCCTGGGGTATCTCCTGACAGTCCCGTGGTAGCCGGGCACTGCAACGATCTGGGCTGTCTTCGCACCTGTATTGTCAATCACATTGAGTCTGCCGCCAGTGCTGACGCCCCTGGTCTGCTTTCCCGCAAGTCCCTTCAATTCACTCCCTCCTCTCAATGACGACGAAATTCACCGTCTTGCTGAGCGGCCTGCACTCCATGATGCGCACCGTGTCACCCTCAGCCACAGATATGCAGCCCGGAAGGTGCGCGGGATACCTGCTCCTCCTCCTCTGGTACCTCTCATACTTGGGGTCAAACCTGCTGTACTCCTTCTCCACTATAACGGTCCCCTTCATCCTGGTGCTCACTACAGTCCCGTAGATGGACTGTCCCCTGACGGAGAGCGTCCCGTGGTAGGGGCATTTCCTGTCTTCGCAGGTGCCCTCAGGAACCTTTTCAACAACGCCTATGTCTCTTGTAACCATCATCTCAACCTCTTGATCCTGTCCTCTGGCCTGAACATAATTCTCTTTCCCTCTACTGTAACCGGTCCTTCAGCCGTTTCGAATATGAAGTTGTGAGTCCTCTTGTCGAACCTCTTCTCCTGCTCCCCGACATGCAGCATGTTCTTTGTTTCCCAGAGAACCCTGCCTTTTGCCACGGGATGCATTGAGGCGTCGCATACCACGACGCTCCTACCTATGAATTCCCCCCTGAGGAACTCCCTTGCATTCACATATCTCACCTGACCGTGACGCTGAATCCCATTTCCTCCAGCGTCTCCTTGACCTTTCTCTTGTGGTCACCCTGCAGTTCAATCTTGTTTCCCTTAACAGTCCCGCCTGATGCACACTTCATCTTGAGCTTCTTCGCAAGGGAATCGATATCTATGTCAGAAGAGTCGAAACCTTCCACGACAGTCATGACCTTTCCATATCTCCTGTTGTCCGTGTATACCACAATTGACTGCTGTTCCCTCGCTATCTGCTCGCACATGCAAAGCTCTTCGGGCAGACCACATGTAGGGCAGATTCCGGCCATTATTTTTCTTCCTCCCTCTCCACAGAGAGTAATCTGGCAATCTGCTTCCTGAGCGCCCTGATCTTTCCAGGATCGGCCGGAGCGCCTCCCATTGCTGAAAGGCCGCGCTCATGCATCAGCTCGTCAGCGAGCTGCTTCAGCTTGTCCACCCTCTCCTCCTTGCGCATTGCCCTGACATCCTTTGCCTTCAGAAGAGGCATGCCGATCACTCACCCCCGCTCCCGCCTTCATCCTGCGGTTCTGCAGGCGGCTCGGGTTCAGGAGCCGGATGCTCGGGCTGCTCTGCCTGCACCGGCTGCTCTGCCTGCACCGGCTGCGCCGGCTCCTCCAGCTCAAATGGAACTGGCTCGGGCTCGACCGGAATCTCTATCCCGGCCTGCGACGGCTCAAGAACGGTGATCTCATCGGGCAGCTTTGCGTCAGGCAGCATGATCTGGACCTTGACCCCTATGATACCCAGCTTGAGCTTTGCCCCTGCAAAGCCCTCGCGGATGAAGAGTCTCTTCGGCTCACCGCAGTACTTCACATGCCCCTCCTTGAACTTCTCGGTGCGGTGCCTCTGTCCTGTGAGCTTGCCTGATATGACAACCTGGCAGCCCCTCGCTCCCGAATCCATTATGCGCCTGACTGTGGAATGGCCCGCCCTCCTGAAGTGCCATCCCCTCTCCAGAGCAAATGCAAGCTTCTTCGCCATAATCTGAGCATTCAGGTTCGGGTTGGAATCCTCCTGCACCTCAATCTGCGGGTTGTCGAAGTCGAAGAGTTCCTCCATCTGCCCGGTGAGCGCCTTGATGACGCCTCCCTTCCTGCCGATGACCAGTCCGGGCCTTTCGGCTATAAGCGTCACCCTTGTCCCCAGGGGTGTTCTCTGGATGTCGATGCCTCCGAAGCCGGCCCTGTCGACCTCCTTCATCATGTACTCCTTGAGCAGGACGCGCCTCGTGTTCTCGTTGATAAACTTCCTCTCACCTGTCATAAGCAAACCTCACTTTACCTCTTCCAGTATGACTTCGATATGCACCCTCTCCCTCTTCCACTGGCCGCTCCTCCCGTGTGCACGCGGCCTTGAATAGTTGTACGCCTGGCCCCTGTGGGAGGATATTGTATGGATGCGCATGCTGTCTGCGTCAAGCCCCTTGTACTCAGCATTGTGCTGCGCCTCCTCTATCGCCTTCTTTATGGTGGCAGCGGCCTTAACAGGGAAGCGGCCCGGGCCAACGCCCTTCTTGTGCGTGACCTGCTTGTTGTAGTGCCTGAATGCGACCGGTTTCTTCAGTGCAATCACATTGTCGAGAAAGTCGAGAGCGCTCTCGACCTTCCTGCCGCGCAGTGACCTGCATATCTCCCTGGCGTGCTTGGGGGATATGTCGGAATCCTTGAGCAGTGCGCGCGCAGTCGTATCGGCATCTGTCTGCTGTGTGTAACCGTTCATGTAATCCCTCACTTAAGCGGCAGGAACTTCGAACCTCTGGTGGCGCCAACGCCCGGTCCCGAATGGTGTGTGAAATGCCTCGTGAGCGCAAACTCGCCGATTGCATGCCCTATCATTTCAGGCTTGATTTCAATCTCCCTGTACTCCTTGCCAGTGTAGACTGATACAACCTTCCCGACAAAATCGGGAAGTATGAATATCTCCCTTCTGTGCGTCTTGACGGCCCCGCCATCTGAACCGCGGAGCTTGTCCACAAATGTCTGCTGCTCCCTGTTGAGACCGCGCCTGTATGAGCGCCTCGCGCGTGAAGGCAGGAGTGGAAGGAGTTCAGTCATCGTCAGGGCCTGGAGCTGCTCCAGCGTATATCCCCTGTAGGTGAATTCCTTCTTCCTTTTGACAGTGGTCCTGGCCTTCCTTCTGCCGCCCTTCTTCCTGGCAAGCTTGCTCTCGAGCGTCTCTTCAACCATATCCAATCATGCCCTCCTATTCCTCTTCTTGGGGGAAAGCCTGCCGACCTTCTGCCCTGGCCTCGATCCCCTCCCGACGGTGCTGGGTCTGCCGACATGCTGGTGTGAGCCGCCGCCGAACGGGTGGTTTATCGGATTCATTGCCACTCCGCTGACATGCAGATAGTCCTTTGCCTTGGCCCTCATCGCATGGAACTTCTTGCCCGCCTTTGCAAACGGCTTGTCTATCCTGCCGCCGCCGGCCGGTATGCCCACGGAAACATAGCACCTGTTGTCCAGTCTCTTGAACGAACCGGACGGAAGCTCAACCGTTGTCTGGTCGCCATGACTGATGACAGTGGCAGACGTCCCAGCTGTCTTCACAAGCTTGCCGCCGTCGCCGGGTCTTATCTCCAGGTTGAATACCTGGACACCTTCGGGTATTTCCCCGACCGGCATGACATTGCCGCTGCTCAGTGGCGAGCCGGGGCCGATGGTTATCTCCTGTCCAACGAAGTTGCCCTCAGCCGCAATCATGTATTCCTGCCTGCCGGGCAGGCTGACCTTTAGAAGCGGAGTGCTCCTGCCCGGAGCGTGGATAATGTCTGTGACAGTCCCCCTGGCCTCCCTGGCGGAGGGGTGCCTTCCGGGTGCAACGTGCTTGAAGCTGGGTGACCTGTAGTTCGGTCCCCCCTTGCCTCTCCTCTGTGTCCTCAACTGCTTTCCCAATTTATCACCTTCAGATGATGCCTATCCTGACACCTATGTCTTCTGCCGAATGCCCTTCCTTGAGCTTTATTATGGCGTGCTTGCCGTCGCTCCTTATTTTCACATTGACGCCCTCGACCTCGACCTCGTAGCGCTTCTCGAACGCCTCCTTCACCTCGGCCTTGGTCGCGTTGCGCCTGACAATGAATTCTAGCCTGTTTCCATCCTTCAGTCCGAGCCTTGCAGTCCCGGACATCGCATTCATGGTCTTTTCTGTCACATAGGGGTGGATAAGCACACTGTATTCCTCCAGCCCCCTGACATATGAGCCTCTCCTCGACACTTCAGTCACCCCTGAGCATTTCTATTGCCTTCTGGCTGAAAACAACCAGTCTGCCCGGGGATCCGCCCGGAGCAAGCCTTTCTGTGCTCAGGTCAGACGGAACGCACACTTCCACTCCCGGGAAGTTCCTTGCACTCCTGCAGAGAGGCTGGTCCCTTGAAGAGAGCACCACTAGAGGACCGGTGGGCTGCCTGTAGCGCCTGTTCCTCATCTTTCCCCTGCCTGCCCTGATATGCTTGCCGTCCCTTGCCCTTATCACATCATCCAGGACGCCTATCTTACCGAACATCTGCTCAACGTCCGCTGCCTTGGAGATTGCCTCCGCTTCATCCTCAACTATCACAGGGACGGATATCTCCTCGTCAAACCTGTGTCCCCTTCCCCTGACGAGGGAAGGCACTGCTGCAGATGCGATGGATGAATTCCTTGCAATCCTGCGCTCCTTCTCATTGATCTTGATTTGCCACGATTTTTCGACGCGCGGGGGATGAGCCCTCCTCCCGCCGACGTTGTTGGGGGACTGGGCGCCCGTCGACTGACCCTTTATGCGCTGTATCCTGGCGACTCCCCTTCCCTTGCCCCATGTCTCAACCGAATGCCTCATTCCAGCCCTGAACTTGGGTGAGTAAGGCTGCCTCCTGTTGGAGTGTGATGCAACGAAGTCCCTCCTTATCAGGTCCGGTCTTATGACCGTGGAAAAAACAGCCGGAAGCTCCAGCTCGCCCTTTATCTCGCCTGAAACCGTGTAGATGTATGCATACCCCTCCCTCAGGGGCTGCTCCTCCACAACCTGTTCTGCCCCTTCCGCCATTTTAGACCCCCTGCTTTGATTCGGTGGAAACGTATGTGAGCACAGGCGCCTCCTTTACTGTCATGAGCGTCGGTCTGACTGCGTCACGCAGCCTGATCAGCCTCTTGGCCGGCCCTGGAACGCTTCCGTGAAGCAGCAGATAGCTGCCGCTGACCTTGCCATAGTTGACAAAACCGCCCTTCGGGGTTATCTCCTCCCCCTTCGTCCCGACCTTCAGAACGCGCTTGTTGAGCTCCGTCCTCTGGTGGTATCCCATCTGCCCTGACTGGGGGACAGTCGGCCATATGTAACCGGGTCTCTTCGGGCCCAGCGTTCCAATCATTCTCCTGTGCTTGCTGTTCTTGTGGGAAAGCAGTTTCACACCCCACCTCTTGACATGTCCCTGAAAACCTTTGCCCTTGGTGACTGCAATGACATCGACAACATCCCCGTCCCTGACATACTCTGAAACGCCTATCTCCTTCCCGAGGAGTGACAGTGCGTATTCTACCCTCTGCTCGAAAGTGCCGCCGCCTATTCGCATCTCCATAAGATCAGGCTTTTTCTTTGGCACACCTGTCAGGAGGGACGGCTGCGTGTGGACAATGACATTGACCTCTTCCCCCTGCAGCTTCTTCAGCTCCTCAGGGGGAGTCCCCTTGGCAGACTTGGGTCCGCGGCCCGTCTTGCGCCCGAGCTCCTTCTCAACCCTGTCCGCCCACAGCTCTCCGACCGTCTTCAGCCCGTAGCCGTCATTCTGGTAAAGCCTCACCGCGGCCACCCTGAGCGGCGGCGTCTCGATAACTGTAACCGGGACCTGTACCTCCTGTCCCGAAGTCGTGGAACTCGGCCTGTAGTCAACCAGCATGGCATGCGTCATGCCCGCCTTGTAGCCTGCAAACCCCTGCACCCTGGGTGCCTCTCCCGGTTCAGGCCACGTGTCGAGCTTTGGAACTGCACGCTTCGCCCTCTTTCTGGGCGAGAAGCCCATTGACCCTCGTCTTGGTCTCCTTATATTTGGCATTGACTGACACCTTCCATCTTGCAGGGTGAGCCGCCCGCCCGGCGACAGCATCCCTAAAGACTAATCCCTGTTTCCATGCAACCGTGACGCCGCCTCAGTCCCCAGAATGCTCGGGGGGCCGGTTACTGGGATGCGATGCATTGCCCAAGAGCGTGTGGCTGCACGCGAGGATTGAAGGTTGCTAAGTGGTGGTTGTATTTAAAACTGACCCCGCTCGGCGAGAGCCGTCCCAGCTTCAGTCTGGCGTGATGCGGGACAAGGTCCTGCGCCTTATATCCTCCTCGAAGTTTGATGCAAGCCTGTCGAGGGAGCGCTTCAGCTCCTCCACCCTGCCCCTTATCCCCGAGCTTATCGATTCTACATCCAGCAGCGCATACTCATGCATGTACCCTCCCTCGCGGAGAGTCACAGTCTCCCTGTAGCATATGCCCAGGGACATCAGCTTCGAGAGCGCCCTGTGAACCGTGCTCCTGTCCCTTCCTGTCAGCGAGGCGAGGCTGTCAAGCGTGGCCCGCCCCTCCCGTGCCAGCACGTATATGAGTGATTCTTCGAAATCCTTCAGTCCGAAGACGCAGCTGAGCAGGTCGCTGCAGCTTGCCTCCTTCCTGCTGAGGTTGTAGAGTTGAAGCATTGCCCTCCCGGGGGAGTCAGCGCAGAGGATGGTCTTAAAGTATTGCATGATTTTGGCAATACCACAATATTATTATAATCACAGCCTTTAGCGCATAACGGAGTGTTCATGAAGGACGAAGGATTGTTTCATGAGTCGGTCCTTGAGGGAATGACAGTCGACCAGGCAGCGGAGAGGATAAGGCCCCTACTGCAGTCCGAGGGATTCGGCATCCTCGGGGATATAAGCTTCGACAGGGTGCTCAGGGAGAAGACCGGGGAGAGAATATCCCCCATAAGGCTGCTGGAGGTATGCAACCCGGGATTTGCACTGAAGGCCGTGGGCGTCAGCCGGGATCTGGCTCTCATGATGCCCTGCAGGCTCACACTCTTCGAGTCGGGCAGGGGCGTCCGTATGTCGCTCTTCAGGCCCACCGCCGCCCTTTCACTTGTCGGTTCGGACGCATCCGGACTTGCGAACGAGGTCGAGGGGAAGCTGGTCGACGTAATGCGGAGGCTGGCCACAGGCGAAAAAGAGGTGAAATGATTGACAGAGGACAGTGAACTTGAGACAATAAGGCAGAGAATGATGAACGAGATAGCTGCAGGAAGGCGGAATGAGGCGGCAATGCAGGCACCAGGAGGTGTCCCGGTGACGCTGTCGGACTCCAGCTTTGATTCGTTTGTCAGGGATAACAGGATAGCTTTCGTGGACTTCTGGGCGCCATGGTGCGGTCCGTGCAGGATGGTTGCACCCGTTGTCGAAGCACTTGCATCGGAGCTTGCAGGCAAGGTTGCATTCGGGAAGCTCAACGTGGATGACAATCCGGTGAAGTCGGCGCAGTTCGGAATCATGAGCATACCCACAATGATGGTTTTCAGGAACGGAAAGCCCGCTGACATGATCGTGGGTGCTGTTCCCAGGGGAGAGATACTTTCAAGGCTCAACAGGCTGATGGCGGGGCAGTGAAAGACAGAAAGGCGGCAGACAGGCATCCACCGCCACTGCTGATGAACAATCCGCTGAGGAACGTTCTGGAAAGGAGGGACAGGTTCGATTCGTTCATCAGGGAGGGAGACACAGTGGCGGATGTCGGGTGCGGGTCAGGCTACTACACCCTGAGGTTTGCTGACATCACGGGTGAGAGCGGGCAGGTCTACGCCTCCGACACCAATGCCTCGGCAGTGCAGACGCTGAGCAGAAAGGCTGCGGGCAGGGGCAACATACATATTTCAACCGCCCCTTCCGATTCCATGACCTCCATCCCCGACAGCTCCGTCGATTTCCTCCTTTCCAACCTTACGCTGTGCTGCCTCACGGGGCACGATGCATCAGTGGCGGAGATGGAGAGGGTGATGAAGAAGGGGGGAACGGCCTACGTCAGCATAACCACATTTGGAAGGAAGTCTGACCCCAGAAGACTTTCACCTCAAAGGTTCGAAGAGCTGATGGGCAGGTTTGACATTATAGAGAGGAAGAAGGGGCGTACAGTCTACTCCATGCTCGTGCGGAAGAGGTGAATGCACATGGACCTTGCGCAATTTCTATATATCCATTCAAGTTAGTGAGGTGGCGAACCAGATGGCTAAATTCAAAGAAGCAGAGATCAGGATTCTCACAAAGACAGTCTGCATGAATTGCTCCGCAACCAATTCCATAAAGGCGAAGCGGTGCAGGAAGTGCGGCTATACACACCTCAGGGTAAAGGCAAAGGAAATAAGGAAGGCCTGATGCTGGAGCTCAGGAGAGGGTCCGCTGCCTTGGGACCTTGCTCTTTTCCCTCTCCCTCTTTCCTATCAGCCCTATCTGCGCCAGTAGCGATTCCAGCTGAATCCTGTCGCTCGCCCCCTGCACTATTCTGAATTCGGCCTCGCCTATTCTTGTCACTGCGTCGAGAAGCGCGTCGTCGGGCAGTCCCAGGTCGAATATCTTCCTGTGTATGTGCGAAACAATATCGGTCGAGCTGTATCCCCTGCCGAACAGCATTTCGTCAAGTGTGTTCCTGGCCCTCTGGAAGTAGCCGCCGAATGCATCGCTGAGCATCTGCGCTATCTCCTCCGGCTCCGCGGAGGAGGTTGCCTGGTAGACTGTCTCCTGGTCGATGCTCCTGCTCAGGAAGGCGCTCGCCTGCAGTGTGTTAGCCGCCTTCCTCATGTCCCCCCGGCTGCTCCTTGTTATGAACGAGAGCGCTTCCCTGCTGACAGTCACACCCTCGCTCTCCGCTATCTTGAGCACGTATCGCTCGACGTCCGCGTCCTGGAATGGCGAGAACTGGAACACCGCGCACCTGGACTGTATTGGGTCTATGAGCTTCCCCGGGAAGTTTGCCGAGAAGATGAATCTGCATGTCCTCGAATACATCTCCATCGTCCTCCTCAGTGCCGCCTGTGCATCGGAGGTCAGCGAATCGCTCTCATCCAGGAATATGATCTTGAAGGCGGCTCCGCCGAAGGGAGCGGTCCGGGCAAATGTCTTGATCTTGCTGTGGTGTGACGAATCCCCCTTCACAATTGAGATGCCCCGCTCGTCCGATGCGTTGAGCTCCATGAAATTCTCGCGCCAGTACTCCCCGTACAGCTCCCTTGCAAGGACGATGCTGCACGTGGTCTTTCCCGTTCCGGCGGGGCCGGCAAACAGGAGGTGGGGCAGATTCCTGTTCCCTACGTAAGAGCGCAGGCGCGAGACTATTGCCTCGCGCCCAATTATATCGTCAAATCGCCTGGGTCTGTACTTCTCGGCCCAGAGTTCAGTTTCATCCATGCAACCATTAAGCTGAATCAGCCATCTTTAAAAGTATTTGCGGCGGGCCGGCCGGAGCGCGGGTCAAAATATCTATATTGGCAGTTGCGGCTCGGGTGGATGTTGAAGTGCTCCTTCTGCAACTGTGAATCGGTATACCTTGCAAGGTACAGCGGACTGCACTACTGCAGGCTCCACTTCACAGCCTCTGTGGAAAGGAGGGTGAAGAGGGCTGTGAGGGAGCAGCGCATATTCGAGCGAGGGCAGCGCGTTGCGGTTGCTGTTTCAGGCGGAAAAGACAGCATGACTGCGCTGCACCTGCTTTCATCCCTAGCCTCGGCGCGCAGGGGGACGGAGATTATTGCCGTTACCGTCGATGAGGGGATAAGAGGATACCGGGACAGGTCCATGGAGGTCGTGTCTGACTTCTGTTCCATCAGGGGAATCAGATGGGTCACACGCTCCTATTCCGAGTTCGCGGGCTTTACCATGGACATGCTCTCCTCGGCAAGGAGGGAGAGGACCACATGCGCATACTGCGGCGTGTTCAGGAGGACCATCATGAATGCGCTTGCAAGGGAGGCGGGCGCCGATGTTATTGCAACGGGTCTCAACCTTGACGACACTGCGCAGTCGGTGCTCATGAACATGAGCAGGGGTGACACCGACAGAATTGCAATGATGGGTCCGCACGAGAGCAGCGTGCAGGGGCTTGTCCCCAGGGTGCAGCCACTGAGGCACATTCCGGAGAATGAGGTCCTGCTCTATGCAATGGTCAGCGGCATCCCCTTCCTGCAGTCATCCTGCCCGTATGCCGAGGAGGCGTCGAGGAACATGTTCAGGGAGGTGCTGCTCAGGATAGAGGATGAGATGCCTGGGGCCAGGCATGCAATGGTCAGGGCTGCGTCCAGGGCAGCATTTCCAAGGCGGGGGGGGAAGGCGGGCAGCTGCGCTTCATGCGGGGATGCCACATCCGGCGAGAGGTGCAGGGCGTGTGAGCTCAGGGAGGAGGCGGCATCGCTCGTGGGCCGGGGCGACTGACAGCTTCAGGCCCTGCCCAGGAATTTCTCGTACCTGTAGGCAGGGTAGCCTTCCCCGTAGCAGTACTCAAGCTTCCTGAACTTCCGCTTGAAGGCAATGACATCCTTCCTCACGCTGCTCACGCCCTCCCCCCTGATGAGGAGGCGTTCGAAGAATGATGCGATCTCCTCCATCTCACCCCGCTTCATTCCGAGGTGGGTGACCTCCTGCGATCCCAGACGCAGTCCGCTCGGGTGGACGGAACTCTCATCCCCCGGAAGCATGTTCTTGTTTACCACAATGTTTGCCTTCTCCAGCTTCTCCGCGCATTCACTCCCCCCTCCCAGCTTCCTTACGTCAACGGCTATAGTGTGGGATGATGTGAATCCATGCTCGGCTGCGAGGACGGTGAAACCCCTGTCATGCAGGGAGCCGGCCAGCGCCCTGGCGTTCCTGACCGTCTGGGAGGCATAGCGCCTGCCGAACTTCTGCATCTCGTCCAGCGCAACCGCAAGCGCAGCCATCTCATGGAGATGGTGGCTGCTTGTGACGCCAGGGAAGACAGCCCTCCTGAGCGACTTCTCCATCTCCTCACTCCTCGGGTTTGAAAGTATTATACCATGGTTCGGCCCTGGAAATGTCTTGTGCGTGCTCCCTGTTATCACATGCGCACCCTCACGGAGAGGATCCTGGAACTGGCCGCCTGCAATGAGTCCGAGGACGTGCGCCCCGTCATACCATACGGTGCACCCGATCTCCTCGAATGTGTCCGACAACTCCTTCAGCGGAGCGGGGAAGAGGAACATGGACATGCCGAAAAGAGCAAGCTTGGGCCTGACCTTCAGGAGCAGCTTCCTGGTCCCCTCGACATCTATGTTCATGAGCCGGGTGTCGAAGGGGTAGTTGACTGTGCTGACGCCCCTCATGCCCACGGCGCCGAATTTCGCAGTTGAAATGTGAGCGCCGTCGGACAGGGCTGGCGTTGCTATAACATCCCCGGGCGTCGTGAGCGCGAAGAGGGCTGCCATGTTGGCGACGGTCCCGGAGATGGGCCTGAGGTCTGCATATGTGCAGCCGAACAGCTTCCTCGCGATCTCCATCCCCTTCTGCTCAACCTCATCCACGAAGACGTTTCCCTGATAGTACCTGTGGCCCACCCATCCCTCGGCATACCTGCCGTTGAAGTCGGAATTGAGCATTTCTCTCTGAAGAGGGCTGATGACGTTTTCCGATGCAATCAGAGGTATTGAGTCTTCGAAAAATCTGTTGTGTGCCTGAACCTTCTCCCTGATGTATGAAGCGTTTTTTGAAAGGGCGGACATCTGTATCGGAGGACAATCCACAACTGATGATTTAAGATTTCATGTCGCCCCTGCTGATTCTGCCGACGAATTTTCTGACAGTCACCAATAAATATGCTTCGCTGAGATATCAACTGGAGGTTTGACAATTGTCCCAGGAAGGCAGCGACAGGAGCATTATACAGAGGGTGCCCACATACATAGAGGGTTTTGACGGGGCCCTTGAGGGCGGAATTCCGGACGGTTCAATTGTACTCATAGCGGGCGCACCCGGGACGATGAAGTCGACTGTCACCTGCAACATACTCTACCACAATGCACGCAAGCGGAGCTCAAGGTGCGTCTACATGACGCTTGAGCAGAGCAGGCAGAGCCTCGAAAGGCAGGCGCTTCGCTTCGGAATGGACTTTGAGAAGGTAAAGGAGAATATGCGCATTCTCGACTTCGCTGTTGTAAGGCGCAACCTGAAACACCTGACTGCTAAGAAGAGCTGGCTCGAGGTATTCAAGATGTACATAGGGAATCTTAGGGACAGCTTCCCATTCGACTTTGTTGCCATTGACTCACTTGATGTCCTGGAGATGGCCGGACAGATACAGAACAGAAGGGATGAGCTCTTCTACCTGTTCGAATGGTTCAGGGAGCTCAATTCCACGGTCATACTCACCTCGGAGATGCCTGCCTACAGGCTGACGGAATCGGCAAACGATGTTGCATACCTCGCCGACGGCATCATATCTCTCTACACACAGGATGTGAGCGATGTCGAGGTCCAGAGAAGAATAAGGTGCCTGAAGCTGCGCTCGACAGAGCACAGCATGGATTCATTCACATTCATCAACGAGTCGGGCAGGTTCATGGCGGTAAAGGCAATATCGAAATAAACCAGACGCTCTGCATTCAGGCATCGGACCTTGAGAATGTATGTTAAGAAATTTCGGTCAGCTCTTCTGCCGTTGTTGTTGACCATACTCTGCCATGCACACTTGATATTCAAAGGAGGTGATCCATCTGCAGGTTCCCCTACAGATACCTTGTTATGACTTAGCCCCCCTTACCAAGCCCCAGTTCGAGCTCTCCAAAAAGAGAACCCTCACTCGGACCCGACTCGGATGGCTTGACAGGCGGTGTGTGCAAGGAGCAGGGGCGTATTCACCGCGGAATGTTGATCCGCGATTACTACGGAATCCAGCTTCGTGAGGGCGAGTTACAGCCCTCAGTCCGAACTACGAACAGGTTTCGGGATTACCTTCCGCTTTCGCGGTTGAAGCCCATTGTCCTGTCCTTTGTAGCGCGCGTGTAGCCCGGGAGATTCGGGCCATACTGACCTACCGTCGACCCTTCCTTCCTCTGACTTAGCGTCAGCGGTCCCCGTTATGTGCCTGGCTTCCGGAGAAACCAGTAGCAATTAAGGGCAGGGGTCTCGTTCGTTATCTCACTTAAGAGAACGCCTTACGGTACGAACTGACGACGGCCATGCAACACCTCTCGGAAAATCTGGCAAGGTCATCAGCCTGGCCTTCATCTAACCGTCGCTCCCGGTGA
>JAJZXY010000011.1 GCA_021806165.1 Thermoplasmata archaeon
TGACCGCCGTCATTCAGGGGGTTGGATACAGGCGGCAGACATCGAAACTGGGATTCTATGAGGGCAAGCTGGGGGAACAACAAGGGTAACGGGGCTATTTCATTTTCGAGGCGCCAGAAGCGCCTGGGTAACTGGTCAGTCTGTTGAAAATGACCGCAGTTGATTAGGTTCCATATGTATGTTTGACCTCAAACGTTTTCGAGTGAATGTGCATACACCCTCTCAGATGCACTCGAAGTACAGTGAAGTGTTCTCCGGCAGGATTGAGTTCCTTCTGTCCCCTGACGACAGATATCAGCCTATGTCCCAGAAAGCACGGCAGGAACTGTGGAGGAAGGTGCAGGAGATGCTCGAGCACATAAGGGAGCTCTAGAAACAGGTTGAAGAGCAGAGGGAAGAGCTTGAACGGACAAGAAAGCAGTTCGACGAATACAGGAAGAGACATCCCGAGATGGTCGGTGTAAAGAACGGCAGGGCGTACATCGCATCCGTCGACAGCAGGAGCGGAAACAACAGGCAGACTCGCAAGCGTCATACAGACACTGGGAAAGAGGAAGATGGATCTGTTCACGGATGGTGCAAGGCTCATAAGGCCCTCAACAGGATAGCACACCGCCATCCATAATGGCGGTCCGAATGATATTCGACCAATAACATCTGTTTTCAACGGGCTGACCTGTTACACCAAAGCCGATTATCAGTATCTCCGAAGACGGTCGTAAAGACTGTACGGAGATCGTATAGAATTAGCCGATTTTTGGCTAATTCGGGTGCACACGGACCATTTCATCGATCCTGTTATAACGTTCTTCGCCAGATCACACTGCGTGCTGAACAGGGAGAGAGTGTACAGGACACTGACGACGCTCGACGCATTCGTGGACAGGACGCTCTGTCTCGTCTCCAAATCAGATACACTTTCCGGCTTCCACTATAATCGGGACTTGCTGAAATCTGCCATGGCCAACACATATCTTGAAACTGTGGGCAGCAGGGCGGACAGCATACACATGGCGATAAAGAGTGTACCCATGCCGTATGTGTACACGGAGTACATCAGGTCCGTCGGCATATTCGGTCCGAGGACAGGGTTTGCCGAACATGACGCCGTCCTCGCATTCGACCACACGGACGAGGACTTCTATGGCAAACTGGAAGGCACATGGATACACACGTGGACGGGGGAGCATGCGGTCACAGGCAAATTCCGTTTCCTCACATGCTCGCTGGTGAGCAGCGACATGCCGCAGCGCGTGCCTCTGCTCTCGATACCGGTGCACATAGGTTACAACATAGCGAGGGACGTGTCATTCTGTCTCGAATTCGTCAGGCCGCTTTTCAAATCTGTGAGACTCTGTCTGTTCGACAGAGGGTTTTACAGCAACGAACTCATGATTGCACTGGATAGAATGACTGTGCCCTATCTCATATTCGTTCCTAAGAATAAGGCGGTGAAGAAGGCACTGGCGCCGATGAGGTCCGGCGACACGAGGACCGTTGAACATGAGTTCAGACTCAACAGGGACAGGACGGTGATACGCAGCAGCACAACATACGCACTTCTGAGACAGATATATGCAAAAAGACTGGAGATGTGTCTGGACTGGTGTTTCGCAACCAATCAGCAGGAGATAGATCTCGACGGCATAATTCAGACATACCGCGGAAGATGGAACATCGAAACGGGTTTCAGAGTCCAGGACGAGGCGACAATCAAGTCGAAGTCAAAGGACGTCAGGATACGCTTCTTTCTCTTCGCATATGAGCAGATGCTGCAGCTCATATGGTCTGTCTTCTACAAAGAGGAGGTGACATTCAAAGGATTCCTGATAGAACTCAGCGACACATGCAGCGAGAGACTGAATCGGGCAGAGGAGAGGGCATCGAGGCACACGTCCTGAGCACATGGCGCTCAAAAGACGGAAACGCTCAGGCACACAGATTCTGAAGCGGGTGCCTGCTGTACCGCTCCTTAGTGCAAATGAGCGGTATAAGGCAGATCATCTACAGAAAATTTGCTTCGGATATACTGATTATTGCGAATTTCTTAAATATTACTCGTATAATGACCTTGCATGCAGGATAGGAAGTTCGTTTTAAGCATAGCGGTAGCGGTACTAATGGTTGCATCAGGCGCATCCGTCCTCGTTTTCGCAGGCGGACAGGCGCTCCCGGCGGCACAGGGTGCTGCACCGGCCTCTTTGCCCGGAAGCAGCTCTGCGCTGTCGACTGGTTCACAGCCATTGTCTCAGCCTTCACAAACGTCTTCACCAGGCAGCGGGATGCTGTCTTCTTCTTCGTCTTATACCTCTGCGACGCCTACATCCACTTACATCTCATCGGCCAAGAATTCTGGGACGCCACTGCAGTATGTCTACATACCTGCATCTCCCTCCAGGCCCAATATACAGGGTAATGTTGTCACACCCGGATACCTTCAGAGCCCTGCCCCGTTCGGAATAGGCGCATATGGCATCAGGAACGTATCAGGCACCCTGCAGCCCTACTCCTACACGACCACAGGGTTCAGCACCACGCTGAATGTTTCCTCTTTAAGCGCGTTTGATGTGAACTCATACGACCCAAGCGGCCTCACCGTCCAGCTGAACACGGTGCTCACAAATGCGTCCATCATGGGCGTCACCGGATACACATACTGGACGCAGAATGTTATGTTCTACGACAGCTTCGCACACCAGTTCGAGATGGTGGACAACATATGGAATTTCACCAGCCCGAGCGCTGAGATGCCCTCCGGGACAATCCTTTCACACACCGCGGCCCAGCAGCCCTACCCGTATGCTTACATCGGCGTGGGACCGGTTGTCAACAACGTCAGCACACCATTCGTCGCAACCCTCAGCCTTGAGTCGGCTGTCATCCTCGGCGTGGACACAGTCTTCTTCAACTACACAATAAACTACACCAACTCGAGCACCGGCCTCAGGCAGACAATAGGCGGCGTGTTCGATGAAGTAATGTTCAACTCTGCCTCCGGCGTACTGGGCTACCAGCCCCCGATGCCAGTCTTCCGCGTTGACGGCGGAAATGTTACCCCGACAGGCTTCATCCCGTATGATGCAGAAGTGACCATAGAGGGACCTGGCGGCGGCAGCAACATCAACATACAGACAATAAACGGCACGCTCACACTGGACTACAAGAACCCAGCAGGGCAGTATGTCAATGTTCCAAGCGCCTATGATGTTGGCTCGGAGACGGGTGAAACATCCAGCGGCATCGCAATTGCATGGAAGCCCTCCGGCGTGGCAACACTTTCATCCGGACCATCGCTGGTATACGGCATGTGGAATGTTTCTGCATATACTGGGACAACTGACTACACAGGAACTATATCGCCCTCCAATGCGTTCATGTTTGTAAGCCCCGGCGCATCAGTCAGCCTTTCACAGTACGGCTATGTGCCAATGACCACCACGGGAGCGTACAATTTCTCACTCCCGACAGGGACATACGCTCAGGAGGTCTTGATGAGCTACCACAGCATTGAAAGCGGTGCTCTCGCGGCCACCGAATCGATAACGCTCGCCTCCGATTCGGCGATGGGTGTTTACACGCCACTGTATGCCATGGACAATGCCCAGGCTGCCAACCTGTCCCTCAGCGGCACAGGGGCAAGTAACAGCCACTACCTTCTCTACAATAACGAGCCTGGTTACATCAATCCGCTGTTCGGTGAATTCAACGACTATGGATTCACAGTATTTGATGGTGTGATGATAGCCAACACCAATGCCTATATCAACCTCAACAACTCGCCTTCATTCAGCATAATGTACACCAATGCCCAGACCGCATTCTACCTCGCATTCTTTCATATGCCCAACGTTGACTACCTTGGCTTTGTATTCTACAACACATCCAACCTGTCTGTCTACAACACCAATCTCGTAACTGGCGCCCAGCCAGCCGATGCATTCGCAGGCTTCTACAATGCCAACATGATGTTCTGGAACAGCACGAATGACCTGCTTGCCAACTCAACATTCCTTCCCTCCCCGTACTTCCCGAACCAGATTTCGGCTCTCTTCTACAACCCGGCCAATGTTCTTGCAAACAACACTGTGTTCGGCAACTACTTCCTTGGCGGCCTCGGTTTCTTTGACGTAGGCCTATGGCTCTCCAGTTCGGGCAACCTCATCTTCAACAACTACTTCGATCTCAACAACTTCATAACGCGTGGGTCGAATGCCTACACACCAACTTCGGACCTGTACACCGGGGCGTCCGTGCTTTATGCTGACACATGGAACGTAAGCAGCGCACCCGCATCCACCTTCAGCCTCACGGCTAACGGATACGTGCTCAGTGGCAACATAGTGGGCAACTCCACAATGGGCGGAAACTACTGGACCGACTACTATCCATTCTCCAGTCCCTACCCCTTCAACGAATACGGCTTTATATCGGTTGGAGGGGACGCACTTCCGATAGTAACTCCAGGACCCTACTACCCGATGCTCTTCGAACAGACCGGCCTGCCCGCAGGCCACTCCTGGAGCATCACAATGGGCGGCGTGACAAAGACATCGACCGGCTCACTCATTGAGTTCATGGCAATGGACGGGTCCTACTCTTACAATGTATCCACATCCGGCCAGTACATGCTCTTCTCCCCCGCCAACATGGTATCAGTGCAGGGTACCAACACAGCAGGAACAGGCTTGCTCTTCCTGCCATACTACAATGTGACCTTCACCGCTCAGGGTCTTCCATCTGGATACACATGGTATGCTGCGAACCCCTTCAGCTATGCAGTCACCTCGAACTCAACCATCACCCTCCCAAGCGTCACGGGCACATGGTTTATGGACTGGGGCGTGACAGGCTACTACTACAACTTCCCTGAGGACTATAGCTACGCAGGCTCGTCTGCGAGTGTCACGACCGTAAACAACACGACCGTCACCGCGCAGTTCCAGCCATTGCTCAACAACCTCACAATAGTGGCATATGGCGCAACTGCATCAGACACCTATACTGTCACGCTTTCAATGTTGCTATCCAACGGCAACACTGCAAGCATGGGCAGCTTCTCAGGCACTGGCGAATATCTCAATGTGTCAGTCCCGTACGCCTACTATCTGTTCAATTTCACATCCAGCAGCATTCTACCTGTGGATGGCCCACTCCCATACGATATCTATTTCACACCCTACTCCTACCCTGAATACGACCTCCATGTGGCTCCTTCGACAGCGCTGACAATCAATATCCCCAACCTTCCGTCGGGGGTAACATGGGTCGCCTACCTGTACTCCAACAACTACTACTGGTACACCCCGCAGGGACTTCCAGGCTCAGGCAACAACATGACATTCACCGTTCCAACCGGCAGCATACACGTTGATGTGCAGTTCTCCAGTGGAAACATATACGAGTATTCCAACGACCTGATAGTCATGTCACCCACGACCGTGACTGTGCCTGTTATATACACGCCCAACACCCAGACCACAGTAACATTCAGCGAGACCGGTCTTGCGTCAGGCACTTCGTGGCAGGTCACACTGAACGGCCAGACTCAGACTTCCACAACATCCACGATAACATTCACGACCACTGTCGGAACGCAGTACTACCAGGTATATTCCAACGGCAGCACCTCGCCACAGAGTTCAGGCTCCCTGAATGTCCAGGGCCCGATGAATGTGGGCATCACATTCTACCCAAAGACCTACTCGGTAACATTCATTGCAGCCGGACTGCCATCAGGACAGTCATGGACCGTAACATTCGACGGCTCTTCCAGCACGACGAGCAGCGTTGCGGCACAGTTCTATGCAGTCGCTGGCAGCTATGGTTTCTCTGTCGGCAACATATCCGGATACAAGCTCGTATCCAACAGCACATCGATCAGCATTAACGGCAACACAACCGTGCTTCTGCAGTTTGCCGCATCCACGACACCAGCGAAGTCCACATCAGCCCCGTCATCTCTGCTGATGAATGTTGGCTTCCTGATCATCGGGCTTATTGTCGGCGGTGCGGTAGGCTTCGTGGCACTGAGATTTGCCGGGTCGAAGAAGGGCAAGAAGGAATAAGCGAAAACCTCTTCCAACCAATTTCTTAACTTTTTACATTTTTCAGTTTGACGAGATGCAGTGCTCTACGCCGTCAGGCGGACGACCCTCTCCATTCGCGCAGCCTGCCTCCCAAACCATGCGATTCGGCCCATTCATCGAAGGCAGAGGCGACAACAGTCTCTCCATTGATCCCTTCGGCAAGCGGGGAGGAGAGGAAGGCGGCAGGCTCCCCCATGACAGCCGGGTCGAGCAGCCGCCCGAAACTCTCCTCAGGTGCATCGGCGCTCATTGACCCTGAGACAACAAAGCCGCCTGGTGTAAGGAGATTTGCAGTTATGGCGGAACCCTCCAGCTCCCTTGCCATGATCATGGTCAGGGCATTGGATGCTGCCCTGGTAGGGCTTACTGGTGAAAAGCCCCTTACAGTGAGCAGATCACTGTCCATGCCCACATTCACAATCCTTCCCCTCCCCTGCTCAATGAACAGGGGCATGAAAGACTGCGTGACTGCGAAGTAGCCAATATAGTTCACATCCATGGCCTTCCTCAGCTGCTGGTGGGTGAATGAGTAGAATGGCATCGCACCTGTTGCATAGTCAGGATTGAAGCTCTCCATCCCCATGCCCGCAGAGTTGAACAGTATGTCGACGCCTCCCCAGTGCGACTTCAGGAGGTTTACCACTTCAGTTATTGATTCATACGACTCCACATCAAGGACGACTGCAAATACGTCCAGTCCCTCGCTTCGCAGCTGCTGTTTCGCATCCTTCAGCCTCTGGCCCGCCCTGGAGGCCATGCCCACAAATGCACCCTCCCTGGCCAGCGCCCTCACTATCTCCAGGCCGATGCCGCTGCTGCCTCCAGTCACAAGGGCCCTTACCTCAGAAAGCCTCCCCTTCAGGCACTCACCGCCTCAGACAGGTTGCGGAAGGGTGCTGCAACATGATTAAGCTACGCGCTGGATTGCTGTATGGAGCTGAGGTGGGGTTCAGGCCTTCTTCCCCTTCCCGTCAAGCATGAACATGCTTCTGAGCTCCCTGCCGACGTTCTCGATCTGGTCATCCTTCGCCTCATCCCTCATCTTCCTGAGGTTGGGCATCTCCCTGTAATATTCATCCATCCATTCGTTGGCAAACGAGCCGTCCCTGATGTCACTCAGTATCTTCTTCATGCTTTCCCGGACGTGCCCGTCAATGACCCTTGAACCCCTCGTCCTGCCGCCGTATTCAGCTGTGTTGCTGACATTCTCCCACATGCCCTCGATGCCGTCCTTCTGGATAAGGTCCACAATCAGCTTCAGTTCATGGAGGACTTCAAAATACGCAACCTCCGGCTGGTACCCTTCTCCGACAAGGATGCCGAATGCATTTCTTATCAGCTCCGCGACACCCCCGCACAGTACGACCTGCTCCCCGAAGTTGTCAGTCTCAGTCTCCTCCCTGAACGTTGTCTTTATCACCCCCGCCCTGGTGGCGCCTATGCCCTTTGCTATGGCAAGCGCGACATCCATCGCCCTGCCTGAGAAATCCTTCTCGACCGCCACGAGCGCCGGTGTGCCGAAGCCATTGAGGTATGTGTCCCTGACCATCGCGCCAGGCCCCTTCGGAGCGACCATTATCACGTCCACCCCGTCCGGCGGCACTATCCTGCCGAAATGTATATTGAAACCGTGGCCGAATTCCAGCGTCTGTCCCGCCTTCAGCCTTCCATGTATCTCGTTCGAGTATACATCAGACTGCACCTCGTCCGGTATCAGTATCATAATCACGTCAGCCCCGGCCACAGCCTCGGTGACGGGGACGGGACTGAAACCGTCCTTTTCAGCCTTCTTCCAGCTTTCGCCGCCTGGACGCAGCCCGACCTTCACATCCACTCCGGAATCCCTGAGATTCAGCGCCTGTGCCCTACCCTGTATTCCGTAGCCTATCACCGATACCTTCTTTCCTTTCAGGACGCCCACGTCCGCGTCGCCATCATGCAGTGCCTTTACCATTTTTTCACCCGAGCATTTCCTGCGGGCTTACAATCTCCCTTACCGGAACAGTTGAACGTGTCTCAGCGAAGGTGGCATCCACCGCTGTAACCCCCCCTATCTTCCTGAGGCGCGACAGCACCCTTCCGGCGTCCGCAGCATTCCCGACAGTGATGTGGATCTGGACATGCTCCCCCTCTTTGGAGTAGATGAGCCTCTGAATCTCTATGTTCCTCCTGCTGAACTCGAATATGGCCCTCTGCAGCGTTCCGTCCTCTTCACATGCCGAAATTATCAATTTCACCATTTGTTATACTCCTCCACTTGCATCTTCCATAAACGGTGCCGTCCCTCCCCGACCATGGCGGTGTCATAGGGAGGCAGTCCTCATTGATATCCACCCTCATGTCTGCGACGAAGGGAACGTCGCTGGCAAGCCCCCTCCTGATGGCCTCTTCCACCTCTCCAGGCCTTTCGACCGTTACGCCTTTTCCACCCATCGATTCGGCGAACTTTGCGAAGTCAGGAGACCTGCTGTAGTCAACCGCGAATATGTGGTTGTTGTAAAACTGCTTCTGGAACTGCCTGACCATTCCCAGGGTGCCATTGTTGACAACTATGACGAAGACAGGAATGTCGTTCTCCACTGCCGTGGCAAATTCCGCGAATGTCATCTGGAATCCACCATCGCCTGTAAGGCACACGACCCTGGTTCCCGGTTCAGCAATCTTCGCACCCATGGCCGCAGGCAGGCCAAAGCCCATGGTGCCAAGCCCTCCCGAAGTTATGAATCTCCTCCGTCCTCTGACCTCGAAGAAGTGGGTTGCAAACATCTGGTGCTGACCGACGTCAGTGGTCAGTATGGCATCTTCCGGGAGGAGGCGTGAAAGGTCATGTATGATCTTCTGCGGCTTGAGCGGCAATTCCATTATATTGAAGTCGCACTGGCAGTAGTTCTTCATTGCCATGACCCTCCTGGTCCATGGTGCCCTGGCGCCGGTGCTGCGCGTTGTCATGGATGCCAGCGCCCTTACGATCTCGCCGCAGTCGCCCGTCAGGCCCACGACGTTCTTTATGTTCTTCCCGACTTCCGAGCTGTCGATGTCAACATGGATTATGCCTGCCTTCGGCACGAAGTCGCTCGTCCTTCCCGTTGTCCGGTCGCTGAATCTCGTCGCTATGGCAAGGACCACATCCGCCTCTTCCATTATGAGTGCGGAGGAACGCCTTCCATGCATGCCCACCGTGCCCATTGCGAGGGGGTGGTCCTCAGGAACAGCGCCCTTGCCCATCACAGTCGTGACGATCGGTGCCCCAAGCATTTCAGCAAGCCGGATAATGTCATCCCCGCACCTGGCCCACTTCGCCCCTCCCCCCACGAGCAGGACGGGTCTTGAAGCGCCGTTTATCATTGCCAGAGCGTTCCTCATGCTGCCTGTGATGCCCTGGCTCTCAACCCTTGCATCTGCCGTTATTGACGCCTCGCCTGTGAATTCATTTGTAACAGTGTCTGAAGGTATGTCAATTGCCACAGGCCCAAACCTCCCGGAGGTAGCAGTCCTGTACGCCTTTGCAAACACCCCCGGAATGTCCCCGGTGTCCCTGATCTTGAAATTTCTCTTGGTGACGGGTATCATCATGTCGAAGCTGTCTGACTCCTGGAAGGCATCATTTCCCATCATCTTGGTTGAAACCTGACCGGTCATGCAGATGACAGGTGAAGAGTCGAGGTAGGCGGTGCCGAGACCGGTGATCATGTTCGTGGCCCCCGGGCCCGAAGTGCCGAGGCAGAGACCTGGCCGGCCGGTAACCCTGGCGAAACCGTCAGCCATGTGGACCGCACTTCCCTCATGTCTTGCAAGTATGTGCCTCAGTCCACCCTCCTGCAGCTCATCATATATGGGCAGGTTTGCACCGCCCGGTATGCCGAAGACAAGGGTCGAACCGTGCTCCTTCAGCGTCTCTACAAGAATCTTTGCTCCTCTCATCAGAATCGCCGTCTGCCTGTCAGTGGATGATGCTGTCCGCCGGGTCTGGCCCGGACTCAGCAGCAGAAGTTTCGCAATGACAGCAGGCACCTTCCATGTTCATGGTCCGCGTGCAGTGGTTGAAATCGTATAAATACATTGTGTCGTTTTAGCACGGCAAAAATAAGTTGGTTTTTTCGACTTTTGTCGATAGAGGCTTCGCTTAATATCGAAATGGACAATATTGCATCATACAGGCCGCTCTCCTCCTCTTTCCATGCTGGACCGTAATGACAGCGTACCCTCCACGTCAAATTTAAAGGTTTGAGGGAAAGTGTATTAGCTCAATTCACCATATTATCAATATTGAGAGGGACGGAGCTTGCAGAATGAACTACTGGCAGTTGTGGCAATAGTCTTCGCCGGCGTGCTGTTTAACATATGGTTTGCATGGGCGGTATGCTTCCATGAGGGGCGCAGGGCCACCAGGGAACGCTACCTCTACTGACCATCCCCTCCTACACTGAGCATTTCTCTTATACCTTCCTGCCGTAGGGGGAAGTGATGATATACCGCGAATTCGCCCGCACAGGCTTCAGGTGTTCAGCCGTCGGTATGGGGACCTATTATGATATCAGGTGGATTGCATCAGCCAGGCTGCTGGGCCGGAGGCCCAGGGAAGATGCAATCGTCAGGTCGATACGCACCGGACTGGACAGCGGGCTGAATCTGATAGACACTGCAGAGCTATACGGTTCCGAACCTCTTGTGTCAAAGTCGCTGGAGGGGAGGGACAGGGAGTCGGTGTTCATAGCAACCAAGGTTTCGCCCACCCATCTCAGGCGGGAGAAGCTGATACGTGCATGCGAGAGGAGCCTGCGCCGTCTCAAAACTGGCTATATAGACCTTTACCAGCTGCACTTTCCTGCCATCAGGGTCCCTCTGTCGGAAACTATGGGCGCGATGGAGGAGCTGGTCGACAGGGGGATGATCAGGTACATCGGCATCAGCAACTTCTCGTTTGAAAGGATGAAGGAGGCTGAGCAGGCGCTGAGGAAATACCCTCTCACATCCACCCAGATGCACTACAACATGTCATACAGGAAGGTGGAGGAGCAGATACTCCCCTACTGCGAGAAGAACGGGATGGCTCTCCTCCCCTACTATCCTGTTGGCCACGGCAGGCTTGCTTCAGGCGGCAGACAGCCTCCTGCCCTTGCAGCCGACCTCTGCAGGAAGTATGGCCTGAGGTCCATAGCGCAGCTTGCGCTCACATACCTTGTTTCCAGGAGCAACTGCACCTTCCCTATACCGAGAGCGAGGACACCTGAACATGTTGCAGAGAACAGCGGGATAGATGCACTCCTCGACCCGAGTGACCTGGACGCTCTTGCCTCCGCCTATCCCGAACGCTGATTTCTCCGAAATACCATAAATAGCCGGTAAGCATCTTTCTGCCTCCGGGAAGAGGATGAAAGCTATAGTGGTAAAGCCCGGGACGCCCGGCGTGGCGCTCTCGGACAAGAAGAAGCCCGAGAGCGACGGTAAGTCAGTAACACTGTCACCGAAGCTCGTTGGAATATGCGGCACAGACAGGGAGATAATATCGGCATATTACGGCCAGGCTCCTGCCGGGGAGACATTTCTGACAATAGGTCATGAATCACTCTGCACGGTCGTCGACCCCGGCAATTCAGGTCTGAAGGCGGGTCAGGCTGTCGTCCCCACTGTCAGGCGCTCCTGCGGTGTATGCTGGAGCTGCCTGCACGACCAGTCGGACATGTGTTTCACAGGCAATTACACCGAGCGAGGCATCAAGGGAAGGGACGGATACAATTCAGAGCTCGTTGTGGAGGGCCCCGAGTACATAGCGCCCGTGCCTGCCGGCATAGGCGATTTCGCAGTGCTCACCGAGCCAATGACCATCGGGGAGAAGGCGATCACGCAGTCGCTGAACCTGCAGAAGAGGGTGGAGTGGGGATGGGACTGCGATGACGGCCTGTCATGCAAGCGAGCCCTGGTCCTGGGCACCGGCCCCGTTGGCCTCCTAGCCGCGCTGATTGCGAAGCTTCGCGGCTTCCGGGTATGGGCTGCTGACAGGCATGACGGCAGCACGCTCAGGGCATCCCTGCTCAAGTCGGCAGGCGTAACCCATGTCAACACCCAGACATCACAGCTGAAGGATATAGCAGACTCCGAGGGACGGTTTGACCTCGTGGTTGAGGCCACCGGCGATGCTGTTGTGGGTCTGGACCTCATACCGCAGCTCGGCCCCAACGGAATAATGGCGCTGACTGGCATACCCGGCGGCTCACAGGTGTACCAGATGCCTGCGGTAGACATCATGCGCTCCATCGTGCTCAAGAACCTGATTGTTGTTGGCATAGTGAATGCGAACATAAGCTATTTCAGGGACGCGCTGGCGGACATGGTGGAGATTGAAAAACGCTTCCCGGGAGTGCTCGGCAGGATGGTAACAAACAGGTTCTCCCCTGATGACTACTCCGCCGCATTCAGCGAGAAGGGACATGACACTGTCAAGGTCACGATAGACTGGACGAAGTGATCCAATGCCCAGGGATCTGCCTCTCGGCAACCAGAAGCTGCTCGTGTCCTTTGACGGCAACTATGTCATGCGTGACATCTACTACCCCTACATAGGGAGGGAGAACCACTGTGTTGGCCACGAGTTCAGGGTGGGAATATGGGTAAATGGCAGATTCAGCTGGACCGATGCACCCGGGTGGAACAGGACGCTGGATTACGAAAAGGACACGCTCGTCACAAACGTTACCCTCAGGAATGAGCAGCTCGGCGTAGAGCTGCACTTCAGGGATGCTGTCGATTTTGTGATAGACGCCTTCGTGAGGAGGATAGAAGTCAGGAGAATATCTGGCGGTGACACAGAGATCCGTCTGTTCTTCCACCACGACTTCCACCTGTACGGCAACGATATAGGGGACACCGCATACTTCGATCCCGAGCTCGGTGCAGTCATCCATTACAAGGACAGGCGCTACTTCCTCATGGATGCCGGGACCGATGACGGCAAGGGTGGAATTGCCCAGTTTGCATGCGGGCTCAAGGAGTTCGAAGGGAAGGAGGGGACATGGAAGGATGCGGAGGACGGCATCCTTTCAGGCAACACGATCTCGGAAGGGTCTGTCGACTCTGTAATAGGGATAACATTCATCATTCCGGCGGGCGCGAGCAGGGGCGGCTACTATTTCATGCTGGCCGGTACAGACTACAAGTCGGTGGAGAAGCTGCAGAGCATTGTCAGCACGAGGGGTGTGGAGAGGCTGATAGACAGGACTGCAGCCTACTGGAGGCTCTGGGCCACCAAGGAGAAGAAGGATTTCAACGGGCTGGGTGCCGATATAGAGAGGCTGTACCGCAGGAGCCTCCTTTCCATCATAACAAATGTGGATTCGGGCGGCGGCGTGATAGCAGGCAATGACACGGATCTGCTCCGTTTCAACAGGGATACATACAGCTACATATGGCCAAGGGACGGCGCACTGGTGGCACTTGCACTGGACAACGCAGGCTACTCCGAAACGGCATCCCGGTTCTACCAGCTCTGCTCCTCCCTCATAAGCGGCAAGGGGTACTTCCTCCAGAAGTACAACCCGGACGGCACATTTGCCAGCAGCTGGCACCCGTGGGTGCTCAACGGCAAGCCATCGCTGCCGATACAGGAGGATGAGACGGCCCTCGTCCTCCACTCACTCTGGAACCACTTCAGCCGCTACAGGGATGTGGAGCTCATCAAGCCCATGTACAGGAGGCTTGTGAAGAATGCGGCCGATTTCATGTGCTCCTATATCGACCAGGGAACAGGTCTGCCCCTCGACAGCTACGACCTCTGGGAGGAGAGGCGCGGCATATGGACATTCACATGCTCCGCAGTATACGCCGGGCTGAAGGCCGCATCCAACTTCTGCACCTCCTTCGGCGAGGAGGAGAATGCATCGAAGTATGCCTCGGCTGCTGCATCCATCCGCGATGCAATGGTCAGACACCTCTACAGCAGCGAGGAGGGCAGGTTCATCAGGGGGCTGCAGTTCTCGGGTGATGAGCCAAGGGTCAGGGACGACAACGTGGATGCAAGCCTCGCAGGCATCTTCTACTTCGGTGTCTTCCCTCCGGACGACCCCATGGTTGCCGGGACGATGAATGCGGTCAGGGAGAAGCTGTGGGTAGGCGGCGGTGTCGGGGGTATCGCAAGGTACGCAGGAGACTGGTACCAGCGCAACTCCGCCTACAGGGACATTCCCGGAAACCCGTGGTTCATATGCACCCTGTGGCTGGCAGACTGGTACACGGCCACGGCCAGTGACGCGCCCTTGCTGGCCAGGTCGGCGGAACTGCTTCAGTGGACGGCGAAGCACGCCCTGTCCAGCGGAATCCTGGCCGAACAGCTTGACCCGGGGAGCGGCAGCCCCGTCTCAGTCTCGCCCCTGACATGGAGCCATGCAGCATTCGTGGATGCAGTGGACAGGTACCTGGCAAAGGCTGCCGGGTTGAAGGTGTGATGGAATGGCACAGAAGCACAGTATAATCGATGTGTCTGTCGCGCTCAGGGAGGGGATGCCCATATTCGAGGGTAATCCGCCCTTCCAGGTGACATGGGCAATGAGCAAGAAGAGGGGAGATCAGGTCAACCTGACGGAGCTGAGAGAGGGGGTGCACACAGGAACGCACATAGACGCTCCCTACCACTTCATCGAAAGCGGGAAGCGCATCGACCAGCTGCCTCTCTCCTCATTCCTCACGCAGGTGCACCTGATTGAGAGCAGGCGTAGGACGCTCGACGAGGGAGTCATCAGGGGAAGGGGCATCAGGAAGGGGGAGGGCGTCCTCTTCAAGACAGCCAACTCCTCCATGTACGTCAGGCCTTTCACGCGCGACTTTGTATACCTTGAGGGCGGGCTTGCATCAGCGCTCGCCGACATCGGCGTATCTCTGGTTGGCATCGACTACCTCTCCGTCGAGGCATTCGGCTCACACGATGCTCCTGTGCACAACACCCTGCTTTCCAGGAACATCCCGATCATAGAGGGGTTGTGCTTCAAAGGTGTCAGGCCCGGCAGGTACACACTTGCCGCCTTTCCACTCCGCCTTGAAGGGCGCGAGGCCGCACCGACAAGGGCGGTGCTCATCTCACCAAGGCTGAAGGGTATATGACCTGGTATGCCGGAGGCAGCAAGGGCCTACGGAAAAGTTTAATCTCGGTTGCCATCAATCACGATCCGGTGTTCCAACGAGAACATATTCATTTTGTCAGGCGACATTGCAGGCATGCTTCCAGACCCGGGGCGGCAGTCAGCAGCACCACCTCCCTACAGGCATCTGTCGGGACTGCGCTTCGGAATGAAATGATCGCATGAACTCTGTCACATTCACATTTGACGGCAGGCAGCTGAGCGCCGAAGAGGGTTTGACCATCGCAGAGGCGCTCAAGTCCAACGGCATCAGGCTCGGGGGAAGGAGCATGAGGCTCCGCGTCTGGAGGGATGAATACCATCCTCTGAAGGAGGTTCCGTCCGCATGGGTGACAGTTGACGGCGTCGCAAACATCAATGCCTACAGGATGAAGATATGCAGCGGAATGCGCATAGCGGCGCAGACCAGGCGCAGCCTGCTTGCATACATAGGCAGGTATTCAGGCACAGGTTTCTACTACAGGAATTTCACCCGTTCTGAGACCGCCCGCAACTTCTTCTTCGAACGCGTGAAGCGCACGAACGACTACGGGGGCCCGATGGACCCTGAAGCCTCTGCCGCCAGCTCCATCGGCGAACTCGACTTCAGGCCATCAGCGTCCCACTCGCCCGACATACTCATCGTGGGGGCCGGGAGGTCGGGACTTTCAGCCCTGATGGCATGCGCCCCGTCTGCGAAGGTCATTGTAGTCGACGCCCTTCCGGGGGAGAAGGTGGAGGAGAATTTCAAGCAGCTCAAACTCGACCTGTCTTCTGCAGAATATGCAGGCGCTTCCAGTTTCGCGGAAGGGTCGGAGTCGCTTGATTCACTGCTCAAATCCCGGAATGCGACCCTTCTCGACAACACGAGGGTATTCGGGGCATTTGACGGCCTCTTCACAGCCGTAAGCGGCTATTCACAGGTGCACCTTATCAGGCCGCGGACGGTGATACTGGCCACCGGGTGCGAGGAGGTGAAGCCCCTATTCAGGCGGAACGACATACCCGGCATAATGACCGGCAGGACGCTCCTCACACTTCCGGGGAAGATGGCCAGCGGCGCAAGGCGTGCCGTACTTCTCATCGACTCACCAGTCTCCCCTGCATACCTCACAAGGATATCCGCCGCCGCCCGCCCGGCCTCCGTCTACCTTTCATACACCCCCGGCAGGGCAGGGAGGGAGGCAATTCTTTCTTCAACCGGAATTGATTCTTCGGCCCTCAGGGTTGGCGTCCCGCTCGAAGCCGGAGGGGCGCTCCGGGTGGAAAACATCACAGTGCAGCTGCAAGGGGGAGCGCGGGAAAGCGTCGCCGCAGACATGATAATATGCGCAGGCAGGCGGCAGCCCAGGATGGAGATTGCATCGCTCCTTTCACTGGAGACGGGCATGGGGGAGGAAGGAATGCCAGTACCCGAAGCGGACGGCAGCATGCGCTGCGTTGAGGGTGTGTACGCATGCGGCTCACTCCTTCATCCGTCACCAGTGGCTTCTGTCGCTTCAGGGATGGCAGCGGGGATTGCCGCAGGCGCCTCCCTTTCAGGCATCGGTGCGCAGCCGCCGGCGGCACTGACCTCATTGCTCAGGCACGAGCCTGCCCGGAGGATGGAGACGGAGCATGACGGCAGGACGGTTGTCTGCCCATGCCTCGACGTCACTCTCGCGGACATGCGTAAACTCTATTCTGAAGGGTATGACACAATCAACAGGATGCGCAGGTTCTCGGGCCTTTTCATGGGCCCCTGTCAGGGGGCGCGCTGCTACAGGAACACCTTCGAGGAATTCATGAAGCTCTCGGGCGGGAAGCTGGACCTTCCCACGGTGAGGCCTCCCCTGGTCCCCGTCTACCTCGGTGCTCTGGCGCTGACCGACATGGAGGATGAGTGATGGAGGGGAAGGTCGACGTCGCCGTCATCGGTGCAGGCATATACGGTCTGATGACTGCTCACAAGCTGCTTCTAAGAGGTGTCAGGAACGTTGCTGTGTTCGAGCGCCTCTTCATTGGCAGCGGCCAGTCGAGCAGGAATGCGGGCGGCATCAGGGCTCAGTTCGCAAACGGTGCAACGATAAGATTCATGGTTGAGGCGGAGCGGCAGTGGAAGTGCATTTCAAGGGAGCTCGGCTACAACATTCTGTTCACGCGGGACGGCTACCTCTTCTCATGCTTCAGCGACGAGGACGAGGGGCTGTACGCTCTCCACAGGAAGATACAGAACGAGAACGGCGTCAACTCCGTATGGCTGGAGCCGGGGCAGGTTGCGGAGCTCGTCCCGGGAATAAACCGCGACGGGCTCGTGGGTGCCAACTTCAGCTCGCAGGACGGCATACTGCATCATGATGCCGTCATTTCAGGCCTCATGTTCGAGATCAGGAGGAATGGCGGGAAGATATTCGAATACACTCCGGTTGAAAGGGTGGAGAGGGGCGCCTCGGGCGGCTTCCTTGTCCACACCCGGTCAGGGGTGTTTTCGGCATCCTACGTGGTGAACGCAGCGGCAGCCTGCGCCCCCGGCATAGCATCGCAGCTCGGCACAACGCTGCCCATAAAGCCGGTGCGCAGGGAGCTGATTGCCACGGAGCCGATGCGCCACTTCATGAAACCCATGCTCGTTTCACTGAAGTACGGCATAACAATCCACCAGTCGCTGAGGGGTGAATTCATTGGCCACACGAGCGCAAATGAGCCTGAGAATTTCGATCTGCGCGCAGGCTTCGGTTTCATGGTGCAGTACGCTAAGGATATCACGAAACTCCTGCCTTTCATGAAGAATGTGAGGATCGTTAGGCAGTGGGCTGGCACCTATGACATGACGCCAGACAACTCCCCCGTCCTCGGCCCCGCCCCCGGCATGCCCAACTTCATCAACGCAGCAGGGAGCAGCGGCCACGGTTTCATGATGTCGCCCGCGGTGGGCAGCATGATAGCGGATTACATCGGCACCGGTCGCATCGACGACCTGATGAAACCATTCCGCCTGGAGCGCTTTGAAACGGGCGAGCTGCTCACCGAGCTAGTCCTGAGCAACCGCGGCGTCCTCTGACAGCCGGGTGCGCAAAGGATTAATTCATTGTATCCCTTCCATGCTCCCTGTCCGTGATATGGTTTACACCGAACCAACAAAGATAATCTGCGTCGGAAGGAACTACGCGCAGCATGCGAAGGAGCTCAACAATGCTGTCCCGGACGAGCCAATGTTCTTTCTCAAGCCGCCGAGCTCAGTGATACATGACGGCCAGGACATTGTGCTGCCAAGGGGTGCGGGCAGGGTGGACTTCGAGGCCGAGCTCGGCGTAGTCATCGCCGACAGGGTCAGGGGCGTCTCTGAAGCCGGGGCGATGGAACATGTGCTCGGCTATCTCGTCTGCAACGACGTCACCGCGAGGGACCTGCAGGAGAAGGCCAAGCGCACAGGCTATCCGTGGTCTGTAAGCAAGGGATTTGACACATTCTTTCCCATCTCGCCAATAAGGATGGCCGCGGATGCGGGTGACCCTTCGGCGCTCGACATCGAGCTCAGGCTCAATGGCGAACTGAAGCAGAAGGGCAACACCTCTGGCATGATATTCCCAATACTCAGGCTGATAAGCGCAGCATCATCCTTCATGACGCTTGAGCGCGGCGATGTGATAGCCACTGGGACGCCCGCAGGAATATCACAGCTGCATGCAGGCGACAGGGTGGAGATAACGGTAGAATCTGTCGGAAGTCTGACCAACGGCGTAGTCGAGGGCTAATCCCAGAACCTCTTTGTCCTGGCGAATACAATCTCCTGCTCAAGCACCTCCTTGAGCAGCTGCTCCTCGTCATTGCCGTGCCTCGCAAGCATCTTTGCGGCGCTGTCCGGCCCTATCCCCCTTCCGGCAAGGACAAGGAGCGCCCTCTGCCCGTACTCCATAACAAGGTTTGCATTCTTCCTCAGCTTCCTGAGATCCTTCTGGGGCACCTCCTCCTTCCCCTTCAGGACCTCGCCCGCCTCATACTTGCTCAGCGCAGCGACCATCCTGCTGCCGCACTTCCAGCACTTGATCCTCCTCTCCTCCCTTGCTGCCCTCGTCTTCTTCTTCGCCCTGCAGTAGAGGCACAGCAGCGTGAACTCCTCGTCCATCAGCCTTCTCTGCAGAGCCTCCAGTATTCCCCTGTCCGCCCTTGCAGGCCTGTACAGCTCCTTTGTGGTGTCGATGCCCTTCTCCCCTACCGGGGATATGGGCGCATAGACAATCTCAATCTCTCCCGAGGCTATCATCGACAGCACCCCTTCCGTGAGATCTATGTCCATGCTCTCCCAGATTGTCTTGTCGATAGTCTCGTCCATCACAGGTGTGTGCTCATAGCCAGTCATCAGCCTGGGGAGATTCAGCTCCCTGTAGTCAGCATCCTTCCTGATGATTCCGAACTTCTTTCCGACGAACAGGAACTGCCACTTCGCATAGGAGACATTTGACACGATCTTCCTCATGAATGTGTCAAGCGCCCCGGGCTGAATGGAGCGCAGCGCCTCCTCTATCCATTCCTTCCTGAATCCCCTCGGCATGTCAAGCACAATCCTGTAGGGGTCGATGTCTATGCCGACGCTCTCCCCAGACCTCGCCGATATGATTGCTGCAACCATCCTTGAGAGTGTTTCGTTTACGCGCGTGCCGAAGCAGGCGTTGACAACAGCCTTCCTGCCGGAGACCTCTATCACGATCCTCCTGTCAGTGGCAAGAATGAACGGTTCCTTCATGCTGTCCAGATATTCGGAAAGCCTCCTCCTGGCCTCAGCATCCAGCGGATAGTCCTCGAAATTCCTCTGCGACCTGAGGCGGCCGACCTCCTGGGCGACCTCGTACGGCACAGGTATCTCCTCCCCAACCCACGAGGGCAGGGCGCCGAAGACGCTGATGGGCTCAACCAGTATTTCGCTCTCCCTTAGCTCGACTATGCGCCAGCTCCTGCCGTGCGTGATGAATACAGCTCCCTCGACGGCGAATGAGACCACAAACCCCTCGTCTAGGGTGGCTATGATCTTCCTTGTCCCTATATCCCTGACGCTGAATGTCTTCTCATCCCTTATCATCGATATGTTCTCGTAGAAGTAGTGGAGGCCGCGCATGGATCGTTTCACATAACCCTCATCCACCTTCACCAGCCTGTACTCCAGAGAGAATTTGAAGAGCTCATTGAACCTCTGCTCTGTCAGATCGCTGAATGGATAGCTCCTCTTCAGCGTCCTGAACATCTCCTCCCTGGTGTACGTCCCCTCTGAGGACATGGCGACAATCTGGTTCGAGAGGACGGTCAGCGGCATCTTCCTGACCACCTGCCTTTCAAGCTCCTCCGCCATCCCCATCCTGCTTATCACCGCACCCTCGAGCAACTCATCCTCGTCATAGGCGATGATGCCTCCCCTGCTCACAGCGCCCGCCCTGTGCCCTGCCCTTCCAAGGCGCTGCAGCAGCCTTGTCACCTGCCTCGGCGAGTTGAACTGAATGGAATAGTCTGCGGAGCCTATGTCGATGCCGAGCTCAAGCGAGGAGGTGCATATCATGCACTTCAGCTTCTTCGCCTTGAACTCCTCCTCCATCTGCATCCTGAGCTCCTTTGACAGCGAGCCGTGGTGGACGCCCACAGGATAGTCGGGCATCCATAAGTGGAAGCGGGATGAGATTGCCTCCGCCAGGTCCCTGGTGTTGACAAAAAGGAGTGTGCTCGTGTGGCTGTCTATGATATCCCTCCCCATTTCAAGGGCGGAGGCGAATCCCTCGTCCACCTGAAGGTTGGCCGAAATCTTCTTGGTGCCCTCCTCAGGGACCGGACACATGACCTCCACCTCCCTGAGCTTCTCCACCGGTATTTTCGCTATGGACACATCCCTCCCTGATGCAAGCAGCCTTGCCACCTCCTCAGGCGTGCCCACCGTGGCAGAAAGGCCAATCCTCTGGAATTCGCCTGCAATCTTCACAAGCCTCTCCAGGGCGACAGCCAGCTGAGCTCCCCGTTCCCCGCTCACCAGCTCATGTATTTCGTCCACGACGACATACTTGACCCCCCTGAGCGAATTCCTCAGCCTCTTGCCTACGAGCAGTATCTGGACCGTCTCAGGCGTTGTTATGAGTATCTGTGGCGGGTTTGCAGACTGCTTCACCCTCTCATACTGCGATGTGTCACCATGCCTGACGGCAGCCCTGAGCCCTACAGCCGATGCAAGCTCCTCGAGCCTCAGCAGCATATCCCTGTTGAGCGCCCTCAGGGGTGTGATGTACAGGCAGACAATCCCATCGGGATCACGCATCTCAGCCATCCTTTCAAGGATGGGAAGCATGGCGGCCTCCGTCTTGCCTATGCCCGTCGGGGCGCATACAAGCACATGCTTTCCGCCATAAACCGGTCCGAAAACATTCTCCTGGACCGGATGGAGCTGCAGTATGTTCCTCTCCCGCAGCGCCTTCCTGAGCCTGGGGTCAAGCTTCCCAATCAGCCCGGGGCCGTCCCCGGCCCCATCGTCCAGGACCGCCTCTTCCATCTCTCCTCTCTATACTGCCCAATGTCCTAAAACAGGTCCGCTGCCGGCGCTCACACGGCCTTCTGCTTCAGCATGCCGACTATTTCCGCATTCTCGGGGAATCTCCCCTTCTCCTCCTTGGAGAATGCGAGAGCCTCGTCAATGACAATATCGAATATGCCGTGGTCGCCTGGTTCGAGTGCGACGCTGAGCTTCTTGTTGTATGCCATTCCGTGCGCATCCAGTATGCTCTTGGCGAGCTCGAATGCACGTGGCATGTAGCCGCAGGGCTGGCAATACTTTATCCTTACAGTCTTCACCATGCCCCGGATTTACTTTATCTACATTGATATACGTTTCTGAATCTAGGGAGAAAGAAGTCAGATGGATCCGGCCAACGGCCCCATTGTCAGCATGCTCAATGAGATTGCAGACATACTGGAAATAACCGGGAGCGACAGATTCCGCCCCATTGCATACAGGCGGGCCGCGAGAACGGTGGAGGCACTTCCACGCCCGGTCCATGACTACATCAGGGAGGGGAGCATTTCAGAGCTTCCCGGTGTCGGGGAGGCAATAAGCCAGAAGATATCAGAATACGCATCAACCGGGCGCCTTGAGTACCTGGAGAAGCTGAGGAGCGGAATTCCGCCCGGCCTTCTCGAACTGCTCAACCTGCAGGAGGTTGGGCCCAAGACGGTCGGGAGGCTCTATCTTGAGCTTAAAATCACATCCCTGGACGAGCTGCAGAAGGCCTGCGAAGAGCACAGGGTCAGCAAGCTCAAGGGATTCGGAGACAAGACAGAGGAGCGCATTCTTCAGAGCATCGCGTTCTACAGGGGCAGCAGCAAACGCTTCCTGCTTTCAGAGGGGGACGAGGTTGCGGCGGAGATGATAAGGCATCTCTCCGGCCAGGCACACAGGATAATGGCGGCAGGCTCCCTGAGACGGAGGAGGGAAACTATCGGTGACCTTGACATCATAGTCGCATCCGACACGCCTGAGAGCGTCATGGACCGGTTCGTGACCTATCCTGGCATAAGCATAGTATACAGCAGGGGTGAGACAAAGTCGAGCATTCTGCTGAAGTCGGGGCTTCAGGTGGACCTCAGGGTTGTGGAGGATCGCAGTTACGGTGCCGCCCTTCTCTACTTCACAGGATCCAAGGACCATAACGTCGAACTGCGCAATCGCGCAATTGACAGGGGGCTGAAGCTCAATGAATATTCACTCTCCACCAGGGATGGAGAGAAGGATGTTGCAGGTGAAAGCGAGGAGCAGGTCTACAGTGCTCTCGGGCTGCAGTTCATCGAACCGGAGCTTCGGGAGGCAAGGGGGGAGATTGATGCTGCATCAGCCGGGAGGCTGCCGCACCTTGTTGAAGAGGGTGATATAAGGGGGGATATGCACTGCCACACCAACTGGACCGACGGCAGCAGCCCCATCGAGGCCATGATAGAGGCGGCTGAGGCGCGCAACTACTCGTACATAGGCATTTCAGACCACTCCAGGAGCTCCAGGGTCGCCAGGGGCCTGAGTGAGGAAAAGATGGAGAGACAGATAGAGCGTATAGAAAAAATAAACGCATCGGGGAAATATGACATAACCGTCCTCTGCGGCAGCGAAGTGGACATTCTCCCTGACGGAAAGCTGGATTACCGGGATGAGCTCCTCTCCAGGCTCGACTACGTCATAGGCTCTGTCCATTCCAGGTTCAATATGGATTCCGGGCAGATGACGGAACGCCTCCTCACCGCAATGTCTGATGAACACCTGACCATACTCGGCCATCCGACGGGAAGGGAGCTTGGGCGAAGGGAAGCGTACTCGTTCAGCACAGATTCTGTGTTCGAGGAGGCCAGGTCAAAGGGGATTCTGCTGGAAATCAACGGATCTCCTGAGAGGCTGGATTTGAATGACCAGCTGGTGATGGAGGCACGCAGGCATGGCTGCGCCTTTGTGCTGAGCACCGATTCCCACCACTTCACACAGCTCTCCAACATGAAGTACGCCGTGGCCATGGCAAGGCGCGGCTGGCTCGAAGCAGCCGATGTTGCCAACGCGTGCAGCGAGCCTCCTGTGGCAAGACGTGCAGGGCGCATAGGGGTACGCGGGCAATAATCCATGCTGTTATCCCAACAACGGCGTAATATTAATATTTCCACAGACCGATTCAGTGAAAATCGAGCTCAATGTGGGTTAACTATTCATATCCACAACGCATTATGCCAATGGCAGCCTTATCCGGGGGAAGTGAACTTATGACAGACCTTAAGCTTTACAAGACAATCGACGCAACCTCCGAAAATTGCGCCGGCCCCATCGGTGAACTGTCCTCTGCCCTCAATGACGCATACGTGGGCGAAGCGGTGGCCATAATTCTTGGCGATGATGCCACACGCGACGACATACTTGTCTGGGCGAAGAGGACGGGCAACGAAGTGGTGGAAAACACCTCGGAGGAAGGCAGGCACAGACTCGTTTTGAAAAAGGTGAAATGAAATGAAGAATGTCCTCGTAGCAGGCGGAGGCCTTGGTGGTACTATTGTTGCGAACAGAATCGCTCAGAAACTTTCGAACGAAATAGAAAACGGAGAGGCGAGCGTTACAGTCTTCGACAAGAGTGACATGCACTTCTACCAGCCCGGTTTCCTCCTTGTTTCAATGGGGGCTATGGAACCCCAGGATACACAGATAATGGAGAGGAGCGTCCTCGACAGGCGCGTGAAATTCCTTTCAGGAGACAGCGGAAGCATCACAAAGATAGATGCCGACAACAGGTCGCTTACCACAGCCGACGGGAAGAGCCATGGCTACGACCAGCTCGTCCTCTCTACTGGGTCTCATCTTCAGTTCGACGAAATACCAGGTTTTGCTGCCGGCGCCGACACATTCTTCAACCTGGAGAAGGCGAAGGAGATGTGGCAGAAGGTCCGCTCCTTCGAGGGCGGAAAGATCGTTGTGGACACAGCCATGATGCCGCACAAGTGCCCCGTCGCACCTCTTGAGATAACGCTGATGCTTGACGATTATTTCAGGAAGAAGGGGATAAGGGACAAGGTTCAGATTGATTACTGCTATCCAGTGCCAGGCGTCTTCGGCATACCCAATGTCAACAAAATGATGACAAAGATATTCGCCGAGCGCGGCATCAACGTCCACAGCCAGTTTGCACTCGCCTCGGTCGACACCTCCGCCAGGAAGATCACCTCGAAGGAGGGGGAGTCGGTGGACTACGACCTGCTAGTCAGCATCCCTCCCCACAAGGGGGCGCAGGTGATAGGCGATTCTGGCCTCGGCGACAGGCGGAACTGGGTTTCCACGGACAAGTTCACACTGCTGGTTAAGGGGCACGATGACATACATGCAATGGGCGACACGACGGACATAGCCATATCGAAGGCAGGCTCGACAGCCGACTACGAGTCCTATGTTGTCAGCCACAACGTTGCAGCCGAGGTTGCAGGCACGGGCGGCATGAAGACGTACCCGGGCTCTGTATTCTGCTTCATCGCGACAGGGATGGACCAGGCGACATACATAAAGTTCGACTACAGCCACCCCCCTGTCCCTCCTACACCGTCGCAGGTCTACTGGTGGAGCAAGCTTGCCTACAACAAGCTCTACTGGAGTCTGCACGCCAGGACCATGATCTGAGGATGGCCCGATGAAGCTGGCCATCGTTCTCGGCTCCAATCATCTCGACAGGGTGGAGTTCGCCTCCATGACAGCATTCCTGGCATCAAGCATGGGGGATGAAGTCCTCCTCTTTGCCACCATGGGTGGCGTCCAGGCGCTGAAGAGGGAGCCGGACACTGTATCGGAGTCGGATGCATCCAGGAAGATCGCAGACACGGAGAACGGGGGCAAATTTCTTGATTACCTCAGGAAGGCGAAGGGAACGGGGAAGGTGAGCATTACGGCATGCAGCATGGCATCCAGGCTGTTCGGCCTGAAGAAGGAGGATTTCTCCGATCTGGTTGACGGCATAGGGGGCCTTACCTCATTCCTGGATATGACCGAAGGAAGCAGACTTATGAATATATGGTGATTGACTTGACAAGTGAAAACGCAGACAATGTTAAGGGGCTGGCCCTTAGTGCCGATGATGAGAAGCAGCTGCACGATTTCATAGCAAACATACCGCGCTTCAACAGCGTCATGGGTGAGCTCTCAAGGATGATGGACGAGGGGCAGCTCGATGCTCTGTCGCATGCACTTTCGGCCCTCCGTTTCCTGAAGGAGGGTCTCAACGACGAGGCTGTGGAATCGCTGTCCACGCTTGGCGGCAGGATAGCGGAGGCCGCATCCGCCCTCTCGTCCGGAGAGGCCAAGAAGGTTCTTGAAAGCGTGGGGACGCAGGGAGGGGAGCTTTCAGCCCTGATTGAGCAGGTGGGCAGGATGCACAGGGACGGCGTGTTCGACTCGCTTGTGAGCGCATCCTATGCCGTCAAGTTCCTGAAGGACGGCCTGAATGACGAGGCGGTCGAGAACATGGCTTCCAGCATTGGCGGCATGTTGGCGGTCTGGCGCCAGTACTCATCGCTCGTGTCCAACAGTGAACTGATGTCCGCGCTGACCAAGATTTCGAAGCTGGAGAATGATGGCGGGCTGGATGCGGTCATTGAGGCAGCGTACGTGATGAAGTTCCTGAGGGATGGAATGAACGACGAGGCGCTCACCAACCTTGCCTCCATATTCTCGCAGCTGCTTACCCAGTGGAATTCTCTCCACCGCTTCATAGAAATGATGTCCTCCCCAACAGCAGAGAGGGTGCTTAGGATGCTGACAGATGAGAACGTGCAGGAGAGGCTGGAGAATGCACCTGCCAGGAAGGGCGGCATGTCACTGCTTTCAATCTCGGACCCGGATGTCAAGAAGGGAATGGGCGTTGCGTTCGAAATGCTCAAGATCCTGGGGGAGGAGTTCAGGAAGGATGACAAGTAGGCACCGACACTGTCATGGCGGCCCGATTCAAGGGATTAGATTCAAGGGATTATATAGTGATAAGGGGATATACCGGACATGGACCAGGAGCAGCAGAATTTGCGTGATATGAGGGGCATGCAGTGCCCCATGCCAATAATGGAGACGGCCAAGGCGATCAAGGAAGTGCAGGTGAACGAGGTTCTGACGGTTCTAGCCGACGACCCCGCTGCAAAATCCGACTTTGAGGCATGGTCGAGAAGGACGGGCCATACGCTTGTGGCTGTCAATGACAAGGGGAGCTACAACGAATTCGTAATAAGGAAGACGCACTGAGCGGTTCCGCTCAGATGCTTATCACCTTTTTTGCCCCGGCGAGCGCGGCTGCGAATTCGGATGCATCCATCGCCTTCACGCCAGCCGGCACGCTGAATCCGATGCGCAGGACTGTTGTATCCAGCCCCCCGGCGGCTTCAGCCAGCCATCCTTCAGCAGCCATGTAGGCTGCCGACCCTGTGAGTATTATGCCTGCATCCAGTCCGCGCGAAGCAGCCCCGATTGCACCCCACCAGGATGAATCCCTCCCCAGGAGGTGCGTTATGATGAAAATCACATCGCTACCGCTCAGAAGACCACCACCTTTGATTCCAGCAGCATTTGCGCAAATGCGCCGTCATCTATTATTTCCACGCCCGCGGTGCCTGCGCCCGGGATCAGGCGCCTGCACGAACTCTCCAGTGCAAAGACCCTGAGGCCGTCAATGCCGGACAGCCTTCCAAGCTTCCTGAGCCCGAACGCATAACCCTCCCCTTCAAGGAGGGAGAGGACGCCGTCATCGAGCAGTACGAACGATACCTCGTGGCCCAGGCCGCTGAACATCATCGCGCTCCTCTGCGCCTCCTGGAAATAGGCACCCTGGAGCTGTGCATGCGTCAGCACTATCACGACCTTCATCCGCTCACCCCTCCGATGTGAAGTTAAGCAGTATGTCGCACCCCTCCACAATCTCGGTGAAATCCTCCAGTGTCCCGAGCCCCGACCCTTTGATTACTCTGTCAACACCCCTGTACGTCGCGCAGGTAGTGCAGGCAGTCATCTCCAGCCCCTCCGACTGCATCTCGCCGACAACGGTCTCCACCTTGTCCGAAAGGAGGTGAGCGGATGCATTGTAGACGCCGTCCCCGAGAAGGAAGATGCGCACGCGGTGGCCCGCGGACTTCAGCGCCCTTGCTATCTCGAGCACCTGGGCGCTGTTCTCATGCTGCACCGGTGAGGTGAACAGCAGGATGGCGACAATCATTTCAGCACCTCCCCCCACCCCTGCTGGGTGCACACGTAGCGAACGCCGTCAACCTCGACCAGGCCGCCGAGGTCGACAGCACCCTCGAAGAACAGTTTGTTGAGGAGGGCCATGACATGCTGCGGAACAGTCTCCATGTCGCACTCGGGAAGGCCGAGAGGGTTTCCAGTTCTTGCTATAACCCTCACCTGCATTCAGGCACCACCGTAAATCGCCTTCTTCCTTCCACCCGTGGAAAGCATCCTGAACCTGACGCTCCTGGCGACATCAAACAGTTCCTGCCTCCTGTAGAGCTCAATCTCCCCCCTGTCCGCCAGAGCGGATATTGCAGGGTCAAGGGGCATTGAGCCCAGGTAGCCGATTCCCAGCCTCCTGCTTATCTCCTCCGCCCCGAGCCTGCCGAACACATTGATCCTCTGCCCTCCGGGAAGCTGCAGGTATGACATATTCTCCACAACACCCAGCACGGGCGCCTTCAGCTCGTTTGCCATCTGGACAGCCCTTGCCACGACTGTGTTAGCAACCAGCTGCGGGCTCGTGACAAACAGGACGCCGTCCGGCCTCAGCGACTGGAATACCGTGAGCGGTGCGTCGGATGTGCCCGGGGGGAGATCGACAAGAAGGTAGTGCAGATCCCCCCAGTCCGTTTCCGAAAAGAGACCCCTTATGGCGCTGTTGATCAGTGGACCCCTCCAGACCAGCGGTGTTTCGAACCTGTCCATTATCAGGTCGATTGACATTATTTTCACACCCATGGCGGATGTGAGCGGCTCCATCATCTTGTCCTCCCTAAGCCTGGGCATTCCAGACAGACCGAACATCCTCGAGATGCTTGGTCCCGTGATGTCCGCGTCAAGTATGCCGACCCTGTAGCCCGAGAGTGCGAGGTGGGTTGCAGTCGCGGCGGTAATGAAACTTTTTCCCACGCCCCCCTTGCCGGAGGCAACCGCTATCACCGACCGAATCCCCCTCCTGCCCAGAGCATCTATGCCTGTGGCCTTCTCCTCCCCCACAACATTGAGCTCCACCCTCTCCTTTACGGCAGTCACGACCTTTCCAGCGCTGAATCCGACCTCGGCCCTGAGCCCTGCCGAGCGCGCGGCTGCCTCTATGTCCGAGCGCAGGACGTTCAGCAGCGCGTAGTCCAGCGAGTTGACTGTAACCTGCACGCTGACCGAATCACCCTTCACGCTCAGCTCCCTGACCATTCCCAGCTCAGTGATTGGTATGTTGACCTCCGGATGAGGCACCTTTGAGAGGACCTCCATCATGCCATCAGCGCCACCGGCAGGCATTGCTCACCCCGCAGGCACTACGATGGGGTGCTCCAGGGCCTCCGCCACGGCCGTGGCTATGTCTCGCGCAGATGCACCTATCATTGTGACGCCGTCGCCCCTCAGGAGGGCGGCGGCCGCGTTCTCCACGTCCCTCTTCGCCGCCCTGACTCCCTTCAGCGCATCCTCGAGCCTTGAGATGCGCCATTCAACAGGGAGCGAGAAGAAGTCGCCCGATATTGTTATGTCAGATATTACCCCGTTATCCACAAGCACAGTAACCCTCACAAGCTTCTGGCCCTTCCAGTCATGCCTGCAGAGGAACATCCCTTCCCTTATCTTGACAATCCTGCGCTCCACGTCGCCGATTGCCCTGTGCATCTCCCTCCTCTCGAAAATCCAGTCATCCCTTCCCCGCTCCTCAACCAGCTCATCCACCCTCTCCCGCTCTGCGGAGGAGAGCGATGAGCGCTCCATGCCTCCGTAATCGTATGAGAATTCGGCAGCCAGCGCCTCCGCCACCCTCGCCCTGTCAGCCTCTGCGCCAGTCTGCTCCCTGATAGAGGTGAGGTAACCTGCCATGCTCCCCGCAACCTTGTCCCTGAATTTCTCGTCGGGGACGCGCAGGATGGAGGACATCATATCCACGTTGAGGTCCATCAGCACATCACCCGTCAGGACCCTTGCACCCTCTATGTCCACCGCACCGTTGGCGCTTATCTTCCTGCCTCCGACGGCAAGATCGTTGAGGCCCTGCCTCTCTGCCCTGACGCCCAGCCTGAGGAGTGCGCGCCTCACAGGCTCTAGCATCCTGACGTAGTAGTCCTGAATGCTCCCCCTGGTAATGTCCGAGTCGAGCGGTGTTATGTGGAAATAGTCCTCCTCCCAGGGGCCGTCCGCAATCGCCCCGCCGCCGATAACCCTCCTGACGACCTGAATCCCCCTCCTCCTGCAGTATTCCAGTGATATTTCCCTCTCCACCTCCTGGTGGACTCCCGCATTTGCAAACGGCGCCGAAGGGTGGCAAATGACAAGCGTATCGCCCCTCTCCCCCCGGTTTACAGACTCAGCCAGCGCTACGAACGCATTTGTCATCACCAGGCCGTCGACCCCGCCCAGTTCTATCACGGACAGGTGGGGCAAGCAACCACCTAGAAGCTCACTACAGAATCAGCATCCAGCGCAAGGTCAGCCAGTGTTGAGGTGCCCACAACCTTCACCCCTTCTATCACATCATCCGGCTCTATGTTGCACAAATCCCTCAGGCTCTCCTCGCACACGTAGAACTTGACGCCGTTCTCAAGAGCCATGTCGATGAACTGCTTCAGGCTCCCCCCCTTCTTCAGCGCAACCTTCTCCGCAGCCCCCTTCCGGAGCAGCTCGGCCGCGTGCATGAGGAAGTACATCGATGTGTCTATCTCCATTGCAGCAGACAGGGCTGCCGTGTATATGGGTGCATATGTCTTGTCTGGATTCTCAGGCCCGTTCGTCATGACGTAAAGAAGCTTCTTTGTCTCCTCAGCCATATTCATCACTTCTGGCATCTGATGCACTTGACATTGTCCCTTGCAATGATTTCATTGAATTTCGCCTGCGCCTGCTCCCCGCGCAGGAGTCCTGAGAGCTCCGACTGATCCGTTATCTTGATCTGTGCTATCCACCCTTCCCCGTAGGGGTCGTCATTGATGAGCACCGGCCTGATTTCGAGCTGCTCGTTTGCCTTCATGACAGTCCCCCCCATCGGGAAATGCACAGGCCCGGCCCACTTGCCGCTTTCAATGGTAGCGAGTGGTTTTCCGCGCTCCCTCGTTGTGCCCACAGCCTTGATCCTGACATGAAGAATCCTGCCTGCCCTCGTCTGGGCAGGGTCTGTCAGTCCAAGCGTAGCGTTCTCCCCCTCCAGCCTAATCCATGTCATCTGGCTCCCCTCAAGATAGTAGTATAGATCGTCCGGTATCTCGCATCCGTTCAGTATTGCCATAGAACCACCCTCAGTACCCCATTCTTTTCAGAACCCCGTTAGCATCGGAAATGTTCTCGTGCAGCGCCATCTCCCTCCTGGAATGGCCGAATGAGAGGCCCAGCAGCTGGGTGAAATAGACCACGGGCCTTATTATCTCTGCCCCGTACTGCTCTGTGATCTTCGATATATTCATTTCAATGTTGACCTGCCCCAGCGGGCACATGGTTGCCACCAGGTCTGCCCCGGCCCTTGCAGCTTCATTGAGTATTGCTGCACTGAAGCCGACTGAGACCTCCCTGTCAGCTATTGTGTGGCCACCCCCGCAGCATATTGTCTTGACCGGATATTCCACCGTTGTCGCTCCGGCCGCCTGCAGCAGGTCATCCATGAAATGCGGGTGCTCGGGGTTGTCCTTCCCCTCCTTCATCCCGGCACCGGTGTATGTCTTCGGCCTTGTGTAAAGGCAGCCGTAATAGCAAGCAACCTTCAGGCCGCTCAAAGGTCTGCTCACCCTTGCCTTCACCGCATCCAGTCCGACCGAGTGCCTTATCACCTCCAGCACGTGCTTAACCTCCACGTCCCCGCTGTACTGGGGCACGCCAGCCTCCTGAAGGTAGCCACTCAGCCTCTGCCTGGACGAGGCGTCCTCGCTGATGGACTTGTTCGCCCTTGCAAGCGCATAAACACAGCCGTTGCAGGGTGCTATGACCGTCCCCGCGCCCATGCTCTCGGCAAGCGCCAGGTTCCTTGTTGGCAGAAACACTGACAGGTCGTAGCTTATATTCTTGACCTCGGTGGCGCCGCAGCAGTTGTAATCCTTTATCCTGTTCATTGGTATGTCCAGATCCCTGAATACAACTTCTGTCGACTTCTGGTACGCCTTGCCCAGCCCGTCCATGGAACAGCCCGGATAGTAAGCCATCTTCTCATTTTGCCGAGGCATAGCCGTCCCTCTCAAGTATATCCTCTGCCACCTTTTTCATTTTCTTCCAACCCCTGGTTCTCCTCCTTATTGGACCGGTCCTTATGTTGCCGTTCCTGATGATCTTGACAGCCATCCGCGCCATGAATCCGCGCGTGAAATCCTCGGGTTTTTCAGCCCTGACATACTTGAGCGTCAGCCCGAGCTCGTCAAGCACGCCTGTCGCCATGATGTTGTCAAGGTATGTCCTGTCCCACCTGGAACCGGGGGTATCCTCAGTCACTCCCCTTCTCCTGAGTACCTCGTCTATGTTGTGGACAACCTCCTCCACCTTGACACCCTTCGGGCACCGCTCAACGCACTTGTTGCAGCTAATACATCTCCATATGACATCCCCGTACTTCTTCAGCTCATCCACATTGCCAATCTGCGCGAGATAGATGAAATACCTGGGGTTGAACTCCCTGAGCCCATAGTCCGTGTGCAGGCAGCAGCCGGATGTGCATGTGCCGCACTGCCAGCAGTTTGTTACAGTCCTGCCGCCCGGAAGGGATTTTACCTCCTCAACGAAATCCTCATGGTAGTCACTTAGAAGTCTTTCCCTGATGAAGGTGTTCCACCTGCCCGATACGTCGACGCCGTCCACGACGGCTTTCTCCTTCTCGAGCAGGTCCTCCTTCTCAATGAGATTCTTCTCATGTATGGGCAATGATCTCCCTCCTGATCCCAAGTATCATGGCCGCGAGGACGGTGCTGTTAGGGAAGAGCGCCTCCATCCCCCCCGAATTCATTGACGAGTCCTTTGCACCCATTATGCCTGATGCATATGCAAGCGAACATGCGATGTCAAGCGGGTAGAACGAGTCGGAACCGTATCCTGCGGCGTCAAGGGCGCTCTTCGCCTCGCGCAGCAGCGCCTGCCTGGAGTCCCAGGTGCCATCAACATTTCCCCTCACAGCGGCCGAGAGAGCCCCCTTGCCAGTCCCGGGGTTGAAGACCCATCTCGTGCACAGTCCGTATATGTCCGGGTTGAGAAAATGGATGGCCTCGAACGCCACATCCTCCAGCACCGCGGCGGGAGCGCCGGACAGGGAGGTGAAGCGCCTTATGGCGATCGCCGGCTCCATCCTGGAAACCCTGAGTGATTTTATCGCAGCAGCAATGTCGCCGCCGCCGTTTGCCGCCATGACGGCGGCGTGATGCCTCCTCGATGAAAGAAAGATGCCGAAGAATTCCCTGAAATCGCCCTCACCTAGCTCCTCCCTGTCCTTGACAAGGGAGAGCAGCTTCGCTGACTTGGAACCAAGGGCCGCTTCAAATGCAGCCCTTTCCGCTTCCGTGAGGGAGCCTACGGTAGCCTCGGCCATTGAAACAAGCGCCCCCTTCTCAAGCTCTGGCCTGTACCTTGATACTTCTCTTCCTGACATAGTTGAGTGCCTTGATGGCCGCGGCAGAACCCTCTGTTATGGAATCGGGTATGGCCTTTGGCCCGGTTGCCGTGCCGCATACAAAGACGCCCGGGACGGCGGTGCTCACGGGCATCGAGTCAGACTCAAGGGGCTTGACAAAACCATGCTCCTCCAGCTCAAGCCCGAGCATGGCAGCAGTTTCGCGCGTCCCTTCGCTTGCCTCCATTCCGGTTGCAAGGACAACCATGTCCAGCGGGACCTCGCTCGGCCTCTGCAGTATGGTGTCCTCAGCCATGGCAATTAGCCTGCCGTCCTCTCCACGGTTGATTGAACCTATTCTCCCTCTGATGTACTTGACGCCGAATTCCTCCATCGACTTCCAGTAGAGCTTGTCCTCCCAGAAGCCGTATGTTCTGATGTCCATGTAGTAGACGTAGGTGTCTATTGCCGGGTTTATGCGCCTGACCTCCATCGCCTGTTTGATGGACACAGCACATCCGAGCCTGCAGCAGTAGAACTTGCCGACCTGCCTGTCCCTCGAGCCGACGCAGAGGAGCCAGGCCACCCTCCTGGGCACCTGTCCGTTTGACGGCCTGACGATATTGCCGTCGCTCAGCATCTTCTCAAAATCCTTGAAATCAATAACATCGGGGTAGACGCCATATGCATACTCGTACTTCTTGTGCGGATCCCAGTGGGCAAATCCTGTCGCGACCACCACAGCATCCACCTTCTCCTCCACCTTCTTTCCTCCTCCGGAGATTGTAACTGTGAAGCCGTTCCTTCCACTGTTCACCGACTCGACCTTTGCGCCCGTCATGCATCTGGCCCCCGACTGCTGCACGCTGTCGATCAGAGGGTCAAGCACCTCCTCCACCGGTTTCAGGTCGGGGGCAAGGAGACTGTAGTGCAGCCTCTTGGGAGTCCCGCCCAGGAATCCCTCCTGTTCGACCAGTATGGCCTCTCCGCCCGCGTCCGTTATGTCCTGTGCCGCGCTCAGTCCCGCAGGTCCGCCGCCTATTATCAGTATCTTTGGGGAAGCCAAATCATCTTCCTCCTCAGTTGTCCATTATCACATGGCCCTTGTTAACTGCAAAGTACTTCTCCATCTCGTCATGGGGCTTGTAGAGCATGTCAGGCTCCCTCCCCCTCTGCAGCTCCTCTATGTAGCTGTTGAAATCCTTCTTGTAATAGGCAACGTCAAAACCCATCTTCTCAAGCAGACTGTCAGTCGGGGAGCTGTGCCAGTGTATCTGCACTATCTTGTACGGGTGCGCACCCGCAGCCAGGGCTGCAAGCTGCACGTCCGCGAGCACAGGAAGCATGTAATCCATGCCATGGCTCTTCCCAATCCACTGGCTCTTGTCGAGCGTTGTGACGCACCCCGTGTCGGTGGTTATGGCAACATCTGCGTGCGCCTCCTCGACCATGGGCTTGATCTTCCTGAGTGTTGCAAATGACCTGCTGAACTCCCTCTCGGTCAGTATGTGCCTGAAGCCGAAGCCGCAGCAGTCGTACCATGTGCTGTAGTCGGCCACCTTTGCCCCGAGTGCCTGGATGAGTGCGGTGGGCGGAGCTGGGCGCTGGCCCCCGTTTGTGTCCTTCTCGTATATGGCGTCCTCAGGCACCATCTTGTAGTAATGGCAGGGCTCATGCACTGCGGCAGTGATGCCGTCGAGCTTCATCTTCACCATGCCGGCCATATCGTTCCTTTTCACATGCACCCATTCGCTGTAATGCACAATCTCTTCGGGGATGGCCAGTTCCTTCCCCATATGGTGCATTATGTCCCTGACCTTCTCCCTGACCTCCCTGTTCTCTATGAGAAGTTTCCTCATCTCCTTGTAGTCGCCGTAGCTCGTACCGCAGTGGATCAGCGGGAAGGTACCTGTCTCATATGCCCTGTGCCAGTTCCTGACAGCGACCGCCGCCAGAGCCACCGGGTTGGATGTTCCTGACCCGTGGTAGTTCCAGGCGGTGCAGGAAGTCTGATGCGGCTCGTTGAGATAATGGGTCTTGAACTGGTTCATGAACCAGAGAAGCGATGCGGGGTAGCCCGGTATGTTGCCGCACTGTCCGCATGACTTGTGATGCCAGAGGTAGTCAGTGGGTATTCTCTTCTTCCAGCCGAAGAGCGTCTCGACCTCAACAGGCCTGTTCTTCTTCTCTATCGGAATCACCACAAGCTCGCCCTTGTCGTGCAGTCTCCACATCTCCTCCCTGACGTCATGGACCTTCTTGTCCGAGAAGGTCCTTGCCTGCGCCCTCTGATTTATTACATCCCTGATCTGGTCAGCATTCAGCATATTCAAGCCTCACCCACACCGTATTTCGCCTTCATCTCCTCGAATTCATCCTTCCACTCATCGACAATATCCTCGATCATTTCCACAAGGTCCGGGTCGATGGATTTAAGCATGTCAACGACCCCTGACTCAGTGTATATCTGGAAGAGTTCCAGCGAGGTCTGCATTGACACCTCCCACGATGAATCTGTAACCTGCAGCACGTCTATCGGTATGGCCTTCCTCAGCGTTTTGATGTCTGTCTGTTTGGCAACTGCAAAAGGTCCCCAGTCTGCAAAAAAGTCAGGCTGGATCATGTCAGGCGAAACCTGCGTCCCATTTGTCATGACCGCAAGAAGTATCCTGCTGTATGGCTTGAGGACCTCCTTCGCGCTGTCGAGCCCGTTCCTGACCGCAAGCTCCCTCATCACGCTGATTATGCCAGCAATATCATTCCCGAACCTGCACCTCATGTTGCAGGTGTAGCACTGGCAGCACGCCCATATCTTCTCCTGCATCGCGTCAAGCAGGACAAGCGGGTCGTCCTGGTACGCTATCTGGAGCATCTCCCTGGGGCTGAAGTTGTAGAAACGGGCCGCAGGGCAGCCCGTTGTGCACTCGCCGCAGTTGATGCATCCGAGCACATACTCCTTGTACCTGAAGTCAGACTTAAATTCACTGAAAATCTTTGCAGCGAGCTCCTCGGTCTTTTCATCCCTCGGTCTTGCTCCGCCGATTACCATCGATGGTTCTGTGCCCTTGGGCCCTCTTCTGGGCAGATTTTGTAGCACTGTCATAGCCACTGCTCACCGTGCATACCAGACATTCGTTCGGGGAATTCAGCCCGTGCGGACTGAATTGATTGCCGTACAATAAGGTGGCCTTCCTATAATATACTTTGGAAATAATAATGATCGCAATTCAGGGAGCATGCCGGGACCAGTTCAGGCGAGGCATGCTACGATGGGCGCGCACCCCTGTCGTGCATTATTTCGGTTCTGCCTGCCGGAACTGAGCCTGCAAGCTTCGAGGCATCGACTTTGAGGACCGGGGGCCGTCGCCCCCCTTCCTCCACCATCGCTTCACCTGCCCCGCCTTTCACCACTAGGTGCGGCAGTGACTGTGCGAACCTCACCCAGCCACTCTCCGAGAGCTGCAACGCCCTCAGGAACGAGTTTTCAATCCTGGAACCGCAGCGCTGGCAGACTGCGTTCGACTGGCCGCCGTCCCTTTGTCTTGGGAGTCTCTCCCCGCATGCGGGACATGCGATATCCCTGTCCAGCTGAGAACGCCTGAGGCGGAGAACGACGATTCCGTTCCACCTTGCCTTATACTCTATCTGCCTCCTCACTTCACCGAACTGCCACGCATTGGTCCACTTGTTCATGTAACCGGAGCGCTTTGCGCCGCTCCCCTGCGATTCGGCAAAAACAATGACCTGTCCTTCCCTTTTCGCATTTTCAATGACATTCCTGCTCACGGAGTGCAGGAGGGTTGCCGTCCTGTTTACCCTCCTGCGCGTATACTTTTCCGTGATCTTCCTCCTTATCCTCTCATCCCTTCGCCTGAATGATGATATGATCTCCGAACTAGTCTTTCTGATTCGCAGAGCCTTGCTCAGGTCGTAATGCACCATCCCCTGCTTCGCCGCAACGAGAAGCCCCTTTGGGTTGCCGTCGACCCCTGCCGCGCCCCTGAAGGGTGCAGCGTCAACAACGTTCTTGGTGATGCAGAGTGAGAGAGAGTCTCCTGAAAGGCTGAACGAATTGACCTTTACGCCCTCCTTCCATATCTGCTCCAGCGTGTGCCTGTTCAGCTCAATCTCCTCATACACCCTGTTGTCGATGGGGATGCGCAGCTTCCCGTCATCCGTGATGAGGAAACCGTAGCATGAAACAAGGTTGGGTGATGCCATGTACGGATTCTTCGTCGGCACTCCGCGGCTTATGGACTTCTTCCTTGATGCAAGAATTCCGGCGGCCTTTGATATGGCGCAGAGGCGGTAGTATGAAGGGACCTGGTATTTCCTGAGCTCCCCGTAGGTTAGTTTGGACAGTCTCCTGAGGGTGGAGCAGTCATTCAGAATGCCTGCCTGTATGCAGTCGTTCACCATGGAATTGAAGTCCACCATCAGCGCCCTTATCCTCCGTGAGGGGGCGTAACGCTGTCTGACGCATTTTCTGGCTAGCATCCGCGTTCCGTGACTCGTATGGTCTGCGCCGTTATTAATTCATCCCCGTCCCCGGGTGTCAAAATCTATAATACGGGCAGGCTTTTCACGGGAATATCCGGTGCTTGAATGAGGATTGCGCTAATATCAGACATCCATGGCAACTTTGTCTCCCTTGAGGCGGTGCTCCGTGACATCGGCGGGAAGCGGGTAGACAGCATCATCTGCCTCGGCGATGTCATTGCAACAGGGCCCAGGCCAGTCGAGTGCCTCGAACGGGTGAGGGATCTCAAGTGCCCTGTCATCATGGGCAACACCGACGAGCGGTTCCTGACAGGCGGGAAGGCGAGGGGGAAGGCGGGCGGGAAGGAGGTGCACATGCTCGAGGACATGGACAGGTGGACCGCATCGCAGCTGTCTGGCGAGCACCTTTCATTCATTCGCACCTTCGAGGCCACATGTGATATAGAAATCAGCCCGGGAGTGGGTATGCTCTGCTACCACGGCTCTCCCAGGTCAAACACGGAGATGGTCAGCTCATCTGCAGATGACTCCAAGCTGCGCACCATATTTGCAGACCATGGCGGCAGGCGCCTCTATGCTGGGGGGCACACCCATGCACAGTTGTTCAGGAAATTCGGCACATCCACCATTTTCAACCCAGGAAGCGTCGGCCTGCCGTTCGAGAATCTGCCTGACGGAACAGCTGTCAACGTTCCCAGGGGGGAATATGCAGTGCTCGAGTCGGAAGGTCCGCACCTTTCCATTGAGTTCTGCCATGTCCCCGTGGATGTGCGCAGGGTGGTGGAGGATGCGCTGTCAAGCGGCCTGCCCCATGCAGAGGTGTGGGCAGGGGACTGGCAGACAGGCTGAGCAGGCGCACAAAAAATTATAACCGCATATTGCATAAACCTGAATTTGGAAATAATAATGTGGTCAGTTAATCCGTTCACGAACCTGACTGTATTTCTCTCGCCGCTCGTGATGCAGATTTACATAGTCCTGATGATCCTTGCAGTGGCTATCGGGACAATCTATGACCTGCTGCATGGCAGCAAGACCAAGTTCTTCACGAGACAACGCAGGAAATCCAGGGCTTATGCAAAACGCGAAATCAGCGGCGGGGAGGCTGCTGGGATTGCGGCAAAGACGCTGGTGACCAATGTTGCCACATCCGGGGAGTTCCACAGCAGGGAGAGACGCATTTCCCATCTGCTGATGCTCTACGGCTTCGTCATATACCTGCTGACGACCATAGCCATGATATTCCTCTATGTCAGGGGGAGCACACCTCTCGCCGTGCCTGTCCTCTGGAACTTGGGTGCGCTCATGCTCCTTGCGGGAGGCTACTGGTTCTTCTTCTTCCTGAGGGTCAATGTTTCGCACGACGGGCATTCGAGGTTCAGTCTCGTAAGGGCGGACCTTTTTGTCTTCTCCCTCCTGGCGAGCGTCACATTTGCACTGATTATGGAGGCTGTGGAGACCGCCCAGAGCACCGCCGCCACGGCTGTCCTCTTCTCCTTCTACATATTCTTCACAACCATCCTGTTCGTTTCGGTCCCGTGGTCCAAGTTCTCCCACATGTTTTACAAACCGGGTGTCGCGATACAGAAGAAGATTGAGGAGGCAAGCGGCTCATCAGACCTCCCGTCTCCTGCAGACGGCCCCCATGGCGGTGCGTGATAAAGATGCCTACATTCGTCTACATGACAAAATGCGATGGCTGCGGCAAGTGCGTCGACATATGCCCCTCAGACATAATGCACATAGACCCCGTATACAGGAGGGCGCTGAATATAGAGCCCAACTTCTGCTGGGAGTGCTATTCGTGCGTCAAGGAATGCCCGCAGAATGCCATTGATGTGCGCGGATATGCCGATTTTGCTCCACTGGGGCACAGCGTAAGGGTGCTCAGGGAGCCTGAGAAGGGGATGATCTCCTGGAAGATAAGATACAGGGACGGCAGACTGAAGGAGTTCAGATTCCCCATCAGGACAACAAGCTGGGGAAGCATCAAGCCGCCCTCACAGTATGAGCTGCCCGACACGGACAGCATTTCATCACAGCTGCTTGCGCATGAACCGGATGCACTCAAGATTGACAAGCTGCCCGACCTTCCCAAAAGGAAGAAGGCCTGAGGAGGTGTTGTTTTGCCAGGAAGAAAAACCAGGTTCATCGATTCAGACATACTCGTGATAGGAGGGGGCTTCGGCGGCTGCGGTGCCGCATACGAATCCAGGTACTGGGGACGGAACCTGAAGATTGTGGTGGTGGAGAAGGCAAACATAGAGCGCAGCGGGGCTGTCGCACACGGCCTTTCCGCCATAAACTGCTACATGGGAATGCAGTGGGGGGAGAACCAGCCCGAGGATTTCGTCCGGTACGCAAGGGGCGACCTGCTCGGCCTAGTGAGGGAAGACCTGCTGTTCGACATTGCAAGGCATGTCGACTCAACTGTCCACAAGTTCGAGGAATGGGGACTGCCCATCATGAAGGATCCCAAGACAGGTCACTACCAGAGGGAGGGGCGGTGGCAGATAATGATCCATGGCGAAAGCTACAAACCAATAGTTGCCGAGGCCGCAAGGAAGTCCGCCGACGAGGTGCTCAACAGGGTGATGGTCACACACCTGCTGATGGACAGGACAAAACCCAACAGGGTTGCAGGCGCCGTGGGCTTCGATGTCAGGGACGGGACATTCTATGTGTTCCGCTCGAAGGCCGTCATTGTAACTGCCGGCGGGGCATCACACATATTCAGGCCCAGGTCGATCGGCGAGGGTGCGGGAAGAACATGGTACTCGCCCTGGAGCACAGCCTCAGCCTACACGCTCCTCATACAGGCGGGAGCAAAGATGATACAGATGGAGAACAGGATTGTTCTCACCAGGTTCAAGGACGGCTACGGCCCGGTGGGTGCCTGGTTCCTTCTGCTGAAGACATATGCCACCAACGCCTACGGGGAGAAGTACGAGGCGGCACGGTTTGACGAGATAAAGGGCCTTGTGGGCAAGTATGCCGAAACCAAGCCGATGCCCACCTGCCTCAGAAACCACTCCATGCTTCAGGAGATGAAGGCGGGCAAGGGCCCGATATACATGCATACTCAGGAGTCCCTGGACACGAAGGAGAAGGAGGAGATTGGCTGGGAGGATTTCCTGGACATGACAATAGACCAGGCAGTGGTCTGGGCATCCCAGAATATTGATCCGAAGGAAAAGCCATCCGAGCTGATAGCCTCGGAGCCGTATGTCATGGGCTCTCACGCCACATGCTCCGGAGCATGGGCAAGCGGCCCCGAGGATTTCGCACCATCGGATTACCAGTGGGGGTACAACAGGATGACCTCAGTTGAGGGTCTATTCGGAGCAGGCGACACGATAGGGGGTTCCGCGCACAAGTTCAGCTCAGGCTCATTCACCGAGGGGAGGATTGCAGGCAAGTCGGCCGTCCGCTATGTCACAGACCTTGCAGGGAACAACCCACAGGCTGACGAGGGGCAGATTGAACAGTTCAAGGAGCTCATATTCCGCCCGCTCGAGAATTACGAGGTGGGAAGGAATGAGATTGTTGCGGGGAGCGTCGCGCCTGGATACATATACCCTATACACGGCCTGCAGAGGCTCGAGAAGATCATGGATGAGTATGCGGGAGGAGTCAGCACATTCTATGTAACCAATGAGCCGATGCTCAACCGCGGTCTGGAGCTCATAGGAATGCTCAAGGAGGATCTTGCGCACATAGGTGCAGAGGACCTTCACCAGCTGCAGCGGGCATGGGAGCTTAACCACAGGGTGTGGACCGCGGAGGCTGTCATAAGGCACACGCTGTTCAGGCAGGAGACCAGGTGGCCCGGCTACTACTACCGCGGCGACCACCCCAAGCTGGATGATGACAACTGGCATGTTTTTGCCTGCTCACAGTATGACCCGAAGAGCGGTGAGTGGACCATGTCCAAGATGCCCGTGCACCATATAATCGACTGAGGTCCCGCAATGATTCCGGAGCCTTATGGGGGAAGACTGGTCAGCCTCCTACGTCCCGCCGGTGCAGGCGAAGACTTCTCGTCGATGCAGCGCATAGTGCTCAACGAGGAGGAGAGCTATGATGCCGAAAAGCTGGGGATAGGCGCCTACAGCCCGCTTGAAGGGTTCACATCGAGCGGCGAGTTCGAGAGTATAACGTCCAGGACCATGCTAGAAAACGGACTGCCGTGGAGCATGCCTGTCGTGCTTGCACCTTCAGGCAGTGAGAATGAATCGGCCGTCGGAAGCATCCGCGCCGGGGACGAAATACTTCTTGTGGATTTCACAGGCAAACCGCTCGCCACGATGAGCGTCTCTGAAAAGTATGCGCTCAGGAAGGATGTTTTTGCGCGCAGCGTCTATGGCACAACGGACAGCACCCACCCCAATGTTGAGGAGATAGGGCAGATGGGTCCCACGGCGCTGTCGGGCGGAATAAGACTGCTCAGGCGCCTGGAATCACCCTTCAGCCGTTACGAGCTGACGCCGGCAGAGAGCAGGGAGCAATTCAGCAGGAAGGGGTGGAAGAGCGTTGCCGCCTACCAGGCACGCAACCCTCCGCACCTCGCCCACGAGTACATACAGCGGATAACGCTTGAAAGGGATGATGTCGACGGCATCTTCATTCAGCCCGTGGTCGGCAAGCTAAAACGTGGCGACTACAGGCCGGAAGTCATAATGGAGGCATACGACGTTTTTGTATCAAAATACTACAGGGAGGAATGCGCCCTTCTCGGCTCCCTCTCCATATCTATGCGCTACGCAGGTCCGAAGGCTGTGCTCTTCTACGCCATAGTGAGAAGGAACTATGGATGCTCTCACTACATTGTCGGGCGTGACCAGGCGGGGGTGGGGAGTTACTACGACCCATATGCGGGCCACAGGATATTCGACCAATTCGATGTGGGGGTCAGGCCAATACTCTACAAGGAGACATTCTACTGCTCCATATGCAGGGGAATGACTTCCGTCAAGGTCTGCCCCCATCCCGAGTCTGCGAGGGTCAACACCAGCCAGACACGCATCCGCCGCATACTCTCCGAGGGGGGCGAGATTCCGCATGAAATCATCAGGCCCGAGGTTGCAGCCATCCTCTCCAGGGGAGACGTAACAATATCCTGACAGGTTCATGCAGCATTCAGCAAGATCATTGAGGGGAAGGCGGCCCTGAAAGCGTCTCAAGGCTTGTCTGCCACCCGGTGCAGGTCCTCACCAGGGTTGCCCATTCTGTTATACCATCATGCCTCAGCGTCAGCCTCGTCCCACCTTCGGCGCTGTGCAGCAGGCAGGTGACAATGGAACCGCCCGGGCCAGGTCCGCTCCTCCATGTGTGTATGAGTTTGCGCAGTGCATCCACCTCCACGAACTCCCCCTCTGGAGTATAGGGGTGGCCCCTTCCCGTCCCCGCGGCATGCCACTTCCCGCCGGGCCGAACATCCGCATTCCACTCGGTTGTGCCGAATACTCCGGGATTCACCCACCATTTCCCGACCTCCTGCCCCGTGAGCGCCTGAAGATGCGCTCTGCCTCCGCTGGAATTTCCGCAGCTACGGGCATCCTTCCCTCTGTCAGGTCGTAAACAGCCCTGGCCCTTCTGTCCTCTATTGCATCATCCAGGCCGTTTCAGAGCAGGCAGTGCATGTATGCATCTTCCGTTATTTTACTGAGCTAAGGAATCGGATCATACCGTTCAGTCGTCGGCGCAGAGTCTTGTAAAGTGCTCCACCATCAGGCTGCAGATGCTTGAAAGTGATGAGGTGATAGGCTGTCCCGCGATGGAGTCGCTTGGTCTCTTCGGGCAGAAGTGGGCTCTCCTCATCATCAGGGATCTTGCCCTCTACCCCGGAATTACATTCGGGCAGCTATCCAGCCGCAGCCAGGGGATTACGCAGCGAACCCTGTTCATACGCCTCGGAGAGCTGCGCAGCGAGGGGCCGGCTCTGAGAACCGCCGGCGGGTCGGACAGCCGGGTGCTCCGCTGCGATCTCACTGAAAAGGGGAAGGATGTCATCCCCATAATGATGGCAAAGGCGTCATACTGCTTCAGGCATCTTTCAGGCAGTATGTTCCAGGACGGAGAGCCGCGCATGCTTTCTGTGCTCTTCCCCGGCAGGGCAAGGGAGGTGCTGCGCCAGCTCGCCGATTTTGCCTCGTCCGGGTAGGGCCGGCGCACGGCTGCATCCATGCCCACACCCCGCTATCAGAAGGTGACGTTCCTTGTCGCCCTCTTGTAGGCCCTCTTCACCATTTCATCAAGCTCCTCCATCGTTTCGGCATATGCCTTCTCTTCCATCCCCTCCATTTTCGAAATGTCCGCGCCCATGAGTGAATATTCCGAGAGCGTGTATATCACCGCCTCCGGCTTCCTGAAGAGGAGCATTCCCTTGATCCCCATGTTCATTGTAATTGTGAGCTGATTCTCGTCGCACATGCCGTCATAGAACTTTCTGCTCCTGAAACCCGAGGCGTCCACACCCTTCGATTCCAGGAACCTTGCCGCCCTTGCGCTTATCTCCAGCCCGTCCTCGGCCCAGATGCCTGCAGAAGTAGCTGTGACCTTGCCGCCGCCTTCAGCCCCGCTGGTGCTGTTCATCAGGACCGCAGCGGCGGCGCTGGCATCCCTGTTCTTCTCCCCGACGAAGAGGATGGAGTCGACCGGCTTGCCGAATATGAACCTGCGAAGTACATTTTCTGCCAGGGAAGCACCCTCAGATCTCCACGTCCTTCCTCTCCAGTATATCCTCCTTCCTAATCGGGAGTATATTCCTGTATGCGGGGAACATGTCGCGGCCGTATCTCTCCGCAACCTTGCCATTGTCTTCAATGACCGCCCTCTCACCCAGAAAGAGCGTCTCCTCATCCTCCCTGATAAGGAGTCCGGCTGCGCTGAATATCATCCTGTGGAACCTTGAATCGAGCCTCTTGCCCGGATCCTCGCTGAAGGGCATCGGGTCGGAGTACCTCACATAGACTATCTTCAGTGGTACCACGACCGACCCGGGGCCGCCTCAGAGGAACAGTGTCACGGCGTCAGGGTCGGTCGCCCAGTCGAGGAACGTTGCCGCCCCGCAGATCTCCAGTCCTTTGTATGCCAGATTCTCCTTCGTCGTCCCGAACAGGTTCATTGTCGGAGAGCAGGCAAAGACATGTACGCCCGCATCGATTGCCATGTTCATCATCTGCTCTATGGAGGGCATGCCACCCTTGCTTATCAGGCCGATCATCTGCTCCTTGGTCATTCCCAGGTCATGGCTGGGTGCCACTGTCTCAGTCTGCCCCTTCGTCAGGAGTTTCATCCCTCCAAAGGTGAAGTACATGAATACCTCCATTCCCTGCGACACGGCCGTGGTGGCCATGATCAGCGCCGGATATGCTGTATCCATTGTTCCCTTGCTTACGACCATTACAAGCTTGTTCTTCTTTCTCGCTTCCTGCGTGGATGCTGTCTGCTGTATTTGTGCTCCTTCCATCTCCAGAACCCTCATAGTTATTATTTCCAGAGTATTTTACGATTTTGCAGAAGGCTGTATATGAGCAGGCGCCGGTCCGCGAGGCGGATAGGGTTAAAGCTTCAGCCTTGCTGATACATACACATGGGAGCTGTCTGGTGATAAAATGAAGGCTGCAGTTCTGAGGGAATTCAATTCTGTCCCTGGTCTGGAGGAGCGGGCTGAACCGGTGCCGGGTGCGGGCGAGGTGGTGATAAGGCAGAAGTATACAGGCATCTGCTACAGGGACATTCTGACGCTGAAGGGGCGATTCCCCCGCACAAGGCTGCCAGTGGTTCCCGGGCATGAGGTCGCCGGGACTGTTGTGAGCATCGGGGAGGGCGTCGAATCCGTCTCCCCTGGAGACAGGGTCGCCTCGCTCATCTATGTGCCGTGCGGGGTGTGCAGATTCTGCACCGGCGGCAGGGAGAATCTGTGCAGAAGCAAGGTCACCCTCGGTGAGGGCGCTGACGGCTCATATGCACCTCTTGTCAGGACACATCAGAGGAGTCTTGTCAGGGTACCGCCTTCAGTCGACGAGGAGTCTGCAGTCATATCCGCCTGCGTGACTGGAATGATCATACAGGCGCTGAAAGGCAGGGGAAGGCTCTCGGAGGGAGAAACAGTGCTTGTGACAGGGGCGGGAGGCGGCGCAGGCTCACACGCCGTTCAGATAGCCAAGGCACTCGGGGCTAAGGTAATTGCAGCCACAGGCAGCAGCTGGAAGGAGGAGGGGATATATGCCCTGGGGGCAGACAGCGTCGTGGCCAACCGGAGCCTGTCCGGCAAGGTGAAGGAACTCACCGGTGGCGAGGGAGCAGACGTTGCGGTCGATACTGTCGGGGGGCCGACATTCAGAGAAGCGCTGAAGTCAATGAATTTCGGAGGGAGGCTGGTTGTGATAGGGAACGTGGATTCGGCCACTGTGGACCTTCCACTGGGCTACATGATACTCAAGGGGCTTGAACTCATAGGCAGCGTCAGCTCCACAAGGAAGAACGTGGCTGAGGCGCTGGAAATGGCCGGGACCGGCAGGATCAGGGCGGTTGTCGACAGGAAAATCGGCCTGGGGAGCGTAGGGAGCGCATATGCCGACATGGAGAAGAGATCGACCTTCGGAAGAGTCCTGATAGACCTTTCCGCCGGCCAGTGACCCGCTTTCCGGGCAATGCTTAAATTACCATTGACTTTCATCTCGTTCCGTTAGACCGGTGAATCAGGGCATGACTGGCGGAAACGAAGCGCAGGCGGACGACACAGACAGGCTTGTGAGGATCAGGCTTGAGAAGCTCAATGAGCAGATCAGCAGGGGAGAGGAACCATTCGCATACTCCTACCAGAGGAACACCGATGCCTCATCCATCAAAGCCAGATATGCGGACGCAGGGCATGAACCTGGCGGTGAAACTGTCAGAATTGCGGGCAGGATCATGGTCATCAGGGACCATGGAAAATCATGTTTCATGAATCTCAAGGACAGGAGCGGCACAATACAGCTGTATGGCCGTATGGATGTCATGGGCGAGGAGCGTTACCGCCGCTTCAGCAGCATCGACGCGGGCGACATAGTGGGAGTCGAAGGGAATGTGTTCAAGACAAAGAAGGGGGAGATTACGGTGCAGGTCAATTCATTCACGCCCCTTGCAAAGTCACTTCGTCCCCTCCCTGAAAAGTACCACGGCCTGAAGGACATCGAGGCAAGATACAGAATGCGCTACGTCGACCTCGCAGTCAATGACAGCGTCATGGACACATTCATCGCGCGCGCCAGGTACATCTCGCTTGTAAGGCAGTGGCTGGACAGGAGAGGGTATATCGAGGTCGAGACGCCCGTTCTGACGCCAATGCCTAGCGGTGCGATGGCCAGGCCATTCAGGACGCATTACAATTACCTGGACCAGGATTTCTTCCTGCGTATTGCGACCGAACTCTACCTGAAAAGACTGATCGTCGGCGGGATGGAGAAGGTGTATGAGATCGGGAAGGACTTCAGGAATGAGGACATGGATACAACGCACAATCCCGAGTTCACCATGCTTGAGCTGTATGAGGCATATTCAGACTACAGGGATATGATGGATCTCACCGAGTCCCTTGTCAGCGACACTGTCTTCTCGCTGCTTGGCACACATGATGTTGTCTACGGTGACAGGACAATCAGCTTCAAACCGCCGTGGCGCAGACTGACCATGACCGACGCGATAAGGGAAATCGGGGAGATAGAAATCGGGGGCCCCTCTGACAGGGAGGAACTCGAGGCAGCAGCAAGGCAGCTGAAACTTGAGGATCTGAAGGAAGGGCTTACAGCCGGTGAGCTTATTGCAGAGATATTCGACCAGAAGGTCCAGCCGCTGATCGTGCAACCGACATTCGTCTATGACTACCCCGTGGAAATATCACCGCTGGCAAAGAGGAGGAGGGGCAACAGCATGCTCGCCGAGCGGTTCGAGGTATTTGTCAACGGGTTCGAGATTGCAAACGCATTCTCCGAGCTGAACAGCCCGATTGAGCAGCGGCAGAATTTCGAGGCACAGGCGGTCAGGAGGACAAAAGGTGACGAGGAGGCCCATCCGATGGATGAGGATTATATCAACGCACTTGAATACGGAATGCCTCCCACAGGCGGCCTCGGAGTGGGGATTGACCGCATCATCATGCTTGTCACCAACTCCACATCAATCAAGGACGTAATGCTCTTCCCCCAGCTGAGGCCAAGGCTGGACACGGACGACCGGGAGTGAAGTCGGCGCAGCCCCCGCGCGGGCCGGACATGCTGAAGGGGCTATTTGGCTGTCAGAACGTGTTCAGGTTCGGCCGCACAATCCTCTCCCCGGAGTCCGACTACAAAGGCATAAATAGTATCCTGCAGCATAATCGCACCGAAGGTAACGCTCCATGGCTAAGAAGAAGGGAGATGGTTTCCAGTCTGCCGCCGGTCTCATCAGGTATTTCGACTCCGAGGATGAGAAGGCACTGAAGCTCAGCCCGTGGCTTGTCGTCGGCCTGATTATTGCAACGGTTGTAATCATATCCTGGCTGTCCTATTCCTTCCCGGCAGGGTAAGGCGCGGCAGCAGTATGGGCCGGATGCAGGCGGCGGCGGGACGTGGCTGCAATGAGCAAAGGCATTCTGATAGTTGACATGATAAACGACTTCGTATACGGCAAGTTCGGTTCACCGCGGGCGCAGCGCATAATCCCGTCTGTCGGGAGGCTCTGCAGCATGGGGAGGCAGGCTGGTGTGTCCGTGTTCTATGTGAGGGACGCACACCATGCTGATGACCCGGAGCTACGTGTCTGGGGGGAGCATGCAATGGCTGGCACCTGGGGATCGGAGATAGTCCCGGAGCTGAAGCCTGAAAAGGGGGACAGGGTTTTCGACAAGAGACAGTACTCAGGCTTCCTCAACACATCCCTCCACCGGGCACTGAAGGCGAAGGGCGTTCTGACCCTCTTCGTTGCTGGCGTGAGCACCGACATCTGCGTGCAGCACAATGTTGCCGATGCATTCTTCAGGGGATACAGGACAGTTGTTCCAAGGGAATGCGTCGAAAGCATTGAGCCGCGCAGGAAGGCAAAAGCGCTAAAGTACATGGAGGACATGTACGGAAGCAGAATCGAGGAACTGGACAAGGTGAAATTCTGAAGGAGTTTTTTTCTGCCACATCCAGGGAGATAGCTGAAGGGGAGACAACGGACACATACTTCCTCCTGACAAGGAAGATACTTCATGAAAACGGCATGGATGGAGTGGGCGTAAGCGCGGAGATCACCGCCTCCGAGCTGCCTTCACAGTGGCCATGGGGCATATTCGCCGGGCTGGAGGAGTCACTGCGCCTTCTTGAGGGGCTGCCTCTTACGGTCAGGGCCATGAGGGAAGGGACGCTGTTCAGGGCCAGGTCCAGGCAGGGCATCCCCGTTCCGGTTATGTGCATCGAAGGTGCCTACGCCTCCTTCTCCATCTACGAGACTCCGCTGCTCGGCTTCCTGTGCCAGTCATCAGGTGTCGCCACCATGTCTGCCAGGTACAGGAGGGCAGCAGGCGACAGGAGGCTGCTCTCATTCGGCATCAGGAGGGCCCATCCAGCGATAGCGCCCATGATAGACAGATCGTCGTTCATAGGAGGATGTGATGCAGTCTCCTCCGTCATCGGCGGGAGGACAATTGGTCATCCACCGGAGGGGACGATGCCTCACGCCGAGGTCCTTCTCTTCGGCGATTCCCGCCGGGCCTTTGATGCATATTCACGATCAGTTCCTCCTGGTGTGAAGAAGATAGCCCTTGTCGATACATTTGCAGACGAAAAGAGCGAGGCGGTCGCGGCTGCCGAGACCATACCGGACCTCTACGCTGTGCGGCTGGACACGCCACGGTCGAGAAGGGGCTCATTTCCCTCAATCATCTCCGAGGTCAGGTGGGAGCTTGATGCCAGGGGCTTTGCGGATGTGCGCATCTTTGTTTCGGGCGGCCTCAGGGAGGAGGAGCTGCCACAGCTTGCAAGGGCCGGTGCGGATGGTTTTGGCGTCGGGACTGCAATAAGCAACGCCCCGGTGATAGACTATGCCCTCGACATTGTGAATGTCGGCGGCAGGAGCTACGCGAAGCGAGGCAAGTACTCGGGAGCAAAATCTGTCTTCAGGTGCCCCTCATGCATGGAGTTTGACGTGCTTCATGCGGGAAACGAGGTGCCTGCATGCCCCTCATGCGGCAGCAGGGAGGAGAACATACTTCATACTCTCATCGACGGAGGGCGCAGGACCGCCGCCGCTGAAAGTCCGGACGCAATCAGGGAAAGGGTTCTGGCCGAGCTCGGCCGACTTCCCTGAATGTCAGGCAGCCTCGTGGCTGCGACGCCCTTTTATTCATGTGCACACTTCACCAGCCGATGGCAGCTAATCCGGACGGCAGGATCGCAGGCAGGAGCCTTGAGGACGGGCATATCACCTGGTCGCACAAGTATGACCTCAATGTCACATTCACACCGCCCGGCGACGGGCAGAGGTGTGACGGCTGCGGCTGTGAACTCGTTGCTCTGGACGGCCGGTGGCACCCAGTCGAGGTCCGCGGCGGGCGCTACTACTGCGAGAAGTGCCCCTCGTCCAGGTGAGTCAGTTTCTGCCCCTTCCATGCCCTGCAGCCGCAGCAGAAGCAGCGGCGGGCAGCGTATGCCTGGAGGGAAAATCTATGAACCCGAGGAAGAGCAGGATTATGCCTGCAAATTCAGCGTAGTAAAGAGTCGCTGGAAAGCTCCTCAGCACGAAGAGGGTGCCTGCAATCGATATCACGATGCCTCCAGCCGCTATGAACAGCGTTCCCGGCTTCCTTGTCCTCCAGGTGGAATAGAGGGCAAGCGCTATAACCGCGGTGGCGGCCGGCGCCGTTACCAGGGTGGATGATATGATGTCATTGAGCGGAAAGGCACCGAGTATGACCCCCCCTACCACAACATCCCTGCTCACTGGCGTTGTGAAGCTGAAGTATGCCGTGGCTATGCTCATGAGCGTTATGTAACCGAGCCATGTCCCCCTGACCCATTCGCTCCTGAGGAGATTGACCGAGCCTATGGAGAGGAAGCCGACCAGCAGTGCAACCATGAATATGTACGACTGTATCAGCGGCTGGGACCAGTAGCCGAAATAGATGAACGCCTCCTGTATTATGGTGACAAAGCCCAGAAATATGCCAGCCCCCCACCAGAGGTAGCTGTTTGCTCCACGCCTGTACTTGCGCAGGACTATCATAGCAAGATAGAGAGTCACGAGCGCAAGCAGTATAAGCGATGCGCCAACAGCAGCATCCCCCGTCGACATAGCAGCCTCTCAGACGCCAAGCTCATCCATGAAAGGTGTGATGTCGGCTATTGGCTTTTTCCTGTTATCTGATATGCGCTGCTTCGCGGGTGGAACATCCATGTATTCGGGCACGCGGTGGTGCATCCTCTCCTCGTATGTCGGTATTTCGTCATTGCTGTAGAAGACGCCTATGGGTATCCTGTCACCCCACTCGACAGCCCTCCTCATCGCCTCAAGCATGACCTTTTCCGAATCCCTTCCCTTTGCAGTGTCAACATGTCCGTCATAGCCGTCAGCCTCAATGCTGTATACCCTTGGCAGAGCCTTGCCGCTGTTCTCCTCCGCCCTGTCCTCTCCGTTGTACCACTCCTTGCTGTTTATGTCATTGTATGTCGGGCACGGCTGGAGGACATCTATGAATGCTGAGCCATTGTGCTCAATACCCTCCCTTATCAGCTTCTTCAGGTGCTGCACGTTGAAGGAATATCCCCTGGCTACGAAGGTGTATCCGCAGGCCATTGCCAGTACAAGCGGGTTGATGCTGCTTGTGATGTTGGGGTAGACAAGGCTCTTCGTCTGCTCGCCCAGCTTGAGCGTGGGTGACGCCTGCCCCTTTGTCAGGCCGTAAACGCCATTGTCATGGATTATGTAGAGCATGTCAACATTCCTTCTGCCGCCGTTGACGAAGTGGCCGGCCCCAATACCCAGGCCATCCCCATCCCCTCCGACAACAACCACGTTCAGGTGGGGATTAGCCAGCTTGACACCGGTTGCGAACGGGAGCGGCCTTCCGTGCAGTGTGTGTATGCCTGTGACATTTGTATAGTGCACAAGCTTTGCCGAGCAGCCGATGCCGCTCACCACGACCGAGTCCTCCCTGTTGAGGCCCATGTCGGCCAGCGCCATCTGAACGGCGCTGAGTATGCCGAAATCCCCGCATCCGGGGCACCAGTCATTATGCACTTCAGTCCTCATGTCTGCCAGTTTAAGCGCCATATGTGAGCACCACCCTTTTCTCGGATTTTCCTTCCACAATTTGCTTCATGGACCTGTACGCCTCATCCACGGTAATCGGCCTTCCGTTGAACTTCACAATCCTGTATTCAGCAAGGTGTCCGGTGTATTCCGCCATTATGTCTGCAAGCTGGCCGACATAGTTCATCTCCATGACGGCTACCCTGCCTGCCGATTTGATTATCCTGGTGACTGCCTCGCTGGGGAATGGCCTTATGAGCCTTATCTGCAGGAATCCAATCTTCTTTCCCTCGAGCTTCCCCATCGCTTCCAGTATGCTCCCCTTGGTCGAGCCCCAGCTGACCACCAGCAGGTCAGGATTCTCCTGGCCATAGTAGTGGAACTGTTCATCCTCCGGTATCTCCTTCAGCGCAAGATCCAGCTTTCCCATCCTCTTGTCCATCATCCTGTCCCTGAGGATGGGGTCCTCAGTGATGTGCCCCAGTTCGGTGTGCTCATCACCCGTGTTCCAGAAGATGCCGCCCGGGGTGCCTATCGGGACCCTGGGGGAGATGCCGTTCTCTGTGATCTTGAAGCGTTCGTACTCCTTCCCCTCCTCGATGACAAAGGGGGTTCCGTCCCCGAGGAAGAGCCCCCTGTCTATATTCATCCTCGCCGGGTCGAAGTAAGGGAGTGTCATGGTGGTGTTTGCCATCGCCTTGTCCACTATGTGGATCACGGGCAGCTGGTAGCGTTCCGCGAAGTTGAATGCGTGGTTGGCATCATAGAACGACTCCTCCAAGTCCCCAGAAGCAAGGACGATCTTTGGAAAGTCTCCATGCCCCCCGTAGAGCGCGAACTTCAAATCACCCTGCTCATGCCTGGTCGGCATGCCTGTTGAGGGTCCTGCTCTCTGGTAGTCGGTTATGACCACAGGGACCTCGTTGATTCCAGCCCAGCCTATTCCCTCTGCCATCAGTGAGAAGCCTGGTCCCGATGTGCAGGTCGACGACCGCGCGCCTGAGAGGGCGCCGCCTATCGCCATTGTTATGGCTGATATCTCATCTTCAGTCTGGACGACCATGAGGTTCCCCTTTTCATCGCTGTCGTTCATGGAAAAGCGTTCGAACTTCTCCAGATACATGCTTTCGTCTGCCGCCGGTGTTATCGGGTAGTATGTCTGGAAGCGCAGGCCGCTCGCGAGCTTGCCCAGGGCTATAGCCTGGTTGCCGTTGAGGAGCATCCTCTTCTCCTTCTTCTCAACCTTCCTGAGCCTGTATTCAGCGCTCTCCTTGAAGTTCCCCTTCATGTATTCGTAGGCTACAGCTGCGGCAACCTTGTTTGGTTCCGAAAGCTTCTTCCTTCCGCCGAACACATGCTCTATTGAGGAATTCAGCTCATCCAGGTCGTAGTGAAGCAGCCAGAAGGAGGCGGAGACAGCCAGCACATTGACCATCCTCCCCAGAATTGCCTGCCTCCTCTCCCCTGTCCTGGAGGATATTGAATTGAGGAGCGTGCCGTACGGCACAGGGTATACGTTCACACCCCTTGCCGCCGCATCATCCAGCAGCGTCTTGATGGTGACGCCGCCCTCCTGCCTGAACCTCTCGGCGAGCTCCAGCTTGATCCTTGCATCAAGCGTGTGAATGTCATCCGTCTTCTTCTGGGAGAGGGAAGGGTCGTAGATTATTGCTCCGCCCTTCCTCACCTCGTCGAAGTGCCTCGCAACAGTCTCCTCGTCGAAGGTGGCGAGTATGTCAATGCCTTCCAGCATCGCCTCGACCATCGTGTCGCTCACCCTGACAACGAAGTAGCTGTGCTCTCCCTTGATGTTTGAATAGTACTCTCTCTTCCCTGCGACCCAGAGACCCCCTTCAGCACATGCACGGGAGAAGATGTTGGCCGACGTGTCAACGCCGCTCCCCTGGGCGCCACCTATACACCATTGCAACCTGTTCTCTTTCAATTTACCACCATAACATAAGCCGGCCCGGTAAACTGCTGCGGGCAACCGCCCGCCTGCTGGATAGTCGTGGCTGAATCACTCTCCGAAAAATTCCTGCTTCGTTCAGCCGGTTCCTCTTCGTTCATATTCAGATTTAGCTCCGGGTCAGGAGATATCTCACTTATGAGCCTTGTACTTGGGTCTGTTTTATATACTCTTCCCTTCAAGCATGCATCTGCCTTACCCTACTGATCAGGACTCATCGACCAGTAGACGGTTGCACCGCTTGAAATCTTTTCAAGCTGCACGCCGTACTGTGCCGGCTGCCCGTTGACAGTATACTGCCAGAAGAGTGTGTTGGTATTGGCCACACCCTCTATGGCAGTAATCTGGAATTCACCGAATTCGCGGAAGTGTACCTTTGTGAGCGAAAGGTTGCTTCCCGTGGTTTTCTGAAGTATTGAGGAGCATGCCTGCATGAGCGACCACACAGTGTTGTTGCCGAATGTAACGTTCGAGAATATGAATTCGGTTTGGCTGCTGTTTGCAGTTGTGTAGTGCCACCCGCCATCGTAGCTCCAGTTTACAATGTGACCGGCCAGCAGGTCCGGCGTCCTGCTGCCAAAGTCTATCATTAGCGTTGCAGTGTAACTCCCGCTGGCCGCAGGGGCCGGGTGCATGGCAAACTGCATCACCGCCAGCACAACCACGGCACCTGCCGCAAGGAGGGCAAGAAGCATCCTCCGCCTAGCTGCAGACAAGACTCATCCCCTACAGGTAGGCCGGTGTCCTGTCCGTCGGGCCGAGCTCGGCCCTGGGAGTGGTCTTCGACAGCGATTCCCTTATAGCATTCTCAATTTCTGCAGCCCTGGCATACAGCGGACTCGGATCGAGCTTTATAAGTGGCAGCATCTTGTCAAGCACTTCTATCGTCCTTGCCGCCGAGCGCGCTGCAGGGTAATTTGCAGGCGCCTCGGCGAGCAGTGATACTACATTTATCCTGTCAACGGAGGCCTTGTGCAGCAGCACGCCCGAAACACCGCCAACCATCCCATCAGACATCTGCTGCAAATCAAACTCCTTCAGCATGTGTCTCGCCTCGACAGTGCTGCCAACGGTTATTATCTCAGGCGCACCGGCGCCGTCTGATGATGAGTTGAATCCCTCCAGCGTCACCATCATGGACACATTGTTCCTTGCAGACCAGGCGAGTATTGCATCCACCAGGGGCTCCACAACCTCGGGCGGAGGTGTGAACTCGGAGGTAATGACAACAACCTGCTGGCATCTCTTTCCAGGCCCGCAGAGATGGTCGCCTGCATAAATTCTCACAGGTGGGTTGGGCACACCGCCGATGACCACCGATGTGGGTGCAAAGTATCTGGAGGAGAAGTAACCAATGCGCCTCAGGCCCAGCTGCCTGATCACATGGCTGGCAACTATCGAACCCACAAGGCCGATTGTTGGAAAGCCGACAAGAACAAGCGCATCCGTGATTTCCATCGGTGTTTCGGATATCACAGAGACATCCTCAGTTTCGTAAATTACGGACCCAGGTCCGGGGCCCCTCTTTGCCGACATGCAGAATAGATCATTTTCCGTGCTTTAATCTGTTTGCCCTTCTCCCTCAGCCGCGGGGGAGAGCAGCATGCCGAGAAGAGATTCGAGCCTGGACAGCTGGGCCGGGGACAGTTTTCGCATCTTCCTCATGACAAGTTCATCCTCATTCACGAGGGCCCTGCTGAGCACCCTGCCGCCGAGAGGGGTCAGATAGACAAACACAACTCTCCCCTCGTCCTGCATCCTTCTCTTCCTTACAAACCCCCTCGACTCTATGCCGCCGACAAGGAACGGTATTCCCGCCCTTGTGAGCGTGAGCTCCTTTGCTATGTTCGCCATTGTAGAGGGGCCGTTCTTCTTCAGGTGTGCAAGTATCTGGAATTCGATCAGCTTCAGCCCGGACGGCTCAAGCTCCTTTTCCAGCTCCCTCCTCAGCTCCCTGACAAGGTTGCGCATGACATTCCATACTCTAACCTGCTTCCTTTCGGCCGCCGTAATATCCGCCGCCTGATCCTGTGTTACAGTCCCCCCATCACCGCCGGGGCATTCGCCCTTTCCGCGCCTCTTCTGAAGCGTATGGTCGGTTGAACTGTGCAATAAATCTATTTCACAGTAGTTAATACTTCCAATCTGTCTGCCACTACATACGGCTTATAACTGTCTTTCTCTCGTTTGCCTGCGGCATTTTGCCAAAGAATCTGTAGTAGAGATAGACGTTGACAGCGTTCATGAGGAATGACAGCTCAAATGGTATCACAAAGCTGAGGAAGTCCTGGATGATGCCTGAGGATGATGATGCAGCTGCCGAGGGGACGAGCCTTGCAGCCTGGTTTGTCCCGGAGGCATACGCCCTCGTCTCCTCATCCACCACGTTCATCATCAGTGAGGCCTGCGAAGGCAGAGATATCGACCTGAGTGTCGTGAATGCTATGTATGCCGCGGATGCCAGCAGCGCCCCGGATGCAAAGGGGAAGTAAAGCAGGAACGCGGATGCAACCGATCTAGTCGACATGATGAACCTGACGAAGCCAAGCCTGCCCGTGAGATAGGGTGTTGCGAGCATGAAGAACGCGCTCATGAGGCCCCCTATGGCAAACAGGTCGCCTATGGAACCCCTCGACATGTGCATGTTGTACTGCAGTATTATCGGGAGGAATGGTATTATCAGACCCTGTGCTGCGCCATTCAGCGTACCAGTGGCCATGAACTTGTAGATGATGCGCATGTTATCCCTCCACTTCTTGTCCTTCGGGTTGCGCCGTCCTCTGCTGCCCGCCTCTACCTTCACAGGCCTGTAAGTCTCATGTATCGGGAGGGCAACAAGGAATGAGAATGCGGAGAAGAGAAGCGAGAGGTAGAAGAGCGACTGGAAGTCACCCAGGTTTGAGAAGAGAGCTCCCACGGCACCCGTAATGCTCGACATCATTGTGAAAAGTGTGAATACCCTCGTCCTGTCCCCCGTGTGGGTCTTCTCCGCCAGGAGTGCGGACTGCATGGGCACAACCGAAGCGCCAACTCCTCCGCCGACGAGACCGCCTGCTATGCCGAATCCACCCAGAGCTGACGAGAGGAGCAGCACGTAGTAGTTGTCTGTCAGGAGCAGCATTCCTATGGCGGCAGGCAGGAACGAGAGTGTGAGCAGCAGCAGCTTCTTCCTGCCGTACCTGTCGGCAAGCCTGCCGGTGGCGAACGAAAGTATCGGAACGCCGATGGCGCCCGCTCCGAACAGGAACCCTATTGGTGCGACCGAATGGTAGATTGAATGGTAGTAGAGGCTGATTATTACTGAGAGTATTCCCCCCGCAAAGCTCCTGGTCCCTCTGGAGGCAACGAGGAGGATCAGGTCTCTCCTGTCCGGGTCCATACGCAGACCGCCTCAGGCAGCTCCGGTCATATACCCTCCAGACATTTACATGACCTGCCCCGCGACCGACTCAACCCTGCACACGGATGTGCTGCCTGCGTTCCTCACTTCAGCGTCCTTGAATAGAATGTGAGTACCCTTGCCCAGGCATCCTTTGCGGCCTCCTCTCTGTAGTTGTTGGCTGCGGTATCATTGAAGAATGCGTGAGGTGCACCCGGGTATATGCACATCTCGAACGCCTTCTCACGTTCAGCCATCGCGCGAACGAGTTCCGGGAGACCTTCATTTATCCTCTTGTCCATCCCGCCGTATATGCCAAGGACTGCACCCCTGATGTTCTCCACACTCTCGATCGGTTCAGGGTTGGAGCCGTAGAAAATAACTGAAGCGTCTGTCTTGCCTGTACATGCAAGCCTTCCGGACATTGCACCGCCAAAGCAGAATCCGACGCTTCCGATCCTGCCGTTGACATATTCAAGCCCGTTGAGGTAGTCCACTCCAAGCGAGAGCTCCTCCGTGAGTTCTTCATGAGGCATGTTGAAGACCTTCTCCATGAGCGAGCCCACCTCATTTCTCTCCTGCTCAGGCAGTTTGGCAAGCTCCGCCTGCACATATTGACTGTCACGCTGCTTCTCAGGAGGGATAGTGGCAAAGAAGGCTATTACCCTCCTGATTTTCTGCTCCGTCAGGCCCGGTGGAACATGGCCGCTCGAAAAGAGCTGCGGCGCAAGAACAACGTATCCTTCGGCAGCCAGCCTGTTGGCCACATCCTTGATATGGTCATTCAATCCCCATATCTCGTGCACCATCACTATTCCCGGATGCTTTCCCCCTTCGGGACGGGCAAGATATGCATCTATCTTCCCCATTGTCCCTTCATATTGCACGTCCTCGCCCAATGTCTTTTCTCTTGCCATCAAAACACAGTCTCCTCCTAATCCGCATCTGATATTAATCGCTTGATCATCGTCCGGCACGGCGCTAATGCAGGAGGACCCGGGAGTATTGTTTTATCCGCCGCCCCCGATCCACTTCTTCATGACTCTGGACGAGAAAAGGGTGAAATTCCTCGGGGAACTGTCAGAATCATTTGGGCCTTCAGGCTTTGAACGAGAGACTGCTGCCATGCTGAAGAGGAATGTTTCAGCATATGCGGATGAGGTCACGCATGACCGCCTCGGCTCCCTGATATGCAGGAAGGAGGGCAGTTCGAGGTCCCCCAGGATTCTCCTCGCCGGACACATGGATGAAGTAGGCTTCGTGATCACCGGCATAGACAGGGAGACTGGATTCCTGAGCTTCGGTCCGCTCGGCGGATGGTTTGATCAGGTCCTGCTGGGCCACAGGGTGAGGATACGGACTTCGGCAGGTGACGTCCCCGGCGTCATCGCGTCCAAGCCTCCGCACCTTCTGGGTGAGGAGGAAAGGGAAAAGGTGGTAAAGCTCAACCGGATGTATATCGACGTTGGGGCCACAAGCGGCGACATGGTGAGGGAGCAGTTTGGCGTGAAAATAGGCGACCCTGTTTCCCCCTCCGCCCCCTTCTACACGACAATGAATGGCAGGGTTGCGGTCGGAAAGGCGTTTGATGACAGGGTTGGAACATTTGTGGGCGTGGAGGTGCTCAGAAGGCTCAAGGAGGGGACTATTGCTCATCCCAACACGGTATACCTTGCATGCACCGTACAGGAGGAGGTTGGGCTGAGGGGCGCCCAGACAGTAGCAAACATTGTCCAGCCGGACGTTGCCATCGTGCTTGAAGTGGACATTGCAGGCGACGTCCCTGGTATAAAGGCGGACGAGGCGCCTGCCAGGATGGGCGGGGGGACATCTGTACTGACTTATGATGCGAGCATGATTCCGAACCAGCCCCTGAAGCAGTTCGTCATCAAGACGGCAGAGGATGAGGGGTTGCGCTATCAGCTGTCGACCGTCGGCAGGGGAGGTACCGACGGAGGTAAATTCCACCTCGCGGGCCCGGGATGTCCGACTATTGTGCTGAGCGTCCCTGCAAGACACATACACTCCCACTCGTCTTCAGTTGACCTGGAGGATGTCGACACAACCGTAAGGCTCGTGCTCTCCGTTCTGAAGAAGCTCGACGTCTCAGCAGCAGAAAGCTTTGTCAGCTCCTGAGCCGGGTGGAGGGAACATCACTGAGTACCTGACTTCTTTCGCTGAATGAATGCAGTGACTGCGGATACGATGGCAAATACAAGAATCAGGACGACGGCAAGGGACGTTGCAAAGACGGAGCCTGAATTGTGTATGTAGCCGAAGCCGAAAAGGTAGTCCCAGCCGCTGTATGGCCCCCCTCCGGAGAATGAGCTGAGCGCAAGCCCGCTCGCAGCATCTCCCAGAATGGCCGCAATGCCGACGACAGACCAGACACCTGATGCCACCTTCGCCCCCCTGACCATCCCGGCTGCCAGCAGCCCTGTGAGCAGCACGTTTACAACTGTGAACACAAGCAGCCCGTACCAGTGGAGGCTGTTTCCTGAAAGCTTGAGGTACTTGTCAGAAGTCAGCAGGTATATTCCCGCCACCTCCTCGACAAGCAGTGAGAGGAGCAGCGGATACCGCCTGCTGCTCTCCCGCGCCTCCTCAGCAGACATTGTGCACAGAAATGTGTCTGTTCATATTAAGTTGCCGAAATTCGTGAAGCGGGTCCCTGCACACAGTCCGGAGGACTTTCTGGCACAGGTTCACTTTTGATGCTTACAGGTAACTTCGTGTTTCGAAATGAAGGCGTGTAGTTTTGTAAGATCATCAAGATTTAAGTATTAATCAGAGATCATGTCAACATACAGGAAGCCATGCTCCCGCCGTGCTTGCGGGGCGAATGATGCCTTAGGCGTCAAAGTGAAATATCAATTGGCTATAGTGCTGAGTGCAAAGTGATTGAGGAACCAAAATATGACCAAGTTTGTCCTTATCCCTGACGCAACGCTCAACTATGATTACAGGAATTTCCCGCTGCTCGATTTCATGCCCTGCGCACCGTCGAACGTCCTGCCTGAGATGGTGTATTCCTTTTTGAGGGGCTCGTCCTCACCGCCGCTGCCAGACGGGAGGGCCAAGTACGCACCATATTCGCTCAGGAAGATCGAAGCAGCACTCCTCATGAAGTACGGACCGGGGGATGTGGTTGTCGCACATGAGGACCACATACAGGATTTCATTAAGGATGACACGGAGGTAATAGGTGTCACCACGATGGACCCTCTGGGCGCTGGTCCGCTCACTATGTCCTACTCCATCCTTTTCGAGACCACCGCCCATCCTTGGGTGAGGAAGGAGTGGTACCGCCTCATGGACAGGATAAACACGGCCAGGAAGGGGAAGAAGGCGAAGCTTGTTGTCGGCGGTCCGGGCGTCTGGGAGTTCATGCTATTCCCGGAGGAGCTGGAGAGGTGCGGCATAGATTACGCATTCCAGGGGGAGGCGGACGACATAGCCCCTGCCATCTTCGAGCAGCTGGGAGACGGGGATGTGGACAGCAGCATGTTCTATCACGGCTACATGAGCTTCGATGAAAATTTCAGGAGGGCATACAAGGACTCGGACAGGTTCGTCACAAGAAAACCCGGGTCGCCCAACTACCCCTCCCTTGAGCAGATACCTCTGATACAGGGAGCGACTATGAAGGGCATGGCAGAGGTCATGCGCGGCTGTGGCGTCGGATGCGACTTCTGTGAGGTGACTCTCCGTCCCTCCAGATATTATACCCACGAGATGGTGCGGAAGGAGGTGGAGGTCAATGCTCGGAACGGCTGGGACAACGCGTGGCTCCACTCCGATGAGATATTCGCCTACAAGCACGGCAGGCTCTTCGAGCCTAATGAGGAGGCGCTGACCAGCCTCCTCTCGACCGTGATGTCCATACCCGGTATAAAGAGCGCAAATCCAACGCACGGCAGGATATCGATTCCGGCCGCCTACCCTGAGCTGATAGGAAAGCTGAGCGGGATACTGCGCGCCGACCCCTCCAACTGGATAGGAATCCAGGTAGGCGTTGAGACGGGCAGCGAAAGGCTTGCAAAGATGCATATGCCCAACAAAACGCTCCCGTTACGCATAGGCTCCGACGGCTCCTGGCAGGATATAGTCTGGTGGGGTGTGCACAACTTCAACAGGCATTTCTGGAGACCAGCCTTTACCGTCCAGGTCGGGCAGAGAGGTGAGGAGGAGGAGGACAACTGGGAGACCGTCGAGATGATAAACAGAATGAGCAACTCCTACGTCGACGGGAGGCCTTTCGAGTTCACAATAACGCCGATGCAGAATGTTCCGCTCGGCCTCATAAAGAACAGGAAGTTCGATTCACTCAACCTGTCGGAGTCGCAGCTCGCCGTCTACTATGCAGCCTACAGGCATCTGGCAAAGATGGCCGCGAGGGATTCCACTTCCGTCGCATCGGGAGGACTGCTTGGCAGGGTCGGGACATCATCACTGATTTCAATTGGCGGCTGGCTGATGCTTAAAGGGGTTGAAAGGATATGCCGGAGGCGCGGCCTCGATGTTGAAAAGGTCAAGCACTACGGGATTGATGAACAGAGGTCAGACATCAAGCCTGCCCCTGTCCACGCCTGACACCGCATGTCAGCCGGCCGGCTGCAGTGTATATTATCTGCCTAAGATCAGCTTAAATAAATGCTCCTGTTAATTCGAAATCGTAATGTTCGAGAACTCGTTCGAGTCGATGGGAAGGATCGCCGAGAAGCACAGCGGCAAACTCATCATAGCTTGGATTGTCATTATAGTGGTGCTCGCTCCCTTTGCCAGCCTCCTTTTCGGCATGACCTCGTATGATGTGGGCTCGGGCATAGTCCCTTCCAATTCAATGGCTGTCCGGGCCGGGAATCTGCTGGCACAGTACTTCCCTGGAAGTGCGCCCAGCAGCAATTCCAGCTCCAACCTGGTTGTAGTTACAACAGGGACGAACATCAATGACGCGAGCGTCATTTCATCCTATCTCAACACCGAATCGGTCCTTGCGAAATATCTGAGCGGCCAGGGAATCAGCGGCAATGTCACATCCGTCATTACAGTGGAGAACAGCACCCTGAATGCATTCGCATCAGGAGCCAGGGAGGAGTTGAACGGCACATATTCGCTCATAGGCCAGCTCAATGGCGAGACCGCACTCCTCAATTCATCTCTCAACCAGACGCTGCAGATGCTTTACGGCCTTCCTGCACTCTACCTTTCTTATCTCACGGCGAGCGGCTCTCCCTCTTATGCGTACAACATGACTGCGCTGGATGCATCATCATCCCCGGTATCAGCCGTCTATTTCAGCTCATTCGCCTTCTTCTTCAATTCCACCATTGTCAACGATACAATGCTCAGGGCATCCTCTTCAATTGTCAGCGCGGTCACAAACTCAACTTCCCCATACCACTCACTACTGTCCTCAAATCCACCACTGCAGGGCATGTCCTACTCCATCATACAGAACTTCACACTTGGCAACTTTCGGTTCTCCACTCCAGGCGATCGTGCTCACTACGATTCATTCGCTTACAACTATTCCTTTGCCGCAGTCGTCCCCTCCCTTCAGTCCAATACGACTGTAAACACCTTCATAACAGACCAGCTCAACACAACGGTGGCCTCATTCTTTGAGCAGGCTTATGCCGGGGGGAATGCAGCCCCGGCGGGTCTGGTTCAGCAGATGTCCGTGTCTCTGACAGGCCATGGTCTTGAGTCGTCGCTGTTCGCCAATCCGCTGATACAGGTCAACAGCGCATCAATGCAGGGTTTCCTCTCCCTCCTGCAGGCCAGCAGCGACAGCACCACCCAGCTGATGTGGAGGGTGATGCAGTATTCAGGCTTCTCAGGATACCCGGTTGTACCGACGCCCTATGTGATGAGGAGCTTCGTAGGCTATGACAACTCCACCACCATCATGGTTGTCGGTACGTCGCAGAATCTGACCTCAGGGCAGACAAGCATGGTGCAGGCAATCATCACATCAGGCTTTTCCACGATAGGCGGGAGCCGTGTCTACATCTCAGGCAACAACGTGATGAACTCGCAGCTTGCAACGCAGACCATCGACGGCATGGTAAGGGCACTTATCATCGGCATAGTGCTTTCCATCATCATTGTGGGGATATTCTTCAGGTCGGTCGTCGCTGCATTCCTCCCGCTTGCCATGTTTGCAGTCTCAGCCATGACTGCCTTCTCTATCAATGCACTGCTCTACAAGTATGTGCTGAGGTCGAGCATCTCGTTCATCACTCCGACTCTCCTCCTGATACTGCTGCTCGGCCTTTCCACCGATTACGTTGTTTACATAATGTCCAGATACAGAAACGAACTCAGGAAGGGAAATCCCAACCCTGTCATTGTTTCAAGCAAGTGGGCGGGTCACGCCGTCTTCACCTCGGGCCTCACCGTTTCGATGTCATACATCGCGCTGTGGGTGTCAAATGTCCCGATTTTCAGCGACTCCGGCATAACCAACGCCATAGGGGTGCTGATAGCAGTCATAGTGGCCAACACACTTCTCGTCTCAATACTGCACCGGGGCCGCAGCAGGATATTCTGGCCGTCCAGGATTGCTGTGGGCGGAAGACATCCGCAGCACAGTGTGATGAGCAGGCTTGCGAAGGGTGTGATTGACAACAGGGGAAAGCTCCTGATTCTGTTCGTCATCGTCAGTCTGGTCAGCACATATTACTATTACACGACGCCGACCAACATGGATGTGTTCAGCCTCCTTCCCGCGGGAAGCGGAGTTACTGCAATCAAGATGGTAAACCAGAGCTTCCACGGCGACTATTTCGACCAGGCATACGTCATATTGCAGCTCAGTTCACCGCTTCTGACCACAGTTGGCTACAACACGTCACAGATGACGGTTGTCAGCTCAGTCGAGCAGACGCTGGCCTCCGACAGCCACATTTCAGCAATTGCAGGACCAACATACCCGTACGGCTACTACGTTCCCTATAACCTGACTGGCATACCCGTCTCCCAGCAGAACGCATACAAGACACAGATGAACCAGTACATCGGGAGCGACAGCAGATATGTTCTGATTACATTCCAGCTCTCCGCGCTCGCATGGACCTCATACTCATCCTCATTCGTCAACTCGATTCCATCATACCTCGCCTCGCATGACGGCGGCACCTTCAGGACATACGTCGGAGGTCTGACCGAGGGGCTGAACAACGCCTACTCCTTCACGGATGCAAGCTTCACCAGCATGATACCGATACTTGTCTTCGCTATACTCGCTGTCCTCGCCATACAGATAAGCGCACTGTTCACACCAATGAGGCTAGTGCTTATGGTTCTCGCATCAGTCGTGATTGCGCTCGCCATCACCTACGTGATCATACATGATCTCTACCAGCTCTCTCTGCTGATTTTCCTGCCCATGTTCACGATCATTACTCTGCTTGCAGTCGGCCTTGACTATGACATATTCATGGTTTCACGCGTTCGCGAGGAGGTGATGAAGGGGAGGAGCGACGAGGAAGGCATCAGGACAAGCATGACCGAAAACGGCGGCGTCATAATCACACTTGGTGCCGTCCTCTTCGCCACCTTTGCTTCACTCCTGTTCAGCGGAATCGGGTTGATTGAGGAGATAGGAGTCGGCCTTGCCCTCGGAGTGCTGATAGACACATTCATCAGCTGGCCTCTCTTCGTCCCGGCTGTCATGCTCCTTCTGCGCAGGTACAACTGGTGGCCTTCTAAGCCGGGCCTCAAGCATGCCGGGGCAGAGGCCGAGCCGGACGACTGATTCCGCCCCTACTCGTAGGCGGGCGCCTGCTCCCCGATGCCATCTGTCATGTTGGCATATCTTGCAGCAACATGGAGAAAGTCACCGAGCCTGTTCAGGTAGGCGAGTATCTCGGGATTGAATCCCTCCTCTCCCGAAATGGAGACCACCCTCCGTTCGGCCCTCCTGCAGACAGTCCTTGCATGGTGAAGAGCAGCGCCTGCCTGCCCTCCTCCGGGCAGTATGAAGGAGGTCTGTTCAGGCAGCCTGCCTGAAAAGCCGTCTATCTCCCTCTCCAGCCTTTCAACCATCACCTTGCGCACCGCAGGCATTCCCCTGATCTGCCTGCCCCCTGCGCTGAGCTCGGCCCCGAGTGCGAAGAGCTCGCTCTGGACGCGGTGCAGGACCGTTGCCAGAAGCTCCTCCCTGATATGAACGAGTGCCGAGCCAATGGAGCTGTTGAGTTCGTCGATGCATCCGACAGCCTCTATGAGCGGATCATCCTTTGCCCTCCTTCCGCCGCCGAGTAGGCCCGTAGATCCCCTGTCTCCCGTCCTTGTGTATATCCGAGGCATCTGCCATCACAGCATCGAGAATATGTAGCTGTCGACGGAGAATGCTCCGGCTCCGAGGAAGAAGAGGGCGAGGGCCATTGCAAAGTAGGCAACGTCTATCTCATACCCCTGTGCATACTTCTTCTTGAGCAGCCTTGTTGAGACGAATATTGTCATGAGAGACTCAAGCGCCATCAGCAGACCTATGATCTGGACGCCCAGACCTATGATCATCAGCAGACCACCGAAGAATTCAAAGTAGCCTGTGATCATTGTTATCGGGCCGGGAATGCCCTTCGTGCGCATGAAATCTATGATGTCATCCCGCCTGGAGCCTATCTTGGGATAACCGTGTATTGCAAACGCCGCACCCAGCGCAACGCGCAGCACGAGCAATCCCCAGACTTCCAGTCCCTGAACTAAAAGATAAGAGCCAGACAATCCATCACCTTCCGACTTGACCTGCCTGAGTGAATGACTGCAATGTATATTGAACTTTTTATTTATTCCGCGGGCGGTCATTCATGCTCGTCTGAGCTGTAGCAGGCAGGGATGTTGTACACCTGTTACCACCCCTCGCTCCTGCCATGGCGGCATCTGCATTCGTATAGAGCTTCGTTATATTGTCGGTTCGCTGGCTGGGGTGTTAAGATTCTGCTGGTCATGCTGGCTTATCGAAAAACTGCTCATTGCTTAAATAGGCTGACGAAATTTGAGGTATGTGGTTCTTGCAGACAGGAATGGAATCGGCAGCCTCTTGAGATGCCAGCGAGTAGACAGGTAATGTGAGGATAGGTGATATGGAGTCAGTCAGAGCCCGTGCCTTGTATGTGTTTATTTTCGCAAGGGGTAAGTCGCTGAGAGATAATGAAGGGTTCCCGACAAAAACCCACTTGCAGAAGGGGATGTTAGCACTTCAACAAACCTGTGGTGACACTTTCGTCGATTAGTCATACCCATTTAGGGCAAGTCGGTACGGGCCATTTTCGAAAGCGCTAG
>JAJZXY010000012.1 GCA_021806165.1 Thermoplasmata archaeon
AGACATCTGTCGGCTGTGAGCGAGTGCATATGACAGGGTGTATGCACTTTCTCACGAAAACGTTTTCGGTCAAAACCAACAGGTGCCTAATCAACAGCGGTCATTTTCAATCGACTGACCAGTTACGGCGAATACGCTACGTTCTCAACCTTGATATAGCATGCAGACCAATGGCTGTACTGAGCGAGGGGAATGGCGTATTCGGCCGTCGGCATCATAGTCTACCTGTATTCGCTTTTCTCGCCGTACAGGATTGCGGAGTACATATCGGCGAACATACCGCAGGAGCTGACATACGCTCAGATGGCCTTTGTATTCGTCCTGGCTGCGGCCCTGCTGGCAGGGAAGAGGAAGACGCTCAACGCACTGCTGCTTCTCTTCGGCGCATTTGAGGGGTACGTGCTTGCATCATTCATACTCCCGCACATTTCTGCCGGGCCGGAGACGGCGCTTGCAGCCACTCTCATTTCGATGGGCGCGGTCGCATACCTTGTATACAAGGCTGCAAGGTTTGCAATATCGGCATACCTTGCACTCCTGCTCGGAACAGCATACATTGCACTGGTCGGACAGGCGGCAACCGCGCCTCTTGTAACCGTGGCCGCCTTCGCTGCAGCGTTCATTTTCTACAGGTACATAGCGTCGGTGGTAGCGGCTCTGCTAGGCTCAGCTCTGCTCCTGCTCTTCCTCATTGAGCTCGACATACCTGGCTTTGCGCCATTCCTTATTTCTGCCTCAGCATTCGCGCTCAGCATTCTGGTCAGGTACACCGCGTCGAGAGTGACAGAGGGAAGGGCTAGGGCCGCCAGGCGTGCAAGGCTGAACAGGATGAGGGACTGAGCGCTCAGCGCGGCGCCGCAGCGAGCAGCTCGTCGTTGAGCGTCACAACCCTGATTCTCGACCCCCTGTCCGCTCCCGCCTGGAGGGGCATTTCGCGCACCTCCATCGTCCTCTCATTCCTGACTGCCATTCTCTCCCCGCGCAGCTCAACCACCTCTGCCCAGTCCTCCAGCTCTCTTCCGCCAACAAGCCTGACAGAGGTGCTGTCGGACGGCCTGACCCTCAGCTCCTCCCCACCTCCAAGAGGTGAGAGGGCAATGAATTCCCCCGTGCCAGTCACGGAGTGGTAGGAGCCCCTGTACTGGACGTAGTCGCCTGGCTTGAACATTGCAAGCCTGATGAGGAATGTGGTCCTGTAGACCTCCTTCCCGTTCCTCCTTCCGTAGAGCTTCCTTGTGGGAAGGACGGATGAGCCGAACCTCTGGGCAATCTTCTTTGCTATTGATGCTCCGATCATGTTTGAGCTGAGTGCAATATCCACTCCACCCCTCGTCTGCCTTATGCCTGAAACGAAGAAGCCCTTCTCGGACTTCTCATAATCAGCGCACAGCCTGCTGGCATATGCGAGGACGCGGTCCATGACCTCCTCCCTGACGCTGCCCGAGGCACGGAGCTGTATTGTGGATTCGAAATACTGGCCGCTGCGCCTGTTGCACGTCGGGCAAGTGTTGCCCTCAACCCTGACGACAAGCGTGTGCTCCTCCTCCTTCCTGACGCCGTGGGTCGACAGGGTGAGGGAGACGCGGACATTTGATGAATTCTCGGAAGGATTCAGGCCGTCTGTCTCAAGAGTCATGAGGATGGCCCCTCCTCCAAGGGTGACAGCCTTCCTGATCTCCCCCTTCATGACCCTGTCGGGATCCCTGACCTCGGCCCAGCTGCTACCTCGCTTCATCTTTCCGCATGAGGGGCATATCTCGAATGTGAGCGAACCGGGCATCGACGAAAGTGTTTCACCCGAACTGATGCAGTCGCTGCAGAAGACGGTGCCCGGCACAGCCTCGCGGCCGCACCTGATGCAGAACATGCTGCGCGACATGTCCACATGATTGAGCTCACTGGTAATTAAGCATCATGTGCAGCAGGCCCGGTCCTCACCGCCTTCCCTCCGAATACCGAGTATACAGGTGAGGCATCGCGCCACCAGCTCTCGGGAGCGGGAGTCCCCCAGAATGTCTGCCTCTGCGGATCCGTCGGCTTCCAGACAACAGGCGGGAGATAGGGGTCCGCAGCCAGGTAGTCGCCTGTGTACAGTTCAATCCTGATGCCGTCCGGATCGCGGAGGTAGAGGAAGAATGCGTTGGTGATGCCGTGCCTTCCCGGTCCGCGCTCAATGCTTGCCGAATAGCCGGACGAGGAGAGTATGTCTGCGGCGTCAAGAATGCTGTCCCTGTCATTCACAACGAAGCCCGCATGGTGGAATCTGGGTCCCCTCCCCTCCATCAGGGCGACGTCGTGGCTGGAGGGCTTGCGCCTGAGCCATGCGGCCGACACCTTCCCACCGCCACTCCTTCCCTCCACATACTCGCTGACCGCAAATGAAAGACTGCCCTCATACCATGAAAGTGCGGCATCCACATCCCTCACGAACAGGTTGAAATGATCCAGGCGCATCACCCTCGCGCCATGCTGGCTGTGGAAGCGCTGCAGCATCCACTCCCTCCCCTCCGACTCGTTGAACAACTCGACCGGAAAACCTAGCCTGTCCTGGAAGCGTATTGCCCTGCCTATCCCCTCCTCGCCGCCTGCCTCCACATCAATGAAGCGCAGCCCCTCTTCATCAAGCAGAGCTGCCGCCCTGTCCATATCCTCCCCGCCCCTGACGCGAAATGCAATGTGGCCTATGCCCGTCCTGGACGATTTGGTAAGAGTGAGGCAGTGGTGCATCCTGTCCTCTATTCCCCTGAGGTGTATGCTGCGACCGTCTTCGTGGCTTACTGTGAATCCGAGCACGTCCACATAGAAGCGCCTCGACCGCTCAAGGTCGGAGACGAGGAATTCCGCATGCGATGCCCTCACAATGTCAGGCGGGAGCGGCCGCTCACCATTCATGCAGCATCTCCCTTATCCTCTGCTTGTACGGCTCCTTGTCGTACCAGTTGTACAGAGCGCCTGCCATCCTGACAGGGTCGCCGAAGAAGAAGCGCTCGTAGAGCTCCTGCCTTGACCCGAATGAGCTGCCTGCGACATCCCACGCGAGCCTGAAGAGCCTTATCCTCTCCTCAGCACCTGCATTCCTGGCCACGTAGTAGCGGTCTATGTAATCCCTGACATCGGACTGCATGTCCCCCTCGGTGGGAAGGGACATGAGTCCGCTTGCACCGAGCTGCTGCACAGTCTCCCTGATTGACGGGTAGAGCCTGGGATAGATGTTCCTTGCCACGTTCAGGTACCTGAATTCGGGCGTGAGCACACCCCACCTGTTGAGCCTGGCCTCCGATTCGGATGCGATTACCAGTGAGCGCATAGTTTCCAGAACCATGATCACCTTCGCGATCTTCTCCTGCACATGCTGGAACTGCTCAATCCCTATGGTTTCTGCAATGGATGAGAGGAGGCCGAGGAAGAATTCAGTCTTCGAGCTGTCCCTCACCGCCACCTGGTGTGACATGTGCACAACAGCATCAGTGGCCTCGTGGAGAGCGTTTGCCCTCTCCGGATCCTCAAGCAGGAATATGCGCTCCTTCGGCACAAGGACGTCGTCGAAAATCACCACCGCATCCTGCTCGTCGAATGAGTGTGACATGGGATGGTCGAAGCGCGACGGGTGTGAAAGGCTCTCCCTGCAGAGGAATTTGAGCCCCTTCGTCCCGACTGGAAGAGCGAATGCCATCGCATAGGGCATATCCTCCTTGCCGCTCTTTATGACTGTGGACGGGAAAACTATGATCTCATCAGCCATCGGGAAGGTGGCTAGCATCCTCGCCCCCCTGACGACCACCCCGTCCCTCCTCTTCTCAACAATCCTCGCTGCCAAAAACGGGTCATCCTGGGAAGACGCGGGCAGGGAACGGTTTGCCTGCGGGTTGATGAGCGTGTGTGTCATGAGAAGGTCATTGTCCCTCACGTGTGCGAAAAATGCCTTGATGTTCTCCCCGTATTCCCTCCCCCCCTGGGCAAAGAACTTCCAGGCGGAAGCCATAGCCATGATGTCGCTGTTGAGATAGTCGGGTGTCCTGCCGAGGAAGCCAGAGGAGTAGTCTGCCCACCGCTTAATCATCCTCCTCCTCCTCTCCAGATCCCCCTTCCTCCTCGGGCGCAGAAAGCTCATGCCCGTCCTCTCCCCGCTTTCGGGGGAGATGAATGTCATCTCCTCAGCAATGCCCGGGTCTGTCTGCATGTCATAGAGCGCCGCCATGGACTTCGCAATGCCGCTGAAGGCGGGGTGGTCTGTTATGCGCTGGCCAACCCTCCTTCCGCCTATCCATATCTCGCGCTTCGTCCTGTCCAGATCCCTCAGGTACTCGCTGCCGCTCCTTACTGCCATCTGCCCCTCACCCTCCAAAAGCAGCCGGCACGCGCCAGGGATGAGCTCAACATGTCGAAAGAGCGGACCGACCTGGACCCGGTGAAATGCACTCTCCAACTGATGTTATGCCTGAACTGCACCGGCAAACCCCCACTTCTAGGCTGACCGGTGCAACTGCTTTTCGTCCAATATACTTTGCCAGATTTATTTTGCCACGGCAAAGAGCCCGACGGCGGAGACTCACTACTTCCAGGTGCCGCCAATCACCCAGACAGGTTCGTCGGGGTTGAAGTACTCCTGCCCCTCCACCCTGAGCTCACCAAGCAGCTTCTCATTCACATCAACACCGAGGCCGGGCTTCCTGCTGACGCTGTAATGGCCGTCAACCACAGGGGTGGAGTCGCCTATCAGGTCCCTCTTCCACTGGGGGAAGAAGTCGTAGAATGACTCCTGTATGAGGAAGTTGGGTATGGATGCGTCAAGCTGTATGGTAACTGCATTCTGTATCGGGCCGAATGCGTTGTGGAATGCCATCTCAATGCCGTATGCCTCCGCGATTGCGGACAGCTTCTTCGCCTCAGTCACTCCGCCGCAGTTCGTTATGTCAGCCTGGAAGAAGTCAAGCAGGTGCCTTGAGGCAAGAGAGACGAAATGCTGCTTTGAGAGCACGCGTTCGCCCAGAGCCACCCGGACGCCGGTCCTCTCCCTGTATTTTATCAGCCCCTCCATGTTCTCCGGATGCACCGGTTCCTCTGCGAAGAGCGGGTTGAAGGGCTCAAGCGCCTTTGCGATCTGAATGGCTGAATTGGGATTGAACCTTCCATGGTGCTCTATGAGAAGGTCCACCTTCTCCCCGGCAGCGTCCCTGACAGCCTCCAGTCTTGCCACGGCCTTCTTTATTCCCTCCGCGTCTATCCAGTCGAAGGCGGAGCCGAATATGTCGAACTTCAGGCCCGTATAACCCTTTGCTACAATCTCCTTGGTCCTCTTTCCCCACTGTTCGGGAGTCACGCAGCCGCTGTACCATCCGTTGGCGTAGACCCTGACCTTCTCCCTGAAGCCTCCTCCCAGCAGCCTGTGTATGGGCGTCCCTGTGCTCTTACCTATTATGTCCCAGCAGGCTATATCAAATGCGCTCAGCGCCGTGGTGGATTCGAATGATTCTGAGAGGTAGAAGTCATTCTTGTACCACTCCCACCTGTTCCTCTCAACGTCGAACGGATCCCTCCCCCTGTACACCCTGCCGACCTCTTTGAGCGAGGCGACAACCGGCTGGACGCGCAGGGTCGGGACGGCCTCGCCGTAACCCACAGTGCCGTCGTCTGTCGTGAGCTTGAGCAGAATGGCCGAGGAAGCCCATGTCTGACCGTGTGCAACTTCCTTGCCGAGCTGATATACCTCAAAATCAGTAATCTTCATGAGTGTGCAATGGCGGGATTAATAAAAATGGTTTACGATTCCGGCACAGTTCCTCCCTCGGCTGTAACCGTGTTGCTAAGCGTCCCAATCCCCCCGACAGCTATCTCCACAATGTCGCCGGGCACGATCCTGGAAATTCCCCTGGGCGTGCCTGTCAGGATGACGTCGCCGGGCAGCAGCGTCATGAATCCTGACAGGAACTCGATGACCTCCGGTATTGAATGCACAAACATGGATGTGTTCCCCTCCTGCACCACCCTCCCGTTGACGCGTGTCTCAATGCTGAGTGAGCTGGCATCTGCTATGTCTGCCGCATCTACCATCCAGGGGCCCAGTGGAAGGAATGTGTCGAAGCACTTTGCCTTGACTGGAGGCCTGAATGTGTTTGTTATGAAATCCCTGGCGGTGACGTCGTTAGCTATCGTGTAGCCGCCGACATGCTCCATGGCATCCTCCCTCCCCGTGCGCCTGCATGCCCTTCCAATCACGACTGCCAGCTCAGCTTCATAGTGGACATGTGTTGCACCGGCGGGGTAGACAATGGGTGTAAGGTGACCTGTCAGCGAACTGGGAGGCTTGAAGAATGGTATTGGACCCTCCCCGGTCTTCAGGCCCAGCTCGTCTGCATGCTCCCTGTAATTGAGCACAAGTCCCACAATCTTCGACGGCTCCACCGGGGGTAGCCATGTTATGTCGTCAGTCCCGTAGGCATTGCCCCCGGCGTCGATTATGCTCCTCCCCTCAACCCTCCCTGCAAGCACCTTCCCGCCGGAGGTGAACCTCGCATGCCTCATCTGCCGCCCCTCTTCGGAAGCAGACCATAGTCATGGAGCAGGGAGCGCATCCTTGTGGTGAGGTCATCGGAGAGCGGCACAAGCGGCGGCCGCAGTATATTCTGCACCCTTCCAAGCATTGCCATTGCCGCCTTAAGGGGGACAGGGTTGGTGTCCCAGAATATCGATTCGTTGATGCGGAAGAGTGCATGATGCAGCCTCCTTGCCTCATCCCACCTTCCAGCTGCAGCATGGTTGTAGAGGTCGGCGACCTCGGTCGGGAGCAGGTTGGCTGTGGCGCTGAAATGACCTGAGCCTCCGACCGCAAGCATAGGCAGGCACAGGGACTCTATGCCTGAGTAGACAAGAAAATCATCGCCGCACTCCTGCAGGAGGCGAGTGACCTGGTCCATATCCCTGTTCGACTCCTTTATCCCCACAAGGTTGCCGCACACACCGCGCAGCCTGCCTGCCGTCGAAGCTTCCATGTTCGTGGCAGTCCTCCCCGGTATGTTGTAGATGATGACAGGGAGGGATGTGGAGGATGAAACATCCCTGAAATACCTGTACAGGCCCTCCTGTGACGGCCTGTTGTAGTACGGAACTATTACCAGCGCTGCGTCCGCACCCGCCTTCTCCGCGGATGAAGTGAGGCGCAGCGTTTCAGGAAGGTTGTTTGTGCCCGTGCCTGCCACAACCGGCCTCCTTCCCGCCGTGGCGCCCACCGCCACCTCAAAGAGTCTTTCCCTCTCGCCGTGGGTCAGGGAGCTAGGCTCACCCGTTGTGCCAGCAACCGAAATGCCGTGGCTCCCGCCCGCAATCTGGAATTCTATCAGCGACAGAACTGCCGCCTCGTCCACACCTCCGCTTGCGTCAAATGGCGTGACAAGCGGAACAATCGATCCCCTGAGCCCTTCCCTGATCATCGCCCAACCAGCCGTCCTCCCATCAGGAAGTGCGGGCCTGATTATCTCTTTTACCCTCGCGTGCATCGAGAAGGGATGCAATATCCCTCGCCACGGCCCTTGCAGTTTCCACGGCTCCGGCACCTGTCCCAATGAGTGTGAATTCGTTGCCGTCCTCGAGTGTGTATGTCAGAGCGTTGTAAGTTCCACCGACGTTCAGGTGGTCAGAACTGCTCACCAGTTCAGGCGATACGCGGAGCACCTCCTCTCCCGGAATGTAGGTGGAAATGAGCTTCAGGCTCCTTCCACTGCTCTCCGCCTCCCTGAACATTTCGGGGGTGACCGCCTCTATGCCCGTCATGTCCACGTCAGGAAGTGTGTACTCCCTTCCCGCGAGAGTGTTGGCGAGTATCACAATCTTGGCTGAGCTGTCAAGGCCCCTGATGTCATTAGTGGGATCCGTTTCCGCTATCCCCGCGGCCTTTGCCTCGGTTATTGCGCTGTCAGCGGGAAGGCCCTCAGACATGCGCGTCAGAACGAAATTGGTTGTGCCGTTGAGAATGCCCCTCAGTGATGCGATGGATGAATCACGCCTGCAGAGCATGCCGAAGTCTATGAAAGGCGTGCCTCCTCCGACGGTTGCACTGAACATTATCGAGCTGCCCGCCCTCCTGGCCTCCCCCAAGACGAGCGGTGCATGAAGGGCAAGAGGCCCCTTGTTGGCAGTTACGACGTCCATCCCCTTCCTGAATGCCGCAAGAACGCAGTCCAGCGAAGGTTTTGCATCCCTGAAATTGGTCGTCATGCAGTCAACGAGTACATCTGCGTCGCTCTCAGCTATGACGTCAAGCAGCCTCCCCCCCTCCTTCCAGCCATGGAGGGAGTGTAGTTTGCCCGAGCGCTTCGATGCTGCAATCTCCAGGGGCTTCATTCCCTGCGTGTGAAGATAGCCACCTGAATCGGCAATGGCTGAAACCTGGATTCCGCTCCCTCCCCGGGAGTAGCGTACCTCCGGAAGCATTTCGAGCAGAGAAAGGCCGACCTTCCCTGCACCGAGCAGGAGTATTTTCAATTCCCGCCTACCCCCCGTTTAGCAGGATCGATTCGAGGTCGCCGGAATTCCTGATGGATATGCTGCCTGGCTCTTCCGACTGGTCCACATCCTTGAGGCCGTTGCCAGTGGTCACACATACGACCGTTTCGTCCCGCCTTATTGCCCCCTGTTCCCTGAGTCGGATGGCCGCTGCAATCGTCGATGCGCTGGCCAGCTCAACGAGCGTACCCTCCCTGCTTGCCACCGCCTTCCTTGCAGCCATTATCTCCATGTCCGTGACCTTCACCGCAGCCCCGTTGGATTCCCTGACAGCGGCCATAGCCCTCCGCCAGTTTGCAGGCTTGCCTATCCTGATTGCTGTGGCTATGGTCTCGGGAGCATCCTCGAATGTAACCTCCTCCTGCCCGCTGTTGATGGATGACACCACTGGCGATGCCCCTTCCGCCTGTACCGCCACTAGCCTCGGGAGGGAGGACACGGCCCCGAGAGCCCTGAATTCGAGAAAACCCTTCCAGTAGGCAGTGATATTGCCCCCGTTGCCCACGGGTATGATCAGCCAGTCTGGTGAGCTGCTCAGCTGGTCGCAAACCTCGAACGCTCCTGTCTTCTGCCCCTCAATCCTCATGGGGTTGATGGAATTCATGATGGCCGGCCCCCCCTTCCATGAAAGGTCACGGACCATCTCGAGCGCCATGTCGAAGTTGCCGTCAACTTCAAGGATTGTGCCACCGTACAGGGCGGTCTGCTTGAGCTTTGCGCCTGCAACCTTTCCCTTGGGCACCACAACGAAAGCCTTCATTCCGGCTTTCGCACAGTATGCTGCCATCGAAGAGGCGGTGTTGCCGGTCGAAGCGCAGACAACTGATTCACGCCCCGCCGAACGTGCGGCTGTGAGAGCAACGCTCATTCCCCTGTCCTTGAAGGAGCCGGTCGGGTTCCTGCCCTCGTTCTTGATGAAGAGTTCCTCGATGCCCAGGAGTTCAGACAGCCTGTCCGAGTACTGGAGAGGTGTCCCTCCTTCTGACAGTGAAACGATTCCGCCGTTGCCGATATCGGGCAGCAGGGACGAGTATCTCCACAGCGTAAACTCCTGTGGAGGGGGCAGGAGGGCGCCCGCCGACGTACTGCGCTCATTTATCCATTCGAGCATGTCACCGCAGTGTGGGCAGAGCAGCGTCGAGGATGGATCGCTCACAATTGTTCGACCGCAGCCGATGCATCTTAACTTCATTTTCTATGACCGCGACAGGACGATATGCGGCATATCCTTAAACCATTCGATGTGCTGGTGCTGGCGACGGACAGTTTTATTCCATGATTAAATACAATGAAAAGTTATAAGAAGAAGGAGGAGAGGTGTAAATGGCTAAGCTAACATGGTTCGGGCATTCCGCATTCATGATCGAAGGGAAGAACAGAATTGTTGTTGATCCGTTCCTGACTGGCAACCCGGTTGCAAAAACAAAGGCAGCCGAAGTAAAGGCGGATTCGGTTATTGTCTCGCACGGACACGGGGACCATGTCGGTGACACGGTCGACATAGCGAAGAACAACAAGGCCACGGTTGCCGCAATCTACGAACTTGTTTCGCGATTCGAGGCAAAGGGTGCCAAAACCGAGCCCATGAACATCGGAGGAAGCGTGAAGCTTGGTGAAAGCACTGTCAAGATGGTTAATGCGCTGCACTCATCCGACATATTCGAGGGGGAGAGCCTTGTTGCCGGCGGAAGCCCGGCAGGATTTATTGTTGACAGCGGTGTCACCGTCTACCACGCCGGCGACACTGGCTATTTCGGGGACATGAGGTGGATCGGTGAATTCCACAGGCCGAAGGTTGCTATGCTGCCCATAGGGGACAGGTTCACCATGGGTGTGAAGGAGGCTGCATACGCCGCAAGCGTGATTGAGCCTGAGATTGTAATACCGATGCACTACAACACCTTCCCGCTGATCGAGCAGAATGCTGAGTCGTTTGCCGAAGAGGTGAGGAAACTGTCCGGGGGAAAGATCAAAGCAAGGGTTATGAAAGTGGGAGAAACTATAGAGATCTGAGCATCAGATGGCAAACAACGGTTCAAGGAAGAGCGACAGGAAAGAGGCAGCTAATCCTGTCGGATTCGCCCAGGCCATTGCCAATACGGCCTACAATGCCTATGAGAAGAGGCTTCTGCAGGAGGTCAAGAAGCTCCCCATTCCGAAGCATGTTGCAGTCATAATGGACGGCAACAGGAGGTATGCGAGGGAGATGGAGCTGCTTTCAGAGGATGGACACATCAGAGGGAAGGACAAGCTTGAGGAGGTGCTCGACTGGTGCCTCCTCCTCGACATCAAGGTGCTTACCGTATACGCATTCTCGACAGAGAACCTGAGGAGGAACAGGGAGGAGGTGGATTCTCTCATGAAGATGTTCGAGGAGAATTTCAGGAAGGTGGGGGATGATGAGAGGGTGCACAAACACGGCATCAGAATAAGGGCCATAGGGCAGATAGACACGCTGCCTGAATCTGTCCAGAAGGCGATTGGATATGCCGAGGAGAGGACCAGACAGTATACCAGCTACACCTACAACATAGCTGTCGCCTATGGCGGAAGGCAGGAGCTTGTGACCGCCATAAGGAAGATTGCGGATGATGTCAGCAGCGGCAGCGCAAGGCTGGAGGATATCAATGAGGCACTGGTCTCCCGCTACCTCTACACGGACGGCCTGCCTGACCCTGACCTTGTGCTGAGGACATCCGGGGAGGAGAGGATTTCCAATTTTCTGCTGTGGCAGGCTGCCTACTCGGAGCTCTACTTCAGCGACGTCTACTGGCCGACATTCAGCTTCGTCGACTTCCTGCGCGCTATACGCTCATACCAGCTCAGGCAGAGGCGCTACGGTACCTGAGCCCCCGAGACAAGCTCCTTCAGCCTTGCGCCGTAGAAGAGGTATTCCTGAGCATAGCCTGCATACCTGCCGAAGTGCTCCCTTGACCATTCGCGCACCTGCTTCTCAGTCATCCTCTTCCCGCCGAAGTAGAGTATTTCCACCCCCCTTCTGACCCACCTGTCAACCGGGAAAGCCTCAAGCTTGTCCATGGAGAAGAGGAGGACGCAGTCCGCCACCTTGGGCCCTATGCCGAAATAGGTGCAGAGCTCGGCGAACGCATCCCCGTAATCCATCTTCCTGAATGACATGAGGTCCACCTTCTCGTCCCTGACCTTCCTCGCCGCACTCACGATGTATTTCGCCCTGAACCCCACCTTCATAGAGCGCAGCTCCTCCTCCTCGGCGTTCGCAAGGGCATCGATGCTCGGGAATGTGTGGAATGTCCTCCCGTCGAAAACAATCTCCTCCCCGTATCTCGCCGAGAGACGCTCCACATCCCCCCTGATGCGCGGAATGTTGGAGTTGATGGAGCAGAGGTAGGAGACCAGGCACTCCCATGGATCCTGCCTTATGAGCCTCAGCCCCCTGTGCCCAGAGAGGGACGATCGTATCAGCCTGTCCCTTGAAAGTTCGGAGAGTATCTCCTCCACGTTGTCATCGAACCTGAAAATGTCGCCTACAGCCTGGAGGACTGAAAGGTAGCCTGTGCCAGGATGGAGTGATGCGAACAGCTTCCTTCCCTTCTGCCTCACCTTCAGTATCCTGCTGCCCACGACGCAGTAATAGTAGTCGCCATCCCTCGTCCACCTGAATGCCTGGCCGCACTCGGCGCTCTGCTCGAGATTGAACGGCTGCGAAAGAAGCACCGAAACTTCGCCCGGGTGTTCACCTGCACTCTCCCTCCTTGCGGCGCTCTTCAGGCTGGTGTTCATCCGCTCCGCCTAAGTGGACGGAATAGTTATCTCTTTTGCGGGGATTCCCGGAACAGGAAGGACAGACTCGGGGTTCCGTGCACCTTCCCGGTGGTATCAACAATGAGGGGTGTGTGCGTGGTCGGGACAGCAATGTCCAGGTTCGGGAAGATGAGCGAAAGCGCCAGGGAGTCCATGACGATGACATCGATGAAAGCTATTGAGGACGCTGGACTGAGCCCCGGAGACATAGGCGCCGCATTCTATTCAAACGCGTTCGGCGTGGCCGAAAGGCAGCTGCACATCGGCCCCCTTATCAACAGCGCGCTCGGGATCGGGGACAGGCCGTCTATTGCCATAGAGAGCGCCTGCTCCAGTTCAAGCGCTGCAATCAATGAGGCATACGCGCACATAGCCGCAGGACTTGAGGACATATGCCTTGTAGCAGGAGGGGAGAAGCTCAGCCACCTGAGCACCATGGAGGCGACAACCTACTTCGCCATGGGTTCCGACTACACCTACGAGGCATCGAACGGAGTCACCTTCCCGGGGCTTTATGCCTCGATGGCGGTGGCTCACATGAACAGGTACGGCACCACTCAGGAGATGCTTGCGTCGGTGGCCATAAAGAACCATTCAAACGCGTTGCTGAACCCTCTTGCGCACCTGAGGAAGAAGCTGACGATGGAGGCTTATAAGGAGTCGCCGGTTGTCGCATACCCGTTGCACCTCTACGACTGCTGCCCATTCTCGGACGGCTCGGCGGCAGTGGTGCTTGCTTCTGAGGAGAAGGCTCGAGAGCTGAAGGACGAGATTGTAAGGATTGAGGCAAGTGAGCGTGCCGGGACCGCCGCGACCCTGCAGGACAGGCGTGACATGACAGGCATCGAGGGGGCGGCCGTTGCGTCGAAAAGGGCCTTTGCAAGGGCCGGGATGGATGCGGCAGAGGTGGATGTAGCCGAAGTCCACGACTGCTTCACGATTGCTGAGATAATGGCGATAGAGGACATTGGTTTCTTCAGGAAGGGTGAAGGGGGCAGGGCATCCGTCGAGGGGGAGACTGCAATAGGGGGGAGAATACCTGTCAACCCCTCCGGCGGGCTGAAGGGGAAGGGGCATCCTGTCAGCGCCACGGGTGCCGCTCAGTTCCATGAACTCTATGAGCAGCTCCTTGGAAAGGCGGGGCGGAGGCAGGTGGATGGTGCTGAGGTTGCTCTTGCACACAACATAGGTGCTACCGGCGGGTCGTGCACCGTCCACATACTCAGGAGGAGGAGATAGCTGTGGAGGAGGGCATCTTTGCGCTGAGATGCGGAAAGTGCGGTTGGATGACAGCAACATACGCGGTCGCCTGCGCCTCCTGCGGCACAGGAGGGCTTGAGAGGGTCAGGCTGAAGGGCGATGGAAGGGTACTCTCATTCACCATACTCAACGTTCCGACTGAGGAGTTTGCCCAGGACGCGCCTTATGCCTATGCCGTGATTGACATGAACGAGGGATGCAGCACCTCGGGATGGATGCCGTCGGTAAGGAGCGCTGGCGATATTGAGGTAGGCGACAGCGTCAGATTCAGCGGAAGAAGGGGAAGGGCAAGCATATTCGTGAAAAGCTGAAGGGCACTCCTGCACTGTGGAAAGTGAAATCTACCCCGTTCAGGTTTATTCACTCCCGGGAGAAGGCAATGAAGGGAGAATTCGGGACAATTGGTGTTGTGGGTGCAGGAACCATGGGCTCGGCCATCGCCGAGGTAATGGCATTCAACGGCTGCAGCGTGATACTCAGGGACGTTTCTGACGAACTGCTTGAGAAGGGAAGGAGGAACATCGGCAGGATCCTTGAGCACCTGGTCTCCTACCAGGCAAGGAGGGCCGGTGACGAGATAAGAAGGATTGAAGGGCTGGGAGTGAAGCTTACCGGTGAGCAGAAGGAGAAGGTGAGTGAGAGCCTCAGGCCACAGTACACGGAGAAGGACAGCAGTCAGATAATCTCAAGGATAAGGTTCACCACATCATGGGAGGAGCTGTCGAAAGCAGACATGGTCATCGAGGCAGCATTCGAGAAGCTGGAGGTCAAGAAGGAGATATTCAGGGAGCTTGACAGGCGGACAGGAGGGGATGCGGTACTGGCGTCCAACACCTCATCCATCTACATCACTGCCATCGCATCCGCCACCGGCAGACCATCATCCGTGATAGGGACGCACTTCTTCAATCCCCCGTACACACTCCCGCTTGTGGAGGTGATACCGGGACTGCAGACTGCCGGCGATCTCCCGGGCAGGGTAATATCATTCCTCAGCGGGCTCAGAAACCACAGGAGGGAGATGGTTCCTGTGCTTGTGAAGGAGTCGCCCGGCTTTGTGGTCAACAGGATTCTGGTCCCGGCGCAGAATGAGGCGTGCTTCATACTCCAGGAGGGACTGGCGGCAGCCGAGGATATAGACAGGGCGATGAAGGCGGGAGCGGGGTGGCCAATGGGCCCGCTCGAGCTTGCGGACATGGTGGGGCTGGATGTGGCGTATGATGTGTCCCAGGTCCTGTTCAACGAGTTCGGCGACCCCAAGTACAGGCCGCCCGCACTTCTGAAGAGGATGGTGCAGGCGGGTATGCTCGGCAGGAAGAGCGGCAGGGGATTCTACGACTATTCGAAGTAGCGGTGGGCAGCATGATATCGTTTGCATTCAGCGAGGAGCAGCAGCTGCTGAGGAGGAGCATCAGGGAATTCCTGGAAAAGGAGCTCAGGCCCGTGTCGGCAGAAACAGACAGGGATGCCAGATTCCCCGCCGAAACAATAGCGAAGATGGGCGGCGCTGGCTATTTGGGAACCATCGTGCCTGAGAAATACGGCGGGGCAGGTTTCGGGAAGGTGGAATACTGCATACTGATGGAGGAGATAGGCAGGGTGGACGCTTCTGTGGCAACTATCCTCGGAGCTCACTCCTCGCTGGGGAGCAGCGCCCTCCTCTACTACGGGAATGAGCAGCAGAAGCAGCTCTATCTGAGACAGGCCGCGGCTGGCGAGAAGATCATATCATTCAACCTGTCGGAGCCTGAGGCGGGTTCGGATGCCAAATCGATAAAGACCACGGCTGTCAGGGATGGCAGCTGTTTCAGGATTAGCGGCTCCAAGATGTGGGCCACGAACGGCAGGGAGGCTGGCATATTCATTGTGTTCGCAAGGACCGGGGGGAGGGGAGCGGAAGGGATTACAGCTTTCATAGTTGAGCGCGGGGCTAAGGGACTCACATTTGGAAGGGAGGAGGACAAGATGGGAATCAGGGGGAGCAGCACGATGCAGCTCTTCTACGATGACGTGGTGGTGGACGGGGGGAATGTGCTTGGCGGGGTGGGCAATGGCTTCAAGGTCGCAATGACCTCACTCGACGTGGGAAGACTTTCACTTTCAGCAGCATCGCTTGGAATGGCCGGGAGGGCGATAGAGCTGGCAATATCCCACGCCAGGAGGAGGGTGCAGTTCGGCAGGCCTATCGGGGAGCTGCAGGCCATCCAGTTCAAGCTTGCAGACATGGGAATGAGGAGCAGGGCGCTCCACTACCTTGTGTACGCCACGGCCTCCAGGGCCGACGGACTCGGACCGAATCCGGCTGAATGGAAGAGGAGCGACAGGGAGGAAATGACGAGGGACTGCGCAATTGCCAAGTGCTCTGCTTCCGAAACTGCCTCATTCTGCGTCGACGAGAGCCTGCAGATACACGGCGGGATTGGGTTCACAAAGAGCTCGGAGATAGAGAGGCACTACAGGGATGCGAGGATCTATGAGATATATGAGGGCACCAACGAAATACAGCGCCTTCTCATCGGCAGGGACATGATCGGTAGAGGCTGGCAATGAGCGTAGCCCAAAGGTTAAATCACAAGAACCTCTCCTTAGCGCCTGGATTTACCGCTGGGTTTGAAATGGCCGATGTTATGAAGATACAGGCAATACTCTACCGCTCAGGCGACTCGATAGAATACCTCCTCCTGAAGAGGCCGGAGGAGAGGGGCGGCTACTGGACCCCCATAACCGGGCATGTGGAGAAGGGGGAGAAGCTGCTGGACGCTCTTGTCAGGGAGATTGAGGAGGAGACTGGCATAACCAACACCACATACACCATCGACCTCCGTGTCCCATTCAAATACAGGCAGGGAGATGACGAGGTGGAGGAGCATGCGTTCGCCGTGCAGGTGGAGGAGAGGGACATCAGACTGTCCAAAGAGCATACTGAATATGAATGGCTTGGCTACGACGAGGCATATTCCAGGCTCAGGTGGGAGGAGCACAGGACATGCCTTCGTGTCCTCAACGACATGATAAACCTCTGAAATTGCCTATTTTTAAACCATGGACCAGGCGGTCCGAGGCCAATGCCAGTGTACAGTCGTATTTTGAATGAAACCACAATTTATAAATTATCAACATTGATAACAAATGGATGCTGGCGTGCTATGCCGATCAGGGAGGGTTTGGCCGTGAGAACCTTCCGGTATGTTCGCGGATGGGCGGGAGTGTTTAGATGAATACAGGACTCAGGGTCTTCATTGGCGGTGCTGCAGCAACGCTTCTGATCTACCTTGTTACCTTACCTGGCCTTCTGAGCTCCATGACATTCGTGACCCTCTTCCTTGCAGGACTTGTGGCCGGCATAATATCAAGCAGGAGGGCGATGTCGGGTGCTTCTGCCGCATTCTCCACGACTTCTGTGCTCATTGTGCTCACAAGCCTGTTTTCGTGGCTTGGTTCGCTTGGCTTCAACAGGGTACTGATGTCACCGTTCACATTCATCAATTCATTCTTCTCTGCATCTTCAGGCGTACCGCAGGAGGTTTTCGTATTCGCCATCATGCTCATAGTGAGCGCGGTGGGGGGCCTTGCGGGGAGCCTGGTGCTGAGGGGAGTCCTATTCATCCTGCATGGAGAAGAGGAGACCAAGAAACAGCCTTCGGAACTTGACAGGCTGGGAAGAAGGCTGGAAATGCTTGGAAAGGAGAAAGAGAAGTTGGAGGAGGAATTGAGAGTATGTGATATAATCGAACAGGGAGCAAAAACCCGTATTGCAAGGAATGAGATGACGCAGAATGACTATGATTCCATCATCTACAACAATGACAACTACAGGGCAAAACTGAGAGGAAGGATGGAAAAGGTCAGCTCGGAGATGAGTCAGCTGCGCCTGGATATCGAGGCAAGGAAGAAGGCGATGGAAGACGACCCCAGAGAACACCCCTCTGCCAACTGAATTCTACCTGAACTCAAAAGGTGGTATTATGCTAAGATCACTAATAGGCAGCAGAGCAGGGAGGCGCATTATTGCAGTCGTTATAATAGCGCTGCTCGTGATTGCATCGCTTTCAATCTACCTGCAGATGTCCCAGCAGAGGAACGTCTCCTCACTGACCAAACATGGCGGCTCCGGATACATTACTGGCATGCCGCAGTCGGTCAACCTGACTGCCACGCACTCCTGGGATTACCCGCTGACGCTTGTGGTGACTGAGTCCTACCTCTCGGGCATAGTGCTCAACGTGACACAGAACTCAACATACTCCAATGCTGAAGCATATTTCACAACATCAACCTCACACTGGAATTCGCTGGACGGAAACCTTTCACTGCAGTCTAGCGTTCCATACTACACCGCAGGGGAGAGGGATGGCGGAATGTCCCTCGTAGTGCAGGGGAATGAGAATGCCACCGGATGGATAGGCATATCCGTGACCTCTGTCGTCGGGAACGTGACGCCTGCATTCTTCAAGGTGGTGGTGTACGGATACGTGCAGCCTTCAGCTCCATCGCCGTACATCCAGTTCGGAAACCTTCCGGCAACGGTCACGGTTAATTCCAGCAGCAGCGGCCAGTACGACATCATCTACCACACCTCGGGCACGACGGGCGCAGTCTCATGGCAGACCAACCAGACATGGATAGCTGTTGCAACGCTGAACGGGACAAACGCGGTGGCATCCTACTCCGCGCCGGACGTGGCATCCAACAGCACATTCGTGGTGAACATCACAGCCACGGCCGGTGGAGTGACAAACTCCTCCACTCTGACATTCATAGTGGTAGTGCAGTCAAGGGCCAGCATCACGCTCGACAACCTGCCGGTGGAGCTGAATGTCAATCCAGGGGAAAGCGGCACGTACATCATCAACTACACGGCTGTCAACATAGGCGGCCAGGTGCAGTGGAGTAGTAACCAGAGCTGGGTTGCTGTGACCAATGAGAACGGTTCTGCAGCCTATGCCAACTATACCGTACCCCAGGTCAGTTCCAACAGCACACTTGTCGCATTCATCACGGCTGCGGGGAACGGCGCGACGGCGTCCTCGACCATCACGTTCAATGTGACGGTCAACGCAACGACTCCCCCACCGGCACCCTCCATATCCTTTGACAACCTGCCCGCAACAATCACAGTGCCTTCCGGAAGCGCAGGCACGTACATCATCAACTACACGGCTGTCAACATAGGCGGCCAGGTGCAGTGGAGTAGTAACCAGAGCTGGGTTGCTGTGACCAATGAGAACGGTTCTGCAGCCTATGCCAACTATACCGTACCCCAGGTCAGTTCCAACAGCACATTCGTGGTGAACATCACAGCCACGGCCGGTGGAGTGACAAACTCCTCCACTCTGACATTCCTGGTGATAGCACCGCAGACTCCGCACCAGGGAGAGATAGAGCTTCTCAACCTGCCCGCAACGATAAGGGTGGCGTCCGGAAGTTCGGGAACGTTCACGATAGAATATGCAGCCTCCGGCATCAGCGGGGGGCTGACGTGGAATTCCACTCTTCCATGGGTCGAGGTCACCACTGTGAACAGCAGCACCGCCTACGCAAACTACACCGCACCATCGGCAACACCTGAGTTCAACACATCCTCCGGCAGCGGAGGGTTCTACACAATCTACACCGCAGGAATTTCAGTGGTGTCCGGGAACGGCGTGACGAACTCGTCAACTCTTACGTTCAACGTCACCGCACCTTATGTGGAGAACACAACAGCCACGATAACGACGCTCATATGCCTCAACAATTCAGTGCTCAGGGTGCATGTGGACGGCGGCATACACATAGCAGTCTTCATTCCGGCCAACCAGTCTAACACGTCGCTGCTAATCTACACGGTCATAGTGATGAACAATTCCACACTCGAGGCATCTGTTGACGGCGGGGTGCACGTGAATGTCTATGCATCAACGCAGACCAACCTGACGATATACGACTACACCCTGATCTACATGAGAAACTCCAGTCTCAGCGTCAGGATTGACGGAGGCATCCATTTCGACGTCTGCTCGTGCAGCGGTGTCAACCTGACGGTTGTGGACTACACGCACATCAGCAGCAGCAATTCAACCATCAGGCTGCATCTCGGCCACATGGACACTGATGCATACTCACAGGTGACTCAGGGTTCAGGGCCCGCTGCGGCCGGAACGTACCAGCCATTCTTCACAGAAATCTGCCTGAACAACTCAACCATGCACATCAGCATTGACGGCGGCATACACGTCTCATTCACTGCCGGACAGTCTTCGGGAAATGTCACGGCCATATACACGGACATAGAGCTGAACAATTCCAGGCTCTGCCTCAGGATTGAAGGCGGCGTCTACATCGACCTTGTGAAATACGGGGTGGACCAGCAGGTCCTGCACACAGTCTTGCAGCTGAACAACACACAGATGGAAATTGAGATCCAGGGCATAAGGATACCCTCGGGCGGCGAAGGATGCGGGGACGGCGGCCACGGGGATGCACCGGCAGGTGCAGGCAGCGGACAGGCTGCGGCGGAGAGAGGGATCGCGGGCTCGCCAACGATGATAAAGTTGGCACACGGCAGCGCGCACAGCTCACTCTCCCCACAGTCTTCTCCGGGGCAGGCGCATGCAGATGGAGCACCCACGGGTAGCCACAACACGCCTTCTGCGCTTAACGGCGGGCCACCTCATGCCACGGGTCCGCCTGAAGACTCTGCAACATGAAAACTCCCTCAAACCTCTTAAAATATATTTCTTGCATTTTTGTAAATGGAAAGATTGAATACACTCCCTCCCATTGAGGATGCGTGAACCTGAAGGTTGAGCTGCTGGACATACTCGCAGTGGTCGTCCTGGTTAGCATTGTACTGCTCGCCTATGTACTCATTGCACCAACAGCCATCCAGCAGAATCTCAGCGCCTCCGGGCTTGTCCAGAAGACGGGGGGCACCGCCACATTCTACCTGAACATAAGCGCTCTAGGCGGCTTCAGGGAGGTCAGCCTAAATGTAGGCAATGTCAATTTCACAGCGCCTGCAGGCTGGAGCTACAATATAAGCAGCCCCGCCTTCACTGTTGAGTCGTCACACAATTTCTCCAATACAATCACTGTGAGCGTTCCTGCAAGCGCCTCGCCCGGCAGCATGGCAAACCTGACATTCCTGCTCTACTCCAGGGGCAATCCATCCTCATTTTCCACACTTTACCACCTGTCGGTGACAGCATCCACAAGCTCGTTCGTGCTCGGGAATTCCGAAATAATCACCTCGTCCGTGACAGGCATCAATTTCGTGCCATGGTTCGCGGTTATAGGCCCCATCGCACTCGTCACGGCGATGATGGGAGTGGGCATACTCGTGATGAGAAACAGGAAGTGAGCGGCTAATCCGACTGCCCTGTTCTCCGGCCGCCGGCCGAGACGAACAGTATGGCCGCGACAATATGCGAGCAGAGCACTCCCTTCCCCGCCTTCAGGCTGCCTAGCCTGCAGGTGCAGTTGTATGTGTCATCGCTCATCAGCCTCACGTTGTACCTCTGGTGCTCACCCTCAACCAGCAGGTAGATACCCTTCCCTGTCTCTACATCCAGAGCTACCCCGCCCTGCCTGTAGATTTCCGCCCCCTTCCTGTAGATGGATGAACTGAACGGCATCGGATGATAATCATCTAACTCCATTATCTAGAGTTGCACGTCAGAGCTTCCTTCTCCTTGAAATGGAGTAGCTTATGACGGCCGCCACAATAATGGTGACTGCAAGCACCACCAGCGCCGTCTCCCCCTTAAGAAGGTTGAGGAGACCAAGTGACTGGACTGAAACAGTAACATTCGCAAACGCCACATCGCCGGAGAGGTCGGTGACAGTAAGAAGGACATACTTTGAACCGCCTGTGCTGAACACGTGGCTGACCGGGTTGCCCGTGGCGGAGGAGCTGTTCTCAAATGTCCAGACGTATGAGTATCCGCCAGCGCCGCCGCTCACATTGGCCCTGAATGTGACGTTGAATGGCGACACTCCGCTGTTTGACGGCGAGAGAGAAATGTTCACGGCCATCGGGTTGTACACCTTCACGTCAAGAGAGGCTGTGGAGCTCTTCCCGAGGCTGTCTGTTACAGTCAGGCTGACCTTGTAGCTGCCCGGCTGAGTGAAGTTTGCATGTATTACAGGAACGGTGGATGTGAACTTCCCCGTGGAATTGCTGTATGACCACAGGTACGAGTAGCCGGGAGTGCCGCCGGTGCTGGCTGCCTCCAGCTGGAGGAAGAGAGGGAAGCTGCCGCCCGTCCTGTTTGCCTTGATCACAGCCCTGAGGTGAGGCGCAACGTTGACTGCTGCCGTGTCCTGGCTAGTGTAATATCCCCTTGGCGAGCCGGGCGAGTAGATGAATGCTGTGACAAGAGCCGTGAAATTGCCGCCATAGACGTAGGTGTGGGTTACAGATGCGAAGGTTGAGTTGAGGGTGTATGCGTCACCGAATGCCCACAGGTAGTAGGACAGTGGTGGCGGCGAGGAGCTGAGAGAAGACTTGAATGAAACTGAGAGGTTTGCATCGCCGGAGGAGGGTGTCGCGGACAGGTTCATAGGGTCGTAGCTCCCGCCGGAAAGGACAGTGACATTGACGAATGAGGAGGCTGTGGCGGAGACGTTGTCTGTGACCACTGCCATGAAGTGGTAGACGGCCGCGCCGGTGAGGTCTACGAGGTGGTTGACACCGCTGCCGCTGTAAGTTCCGTTGAGGTACCACTTCACGCTGTAGGGGGCAAAGCCTCCAGTGACATTGGCATAGAGGGATGCGAGAAGGGGCGAATTGCCCCATTCAGGCGTCGCGGATGCATTAACCGCAAGGGGCGAGGCGGGCACGCTTGCAGCAAGCAGGAGCAGGTTTGTGACATCCGGGGAGCCAAGGCCGGTCACCAAATCGTAACCTGGACCAGCGGAGTAGTAGCCGTTGTTCCCCTGCGTTATGTCATAGAATGTTTTGCTGTAGTTTGCTGTTAGTGCAATGGAGTAGAGTATGGGGTTGGCGAATCCCAGAACCCCCTCTCCGGTGCTGGCGCGCAGCTGGTTCTCCAGACCCAGTATGCCGGCCCATATAGGTGCGCCGAAGCTTGTTCCTCCGGCACCAAGCCAGCTGCCGTTGTAAAAGACGAAATACCCGGCGGCCGGCATTGCGCTGAACGATACGTCCGGGACACCCCTTGAGCCGAGTATGAGCGGCCCTGGCAGCTGCTTCTGGTAGGACGGGGTGGAGAAGTAGCCGCTGACACCGCCGCCGCTCTTGTTCCAACCGGTTTCTGAATAGCGCACGATCTGGCCGTTGCGCTGGGTGAGATTGAGCCACGTCCCGCCTACAGCCGTGATATAGGGTGAGGAGGCGGGGAAGTCCGGGGTAAGCTGGGATGTGTTGTCATAAGCTCCGAAATCTCCCGAGGCGGCGGTTATGTCCATGCCCTGGGCTGCGGCCTGCTTGAATATGTTGTTGTCCTGAACCATCGTGGATGTGGGCGTCCCGGAAGAGCCGCTTTCCGGGGTGCCCCAGCTGGTGCTTACAACTGATGAAAGGTTGTTTGAAACAACGTAGCTGAACATGTTGGTAAATGTGGTGAGCTGCGCATTCGGCCCCTCTATGACGTTGATGGTGGCGTTGGGTATTACGGCTGTCATCCATTCCACATCAAGCGTGCTCTCCAGCCCGACCGTGCCCGGCTGCCCGAACGGCTGCAGCGGCCTGACATCCAGGGGCGATATGCCGAATGCCTGGTCGAACTGGAGCAGCGTGGAATTGGAGTAGGAGAATGCTGTGACGATGGAAACTGAGACGCCGTTGCCGTAGATGCCCCGGTTGTAGATGCCTGTGAAATTGTAAGCCTCCCTTATAGTGGCTGGATTGTATGGTGAAGTTGTCCCGGGGGAAGTTGGCGGCACATATGAAGGGGAGCTGGCGTTCGCTGCCTGATAGGCGGGATGGGTGTAAGTGATATAGTCCTGCAGACCCGCAATACCTGAGACGAGGGGCGCAACTGAATAGGGGAGTGATGCCGCCCCCGATGCGGCGTAGTACTGCCTGCCGCCCATTTCAAAATTATAGAGAGTCACTCCGAGGGCTGAGTGCAGCTCTCCTGCGGTGGCCTCGAATGACAGCAGCGAGCCTCCTCCCTGGACGAGAGTCGGTGCGATGCCGTAGGATGACATGTAGGACACGACGGCCGAAACGGAGGACTGGTAGGGTGCAAACCTGGAGTAGAACTGTGCTGGGGAAAGCCATCTGTGGTAATCGGGGCTGCCCGGCGTGTAAAGGGATGAGAGGAGAGCATTCAGGCCCGCCTGGTCCCTGAGGGGGACGGATATGGTTATATTCACATCCATGCCGGACGGCGCGGCGCTGTGTGCCACTCCGTTCAGAACTGAAGATGACGCATCTGTCAGTACGGGCAGCCTTTCCTGAGCGGACTGGGCGGATGCGGCCGGCGTGAACTGCACCGAATAGACTGCGAGCAGCGCGAATGCAAGAAGGAGAGTGAACAGCTTCTTCATCTGAATGACGATCATCCCCTTGATTAAATCTGTTTGTTTCAGGGTATCTGTCCGGGTTATTCAGCCCCGGTTCGGCACCCGGCCTTTCCTCACAACCCCTGTGCTGTGCGCTATTTATACATATCACAGATGGCGGGGAAGGCCGCGGGACTTCGCTCACATCGGCGATAGCATTTAGCCGCGTCAGCTACAGCAAGACTTATTATCCAGCTCCAAAATGGATAGTGCAGGTACGGATCATGACTACCGAGGAAGAGGTCCTTGAAGTGCTCAGAGAATGCTACGACCCGGAGATACCGATTAACATAGTTGACCTGGGACTGGTCTACAGGGTGGCCATAGACGGCGAGAAGGTTTCAGTGGAAATGACCCTTACAGCCCCCGGCTGCCCGGTCAGCGGACTGCTCAAGGACGATGTAACGAGCAAGCTGCTATCCCTTGAGGGAGTGAAGGAGGCAAATGTGGAGATCGTCTGGGACCCCGTCTGGTCGCCTGAGAAGATGTCGGATGATGCCAAGAGGCAGCTCGGCTGGCTTACCTGAAATGGCTTTCCATCCTGTTATTCAGCAGCCGGGCTCAGAAGTTGACGCCGTATTTTGACGCCAGCTTGACTACTTCCCTGTCGGGCCAATTGTAATACTCCTTCTGAGTGATTACAACGACATCTATTCCGTTTCCAGTGGCTGAATCCCTCTTGAGTGCAGAGCAGAGGGCTCTGACTGCAAGCTCAAACGCATCCTCCCTGGAAAGGTCGCTGCTCTTGTACCTGTCCTCCATAACGCCATAGACGTACGGGGAGCCGGAACCTACTGAAATGAAGTCGTCCTTCTCAGCGCCGCCTGCCGGGTCCACTGAATAGACATGGGCACCACTGCCGTCCACGCCTGCAATGATCGGGAATGTGTATTCGGGGAAGAACTTGGTCTGGTTCAGTATGTTTGCAAGTAGGGTTGCAACACCCCCAACGGTGATCTCGTAGCCGTTCTTGTAGTAGAATATGCTGCTTTCGGCCTGAAGCACCTTGACCATATGCTGGCTGTCTCCTACACCCCCGGCAATGGTCATTGCAATGTGGTCTGTTACCTTGTGAAGCTTTGATATTGTCTTGGAACTTATCATGGTGTCCATCGTGGCTCGCCTGTCAGTGGCGATTATGACTCCGTCACGCCACCTGAACGCCAGTGTTGTGGTTCCGGTAGACTGCACCATGTTCTGCATGAACTGAGTTAAGTCTATTGGGTATATTAACACGTTGCCGCGCAGTTGAAAATTAGGAAATGAAAGGGTTTGGAAGAAGTATCACACACCGGGCGAATCTACTTCTTCATCACTTTCATGAAGCCGCCGCTCTCGTGGACGGAAAGACCTCGGACGTAGAGAAGGTTCTCAAAATCTTCCCACGAAGTCTCCTCGAGCCTAGGGTTGTTCCCCTTTGTGAACTCGAGTTTTGTCGTTCCCTTCACCTTTGCCGGCCTCAGTCCCTTTGAATAAGCGATGCGCTTCGCTTCTTCAAAAGGTATTTCTCTCATTGCCATTTCATGCATCCCTCTCTTCTGTTTCCCCGCCGAAGCGGTTGTTGGCTATATGGCCAAGCGGGTATATCATACTTTCCGTCTGACGAATGTCGTACCCTTGTACGCCAAGAACGTTGTTTTTACTGGCAAATGTGATATCCCACGACCGTAATACTGACACCGACTGCCCGTGCGGAGTGCGTGCGGGAGGGCTGGTGCAGAAGGAATGTCAGGGGTAAGCTGGCAAAGCGGTGGAGTGAAGCTGAACATACCATTTTCAAGGGCAGGCGTGTCCACTGTCATGTTGCTTGAGTGCGCTGGCAGGATGAATTTTGTTGAGTGCGGGGACGGTGCATCAAGCTACCTCTACAGCCTGCTCGGAAGGAGCGGCGCCTATGAGAAGCTGGACTCTGTGATTGTGACACACGAGCACATGGACCACAGCGGCGGGCTCAATGCGCTCCTCTGGCTTCTCGAGGTTGCAGGAAGGAAGGGGGGAATTGACATACTGACACCGGGAGGAGGCGAAGGCGGGCTGATGCGATCAGCCGAGCCTCTGATTTCCACCCTGTCATATGAAGTGCGCTTCGTTGACAGCTCGGCCGGAAGCACGCACAGGATAGGCGGCATCACGGTGAGCGGCTTCCAGACCATGCACAGGAGCAGCTTCCCGTCCAACAGGTGCGGTGATCCTGTCAGGTCGGCAGGTTATGAAATAACTGCCGAAGGGCTCAGGCTGGTCTTCACAGGAGATACCGGCCCCTCCGAAGTGCTGGAACAGAGGTGCACCGGCGCTGATCTTGCACTCATAGAATCCACCTGGGAGGCGCCTGTGGAATGCGATGGCCTCCACCTGACTGTCGCTGAGGCAATGAGATATGGCGCACTGGCAAAGGAGTTCATAATGATACATCCCCTGAGGGGGCGAAGTGGCGAGGTTCTGAGCTGAATCAGTGTATGTAGTTTGTCGCCTCTGTGAGCCAGGCCTCGGTGGAGACGCCGTGTGAAACAGGCAGCAGCACATGGAATTTCGAGCCTTTGCCCAGTTCGCTGTCTGCCCATATCCGCCCTCCGTGCCTCTCCACAATGAGCTTCGAGATCGGCAGTCCGAGCCTGAAACCTGTCCTGCTGTGCAGGATGGATGAATCGACGACGTGAAAGCGGTCGAATATGAAAGGCAGGTCCTCGGCTGGTATGCCCTTTCCTGTATCCTCGACCACAATAAGGGTGCCCTCCCTGTCGTTCCTCAGCCTTACGTCAATCCTCCCCCCTTCCGGAGTGAACTTGAGCGCATTGCCTATCAGGTTGTTTACGACCCTCTTGATCAGCGGGGCGTTTGCATTCACCTGTGTCACCTCACCCTCGATCTCCATGCCGAGCCTGATTGATTTTGCATTTGCGGCCGGCGACAGCTGTGCACATATCTCCTCAATTACAGGCTGAAGCGATATGGGCACCATCTCAGTCTCAAGGAGCATGGCCTCCATCCTTGTGAATTCAAGCATGTTGTTTATGATCTCCGTTAGCTCGGAGATGCTGGCCAGCAGGTTCTCAACGTTGTGCATCTCCTGGTCTGTGAATTGCCCGACCTTGCCCATCTTCATCAGCTCGATGTAGACCCGGATTGAAGTGAGCGGCGTCCTTAGTTCATGAGCGGCAATACTTGAAAAGTTGGATCTGAGAGTATCGAGCCTCTTCAGCTTCGACAGTGCGTTGAATGTAGCCTCTATGTTGCGCGAATTCTCTATTGCAGTTGCAGCAAGAGCGGATACGGATTCCATGTAGCTTACCTCGCCCTTCCTGACAGCCGCGCTGTCTGAGGCCCTCATACAGACAAGGATGCCAAGCAGCTTGCCTGCAAAGGATATCGGTGTGCCCAGTATTCTGCAGACTGCCTTCCCTTCGACCGCGGAGGCGACTGCCTCAAGCTCCTCAGGTGCCAGAAAAGCCAGGGCTCTGCCGCAGGCTTCCTCGCCGCTGATGTTCAGGTTGCTCCCCGTCTCCATCACCATTGATGAAAGGCCCCTCCTGTGCTCATCTCCCAGGGGGGCTGCCGGCACAGCGCCACCTGGCAGGCTGAGCTTCTTGCGCGAATGGCTGGACATTGATGCTATGCTGCATGCCCCGCGCTCGTCAAGCAACTCAATGAAGCAGACATCGCTGCCCATGAAGCGCCCCGCCTCGGTGACTATGCTCTCGAGAATTGTGTGAATGTCGAAGGTGGAACTCAGATCCTTTGCTATCCTGAGCTCACTGCGCATCGCACTCATTGACCAGTCGATATCGACGCGCTTGCTCCTGCTCTCCAGCATCAGCCTCGCAGCCTCGAGAGACGCAGAGATTATCTGCATCTCGGTCCCCTTCGGCGTCCTGTTCTCCCTGCTCAGCAGGAGCATCGCTGCCCTGAGCGCCCCTTCATCCTCACCCGCGATCATAATCGTGGCTGATCTGATCCCTGCTTCATGCAGGGCGGGGTATACGCTCCCCTTTATCTCCCTGATGCTCTTCCTCTTCCTCCCTCCGGTCCATGACTCATCATCGTCCGGTGTGGCTGCCATCCTGAGCACTTCCTCCCTTACCCTCTCCTCGTCATACTGTTTCCGTGCCCATTTACCAAGCATTGAAAATACGTCATTGCCGGGAGCTGTGGAGAAGAGGAATACAAAATCATCCTCCATCATGCCGCCGGTGAGGGCGCACATGTTGTTTGCTATCTGCTCCGCCTCGACTGACCATCTGCCGTCACGGGATCTGAGTGACTGTCCTATTGTACGGAGGAACTGTGAGCTGAACCTTGAACTGCCCAGAAGGTCTGTGAAGGAGCGGGAGTCCTCCAGCAGTGCGGACAGCACTTCACACACCTTGATTATGACATCATCCCTGAACTTCTTCCCCGCATTGCCCTCCCTGAAACAAATTGCAGTGAGCGTCACCGGCTTCCTTCCGCCCGTCCCCACGATGACTGCGTGCTCCATCTCAGGATCGCCCGCAAGCCTCTCCCACAGCCTGTTCCCGTGTCTGCCTATCCTCATCAAGAATGTCGTGCTGCCGTCCCCCGGGGGCCTGAGTATGTTGACAGTCTCGGTGTTCAACGGACCCGATGCCCTTCCCGATTTCGGTTCAACGTTGCTGATTGGAATGTAGGCTCTTTCCACTTCATCGTAGCCATATACGAAGACATCATCTCCGCCGGTGACCGATGAGAGCATGTCCGCAAATGCATTCGCCACATCGGCAGGCCTGAATGGCAGCTTCAGCTGCGCAAGCATGTCCATCAGCCGGAGAAAGGCGAGTGATGCCTCCCGCTCGCTCTCCTGCAGGAGTCTTGTGCGATGCACAGACTCGACGGCTGAAACAAACGGGCGAAGGGATCCCACGACGGATGATGTGGGAACACCCTGAGACAGGAAAACGACAAGGAATGAGTCCCTGCCCGATGATATGGTTATACAGCGTGATGAGTTTCCCAGAGAATCTCCGAACAGTGCAATGCAGTCGTTCCACGCCTCCCGGTCCGTCTCGCGGTCAAGTTCATGGATACCGTCCACAGAGGCGGCTGCCGGAAAATCAATCTTCAAGCCTTTTTCATGGTGCGGGGTGCTCCCGTCCCTGAACTTACTCGTTGTGCATGCATACCCCTCCTCCGACCGGACGAACTGCGCCACGCCCTCAATTCCAGGAAGCGTGGTGAGAATTATGTCCCAGATTCCATCTGCACCGCCTTCCGCAGCAGTGGTCGGCTGCTGGTCTGAAAGGTATGAGGAAAGGAGGTGTATCGAGTTTTCCGCATCCTCCATTCCGCGTATGCTCGTGAAATATTCGAATCTGCTCCCTGCATTGGCCGCCAGAATCTCCAGGGCGTAGAGCTGCTCGTCGGTGAAGGCTGCCGGAGTGTCCGGTATGCATTCCACTGCATGAGCCGGAACTCCGTTTACGCGTATGACCATCAGTCCGCGCCGTGAAAGACCACCCGTGCCGTCCTCCTCCACAAGGAATGCATCTGGCGCTGTCATGGACTGGCAAAGGAGTGCGTCATCCTCCACATCAAGCACGGTCCCTGGTGCCATGTCGTCATTGTAGCTGCACGCAAGGGTCATTGACTGCTGCCCCGGGGAGGCGGACCACCACCTGCAGCCAGTTCTCACACCAAGAATTGTGCCAACTGAAGACATGAGGGAGTACCGCAGCGTCTCCTCATCGAGTGATTTGGAAAGAAGGCCGATGACTGCGTGAAGCGCTGGAAGCGTCTGGCGTGATGCGCCGGGAAGGCTATCGTAGTGCGCAGGTGAGGGAAGGGAATGCATCATGGATTCTATGCGCTCACGGAGGAGTGAGAAATGACTGCTGCCCAGGAGGGATGATGTGACCTTCACCTCATTCTTCCCGCTGCCATCTCCGCCGAAAAGCTGCAGTGTCCTGCCCTCTGCACCGCTCCCTTCCAGGTATGGGCAGCACAGTCCGGATGCGATTAGCCGGCGGGCGCCGGCAGCTGCCATCTTCAGCCTGCTGCCATCACCCTCTCCCTGAGCTTCAGCCTTTGCATGTTCGATAGCATCATCTACCCTAAGTTCGAGGACTGTGCCGGAGGCCGCGGTAAGCTCGTCAAGAAGTGCGGCCGAGAAGGGAAAATCAGGGGGGGAGGCGGACGAAGAGCGAATATGAATTGAAACGCCGGAAGGGTGGGTGAATGAACAGCATACCACCTCATCCGCCATGCCCGCCTCATCCCTGCCTGAATTAGCGCCTTGTTCGCTGCCACTCCCGCCTGCACCTAGCCTGTATTGCGTGAATGCAGATGCCACGCCGGCGACGCTGAATTCAGCCGAATGCGTTCCCTCCAGTCCCTTCAGGTTCGCAGACAGCTCCGATGCCATCCTGCTGAAGTGTGAGTCAAGCCTGGCCAGTGCTGCTCTGGCCGTTTGCTGCTCTTCAGGCGCGGTCGAAACCATCTGCTCAATCCTGCCTGCAATGCAACGGGTTCTCGGCTGCCCGAGCCCTGCCGGCATGGCAATAGACAGTCGACGGTCTCCAGGACAGCATAATCACAACCCTGCTTTATTGGGAGCTGACCTTCAGCTCTTAAGGGTTGGCACCCGATTTTCACTTGAGATAGTCTTGCTCAGGCAGCCTTCAGCTTAACTGGAGAGGTTATTTGCAAAAAAAAACTTCATCTCGACAATCTTAAATATCAATCCAAGCGGTGGACTGATTTATATATCAGGGGCATGCGAGAGAATGACTGAACTGTGCCTTGAAACAGCCATACCGCTGCAGTCCTCCGTGCTTATGGTGGGACCACCCGGAGCCGGCAAGTCTGAACTTGCAATAAGCCTGGCAAGAAAGTGGGTAATGAATGGTGAGAGGACGCTATTCGTATCTATATCTGCATCGGGGGAGGAGGTCCTCGCCAGGATAGCCGTAGGTGGCGGGAAGGAGCGGAGCAAAACTGGATTCAGGGTGATAGACTGCTACGTTCCACAGTCGAGTTCGTCTGAAGACAGCAGGATCGTCAACACAAACGGGATTGCCCACCTGGAAAGTATTTCACTTGCAATATCAACGGTGGTGGACTCGATGGGGACGCCAGTGAGGATAATTGTAGACGGGATGTCCTCACTCTTCCTTTACAATGCACCGCAGACAATGTCCAAGTTTGTGCAGGTGCTCTCGACCAAGTCGAAGCTCGAATACGGCTCAATAATGTTCGTGGTCGTGGATGGGATGCATGAATCACTGACGATGAATACAATGATGTCGCTAGTCGACGGCGTCATAGACGTAAGGATGGATGAGAGGCTGGACCGCTTCGTGAGGTTCAGGTATCTCAAGGGCAGGAAGGTTGACAGCAGGTGGTACCGCTACTCCCTCATGAGCGAGGCTGGAAGCGGGGATGTCTCGCTCATGCTGTCGGAGGATGGCAAAGCGGCGGGGCATGCGCATGTCGGTCATGGCGCAAAGCAGGGTCAGGGTGAGTTGGCTTGATGAACAAGGAGGAACCGAAGAGGGTCAGGACCCATGTTGATGGTTTTGACCAGGTGATTGGCGGAGGGATACCGGAGGGCAGCGTCGTCCTGATATCTGGGAATCCAGGAACAATGAAATCGTCGCTGGCGTTCAATATACTGCAGAAGAATGCGGAAGCGACAGGCATGCAGTCTGCGTACGTCTCGCTCGAGCAGAGCAGGGAAAGCCTGCTGAGGCAGATGAAGTCCATGAATATGGATGCTGGCGATACCGGCAACATAAGGATAATTGACCTGGGAAGCATAAGGGAGGAGCTTGAGGTTGCGACCATGGATGACACAGTAACCTCCGTCCTCAAGGAATACCTCTCGGAGGATCTCCGGGGTGGCGAGTATGAGCTGCTTGTGCTGGATTCCCTGGACGTGCTTGAGCTCTCGTCGGGTGTGAGCTCCAAGAGAAGCCACGTCTTCTTCCTGTTCGAATGGCTGCGCGAGATGGGCCTCACTTCGCTCATAATATCCGAGTCAAACCCGGAAGAGGTGCTTGAGAAGGGGTACGAGGAGGGTTACCTTGCAGACGGCATAATTAACCTCACTCTGAATTCGGACGAGAGCGATACAGTTCGCAGGAAAATCAGGTGTGTGAAGATGCGAAACACACCCCACGAAACATCATATTTCTCACTCCAGTTTTCTTCCGGCCGCTTCATGGTGACCCAATCAATAGGTTGAACACAATGGCAAATATCCAGTTCTGTCCCGTATGCGGTTACGCGCTCAAGAAGGTGGATACGCAGTGCGGCAGGTGCGGTGAAAGCGTTGGGGATGAAATGGAGAAGGTACAGCCTCCAAGGCAACGGCAGCCTGCCTCGCGCTTCCTGAGCGGTTACAGCATCGAGTCGATAGGCGCCGGCGGTGACACAGCCGTTGACGCTGAAGGCGGCATGCCCATAACAGAGAGCTACGGCATCAGGGAGGTCGGCCAGAAGGAGGGAAGAGCCAGCGCCCAGGCGGAGAGGATGGAGAGCCTTCAGAGGGAGCTGAAGGACCTCAACGAGAGGATTGCGAGGATGGATGAGCAGAAGCTGAACGAGGCTGCTGCGGCCAGGCCAGCGGTCCAGCCATCGCCCCGCAGGTTCAAGTCAGATGTTGTAAAGCACTTCAGGAGGAGGAGTGACGACCAGTTCAGGAATCTTGTTGGGATGCATGTGGCGGCCCTTCGTGAAGGCGTCAGGAAGGCGGGGAGCGAGGGGAAGCATGCTGGCGCCTCCTACCATCCGTTCATCGACGCGAAAATTGTGAATCCTGGTGTGTACGAGGGTTCTGTCGTCCTGTTTGCCGGCCCCTCAGGCTCCATGAAGTCGACCATGGCCGCGGCAGCCGTGGCGGACATGGCAAGGAGGAGGGGCGTGAATGCACTCTACATCATTCTCGACGAAGGCAGCACGAGATTCCAGAGGAGGCTGGAGCATCTGGGCATCCAGAATGGCGACGGGAGGCCTATCAGGATAGTTGACAGCACCGAGATAAGGGATAAGTGCGCAAACATGGAGGGGAACTGGCGGCAGGTGATGATGCAGTATATCAGGGCGGAGTTCAGGAGACTGCCGTTCGAATTCATGGTCGTGGACAATCTCAATGCTGTCAGTTCAATGGTTTCAGGCTCCAATGAGCGGGCTGCCACGTTCGAATTCTTCGAGTTGATGAGGGCACTGGGCATAACTGCGATAGCCGTCAGGGAGGGTGACTACAGCCGCGTGGTCCGGGCAAAGAGCGCTGATGCATACCTGGCGGACGGAGTGATTCAGTTCCACAGAAGGAAGGGTGCGGACGGCAGCCTTGCACCCATGTTCAGGGTGCTAAAGATGAGGGGTGCCGACATAGACAGCAGGTACTATTCCCTTCAGGTCTCCTCGGGGAGCCTCAGATTCGTTCCTGCGGTAGCAACCTGACCCTCCATTGTAGACTGCGCATGTCGGGCCGGTTCTCCGGCAAGCTGCAGGGCGGCGCTTTCGGGGGAGAGGGTGTTTATGTAGAAACCCGTGCCCCCCTCAAAACCTGCCACCTTGCTGACGCGCGGTGTTATCTCGAGGTGCCAGTGGTAGAACGAGTAGTCACGGCCGTTGATGGGGGCCGTGTGGATGTAGAAGTTGTACGGAGGGTCATCAAGGAGTGCGTAGAGTGCATAGAGGCTACGCTTGAGAATTGCGGCCAGATCTGATGTCTCCACCACCGTCAGGTCTGTGAACCGGGACATGTGCCTGCGAGGCAGTATCATCATCTCATACGGGTATTTCGAGGCGTACGGGGCAATGCAGACGAAAGACTCGTTCTGGAATACCACCCTTCTCCCGTCCTTGAGCTCCTCCGAGAGAATGCTGTCGAAGATGCACTCCCCGCCCATGTCTGTAAAATAGTTGTCCGCCCCCCGCAGCTCGGATGCCACATGCACCGGGATCATGGGCGTGGCGATGAGCTGGCTGTGCGGATGTTCAAGCGATGCTCCAGCCTCGGCACCGTGGTTCTCGAAGGCTATGATGTACTTGAAGCGCCTGTCCCTTGAAAGGTCCTCATACCTGTACCTGTACATTTCGAGGACCTCCTTCACCTGGTCGACGGGCAGGAGGGCAATCGGGCGGTCGTGCGCAGGCGACTGTATTATGACCTCGTGGCAGCCAACGCCGCTCATGCTGCTGTATATCGAGGTACTGTGCTTCTCGACGCTCCCCTCGATGCGCAGTGCCGGAAACTTGTTTGGAACTGTTCGCACCCACCAGCCGGGTGAGTCGCGCACCGTCCCAGGACTCCTGTAGGCAAATATCTCTGGAGGCGTCTGCCTCTCATTTCCGCCGCAGAAGGCGCAGGTCGAGTTCTGTAGCTTCAGGTGCGTCCGTATGAAATCCTTGGGTCTTCTTGCACGCTCCTCCGATATGACGACCCATGTGTCGGTGATGTAGTCCTTCCTGATCTCAGACAATTGCAGCCTTCACTCCCTCGGTTACGCTTTCAGCCGTCTGAACCTTCCAGGCATATAAACCGCTTCTCTTCCGAACGTCCACTCTTGCCACCGGTATAAATCAGCCTCTTTATTAATTTATAAGGAGGGTGGCATATGGCCGCTGGACAGGCAATGTCAGTGCTATCCCGCAATCCATAATAAACGGAAAATGGATTCGTGTAGTATGTATTAATAGAAGGGGCAGACTAGAACTCCTTTTATAAAGCTTCTGGTTTCAGAAAGACAGGAGATGCGGAATTGAATGTTCTGGTTGTAGACGACTCTTCGCTGACCAGGGCCGCCATGGTGGCTGCCCTCCAGGCATACAGCCACCAGGTCGTGGGGGAAGGCAAGGATGGCAACGAAGCTGTCGACATGTACAGGGAGAAGAGGCCCGACGTTGTGCTCCTTGACCTCGCCATGCCCAACAAGGACGGACTCGAGGCAATAAAGGAGATTCTGGAATATGACCCGCAGGCTAACATAGTGGCTGTCAGCGCCCTTTATGACAGGACGATGCAGAAGAGGGCTGTTGAGCTGGGTGCAAAGGCATACATTGTCAAGCCGTTCGAACTCACAGAGCTAGTTGCCGTCATGGCCAAATTCGAAAAATGAACAGGTGATGCCGGATGCTTCTGGGTGCACATGTCGGGACAGCCGGAGGGTACGTGAATGCTGTGACCTCTGGTGAGGAGCTTAATGCGGACGTGATACAGATTTTCACTCGGAACCAGATGCAGTGGAAGCCGAAGCCGCTGGACAGACGGGCCGCCCTTGACTTCAGGGAGGCATTCAAATCCAGCAGGCTCAAGGCTGCAGTGGCGCACGGTTCCTACCTCATAAATCTTGCCACTCCGGAGAAGAAGCTGCGCGCGATGTCTGTCAAGGCTGTTTTGGACGAGGTCGGGCGGTGTGATGCCCTCGGTATTGGGGCATACATATTCCACCCCGGCAGTCATGTTGGCTCGGGTGAAGAGAAGGGAGAGGCAAGGGAGGCTGAGAGCCTCACAGAGATACTCTCCGCTACAGAGAATATGGATGTCAAGCTGGCTCTGGAGGGAATGGCGGGCCAGGGCAATGTGATATGCCATGACTTCCAGGCGATAAGGAGGGTGCTTGATGCAGTGGATTCTGAAAGACTCGGTGTATGCATCGACACATGCCACATGTTCGCCGCCGGCTATGACATGCGGGATGAGGATTCGCTCGCCGAAACGATGCACCACTTCAAGAAGGAGATAGGGATGAAGAAGCTGCTCGCGGTGCACCTCAATGACTCCAAGGGGGAACTTGGATGCAGGCGCGACAGGCACGAGAACATAGGGAAGGGGAAGATAGGCATCGATGGATTCAGGGCGCTGATGCACTACCCCGGCCTGGGAAGGATACCGATGGCGCTTGAGACACCGGGTATCGGTGAATACAGGCGGGAAATAGAATTGCTGAGGAAACTCGCATCCTCATGACAGCAGCGACCCGTACAGCTCTGCATAGCGCCTGCCTGAAGCTCCCCAGGACCAGTCCTCCGACATGCATTTTGTGACGAGGCTCCGCCACTTCGTCTGGTCGGAGTATAGTGCTATTGCCCTGTTGAGCGCATCAGCAAGCTCCGCCGGTCCCTCACCGTCGAACAGGAAACCGTTTCCTTCCCCTGCTTCCCCGTATTCCGTCACGGTGTCGGCAAGACCGCCGGTCCTCCTGACAACCGGGACGGTGCCGTAGCGCATGCTTATCATCTGCCCCAGCCCGCATGGTTCAAAGCGCGAGGGCATGACGAATATGTCAGAGCCGGCATATATCCTGTGAGAAAGCTTCTCGTCGTAGCGGAGTATGGCCCTGCACGACATGTTGTGAAGTGCGGTCCTTTCGATCCTCTTCATCAGCTGCTCGTCCCCCGTTCCGAGGACAATCAGCTGGTAACCGCCCTTTATGAGCGGCAGGGCGTCAAGAAGAATGTCCATCCCCTTCTGCCTCCACAGCCTGCCGATGAATGATATCACTGGGCGCCTTACCTGCGGGAGCGAGAATTCCCTCTGCAGAGCACTCTTGCACTCACCCTTGCCCTGCAATGCCGCATCTGAAAAATGCGCCCTCGTCTCGGCATCTGTCGACGGATCCCATATCCCGTAGTCGATGCCGTTGAGTATGCCTGAAAGCTTCCCGCTGTGCTTCCTGATGACACCCTCCATCCCAAAGCCGAATTCAGGTGTCTGTATCTCCTTCGCGTAAGTGGGGCTGACAGTCACAACTGAGTCTGCAAATACGATGCCTGACTTCAGTGAACTCGCCTGGCCGTAGAATTCCACGCCCTCCATGTGGAAATTGCCCCTGTCAATTCCAATCTCATCCAGTATAACAGGGTCGGAGGACCCCTGGAATTCAAGGTTGTGAATGGCGAAGATGGTCTTAGCCCGGCACCCCTTTCCCTTCAGAAGCAGTGGAATGTATCCTGACTGCCAGTCGTTGCAGTGCACAACATCATATCCGCCTCCCGACAACGCTTCGGCCGCGGCGGCGGCAAAGTAGCCGAAACGCCTGAAATCATCCTCGTATCCGTAAGCCTTCCCCCTGCCGAACAGCTCCCTGTTCCACAGCTTCACCGCAGTCCAGCCTGCGATCGTCTCCCTTGCGGCTGTGAAAACCATGCCGTTGACAGCCACCTCCCCGCCTTCACCATCCACCGGGGAGTATGACGGGGTGTAGACATCCACCTGGTGCCCCATTTCCGAAAGTGCCTTCGGGAGTGAATACGAATAGTCGGCAAGCCCCCCTGTCTTGGAGAGGGGCCAGACCTCAGATGTGACAAACGCAATCTTCATCCCTATACCTGCATGCATGATGTAGCAGGTGTCATTTAGACACTGCTGCTGTCTTCCATGCCGGGCATGACTTAATAGATTTGCGGGCGATTCACCAACATGCCAAAGTTCAGGCACGGATTCAGGGTGAACTGGGTCGACACTGACGCCCTGGCGGTCGTCCACTTTTCGAACTATTTCAGGTATTTCGAGAAGGCGGAGCAGGAATTCTACGAGCGCCATGGAAAGAAGGAAGCCGAGGTGATGAAGGAGATGAATCTGGCATTTCCAAGGGTCGATGCGAAATGCACATATGAGTCACCCCTGCATTTCGGTGACGAGGCCGAGACGGAACTTTCGCTGTCACGCATCTCCGACAGATCTGTTTCCATAGACTTTGAGATAAGGAATGTGACAGAGGGGAAGAGGGCTGCGCACGGGAGCATGACTCTTGTCTGCGTCGACACAAGAAGCTGGAAGGCTGTCAGCATTCCTGCAGAGATAAGGGAGATGTTCAGCAGCATGGGCTGACACCGGAACAGCGACCTTTGACGGCGTCAGTTTATGAGGACGGCAGCCCTGGAGGGGGTATTGCAATCTAAATTGCCCGTATTTGTCCCATGGATCTATCAGGAAGGCTGAAATAACCAAGCATGAATTAACTACACTCCGGAGGCGTTTCCCGCGGAGGCGCTTCATATGTTGTGACAAGGAGCGGTTTGTGGAGGTGATAGTATGAGGGCTATAATGATGGCTGCCGGGAAGGGGACGAGGCTGCTGCCTCTGACAGCAACCAGGCCCAAGCCCATGATGCCCTTGCTCAACCAGCCCATAATGGACAGCATGCTTTCCCTTGTCAAGAGTGCGGGCATAGATGACGTCACCATCCTTGTCGACTACCTTTCCGAACAGATTGTGAGCCATGTCGGCGACGGGAGCAAGTTCGGGTTGAAGGTGGATTACACGGCGGACAACATAAGGAGGGGGACTGCGGGCGCTGTGCGCAACGCCGCGGAAGGTGAGAAGGAGCCATTTCTTGTTGTTTCGGCGGATGTGCTCACCACCATTGATCTCAGGAAGATGATAGATGCGCATTCCAATTCCAACGCACATGTTACCATGATGCTCGCCTCCGTTTCTGACACATCCCAGTATGGTGTGGCCATGCTTGATGAGAGGGGAAGGATAACACGTTTTCACGAAAAGCCGCGGAGGGAGGACGCGTTCAGCAACCTTGTCAATGCAGGCATCTATGTCTGCAGCCCCGACATACTGCCAGGCATTCCGGATGACACAGAGTTCGACTTCTCCAGGCAGCTCTTTCCACTGATGCTGAAGAGTGGACAGCAGATTGGCGGCTACAGGTTTTCAGGCTACTGGAACGATGTGGGAATGCCCAGCACCTACCTTGCGGCGACTCAGGACATGGTTGACGGGAAGCTCGAGGAGGATGCGCTCGCGAGAAAGAACTACTCCGACGAGCCTGCCTACGGCCGCCTGATAACTGGGAGGAACTGCCACATAGACGCATCCGCATCGATCGACGGCTGGGCCGTCATGGGAGACAATGTGAGGATCGGCAAGGACGTGAAGCTTTCAAGATCCATAATATATTCAAATACTCAGATAGGTGATTCCTCCCTGATATCCGAGGCAATAGTGGGCGAGGGCGTGTCCATAGACGGCGCCGTGACGCTGGACCAGGGCGTTGTGATCGGCGACGGCACGAGGATAGGAAGCGACAGCAGGATCGGGCATAATATCAAGATATGGCACCATTCCCGCCTCGGCTCCGGAACAAAGATGCTGCATACGTGATACAATGAGACTCTACGCATGGGAGAGATACGAGCCGCTTGAGGCAACGAAGGCGGGACTGGCGATTTCAAAGCACTTCGGTGAAGGAAGCACGATCGTTACTGGAAGGGACGGCCACCAGGTCTCGAGGTTTGTGAGGCGGTGCATTGTGAACGGACTGGTAAACAACGGATCGCAGGTCCTGGACTTCAGGCTCGTGCCGAGCCAGGCAATAAGGTACGGGACTGTCAGGCAGAAGCTCGACGGAGCTGTCTATATATCATATTTCAAGAATGAAGTCCAGATACATGTCTACGGCAAAGATGGGAAGAATCTGAGCGCCGAGGAACATGTCAGGATCCGCGTGATATCCGAGGGGATAAAGGATGCAAGCGCCGCGGTTGCGGACATGGGTTCCATGATCCAGTATACCAACGGAATAGAGGATTATGTGGATTACCTGCATTCAAGGACAGGCAGCGGTGGAGGGGGCAAATGGCTTGTGGACACACAGGGTGACCCCGTCTCCCTCGTCGTCGATGCACTTTTCGAGAAGCTGGGAATTGAGCACAAGACGTTCAACCCCATGATCACATCGGAAGGCGGACTCAAGCCGCGGGAGGCTTTCATTGAGGAGATGACTGCCGGAGGGTACGACCACGGCGCGGTTGTCGAAAGGGATGAACTCCTGGGTTGCACATACTATCCCTCCAGGGGGGAAGCTGTGCGCTACCATTCATTTGAGGAGATGCTGCTGGGACGGGCCCGCACGCCTTAGGACGGATGATGCGGATGCCTGAAGGAAGGGCATTCTCCATGCTCATACATGCGGACATGCCGCCGACCGGCGATGACTGCATGCCGGCAGACATGATGAAAGCTGCATCGGCGATGGTCCTTGATGCACTCATGCCTCTGCTGCTGATGATGGACAGGGTTGCCGCCAGGCGCGGTGATGTCAGGATAGGCCTTTCCATCTCCCCGGTCCTTGCCGACATTCTCTCATCCGACACATTTGCGCGCTTCTTCAACAGCTATTCAGAGAGCAGGGCCAGGATGATTTCTGACGACCTGCTGGCATTTGCAAGACAGGGGAGGGGGGAGCATGTGGCTGCTGCAAACCACTGGCTTGACAGGCTCGAGGAAACAATGGCCAGGTACAGGTCGGTAGGAGGCGGCATGCTGGATGAATTCTCAGCTTACAGGGGGGTGGAGCTGGCAGCCTCAACCGCAACGGGGGCATCCCTGGCGCTCGCAGATGCAGCCTGCTGCAGGCTGCAGACGGAGACAGGACTGGCTGCATTCAGAAGGTCAGCTGGAAGAAGGGCGGCAGGTCTTGCTGCCCGTGGCCTTGCAGCGGTGGAGGTGGCAGGAGGCACCGCAGGCGTGCTGGGAGCTGAAGGTGTGGAATGGGTTGCTGACCTTGACGGCGCCGAAGCAGCGAGGGCCGGGAACGTCCTGTTCCTGCCGGCAGCCAGGCTGGAACCGGAGCGCTTTGTTGGTCATGGACGGAGCTACCTGGGCATGGGGGCTGTAAGTGTGCCCGGCGGGATGAGATACACGACCCCCGGCGGTGCAGCCTATTCAAGAAGGAGGGCGGAAGAGGAGGCAGCGGCCGAGGCGGAGGCGTTTGCAGCTTCACTCCCTGAAGGCATGCATCTGTTCTGCATCGATGCAGGAAGCATGTTCAGCGTCTGGCACGAAGCGGATATCTGGCTGGAGGCGCTTCTCACAGGAGGGAGCGGTGATTTCGCGGCCACGCCGGGGCAGCTTGCACCAGCATGCACGGAAGCCGCAGAGCTTGCGGCCGATTCGGGAGGAGCAGTGTTGAGTGGGGCGGGAGGTGTGGCCATTCCCGCTGCTCTTGCTGCCGAAATCGGCGGGGGGCTCGCACCGGGGATGTCAGCTGCTTCGGCCCAGGCGTCGAGGGAGGCGATACTCATCCACACAATGGCGTGGTGGAACCATGCGGGCCTGGCGCGGGTGAATAGGGAGGCCGTGGAGAGGCACACGGCCAGGATGGAGCAGCTCACCGCAGGCGAAGCGGATGTGGATGATTCGAAGATAGCTGTCTGGAGGGAGGAGACGCCTTACATGGACTGGCTAGACCGCAGGGATGACTCTCAGGGCTGACTCCCGCCCGCATTTTGCGCGGCGTTTGCGGTGCCGTACTTCCTTCTCACGTACCTTATGACTGCAATTGAGCTGGCGCCGCCGCTGATTCCGCCGATCAGGAGGGCTGAAACCATCAGGGTTCCAAAGGTTGCATAGCCGCCGAGAAGAGTTACGCTGAACGGTATTTCGCTGACGGACCTGATGTGGAGGTGGAAGAAGATGACCACGGTCGAGGTGGAGATGAGGGAGGGCAGGCCGCAAAGCCAGAAATCAGCCCTGCCGCGCCTGGACATGGAACCGAATATAAGGCCGGAGAATACGAGGAAGAACAGGTTGCCGGCATAGAGGATAATGACATCTATGATAAGAGAGCCGAATATCACTGACCACAGCTGAAGTTTCAGCTGCTCGCTCGCAATGGCAAATCTCAACTGTCTTCTTTCCATGTGGCGTGGCACAATCGCTGAATTGGCTAAAAAATTAATCTCCTCCGGCAGAGCGGCGGAGTGCAAAGGGTTAATCTACACGATGCGGCTGATCCTGGCAGGATCAGGATGCAGGAAAAGAAGGGTATAACGCCGGGCGGCAGCGACGTGAGCAGGTGCTCGGAAAACCATGGCAGGATCGTGAAGAGCGACGAATACACCATCACATTCGCCGACGGAGTGGTCGTCAGGAAGGGAAGCATGGAAATTGTGCACGATCCCCGCAGGCCTGCAGGTGAATAGGCCGTTCACTCGCAAAGTGAAAGGAATTAAGGAAGGCTGACCATCCTCCCCACATGTCAGTTTATGGCTTCGAGGGCAGGAGGCCCTTCATAGGCGAAGGGGCCTACATCTTCCCGACTGCGACTGTCATCGGGAAGGTCACGATAGGAGAGAATGTATGGGTAGGCCCTGGTGCCGTGGTAAGGGGGGACTACGGCGAGGTCGAGGTAGGCGGATTTACCGCGGTGGAGGAGAACTGCATCATACATGCCAGGCCCGGGGAGAAGAGCACCGTCGGGGAGCATGTAACCCTCGGCCACGGATGCATTGTGCATACGGGAACGGTTGAGGACTGGGCGGTAGTCGGAATGGGCGCCGTGATTTCCGACTTTGCAAGAGTCGGCAGGTGGGCCGCGGTCGGAGAGGGTGCCGTCGTCAAGAACAGGGGTGACATCCCCGATGAGTCCATAGCAGTCGGCGTTCCCGCAAAGGTTGTCGGCAAGATCACAGAGGAGTACAGGAAGGTCTGGACGGAATACAAGCGGAACTACAATTCATTCTGCGAAAGGTACAGGAACAATCTCAGGGAGGAGTCCTGAGGGGGGTGCACAGCGTGGGAGCATACATCGATTTCAGCGGGCGCAATGTGCTCGTTACGGGAGCGAGCAGGGGAATAGGCAGGGATGTGGCGAAGGAGCTGCTGGGCATGGGTGCCAATGTCATAGCACACAGCAGGAGCGGACCGGGTGCGCTGAGGGATGCGACAGGGAAGGTGGGAGGCTCGCTGAAATACGTTGCCGCCGACCTTTCCACCAGGGAGGGTGTTGAGCGTGTGGCATCCTTCGTGGAGGGATGCTGCACGGAGCTGCACGGGCTCGTCAACAATGCAGGCATCTACTCCGGCCTTGCACTAGGGGAAGAAACATTCGACAACTGGGACCTTACAGTGAACACGAACCTCAGGGCACCGTTCTTCCTTGCACGTCTTCTGAGGGAGAGGCTTCGGGCAGGGAAGGGAAGTGTTGTGAACATATCCTCCATCATGGGTTTGAGCGCGAGTGCAGGCGCATACCCGTATCAGGCAAGCAAGTCGGCGCTGATTCACATCACCAGGGCGCTTTCGCTTGAGCTTGCTCCGGATGTCAGGGTCAACTGCGTGGCGCCCGGATTCATAATGACAGACATGAACAAGGAGGGGTGGAATGACGCATCATTCAGGAAGGAGGTTGAGGAGCGCACACCCCTTGGCAGGTGGGGAAGGCCGGAGGACATATCTTCTGCCGTTTCCTTCCTCCTCTCCGAACGTGCGTCCTTCATAACAGGTGAGACCATCCTCGTGGACGGCGGAAAGTCTCTCTTCTAAGGGCGAATGACATTGCCCGGGGTGTGAATTGTGGCGAAGGCGTGGAGGTGCCCGGTCTGCGGCGAGGGTGCCGAGAGGGCTGGGGAGCACCTGAGGGGGGTGCACGGCGAGCGGGCCTGGGAGGAGTCCGTCGTGGCCGCAAAGGATGCGGGGACTGGCGACGCTGAGATCGGGAGGCTTTTCGGCATCTCTTTCGGAAGGCTCACAACACTCCTCATGGACAGGAGGAAGTCGGGTTCATTCGGCGGCAGGCGTCCACGTCCGATACGAAGGCTGCAGCCTGATGAAGAGCTGCAGGCCGGAGGAACCGTGTGGTCGTTCAGGGGAAGGGGAAGCTGGGCGGTCCATGACGGCTCGTACCGCGGCAACTGGTCCCCCTACATACCGAGGAATATCATGCATCACTACTCGAGCAAGGGTGATATGGTCCTCGACACCTTCGTCGGCGGTGGGACGACCGCGGTCGAAGCGCTGCTCCTCGGGAGGAATTTCATGGGCTTCGACGTGAACGGCAGCGCGGTGTCCATTACGCTGGAATCCATCGCCAGGCTGAAGAGGCATGCTGCCTCCATCGGAAGGGATTTGAGCGCTTCGACATCAGTGGGGAAGGGGGATGCAAGGAAGCTCAGGGAGGTCGGCGACAGTTCAGTGGATCTGATTTGCACACACCCCCCTTATGCGGGCATTGTGAAATACTCCGAAGGCGCGGAGGGGGACCTCTCTGCTCTGGAGGCGGCAGATTACCTGGACGCAATGCAGGAGGTTGCGATGGAGCACGGAAGGGTGCTCAGGCCCAGAGGCAGGTGCGTCCTGCTTCTCGGTGACAGGAGGAAGGAGAAGAGGGTGGTTCCGCTCGGATTCATGACAATGGAGCGGTATGCCTCCAGCGGCTTTGACATTGACAGGCTGATCATGAAAAGGCAGTTCAACACCAGGACGACAGGACTCTGGTACAGGAAGGCAATGCAGGGCAGCTTCCTGCTGCTTGGCCATGAGTACCTCCCTGTATTCAGGCGGGGGAGGGCACTGGAAAGGATGCTCAGGATGAAGGTGGAGGCTGAACATTTCGACTTCATGGTTGAAAGGTGCATGGATGTGGAGCCGGGTGCCGGGAGGGATGCATCCACAGTATGGGCCGCCGACGAAGCGGCGATTGCATCGGACATCGCCAGAATCTCCTCATCGGACTGCCTGCGCCGGCTGTCTGAAGGCAAGCCAGGAGGCCGCGTGAAGGGCGGTGCCCCCATACTGATTGACAGCACCTGTTGGAATGCCCTCGGCCCACAGGCCGTCAGGGGAAGGGTGGCATACGCCTCCGGACTGATTACTGACTCGGCTGACAGCGCCCAGGTGCTTGCGGTGAGGGTCAGGGATATTGGTACAGGCAGGAGGTTTGTTCCCATGGGAATGCTCCTCTGGTCTGACATGAGGCATTCCCCAGGATGGAGAATGAGGGAGATTGTCATCATAGATGAAAGTGCGCTTCCGGGCGCCGGAGCAGGGGACGGAATCACGCACAGCTACATTCTTCTCTATGAGAAGGTGTGAAAGTGCTATCGCTCCTCTCCCGCGCCGGCAGCAGCTGTTCCGCGGACCAGACTCCTCTTGCGCAGCGCACCTCTGAGCCAGAATGCGAACAGCACCACCACGATGGCACCGGCAACATAGGTGAAATACTCGAAGTAGGGGAGGATTGCATTCCAGTTCTTCCTGAGCGTCATGCCCATGTAAATCAGCACAATGTTCCAGAAGGTTGTGCCCAGAGCAGTGTACATGGCAAAGCGGCCCATGTTCATTTCGGCTATGCCTGCCGGTATCGATATGAATGTCCTGAATATCGGTATGAGCCTCGTGGTGAAAACAGAGCGCCCGCCGTACTTCCTGAAAAACGAATCGGCGCGCTGTATCGAACGTTCATCGACGAGCACGTACTTCCCGTATCTGAGCAGAAGGCGCAGGCCGCCGTACTTGCCTATCAGATAGGCAATCACTGCGCCAGTGACATTTCCAGCGGTGCCGACGGCGAGCAGGACAAGTATTGCCGGGATGCCAATAACTGCACCGAGCCCGCCGGTTGCAACCAGGTATCCGCCGAACAGCATTACAACCTCGGAGGGGATGGGAAGCAGCATCCCTTCAAGCATCATGAGAATGAAAATTCCAGGATAACCTATAGCGGCGATCACTGCTACAGTGATACTGATTACATACGCAGTTAAAGACAATTCAGTCCAACTTGATGGCCAAATAGCCTGAGCTGCATATTTCAAGCTTTGGGGGTGGCTATTCAGCGGCGGAACCGCACCATTCGAGCAGTAGCGCTCCTGTTCCAGAAACCGTACACTGAATGCTGGACCGAAAGGATTATCAGAAATCACAGGCTCGGCGTCAGGCTGAAATGCCAAGGATAAGGATGAGAGGCAGGGTCGACAGCCTCTTCAAGGTGAAGAATGACATTCTTGTCTCGCTGCTGGTGACAATCTTCCTTGTTGACAGAAGCCTGAACTCTGCTGCCCTCTACCATCCCTCCAGCACCTTTGTCACCTTTTTCGGGGGCTCGCAGCTGCTCGTGGTCTACGCCACGATCATAGGACTGCTGCTTGCAGCCTTCTCCATCATGGTTGCAATGCTGCCCAATTTCGAGGTGGCCAGCCTGAAGCAGCCCATATTCGGTCAGGTGAACAGACTCTTCCTGTTCACAATACTCAACGGCATTCTTCTGATGATCATATCCTTTGTGAACACGGTGGGGACGGTGGAGAGCTGGTGGTTCTTCGTCGACCTCGAGGTGTTCTTCTTCATAACGCTTCTGACGGGCCTCGTATTCTGCGTGCTTGCGCTCTCCGATGTTTTCACACTGGTGAGAAAGAGGGGTCAGCGGTAGAATCATATTGATATCGCACCACCGCCTTCAGTCACCCATGGAAGATGGAAGCATAGAGGCGAGGAATGAGTTTGAAGTGCTGAAGAAGAGAGTCTACCTGAACTGGGCCTCCATCTCCCCTGCACCCGCGTCTGCTGCTGCGGCGGTTGCGAAGATGGCAGGGGATGCATCTTCCTCGTTCGGCAGCGATGCGCTGCATGACAAATGGACGCTACTTTCATCAGGTTTCAGGGATGAGGCGGCGAAGCTCCTTAACACGCAGGTGGAGCATATTGCGACTTGCGGCAGCAGCACAACGCGGGGCCTGCAGATCGCAATGGACTCCATAAACCCGGCGAAGGGCGACAACATAGTAACCACAGACCTTGAATTCCCCGAACTGGGGGCAGAGCTCAGGAAATGGAGGGAGAGGGGGGTTGAGGTGCGCACCGTGAAATCAACCGGAGGGAGGTTTTCCCCGGAGGATGTCGGAGCGATGCTTGACGGACGGACGCGGGCGGTGCTTTTCAGCTCTGTCTGCTGGGTAAACGGCTTCAGGGCGGATGCAGCGGAGATTTCTGCAGTGGCAAGGGAGAGGGGTGCATATGTGGTTATAGACGCTGTGCAGCACCTGGGAGCAATGCCCTTTGACGCATCGGCCATAAAGCCTGACTTTGCAGCGGCCGGGGGGCAGAAATGGCTGACAAGCCCATTCGGCTCTGGCATTCTCTATGTGAGCGGAAAGGCTGCGGAGGAGCTGGAGCCGCCGCACTATTCACTGACAGCAAGCGAAGAGCCCGGCGAAGGCTGGGCCAGATATTTCACGAGGGAGGACAGATATCCGCTGGAGCTCCTGGACCCGGTAAAGGGCGCGGCAAGGATGGAGGACGGCGGATGGCGGAACCATGCCGGTCTTGTCTGCCTCAGGGAATCGCTCGCCCTCCTGAACAGGACGGGAGCGGCGGGAGCGGCGGCGAGGATCAGGAGGCTGTCAAAGCTGCTGGTCGGGGAGCTTGAGGGAATAGGCGCTGAAGTAATATCGCCGCAGGAGGAGGAGCATGCGTCATCCATCACAACATTCAGGACTGGAAGAGCGGATGAGCACTGGGAGGCCGTGCAGAGACTCGCAGGCATGGGGATAGACGTATCATGCAGGGGAGGCAGCGGAATGGGAGGAATACGTGTGGCAGTGCATCACATGAACAATGAGAATGACATAGACAGGCTGGTCGGGGCGCTCAGAGGGCGTTAACAACCCGCTATGTATTGTTCTTCAGGTATTCCATCACAATCTTGCGAAGAGCCCTTCGCATGACGTCCGAGAGGGAGGACGGTGAGACCTCCAGACCCTCGGCGAGCTCAGTCAGTGAGGCACCCCTGTCCTGTTCGAAATAACCATGGTTGAATGCATAGAGGATGACCTCCTTCTCCCTGTCTGTCACCTCCATGCTCTCGCTTGTTGTGACATCTATTACCCTGGGCTTGAGGCCCATATCTGTCATCTCCCTGACCAGCCTGTCCGCCGTCTTTTTGGACTGCGCCATCAGCCTGAAGATGACCTTCTCCTTACCAGCGCTCCTGCTTCCTATGATTGGCATGTTTATAGAGGCAAAATACTTGCAGGCGGAGCAGCTCTCCGTCTCCACCCATGCAGTCTCCTTTGATATCTGCCTCACGCTCCTGGAGATCCTCCTGAACTCGGTGATGAACTCCTGAAGCTTGTCCGAATCCACCTTGTGCAGGCTCGTCTCACTCCCTATCACGAGCCTTCCCACATCGGCGCCCGCAAGCTTGGAGTAGACAAGATTGGTAACGAGACAGTCTGAACGTTCAACTTCCACCGTGAGTTCTACTGTTTCCATCAACCATCCTGCGTCCATAAAGGTGGTGGGTTAATAAAGCATATTCGACAAGGGAGTTGTTATTTAATCTGTTAACCTCATATTTCGGGCAGGCTGTTATTATCCCGCCTGCCCCAATCCCCTATTGCGCAGGACTCCTTAGCCTGTCGGGCCACAAGCCGATGTTCGCCCGGCCTGGAGATGCAGTGTAAGAAGAGGAAGTTCAAAATGGATAAGAATGTTGATCCTGTTGTGGTGAAGAAACCAATGAAGGGCGAACATGTGGAAACAATTCCCGTCTGGAGCAGGGGCATCAGGCTGTCCAGGGCAGCCGCAGTGATATTCGGCATCCTCTGGGGAATTGACGGCTATTTCAAGTTCCAGAATTCGCTCTACACACAGATACCGGACATAGTCCAGCAGGCAGGTGTGGGACAGCCCGCATGGCTCGGCGGCTGGTTCTCGTTCTGGCATGGAATTGTTTCATACAGCCCCATGCTGGTGACGTACGGCACGGGCATTCTTGAGCTTTCAATCGCCATTGCGCTTATTGCAGGCTTTGCCAGGAAGATTGCATACATAGGCGGGATAATCCTCGGTCTTTTCATCTGGTCCGTCCCCGAGGGATTCGGAGGGCCATACGGCCCGGGGTCTGTGACTGTCGGCGGAGGCAACATATATGCAATTGGCCTGCTTTTCATGATAGTCCTGAGCGCCACATACGGAAGGGACAGGTATACCATTGACTTCATGATCGAGGAGAGATTCCCCGGCTGGAGGAGGGTGGCGGAAGTACCGAGGATTTCAGGGCAGCAGCTTGCAGGCTGGTTTGCAAGGAATTCCATGAAGCTCAGCAGGGGAGCCGCGATTGTGTTCGGCCTTGTCTACCTCACCGAGGCATTCCTTGCATTCTACTACAACCTCCCCGGAAACATCGTAGGGGTGGTGCAGGACCAGGCGTCCGGTGCGCCCGCTTTCCTCTCAGGCTGGTTCTCGTTCTGGACAGGGCAGGTCACTGCGGCGCCGCTCTTCTATGCATACCTGTGCGGCATCCTGGAGGGCGCACTTGCCATTTCCCTCATACTGGGCCTTGGCAGGAAGATTGCATACATGGGCGGAGCTGTTTTTGCAATACTTGCCTGGGGTGTAGGCGAGGGTTTCGGCGGCCTCCCTGTCCCGGGATACACAGACCCGGGTACGGGAATAATACAGGCAATTGTGTTCATCATACTCCTCGGACTCAACGCGACTCACGGGACAGATCCGCTCACACTCGACTCCAGGATAGAGAGCAGGTTCCCTGCATGGAGAAGGATATCGGAGATGTCATACTGACCCTCCCCTCTCTGCAAACGATGCAGCTGCGTCACTGGGGATGAAATCCCTTCCCCGGTCCAGAACACTCCTCAGCTCGCCGGTCCCGTCAGGGGAGAGCGCCTGCAGATACACCCTGTACCCTGTGCCGAATGCACTTACTGAAGCGCCGTGCAGCATGCCGCGCAGCGAGTGGATTCGGGAAAGAGCCAATCCAAGCGAAAGCTCCTTCTCAACCTCTGCTGCCGTCTCCGGATCGTTGAGCACCGAAGCAAGCCTTTCCCCGAATTCAATATCGCCGGACAGTATGCATGCGGCAGCCTGGCCCGGACAGGGCACGAAATGTGGGAGGGGCATGAGATGAGCTGCATTTCCTGGAGAGGGGACGTAATGTGAAAGTTCCATCTCGTGGCAGGGGACGAGTGCGCCTGCAATCAGCCCTCCATCGACCCTTGAGAGGAGACGTCCGGCAGGCAGATCGCTCATCCTTGCGTCTATATCCCTTCTCGCCCTGAGCAGCTGGGCCCTCAGGAGGCGGGAGCTGCAGACGACGCTGCTGTGTGATGGAATCCTTGTGTAGCCCGACCTTGATACCATGCATGCGTTTCTTCTCCCCCTCCTGAGGACGGCGATGACTGAAATGCCTTCGGGGAGTGCGGGGGGCAATTCATCTGCCCAGCAGAGTGCCATTGACCGCCCTCCATGCCCGAGAGCCTCAAGGAGCCTGCCCCATCTTGACAGCCTGCGGCCGCCGGGGATGTATGAGACCCTGAGCACGATGCCTGCGTTCATCCTGAAGGCTGACGCAGCCTGTTCCGCAACAGAAGCTGAAGCGGCGTCTCTGAATGCGATCAGTTCCGGTGGCTTCATCTCACTGCCCCATAAGGAGGAGGATGCACCGGCTGAATTAAAAACTGACCCGGGGCTGCCGAGTCCTCACCCTCCGGCGAGCCCCCTGAAAAATCCTGCAACTCAGTCGAAGGTGGAGGAGAGAAGGGTGTGCCTTACCTTCCCTCCCCTTGCGGACATCCGCCGCAGCCTCTCCACCCTGAAGTAGGCTGGCGGATGAGGATCGAGCCTCAGCCAGTCGAAGACCCTGACGCCTGAAGAGTATTTCCGGTAGTAGAGCTGGGTGAAGCTGATGTTTTCAAGGGCTGATGCGAGCATTTCAGGCCTTCCTTTATTGTTCGCCGACTCAGTGTCAGCGCGTGCTTCCAGGAACTTGCCCACAAGGAACACTATGCCGAACGCGAGCAGGAGGTAGAAGCCGCCTGTATACATGAATGATGTAAGGGCGGACAGTATCAGCGGGTCGCGCCACTTGACATGTCCTATCTCATGCGCTATCACTGATTCGAGTTCGTCGTCTGAAAGTGCCTCAAGCGTCCCTGCGGTGACTGTTATGGTAGACCTCGACGGCGATATTCCCATCGCGGAAGCATTGTCTGCAGGCGTGTTGTCAACCACTATGTGCGGGACTGGCATGCCGAATTTCGAGACTGCCCTTTCGACGGACGCATATTGGTGCCTGGTGGTCACCCTTACCTCCCCTTCCCCTACAGAGAGTCCCTTTGACTCGAGGACCCCTCACAGCCCCCTCCGTGTCGCCTCATCCCGATTCCATTGCCTCCCTTACCCCTTCCCGCACCTCAGCGGCATACCTTCCCCTCCTAATCCTCCTGTAATTCTGGGGCGAGAGCCGGGCGGAGACCGTGATGACATCCGGCTCATCCCTGGAGGGGCGGACGGAGCCCATCAGGAAGGCTATCCTGCCGGAGAAGAAGAGTGCGAGGCACTGGACAGCTATCAGCGCGTAGTCGCCAAGGAGCATGACAAACATGAAACTGAAAACCAGGAAGAGGAGGAAGAGGTTCATTGTGCTGCCCCTCATTATACGCCTCAGGAAGTTGTGCCTCGACGCGCCTGCTGAGCGCGTGCCAATCTTCCCGCCGCAACCGCCTCCGGGGAATTTGAAAAGGCGCTGGAATGTCCTGAGTGCGAATTCAAGGCTGTCTGCCGGCCTTCCGGGCCAGTCGCCTGCTGCCTGCGCCTCCTCTTCCGGAACCTTCGCCATTATTTCCAGTATATCCTGTCCGGAGGTGGTGCCCACGGAGGTAACCCTGGAGGTCAGCATATTCACCTCGAAGGCGAAGTGGCAGACGCCTTCCACAACGGCTATTGAGATTTCGCCTGAAGCAAGCCTCAGGTATGAGGTGGAATAGTGCTGTTTCAGGAAATCGACAAACCTGCCGAAGTGGCCGGGTGACAGCCATTCCAACGGCAGCGCGTGCCTGGGCTCAACACGGTTGACCTCCATCATATACGACCACAGGCCCGGAGCACTGCCGACCGTGATGCAGTGCAGGATGCTGAAGGGCCGGTAATAACATCGGCCGCATCACTACCTAAGTCCAGTCTATGATGAACACTGCCCTGGTGGAATAAGTGCAGAAAATGGGCCCAGTCGGATTTGAACCGACGACCATCTGGTTATGAGCCAGACGCTCCGCCAGACTAAGCTATGGGCCCTCGCCTGTGTGCATTGGGAATACATCTAAATAAGTTTTCTTTAGGGCGTGAGTCGGCATCGCAGCGCCGGCGGCATGCACTCTGCGGCGGAGTCCAAAAGTGTTCAGGCATGTATTCTGGAGGAGAGACTCCTCGCCCTGTCGAATTCACGCCTGAAAATATTCATGAAACGGAGCGACTCGTCAAACTTGCCCTCGTTGTATGCATTGCTTGCCTCCTTGAGCGTTGCAATGAATTCGGTGACCTTCATGCCGCCGATCTTTGCATCTATTATCTCAGACCGAGCCCTGTTCATCTCAGACAGCAGCTTTCCCGGGATTGAACGCATAAGCGACTCCCTTGACTGCCTTGCCAGCACCAGCGCCGAGCTCCAGTCCCCCACCGCCAGATGCTTCCTTGCCTCTGTGAAAATCATCCTGGCGCTGTTGTAGTCTATGCCTATCTCGTCGGCGTACTTTAGGAGCTCCTCCAGCCTGTCGATGAGTTCCTTCGCCTCGCCGAACTGCGACGCCTTGGGCGACAGGTCTGACTGGAACTGGGAAACCGACTCGAGAGCATCCTCAAAGGAGCCCTCGCGGACAAGTTCGGAGATGGATGAAAGCCTGGACTCGAAGTCCTGCTTCCTTTCACCGGAAAAGTTGTCTATCTCAATCTGCTTCCTCATTATCTCCATCTTGTCCTTGAAGAAGCTCTGGATGTTTGACTCTATTGACTTGTATGCAAACCTGATCTGCTTGAGCGCCTCGCTGCCGTCACCCGACTTGGCATACTCCACCGACGTATCGAGGTATTTCTTGCCGTCGCTGATGTCGATGCTGGCGTCTCCCGCAAATTTGAGAAGCGTCCTGAGCTGCTCAATGAGAGGCTTCATCTCGTCAGTTTCGCTCCATGCAGCAGGATTCTGCTGCACCTGGGCCTGCTGAGTCGCAGGGGCGGGTGCGGCTGCGCGGAAGACCATCTCCTCGCGGGGAGCTTGCTTCGGCGCCTCCTCGACCTGCTTTTCGTACTTCCTTCTGCCAAACCTGAACCTGAACCTCCCGTGCTTCTCGGGAGCAGGATCTGCTGCGGCTGATGCGCCGGCAGGCCGGGCCTGGGCTGTGATATGTTCCTCCGGGGCAGCGGGCATCCCCCGCTCCATTTCGGGCCCGGGCTGCTCCTCCTCTGAAGCCTCCTCCTCTGCCGTGGGCTCCATCCCCCTGAGCGTCTCCTCGAATTCACTTATGAGCGTCTCTGGATTGCCTGTGGTTATGCCCTGTGCAATGTCATCAAATGTTTCCGCTTCCTGCATCTCCACCGGAGGGACTGACTCGATGCCCTCGGGCACCTCCGCCTGTGCGGAAGCTTCCTCGTCGCTGAGGAATTCCGCTCCGCAGCTGGGGCACTTGTTTGCGGTTGCCTCAACCTCTGCGTTGCATGCTGGGCACTGGAAAATCACCTGCTCCTCCTGGGCAAACGTTACGCCGCATTTGGGGCATCTGGAATCGTATTCGCCAAGCTCGTTGCCGCATTCAGGGCAAACATACTGAGCCTTTGCATTCTCGGCCAGGAGTTTGAGGTCTGCTCCGCAAACCTCGCATGAACCGCTCCCCGGCTCTATCCTGGATTCGCATACAGGACATACACCCTCGTTGATCATTTGTGAACTCCTGCTGCTTTCATTCAGGAGTACTGCGTATATACTTTTTGAACTGATTTTCTGTAATCGCAACTTACGCTGGAATGGCGGTCAGTGATTTGTTCCTGCTGTGGCGGGTGCGGGGTGCAGGGAGGGGGACTGGCTTAGACCGCGATTCACCTGCCAGGATGTGTCCTCTCGTAAAAACCGACAACGTCCCACTCCTCCTCGGCAGCAACTGGCTTCTTTCTGACGATTATGCCCATCTCCGCGGCCAGGTCCTGCAGCATCTCCTTCGCCTCTTCATTCCCCTCGAACCGGTCGACCTTGATCTCGTAATCCCTGATCTTTCCCTTGAATGCGCCTACTATCTCGCTGCCCCTGAAAATGAGGTTGGATGCGCCGATGTCCAGGCTGCTCTTCACCAGATCATGGAAGTAGGGGACCAGCCTGTCCTCCTGCGTTACAATGAAATTCCTGGAGAAGGCAGCCCTCCTCAGCCTGTTCACATCCTCCGCCGAAATCCAGTAGAGTGTGTCGCTCCCCTTCTCGAGATACCCCTTGCGCAGCAGCCCCTTCTCCTCCAGCCTGCAGAGCATCTCCCTCAGCTGCCGCATGCTGAGTTCGGGGCGCATCATGCGTGATAGCTGCTCTGCGGTGAAAGTGCCGAACTGCCTGAAAAGCTGCATTACAACGGTCTCAATCGCAGCCTCCCTTGACATGCCGTTTTCCCTGACGGCAACATAGCACCTGTTTCCGTCAAGCGCTATGCACGACTTGCGCATCAGCGATCTCAGCGCGGACTGAGTGCTCCCCCTCGAGAAGCTGGAATAGTGGAAGATCTGCTTCTTGCTCGCAGGCTCGAACGACTCTATTATCTCGAGCAGGTGCGACTCCACCTTCGACAGCTTCCTCGTCCTTGCCGCCCTGAATATGGAGGCCCATCTCTTGTCCGTATGGGCGGCGTGGTCCGGTATGACCTGGGCAAGCAGCAGCTTTCCATCCTTGTGGTCATGTTCCAGAGAAATGAAATGCCTGACCCTGAGCATAGCCTCATAGTTGCCCCTGAGGAACATCATCTCGTCAACTGCCTCCGCAGAGTTTGCGAACTGGTTTTCGATATGCTGCTTCTGGAGAGTCAGCGACATTATCCTCTTCCTGTCGAATGAGCCGGCAACCACATCACCGTGCACCAGCATGCCGTTTACCATGCTGAATCCTGCCGATTCGCAGACTCGCAGCATGTCACCGGAAATGTCTCCTGCGGGCACGCTGTTGATCTCCCTGATGCGGAGTATGTCAAGGTCGAACTGTCTGAACAGGGTCCTGAGACCTGCGACTGCATCCAGTGCCCCCTGTGCATCAGTCTCCTCGTTCAGGTTGAGCTGCCTTACCTCGACGCACGATGCCATCACCCATATCTCTGCCATCCCTGCAACCCTTGCGTTCTGGATTATCGGGTAATACCACCCGTCACCGTAGCGCGATGCAAGCTCCGCCCACATGTACTGCACGAACGGGTCAAGCATGGACACGACGTGCGTTGATGCGAGAGCCTCGCCGAAGGCATCTATGCGCTCCAGCTCCTCAGGCATGACATACATCGCGTTGGATGCATCGCCGACAACTATCCTCACCGCTCCGACAGACTCGGCAACCTGCTCGAGGTTCATATCCCAGAAGCCTGTCATGGAAAGCAAATCCCCCACCCTTATCGGCCCCGTGCCGCGTATCAGCTTCTCCACAACCCGTGTCCTGGCGTCCTCCACATCGTCGGGGCTGTCGAGGAATTCGTATACGTTCCTGGCACTCCACTCCTCATTCTCCTGGAAAGTTCTGTGCAGCCAGAGAGCCCTGTCAAGCCTCTCTATTATCTCCCTCCCCTTCTCCCTGGGGAGACCGAGTGCAGAGATTATCTGCGAGGATGTCCCTCCGCCCATCTCCTTCACCCTTTCGAGGGCCGATTTCTCCTCATCCGTAAGCGACCTGTCGCGGAACGCGCTGACGAAGAGTGGGACATCCTTCTCCATCACATATCTCACCCTTCCCCTCATGAACCTTCCAAGTCGCAGCGTTCCCTTCTTGCGAAGAGACTCCCACTCGCTCCTGCTGAAGCCCTCCACCCTGTTGAAAACGTCAAGAAGCATGCCGGAGACAGCGAACCTGTCAAAGTACTCCTCTATGGAGCCAAGGCGCTCCATGCTTTTGTGGTGCTGATAGCGCTGTATCGTGGCGAAGTCATACACCTTCACCCCCACATTCTTGAGCCGCAGGTAGTCCCTGGTGAGCATATACTGTTCAACTTCCTCGGCCAGGAAGTAGCCCTTGGAAACTATTCCCTCGGAGACAAGCTGCTCCGCCTTGGAAACAACTGAATCACTCCTGAACCGGTAGGAGAGCTCCTCAGCTGTCAGCGGACCGAAATAAGCCAGCTCCCTTGTGACAACCCTCTCCAGAGCTGCTTCGGCATCCCCCTCCGCAGGACTGCCCCTCACCCAAATCCATCCCCCGTCCCGGCGCATTCTCACCCTTCTTGCAAGAAAGAGGCTTTCGAGTCTGTGCATAATCTCGTTCGCCTCCTCCACCTTCATATGGAGCGATTCTGCAATCTTCCTGCTGCTGATCTCCTGTTCTGAAAGTATTGCAAGAGCTGCCTGCTCATCATCCATGAGCTCCCTCCTCTTGCCGATGAGAGAGAATGCTCCGAGCTCTTCTGGTGGTATGAAATATATGTCGTCCAGCCAGATGGTCGCCAGCTTACCTTCCTCAAGCAGTTCCAGCGCCCAGCTGCGCACCTCCTCATGCGGTTTGGATGTGAACTTCCTGACGCTGTTGCCACGCTCCTTGAGCATGATGAGCGGCCCCACGGCTGCAACAAGCTGCGGCACCTGTTCCTTCTCCTCGATTGAGGGCCTCTTTCCCGCGAAGTAGTGCTCCACCACATCTGCCTCGAACTCGTACCTCTTGACATCCCCGCCGAGGACGTGGGAGAGGACCTTCCTGTGGAGCTCGCGCAGCATTGAACTCTTGTCCTCCATCAGTATCACGTCGGATATCCCGGAGAGGAGAATGCTGTGCGAGAATGAGGAAGGAGTGTCTGTATAGCCGTAGGTGCTCACCTCCCTACTTCCCTTCTCTATGTCGCTCAGTACGGCAGCTGCGTGCTCTGTGTCCATTACCTCATTCATTATCTCGCTGTATGTCTCCCTGATAACAGGGAAGTCCTCTATGCTTCCCAGCTGTTCCAGCAGTGCGCTTGAGCGCAGCTGCTGCCGGCTGACTGAAAGTTCCTTGCCGCGGTAGTTCCTCAGTATCATGAAGCTTCGACCCGCGACATGCCTGAAACGCTGCTTGAACAGCTCCGAATTCTGGAGGCTCTTCATCAGCATTTCCCGGATGTTGGATGATGTGACGAGGCCCGCGATATCCTTCAGCGGAATCTCCTTGGGGACGCTGATGAGGAAGTTGTCGTCAGAGATTGAAACGCTCGTGTTGCACTTGTATTTCTGTGATATAGCGTGGGCATATGAGCGTGACAGTGCATCATTCGTCCTCCTGCCGAATGGGTAGTGGAATATTATCATCCTCGTCCCCTTGTCGCTCTGGTATGTTCCCTCAATCAGCAGGTGCCTGTTCGTCGGCAGGACCGGAATCATGCTCTTCTGCTCCTTGAGGTAATTGACGATGCTCCTTGCGGACCAGCTGTCTATATTGTAGTTGCCGACGAGGTAGTCTATAACCTCCATTTCCGGCCTTGCAAGCATCTCCTCCATATGCGCCCTGAAGGCGCCTATATCCTCGGAGAGGTCGAAACTCCTCGGCAGCATCTCGCCGGTCCAGGAGGGAACAGTCGGGCGCCTCCCCTTTGCATCCCTGACGAGAACAGTCGTTCCTCGGGCCCTGATGAATTCATAGCTCCGCCCTCCGAGCACAAATATGTCCTTGGTGGAAAGGCGTTCCACGAACTTGTCGGAGAGGGTACCGACAGGAAGCCCCCGTTCGCTGACAACCTCGTAGCTAGACTCATCGGCAATCGTCCCTATGTTGAGGAAATAAATCAGCCTGGAGCTCTTCTTCTTTCCGAAGGTGTGTTCTGACTCGTCATACCAGACCTTGGAATAGACATTCTCGAAATCACCCTTGCTCCCGAGATACCTGAGGACCGAGAGGAAATCCCTCTTTGTCAGCGTGTGGTAGCAGTATGAGCGCCTTACAACGTCGAAAGCCTCGTCCACCTTCCACTTCTTTTCAAGGGACATGCCCACGAGCGACTGCGCAAGCACATCGAGGCTGTTGTGCGGTATGTCCACCCTGTCTATTTTGTTGAGCAGCGCCGATCTGGTCAGCACTGCGCACTCCACAAGATCGTCCCGGTCGAAGACGAGAAGCCTCCCCTTCGCCATTGCACCAAGAGAGTGGCCGCTTCTGCCTATCCTCTGCAGCCCCTTGGCAACAGACTTCGGGGACCCAATCTGGCAGACGAGGTCGATGGAGCCTATATCAATACCAAGCTCCAGCGAAGTGGAGCTGATGACACACTTGAGCTCCCCCCTCTTCAACTGGTCTTCCACGTCCTTCCTTGTCAGCTTGCTGAGGCTGCCGTGGTGTGCCTCCACGCCAGGCAGCCCGCGCTCCTTGAGCTTGTAAGCCACGCTTTCCGTTGCACTTCGCGTGTTTGTGAACACAAGCGTTGTCGTGTGCCCCTCTATGAGATTCACAAGTTCGTCGTACATCTTGGCATTTGCAATGTCTGACTGGACTGCGTTGAGATCCCTCACCGGGCAAATGACACCAAGATCAAGTGACTTGGGGCTCTTCACCTCCACAATGGAAACAGGCCTCGGCCGGGCGTCGTTGCCGTATCCGCCAAGGAATGCCGCCATCTCCTCAATGGGGGCCATGGTGGCAGAGAGCCCAATCCTGGAGAAGCTTTCACCGCAGTGTTCAGCCAGCCGCTCTATCGTCACGCTCAGGAACTCGCCGCGCTTTGAGTCGCATATTTCATGCAGTTCATCCAGTATCAGCCACCTTATGCCTGAGAATCTTGTCCTGAAGACTGGTGAGGACATTGTCAGTGCAAGTGACTCTGGTGTGGTGATGAATATGTGCGGTGGCCTCTTCACCATGCGCTGCCTCTCGTATGAAGAGGTGTCGCCCGACCTTACTGCTACGCGAATGCCCGGACCCGCCTGACCCTTTGATTCGGCAAGGCCGGTGAGTTCGTCGAGCGGGGTGTTGAGATTCTTGTTTATATCGTTGGCAAGAGCTCGCAGTGGCGATACATAGACCGCATAAATCCTGTCCTCAAGCCTGCCCTCTTCCCTGAGGTTCATCAGTTCATTGATTATGGAGAGGAAGGCAGTCATCGTCTTTCCGGAACCAGTCGGGGATGACACTATGACGTTCCTTCCCTCGTGGATTGGCATCACCGCGAACGACTGTGGTTCAGTAAGACCGGAGAATTTCGATGTGAACCATTCCCTTATCAGGGGATTCATGACGGACATGACTTCATTCAGGGAGTACTGTTCTGTTATCCGATCATATGGACGTGCCATTGGTAAAATCGTGATTAATACGCGCTTGCCCTAATAACTCTTTCTCCAAAGTGCAGCGGAATTCGGTGATGCTGGCGAATTGCCAGGATTACACTAATGCACTTATCGAGAAGAGATTAATATCATGGCGCGATGATTCCAGGGAGGCGCATCATTTGTCAGAATTGAAGGTGGGCATTGCCCAGTTCCACTCCCCGGATCTCAGCGGCTCCCTTCCCCGCATTACGTCGCTGCTCGACAAGGGTGCAGACGTTGTCCTACTCCCAGAAAAGTGGATGAATGGCGGTGACACGAATGAGGTTGATGGTGAAAGCGACTACCTCGGGAGGCTTTCAGCGCTTGCCTCCGAATACGGTTCGGTGATTCTGTCCGGGGGAATGATGGAAAGGGACGGAGGGAATCTCCATATTTCATGCTACGCCTTCGGCAGGGACGGCGGTATGGTTGCACACTGCAGGAAGCTCCATCCGTTCGGAATTGAGAGGAGGAGCATAACGCCAGGGAGGGCTATCAGCCACTTCGACATAGACGGCATAAGGATTGGAGTGGCAATCTGCTACGACCTGGATTTCCCCGAAACAGTCAGGAGATTTGCAATGGCGGGGTGCGACATGATTGCGGTCCCGGCAAAGATCAGGTGGGAGGGCATAGACCCCTGGTTGATTTACCTGCAGGCAAGGGCGCTTGAGAACAGGATGCCCGTGGCATTCGCGAACGCAGTCAGCCCTCCGCACTTCATGGGCAGAAGCGGGGTGGTCGACCTCACCCGGTCTGCGGACGGCATGATGATGTTTCCGCGCACCCGACTCCTCGGGGAGGGGGAGGAGGAGGGCATATTCACAATCGACCCCGCAGCATACAGGGAGGACAGGGTTTCGAGGCTTTCTGAGAGAAATCCACATACTGATGCACTGTCGGGCGAGTGAGCCCGGGTTGGACAGATACCCATAAATCGGTCAGTGCGGTTCATGCGCACATGGTGAAGTCACCCCGCGCGGTCGTGGCCACGTTTTCAATCGTCGCAATAGATCCTGAGACGAAGGACCTTGGTATAGCCGTGCAGTCGAAGTTTCTCTCCGTTGGCTCAGTTGTCCCATGGGCTTCGGCCGGAGTGGGCGCGGTTGCTACGCAATCATATGCAAATTCGTCATTCGGTCCCAGGGGGCTGGATATGATGAAGAAGGGGCTGAGCGCGGAAGAAACGATGAAAAAGCTCATTTCGGCTGACAGAGGAAGGGACAACAGACAGGTGGGAATCGTGGATGGGAAGGGACGGTCGGCAACCTACACCGGGAGCAAGTGCATGGAGTGGGCGGGCGGCGTCGTCGGCGACGGTTTCGCAGCCCAGGGAAACATTCTTGTCGACGGAAGAACCGTTGAATCCATGGCAAGCACCTTTGAGAATTCGAAAGAGGATTTCCCCGAGAGATTGCTTGCTGCACTGCAGGCCGGACAGGATGCAGGCGGGGACAGGAGAGGGATGCAGTCCGCTGCACTCCTCGTGGTGAGAAAGAAGGGGGGATATGGCGGATTCAACGACAGGTACATCGATCTCAGGGTGGATGACCATGAGAGTCCGATTGCGGAGCTGCGCAGGATATTCAGGATATACGACCTTGTCATCCTCTCAAGGGAGAGGAAGGAGGATCTGCTCAGGATCGACAACGGCATATGCAGGCAGCTCCAGTCAAGGCTGAAGAAGCTTGGATACTACAGCGGTCCAGTCAACGGGTCATGGGGGAAGGGGATATCATCCTCTTTGGAGGAATACCTCTCGGTGAACAACTTCGAAAACAAGAAAGCTCCCAAAGGACATATATGGAAATCGGTTCTTGATTACATCGGAAATGACAGCAAGAGGAAAAGCTGAAGTGAGCGGCGGGAGGCAGGAAGGGCTGCCTGACCGTCTAGCTTCAATAGAGGTCATAGCATCGGACTACGACAGGACGCTTACTGCTCTCGACCTGAGCCTTAGGCCGGCAACGGTGCAGGCTGTCGACAGGGCATCAGGCGCGGGAATACGCATAGTCATTGTTTCAGGAAGGAAACTGCATTTCATGGCCAGGATATCAGGCATGTTTGAGCATGTAGATGCGCTCGTTGCTGAGAATGGTGCAGTGATATCGTACAACGGACTGGTCAGAAAGCTGTCTGAGGAAAATGGGAAGAGGATTGCCGATGAACTTGAAGACAGGCGCGTGCCAATAATCAGGGGGGATGTTATTTCATATGTTGAGAAGGGGAATCTGGAAAGGGCAAGGGTGGCGCTTGAGGGGATGGGAAATTATGCCAGACTGGTTAGGAACGTTGATTCAGGTATGGTACTGCCCGCTGGTGTCGACAAGGACACCGGGCTGCGCGTCGCCCTGGAGCTGATGGGCAAGCGAATGGACAGGACGGCTGTGGTGGGGGATGGGGAGAATGACCTCTCCCTCTTCCGTCTGGAGGCGCTGAAGGTCGCCCTCGGAAATTCGGTCCTGCAGATCAGGGAGAGGGCAGACGTGGTCTATGAAAAGCCAGGAGGAGAGGGTGTCGTTGAGATGATTGAGGCCATACTCTCATCAAGGGAAAGGGAATGATGTCTCAGTACATCGATATGACCTTTTCAAATATCTCCATCTCCCTCTTCAGTGCCACATCGGTTTCGCACTGCTTGGCAGTCTCGAAACCGAGCCTTCCCATGTCATCCTCCCTTCCACCCCTGAGCATTTCGGCCATCCTTGAAGCAAGCTCCAGATCATTGTCCCTGTCGAATGTGTAGCCGTTCAGCCCTTCCACGACAAGCTCGGCCGAGCCACAGCCGTTGCTGACTATCACGGGACGCTTCATGGCCCAGCACTCAGCTGTGACAAGGCCGAACCCTTCGGCTCTTGAGGGCAGAATATGTGCCTCGCAGAGGCTGTATGCGGCTTCAACCACGCTGTCGTCGGCGTGGCCAGCCAGTATGACTTTGTCCTGCAGCCCGAACTGCTCTATCAGCTGAAAAAGGTGCTTCCTCCAGTTTGCGGCCTTTGATGAACCGAGACCGCTCTTCGAGCTTCCCGAAAAACTCCCGTTGCCTATGAGTACCAGCTTGACGTCCGGGAACTCGTCCCTTATGTGCGCCATTGCCTTGATTGCAATATCCTGCGATTTCATCGGATCCATCCGTGCAACTGTGAGGAAGAACCTCTCCCCCTCCTTCAGCCCGGTCTGGGAGTAAAGCCTGTTGATGTCCCTCTTGCCCGGCGGCTTCCACTTCCCGACGTCAATGTGCGGGTATACCTGGTATGCCTCCCCCCTGTACCCGGCCCGGAAGAGCGCCTCAAGGTCGGCCTTGTTGCTGACTATGATTGCATCGTAGGCCTCCATATTCCTAACAATGAACTTCCTGACGCGCGCCGAGATCGTATCAAAGTTGGCAGGTATGTGCCACCTGAAAACTGCCGGGGCGAACGGTCCGACAAAATTGCCCACCTGCAGCTGCTGGAAGTCGTGAATGTAGTATAAGTCATAATCACCAAGCGTTTTCAGCATCACGTCGGCAGTCTTCCATCCATACTGGCTGAAAGCTAGATACTCCCTTGGCACGAATGACAGATGCTCAAGACCGTGTATCTCATTCCACAGTCTGTCCTTGAATTTGACATACCCTTCGGCGTCGTGCCTGTCAAGGTCGATGTTAATGAAATCGATGCCATCACCGCGGAGGGCAGTCGGAGCACCGGGTGACAGGGATATCCAGAGCGCCTTCTCTGCAATGCCTAGTGCCTTCATCCTCTTCAGCGATGGATATACCATGGCAGTTACACCGCCGGGTGAAAAGACGAAGTCGACGCCCTCCTCAAGCATCTTGAGGTCCACCACATCGTCAAGCGTTCCGTATTTCTCTACCAAATCGGCCGAGGTTGCCAGGAACCTGATCAGCGGGGTCTGTGTGTTTACGCATATGTTCATTCTAATACCCCCGTCCCTTTTGTTGTAACGAATGAGTTGCTTGTTGATACCTTTTGTTGTCGCGGGCAGCCAGTAATCATTCCAAGAGCGCAGGATAGATTTAATGTCAATGACTCATTCAAGTGTCGTGGAAAAGGGCAGCGCGCTTCGCAGGTCAATCCACGTCCTCACCGGGCTCGGATCGGTCTACTATTTCATACCTGAGAAGCTGCTCCCGTGGCTTGACAGGGAAACTGCGCTGGTCCTCGTACTTCTTTTTGTCCTCGCATTTGAGTCTGTGCGCATACAGCTGAGCCTCAAGATCATTGGCATGAGGCCCTATGAATACACCAGACTGTCTGGTTTTGCTTGGGCATTCCTGGGCATCGGGACGGTCGTCCTTTTCTTCCCGTTCTACATAGCTGTGCCAGCTCTTGCATCGATGGCGCTTATGGACCCCCTTGCAGGCGAGCTGAGGGCGCGGGGCTTGAGCAAGCTGTCTGACATAATACTGCCTCTTTCGTTCACCATATATCTAGTATCATTCATTCTGTTCCATCTGACCCTCGTAACCGCCGCACCGCTGGCACTTGCGGGTTCGCTGATAGCATGGTTATCAGAGAGGCTGAAATTCAAGTCCATCGATGACGATTACCTGATGTCTGTCCTTCCTGCGGTTGGAATCATCGCGCTCAGGACACTGATCTGAAGAGGCTCGCTGGTTTTCTACGGGGGCATGGCACAGTACCGCTTTATATTTCAGATGCAGATAGAGGTCTTCATGAACCGAATGAAGGTCATCAACGAGCCGTCAGATCTCGTTCCGATGCTGAGAGCAGTCGACACCGAGTCCAAGAGACAGGTGCTCAAGGAGGTAACGCTGGAATGGAGGACGGCCAGGGATATCGAGGAAAAGTACGGGAAGGAGGGAAAGGAGGCGCTGAAATTCCTCGAGAAGATGAAGCTTGTGGAAACCAGATGGCAGTCATCCAGCAAATCACCTCAGCCAGAGAAGGCTTACCATACATATTATTCATCATTCCACATCAGCGTCACCTGGCCCGTTTATGAGATCAGCGATGTGCTCTCAATTGCAATGATGTCTGAAAGTGAATTCAGGAAGGTTGAGAAGAGGATTCTAGAGGAGATTGGGCAGGAGGGCAAGTTCGCCGGGGATGTTGCAGAGAGTTTGGGCATGACTTCGACAATGCTCAAGAGCATGGTAAAGCGGTCCATTCACCTTGACCTTCGAGGACACAGGGTGGAGCGGTTCAAGGAAGAGATGTAGATCTGCCATGATAACTGTCCTGAGGCTCGGGCACAGGCCGTCAAGGGACAAAAGGGTTACAACGCACGTCGGCCTCGTTGCAAGGACATTCGGCGCTTCCGGCATGGTAATAACCACCAGGGATGACGAGCTCGCCGCCAGGATCGCCGGTGTAAACGGAAGATTCGGCGGCAGTTTTACAGTCAAGTATGAAAGGAACTGGAAGAAGTTCATTTCCTCGTTCGAGGGCATTGTTGTGCACCTGACCATGTACGGCGAGAGGCTCCCGGACGTGGCTGGCAGGATAGACAGGGACAGGGACATGCTGATCGTTGTGGGTGCGGAAAAGGTGCCCAAAGAAGTGTACAGCATGGCGCATTACAATGTGTCTGTGGGCAACCAGCCGCATTCGGAGATAGCGGCACTGGCAATATTCCTGGACAGGATTACTGGAGCTGCATGGGAAAGGGCAGAAGGTGGAGGAAGAATGAAGATAATACCGTCCGCCAGGGGAAAAAGGGTTGAGGATTCGGGTTAGGCTGCCTTCTCCCTGCTGCTTATCTTCTTCGGGAAGTACTTCAGCAGTATGATGTCGCCGACGCTCCTGATCCACCTGTACGGGAAGAGGACCGCCCTGCTGCTGTCCACAAGCAGAGGATTCGTGTCCGCAACATAGAGACCGTTGATCTTGGCCTCATTCACATCTATTACGACATTGCTGACGCTCCCGAGGTATATTCCAGACTCGGTATAGCACTGGCGCCCTATCAGTTCAGTAGCTTCTTGAAGCAATTGTGCACCCCTTGTCCTGTAAAGTCACATCTATGTTTAAAATTCTATGCATTGGCGGCTTAAGGGTATTCAGTTTTATCAGCCCTTAGTAACAAATAAATAAAGGCAGATCATTGCATTAAAGAGCACAGGTTGGGGAAAATTGGGCGTGACACCAAGGACGAAGAAAGCAATTCTCGCGGTCGCGGTCACTGCGGCGGCCGCCATACTGATTATCCAGCTTTCGGCGCCTGCCTCCAACGCCCAGGTTGTCAGCCTCAACGAGCTGCCTGGCACGCTGGTGCTCGGGCACACGTACAACTTCTTTGTCACGATAAACCTTGAGCAGGTTACCAAGATCTATCCAAATTCACTGATAACACTGACCGTTTTCACCTCCAACTCCATGCAGAAGGCGTACGCGCAGTTTAACGGGACTGGCCACATCGTGCTGACAGGAGGATTCCTGAAATCAGTGGGGGTCTACAACGGTACGCCGAGCAACCTTTACGGGTACGGCGGAACCACTGGCTACCTCAGTTACAAGGTGGCTGTTGATTTCACGAACGGCGGTGTGCTTACCACAGGGCAGTACTCCATGAATGCGTCTGTAAAGATCAACTCCACCTCCGCTGCCATAAGCAGCCCACCTGCTGTGTTCAGTGTTGCCAACTCGCCCAACACATTCCCCATATTGCCAGTATTCATAGCAGCGGACGTGATTGTGATTGGCCTTGTCGCCTGGGTTGTCATCACAATGAGGCGGAAGCGGTAGGTCAGCTGTGTTGGCCGCACTTCGGGCATACTTGCGTGCTCAGTGTCATCAGCGTGCCGCAGTTTACGCATGACTTGAATGGGGCTGAACCGCATATGCCGCATTTAGTCTCGCCGGGCCTCATGAATGCACCGCAGACTGTGCACATCGCCCCCTCAGTCCTCTTCTGCTGGCGCTTCTGCCTCTCAGCCGATCTTGATGCTGCCTCGTCGATTACAAAAACAACGCCCACCACTGAAAGGGAGGAGCTCGCAGACAGGTAGTATATCACCTGAGTGGTGAAATAGCCTGTATCCACACCCAGCAGCAAGTTGACTGCATAGAGGAGGAGCAGGTTCACAGGGGTAATCAGCACAAGCCCGAATCCCACTCCTTCCCTGATGGCTGCGTACTGCCTGTCGAGGTTCGTTTTGCGCTGCTGCGACACGAACCACTGACCGGATTATGAAACATATATATCCATTGACAAAATTCTCATCAAAAAAGGGCCCATAGATCAGCCCGGAAGATCGCCTGCTTTGCAATCCATCACGGACAATACAGCAGGAGGCCGCGGGTTCAAATCCCGCTGGGTCCACACTAAAACCATTATGGTTACGATTCTACAAGAGACTTTCTTAAACGATTTCGATCAGTATCAGACGTCCAGACTGTTGTTTCGTGAACTTAGAAACCTAGGTCTTAA
>JAJZXY010000013.1 GCA_021806165.1 Thermoplasmata archaeon
GTTCGTACAGTGACGCATTTGCCTGCTGTTCAACTTCCATTTCCATTACACTGTTCAGGAACCACTCAACGAGGGAAACCATTCCCTCCCTGTTCTGTTCCAGAAACCCAATCATTATATCCTTCAGTTCTGTTGTTTCCATGCCTTGTGTTTTCATGTTTAACACTCCATATGTTTCGCAGGAAGACACAAGGTCTAAATGAATTTACAGAAAACGCTGTACACTACCAGGGTGACTCAAAATATAAATGAAAGCAGGCTGTATTATTCTGCCGGCAGAAAGTGAGAGATGTTTAGGAATGGTTGTTTATGAAAATGAAGCTATCTGAATTCTTCAGTGAGATTTACGAGAACGACAGCCAGGGCATACCGCAGTTCAAGATATGCTCCGGGGGCAAGTGGTACTTTCCTCCAAACGGGAAATTCATCGATGTGAAGAGCCCGATTGATGGAAGCGTCATTGCAAGGATATCTGTTGCGGAGGAGAGCGACGCCGACAGGGTTGTCAACGATGCAACAGATGCAAGGTCGCTGATACGCAGGCTGCCTGCCATTGAACGGATGAACTCGATGGTGAAGGCATCGCAGATACTGCAGGAGCAGTTCTCATCAGTCCAGGATGCAATTGTGGTCAACAACGGCAAGACCCTTGCGGATGCGGCGGGTGAGATAAAGGCAACGATGCACAGGCTCACACTCGTCTTCGAGGAGGCGCGGAAGATCTTCGGCGACTACCTCCCGGGCGACTGGGCCGAGGAGAATGTAGGGAAGTACGCACTCGTGATCAGGGAACCTGTCGGAGTGGTGCTCGCAATAGCACCCTTCAACTACCCTCTCTTCATCACATACACGAAGGCAATACCGGCCCTGCTGGCCGGCAATTCGGTGATTATCAAGCCGCCAAGCTCAGACCCTATACCCGCACTTATGATGGCCGAGATACTGATGAAGTCAGGCATCCCGCCCGCTTCCATAAGTGTCATTACAGGCAGGGGCTCGATAGGCAGCTACATGGCGAAGCAGCAGGCCGTCGACGTCCTCACGTTCACGGGGAGCACGGAGATAGGCAAGAAGCTCAGTGAAATATCAGGGATTAAGAAGATACACCTCGAACTTGGCGGGAAGGGCGTTGCAATAGTCCTTGAGGATGCGGACCTGGAGAGCGCCGCGTCGAAGGTGCTCGCCGGAGCACTGAAGAATGCGGGTCAGCGCTGCGATGCCATAAGCAGGGTCCTCGTCCAGAAGGGGGCGGCACCCAGGTTCTATGAGCTTCTCAAAGAGGGGATAAAGGGGTGGAAGGTAGGCGATCCGCGTATGCCCGAGAGCATGGTGGGCCCGCTCATCGACACCGAGGCTGTTGAGCGTGTCAGGAGGCTCATTGATGACGCAGTGGCCAAGGGGGCAAAGCTCGCACACGGCGGTTCCATCGACGGCAACTTTGTCGAACCTGCGCTGCTGCTCGACGTGCCTGTGGATGCTGATGTCATGTGGGAGGAGACGTTCGGCCCCGTTGTTCCTGTGGCCACATTCGAAAGCGTGGATGATGCCATTGAGATATCAAACAGGTCCGATTACGGCCTCGACTCAGCAGTTTTCACGCGCAGCCTGCACTCCGCATGGAAGGTTTCCAAGAGGCTGGAGGTCGGAGAGGTCACGGTCAACAACTACCCCGCCCACGGCGTGGGCTTCTTCCCGTTCGGCGGTGTCAAGGAGAGCGGCCTCGGAAGGGAGGGGATAGGATACAGCATAGACGAATTCACAAACATAAAGACAATCGTGTTCGACACAGGCACCGCCAGGATATGGGATGCGGAGGAGGAAGCATCCTCTGCCGAAGGGAAGAAGCAGGCGTAGGTCTCAGCGCTGCAGCGCCTCAGCCATGGCCACAACAAGTTCCCTCTGCCTTTCGGACTTGACAACTGCCGAGGCGACGAGAGCACCCTCTGCTCCGAGCTCCACCGCCCTGCGCACATCCTCGGGCGTGGATATGCCAGCACCGGCTATAATCACCACATCACCGCTGACCTTCCTAATAGCCCGCACAGAATCGGTGATAACCTCGGGCCTGGCTTTCGACACGGAAATACCCTTCCCTATGAGTTCCGGCGGCTCGATGGCAACCATGTCAGGCTGAAGCACGCTGGCGGCCACCACCGTGCGGACTGTGTCGGCGCAGAGCACTGAAACCATCCCCTCCCTTCTCGCCCCCTCAACAAGGAATTCTATCTCGCTCAGCCTGAGCTGATGCTCGCTGTGGTTGATCAGCAGCCCCGTTGCCCCGGCCGCCCTTAGCATGCTCAATGAGCTGAAGCCGGTTGTGGCCCCTGCGCCGTACGGGTCAGCATGCTGTGCGAACGTCACCGCTCCGGCGTCAGAAACCATCTGTATCCATGGCTCAGGCGGGCACACAATTACGTTCGCGCCTGTTTCAATGGCAGCCTCGCGCGCATAACCGGCCAGGCGCAGCGATGCCTCCGAGAATGAATCGGCATATCCCTTGAGGTTGAGGATCAGGTACCTCTCCCCCTTTCCGAGCCTTCCGCCCTCCATGGCGTGAACAGTGCGCCTGCTTTCTTAATCCTTTTCTTCCCAGCCGCCGCTCTTCAGAATGAACTCCCTCAGTAGCGTGTCTACGGGCATTACAGACAGCCTCGAATTCCTGACGAGCGGGGAATCGCCGAATCTGCCGCTCCTCTTTATCTCTGAGAGGGTGACTGCCCTCCTGAACCTGCGGCCTGCCCTGATGACGGGCCACCCGTCTTTACCAGCAGCAGCCCTTGTGCAGGTGGCTGCTCCGACCACCGCCCTCTCCATGCCTGTGTGGTAGTAGAGTATTTCATCTCCTTCAGAAACGCTCCTTAGGTGCCTTAATGCAAGGCTGTTGCGCACGCCATCCCACTCCGTCTCTCCTTCAAGCTGCAGCCTCTCGAAGCTGAAGTGCTGGGGCTCCTCCTTGAAAAGCCAGCATGCCATGCGTCCAGGAACAGGTCGCACCTATTTATCAGGCGGCTAGACCCTGCTGTTCAGGATGATTGTCATCCTAGCAGCCAGTGCGATGATGCCCGTTGTGGTAACTATGATGCCTGCAATCTCCTCCGGATACTGAAACTGCTGAACCTGGTAGAACTGGGCGTATGCCGTGACGCTGCAGCTCGCAACCTGTCCGTTCAGGAGGGAGACATTGATGAAGTAGTCGTGGTCGACATACTGCGGCGCAATGTCTATCGTGCCGTTTGCACTCGTCACGTATCCGCTCATGACCTCATTCTGGTAGTACGTCTTGCCGTAGCCGAATGTCGGGTTAGAAGGCTTGTTGTAGTTGTAGATCGCATATTTCAGTGAAGAACCCTGAGGCATTTTCAGCACAACGCTGGTGGACTGCCCGTGGGGTGTGGCAAAGTAGACTGTGTCATTCCTCCCCACCACCGGGGTGAAGCTTCCCCTGCCCGTAACATAGCTCTGCAGGACCGTCCTCGGGCTTGATTCAGATATTGCAAAGAGTGCAAGCCCCAGTATGAGCACAGCCAGCGTTGCCGCCAGCCACCTGTCCCTCAGACTGCGGGACACGGCCTTCGCGCCCCTCGAAAGGCGGGAGGAGTCCCTGTTCCTTACCTGCACCATGCATTACCTTCATTGGTTTCCACCACTATATGAATATTCGACAGGAGCTGTGCCTGCGCACGTCGGCCAGTCAGAAAACAGGCTCATATGAACTCAGCCTGGCAGCAACAACGATCACACCTGCAGCCAGCAGGATCAGCCCTGCTATCTCGGCCTGGTACTGGAAGGGCTGGACCATGTAGAATTCCGAGTACGCCGTCACCGACACACTCATCGGCAGGGCGGAGGGCCCTGGCCGGGCCACCGTGAAATTGACGAAGTAGGTGGCATCCACATATGAGCCTGGCATGTACACATTAACGACTGAGCCCGCCCCGCTGCCCGACTGAACGGGATATTGGAACATTCTCTGACCGTAAATGGTGTCGACCATGTTGTAAATGTAAATTGTGTAGGTGATGCCGGTGCCTGCAGGCATCTGGAAGATGAGATGTGCCCTTTCACCGTGCATGACTGAGAAGTATGCGGTTCCCGTCACCCCCGGCGCCAGGTCGAAATTCCCGCCGCCGGCGTTCACCCTTTCAAGCACGCTCCTGGAGTAGAGGGAGGATGCCTGGAATATAAGCAGGCCCGCAACGGCCACGGTCATCCCCACCATGAATAGACGGTCCACCGCCAGCCTCCTGACTGCCCTGCTCTGTCTGTAGAAGAGGGGAGGTTTGCGCTCCCTTACGACTACCATAAGCCCACGCGGTAAATCACTTTCACACTATATGAATTCAAGTCCGCCCTTCCCGATACGGGCCACAACCGCTGCTTTCCGCGGGCCCGGGAAGTCAATTTACAGACTCCCGAATGTAGTGAATGTGCGAAACAGGACATAGGGAATATGTCCACTTCCGTATTCGACGCGCCATGCACTACTCCACGCTCGGGGTTGGCGTGTATGGTATTACAGGGTATGCCGGAACTGAACTCATGCGGCTGATATCCACACACCCGGGCTTTGAGCTTGTGTTCGCACAGTCATCCAGCGCATACGGGTCAAAGGTAGGTGACATGTTCCCGCTGCTTCCACGCGGGGGGGATGTGAAGGTCAGCCGGGAGCCGGAGGTGGAGAATGCAGATATTGTCTTCCTGAGCCTCCCCACGGGCGGAAGCATGCAGGTTGTCCCCTCGCTTCTGAGGAAGGGGATAAGGGTCGTTGATCTCGGAGCCGACTACAGGCTCAGCCCCGCCTCACTGTTCGAATCCGTTTATGGTATTAAGCACATGGACGGGGAGAATCTGGAGCTGAGCACCTACGGCGTCACCGAGATAGGGAGGGGAAGGATCGGGGAATCGGCGCTGGTAGCCAACCCCGGGTGCTACCCCACCGCAGCGCTGATCGCCCTCTTCCCTGTTGTCGACCTGATAGGAGGCGGTGTCATTATTGATGCAAAGAGCGGAACCTCCGGGTCAGGCAGGGAGCCGACCCAGTTCAACAACCACTCAGAGATAGGTCAGAATGTGCGCCCTTACAACCCGGACAGGCACAGGCACAAGCGGGAGATCACCTCCCTCCTCTCGCAGCGCGGTCTTGATGCCTCCGCCGTCACATTCGTCCCGCACCTCGTGCCGCTCGTAAGGGGCATTGAGGAATCAATCTACCTTCCGGGTACTGACAGCGCAGCAGTTCTGGAGAGGCTGACCTCATTCTACAGCGGCTCGAAGTTTGTTCATGTTGTAAAGGAGGCGAGCATCAATATGGTGCTGGGAACAAACAACTGCGTCCTGCAGGTCGAGGCAACAGGCAACGGCACAGTCATTTTCGCGTATATCGATAACCTCCTCAAGGGGGCAAGCGGGCAGGCAGTCCAGAACGCCAATGTTATGATGGGCCTCCCTGAAGAATCGGGCCTGCTCCTGGCCGGCAGCGGGGTGGGAAGGTGATAGTCCAGGAGATGGAAGGCGGCATCACAACCCCCTCAGGTTTCAGCTGCTCAGCATCAAAGGGCGGACTGCGCAAGTCGGGCAGGAATGACATTGCAATACTCTTCTCCGAAAAGAAGTGCAGCGCTGCAGCGGTGTTCACCACCAACAGGCTGAAGGCCGCATGCGTGCTTGTCACGGCCAAACACCTTTCAGAAAGCGGGGGAAGGATGCATGGTGCAGTCATAAACAGCGGCAATGCCAATGCGCTCACCGGCGAAGAGGGTCTGAGGAACGCTGTCAGGATGGCTGAGACGGCGGCTGCCGAGCTCAATGTGTCGCCAGCAGAAATGGCGGTCTGCTCGACAGGCATCATAGGTGTGCAGCTACCCATCGACAGGGTAGTTGAAGGGATAAGGAAGGCGGCGACTGCGCTGTCCACAAGCAGGGAGGCGGCTACGCTTGCGGCTGAGGCCATAATGACAACGGACAGGCGCATCAAGGAGAGTGCTCTCACCCTTACGCTCAGCGACGGCAGGAAGGTCAGCATAGGCGGCATGACGAAAGGTTCGGGAATGATATCGCCCAGCATGGCTGCGCTTCACGCCACAACACTGACATTCATAACAACCGATGCCCCGGTATCGCAGCAGTACCTCCAGTCATGTCTCGAGTCATGCACCAGGCGGACGTTCAACATGATATCAGTGGACGCAGACCAGAGCACAAATGACACAATTCTTGCACTTGCCAACGGCGCCGCTGGAGGACCCGCGATTACAGCAGACCCTGCCTTCGAGAAGGGGCTGGAGAAGGTCATGTGGCAGCTGGCCAGGATGGTTGCAATGGACGGCGAGGGTGAAACCAAGCTGCTGACCGTGACTGTCGAAGGCGCAGCATCGGAGGAGGATGCATCCGCAGCAGCACTTTCGGTGGTGAAGTCCAACCTTGTCAAATGCGCAGTTTTCGGCTCCGATCCGAACGTGGGCCGCATTGCATCGGCAATAGGGAATTCGGGCGCTACCGTGGATTTCGGAAAGCTCGATGTTTCTATCGGGCCGGAGGGCGAGGTGCCCGTAATCGCGGGCGGCCTGGTCACAGGCAACGCAGGGGAGGCTGCACATCTCATGTCAGGCAGGGAGGTTTTTGTCGTCGTCCGCCTGAACATGGGTGTTTTCAGTTCAAGGGCTATGGGGTGTGATTTAACATATGAGTATGTCAGGATCAACTCAGCTTATTCAACGTGAACAGCAGCCGACGCTTGTCGTAAAGACGGGCGGGAGCCTTGTGGACTCGGCGGAGTTTGTCGCATCCATGTGCAGCGACATAGCGGAGCTTGCAGATGATTATTCATTCATAATAGTTAACGGAGGGGGGAGGGAAATTGACAGGCTCTGTGCCTCCCTTTCAGTGCCTGTAGAGAAGGTCGAGGGGCTCAGGGTAACTCCGCACGAGGTTCTGGATATCGTGCAGATGGCGCTGGCAAAGAGTTCAAACAGAGTTGCATGCAGCCTCTCTGCTGCCGGCCTGAAGGCTGTGCCTATGCCCGCATTTTCAGGAGGGCTGGTGAACGCCGAAAGGCGCACGGCCGGAGGAAGGGACATAGGGTATGTTGGGAGGCCCGTATCTGTCGACCCATCGGTGCTCCAGACGCTCCTTGCAGGAGGCTTCACTCCTGTCATATACCCCCTCTCGTCGGGTGCGGGGCAGCAGCTTTTCAATGTCAATGCGGACGAGGTCTCATCAGCGATTGCCGCTGCCACAGGGTCGGAGGCGCTGATGCTGATGACAGACGTTGATGGTGTAGTTGTGGAAGGAAGGGCGCTCCCTGTGCTCAGCGCAGGCGAGGTTGCGGGAGGCAGCCTTTCATCCTCCATATCCGGCGGAATGCTGCCGAAGATAGGGGCGGCTGTCAGGGCCGCAGAGTCAGGCGTGCGCCGCGTCTGCATAATGGACGGCAGGAGGCGCGGCTCCATTTCAGGATACTTGAGGAAGGGAATTGCAAATGGCACTGAAATACGAAAGTGAGTCTGAAACGGTAAAGGACAGTATACTTGGAACCTACGGCAGGGATGAGATATCATTCGTCCGCGGGAAGGGGGCGTCTGTGTGGGACGTAGATGGAAGGGAGTACGTCGATATGGTGGCAGGAATTGCAGTCAACTGCCTGGGCCACAATCATCCGAGGCTCGTTGCTGCAATATGCAATCAGGCATCCAGCATCATGCACACCTCGAACCTCTACCAGATAGAGAACCAGTCCAGGCTCGCCTCAAGGCTTGCATCACACCTCCCGGGCAGCGGCTGGAAGACGTTCTTCAGCAACAGCGGCGCAGAGGCCAACGAGGCTGCTCTTAAATTCGCAATAAAGTCTACGGGGAGGAGGAAGATACTCTCTGCCCACAATTCATTCCACGGAAGGACGGCGCTCACCCTCTCCGTCACTGGGCAGCCCAAGTACTGGAAGGGGTTTGAGCACCTCCTCTACAAAGATGTGTCCTTTGCCGACTACGGTTCGCCCGACTCCTTCCAGAAGATCCTGGATGATGATGTTGCATGCGTGATACTGGAGCCGGTGCAGGGTGAGGGCGGCGTCATCCTGCCCCCGGAAGGCTTCCTTTCCGAGGTCGGAAAGATGGCAAAGGAGAATGGCTCACTCCTCATCATGGACGAGGTGCAGACGGGCGTCGGGCGGACAGGAAGGTTCTTTGCCCATTCATGGGAGGCTGGCGTGAAGCCGGACATAGTCACCATGGCAAAGGCGCTCGGCGGCGGCGTTCCCATAGGTGCAACAATATTCTCCGGCGAGGTGGCAGCCTGCGTCACGGCAGGCGACCACGGTTCCACATTCGGCGGCAACCCGCTCAGCACGGCTGCTGCCAATGCGGTTCTTGACATCATAGACTCTCCCGGCTTCCTTGACGGGGCCTGCGCCAGGGGAGCGATGCTCCTCAACGGTCTGAAGCAGGTCTTTGCAGGAACACCCTATGTTGCAGATGTGCGCGGGAGGGGAATGATGATCGGGGTGGAGATGGACGAGAAGTCTGCACAGGCATTCAAATCATTCGCATTCGAAAGGGGATTCCTCGTGAACATCGCCCACGGGAAGGTTGTCAGGCTTGTTCCTCCTCTGGTTCTGGGCGAGCCTGAGATTTCGGCATTCCTGGGGATGGCATCCTCCTTCGCGGCCTCGAGGATGCAGTGAGCACTTCCGTGCGCCGCCCCTTCCCGCGGCGCCGCATTTTAGTCAGTTTTTTAAACAGCAATCATATAGGACAGGACCGATCCGCAATTGACAGAGAAGACCTCCGCAGAGATTACACGGGAATACATCAGCCAGCACCCCAGCATTGTCGACTGCCTCTGTTACGATGTAGTCAACTTCTCGGCGCTGGCCAGGAAGATAATGGAGGAGACGCCGGCCAAGAATGAGGAGGCAGTCATGATCGCATGCAGGCGCTTCCAGGTCGAACTCCAGGGGAGAAGGTCGAAGGAGATTGATGTGATTTCCACCCTCAGCAACAGCCGTGTAAAGCTGAAGTCGAAGGTATCCCTTGTGAATGCGAGGAACGAGCCCAGGGCGCACCAGATACTGCAGAGGATACAGCAGAACATCGTGTCGAAGAAGAACAGCATGCTCACTGTCCAGCAGGGGAGCAGGGTGCTCACAATCATACTTGACGAGGAGAATCTTGCCGAGACAGTTTCGGCCCTGGGAAAGGAGCTCGTCCTCAATTCAAGGAACAGGCTGGGTGAAATAACAGTCGAGAGCCCGGAGGCTATTGTGGAGACGCCAGGTGTGCTTACGCGCTTCTCCTCAGTGCTGTCCGAGGCGGGAATCAACTGCCTTGAAGTCGTCAGCTGCAACACGGAGAGCACATTCGTTGTGGCTGAGCAGGACCTCGTGAGGGCATACAATCTTCTCAGCTCTCTCGTCAGCTGAGCACGATGTCAGTTTTCGAACTTATCCGCCCCGATTTGTCCAGTTATTTACATCAATATTAACCACAGGGTTCAGCTACCGGCGATCCTGGTGATTGACTTCAGGACATCACGTGTTGCCGGTGAAATAGCGGTGCTTGCCTATTCGGGCGGACTGGATACTACGGTCGCCATCAACTGGATCAGGGAGAAGTACGGCGTGCAGGTGGCAACTGTCATCGTCGACGTCGGGCAGGAGGAGGACCTCGAGGAGGCGGCGGACAGGGCGCTTGTGAACGGCGCAGTGCGCTCATACATCATTGATGCGAAGGACGAGTTTGCATCCTCATTCATATCAGAGGCAATAAAGGCAAATGCGCTCTACGAGGGGAGCTATCCTCTCAGCACTGCCCTTGCAAGACCGCTCATTGCACAGAAGATTGCAGCCATAGCAAAGAAGCTTGGCGCCAAGTATGTTGCGCACGGGTGCACCGGGAAGGGGAATGACCAGGTCCGTTTCGAGGTGACGTTCAGGGCAGTGGACCCCGCTCTATCCGTGATAGCTCCAATACGGGAGTGGAATATGAACAGGGATGACGAGGTTGCATACGCATCGTCACACGGCCTGAAGCTCAGGAAGAGCCAGCCGTCAAGGTTCAGCACAGATGAGAATCTGTGGGGGCGGAGCATAGAGGGGGGCGAGCTGGAGGATCCGTGGGTCGAGCCGCCCGAGGAGATTTACCAGTGGACTTCACATTCAGACATGTGGCCGGAGGAGGCAGAGTATGTCACACTCCAGTTCGAGCAGGGCATTCCTGTTTCAGTCAACGGCAGGAAGCAGAAGCTTTCGACGCTTGTCACGGAGCTCAACAGGTTGGCGGGGAAGCACGGTGTTGGCCGCATAGACCATGTTGAAAACAGGTATGTCGGCATCAAGTCGAGGGAGAACTATGAGTGCCCTGCCGCATCGGTGATACTCCAGGCGCACAGGGCGCTTGAGGGTATTGTGCTGTCGGGCGACCTTCTCCACTTCAAGGTAACGGTGGAGGGCAGGTTCTCCGAGCTTGTCTACAACGGCTTCTGGTACTCCGACACAATGAAGTCGCTGCGCGCCTTCATTTCATCGACCCAGGAGGGTGTGAACGGCGAGGTGCGCGTAAGGCTCTACCGCGGCTCATCGACCGTCTGCGGCATCAGGTCGTCCAACTCGGGATACAGCTCCTCCCTCTCGACATATTCCAGGGGTGACACATTCAACCAGCGCGCTTCGGAGGGCTTTATCTATATAGTCGGCCTCCCCGTCGCGGGCACTGCATCCGGCGAGGCGGGCATTTCAGATGTCAGAGAAAGAGTTGTGGAGCGGAAGATTCAGAAGGCAGCTTGACCCGGGGGCGGCGGCATTCAGCTCATCCCCGGAGGATTCGGTGCTCTTCAGGTATGATGTGGCAGGCAGCATAGCACATGCAATGGGACTGGCACGCGCTGGCATCCTGACGCGGGACGAATGCAATGCCATTGTGGATACGCTGCGCGCCATTTACAGCCGCTGGCGCGGAAAGGAGGCCGAATTCCTGAAGGGAAAGGAGGATGTGCACATGGCCGTGGAGTCCGAGCTGACCAGGCTACAGCCGGGCTGCGGTGCAAAGCTGCATACGGGAAGGAGCAGGAATGACCAGGTGGCTCTCGACCTGAAGCTCTATTCGCGTGACGCTCTGCTGTCAGTCGTGCGCTCCGCCTCCTCGCTTGCCGCCGCCCTCGCTGCTGCGGCCAGGGGGAATCTCAGACTTGTCATGCCGGGGTATACCCACCTGCAGCACGCACAGCCTCTCTACCTCTCGCAGAACCTCCTTTCGCACCACTGGAGGATAATGCGTGACATTGAGAGGATGAAATTCATCTACAGCTCACTCAACATCTCCCCGCTTGGAGCAGGCGCGATTGGAGGCAGCAGCCTGCCCCTGCAGCCCGCCTACACGGCCAAGCTGCTCTCATTCTCCGCCCCGTTTGACAATTCGCTCGATGCATCCTCGGACAGAGACTTCGTCCTTGACATGGTCTACGGCAGCTGCATGATGGCCCTCCACCTCTCCTCAATGGCCGAGGAGATCGTGCTCTGGAGCACCAGCGAGTTCAACTTCGTATCCCTTCCAGAAACACTCACCACGGGCAGCAGTCTCATGCCGCACAAGAAGAATCCGGACATGGCGGAACTGATTAGGGGAAGGACAGGAAGGTCTGCCGGCAGCCTCACGGCACTGATGCTCACTATGAAGGGCATCCCGTCAGGCTATTCGAGGGATCTGCAGGAGACAAAGCTGCCCCTCTTCTCATCTGTTGACAATATAACAGGCATGCTCGGCGTCATGGAGCGGATGGTAAAGGGGGCGAGGTTCAACCGGGCAGCAATGCTCGCTGCCGCCTCCGACCCTCTCACATACTCAGTGGAGGCAGTCGACGAGCTGGTCCGTTCAGGCGTCCCGTTCAGGGAGGCGCACAGGGAGATGGGGGAGGCTGTTGCCGAATCCCTGGAAAAGGGGGAAAGCCTGGGACAGACCATCCGCAGGAGGAGGCCCGGCATCTCCTACCCGTCATCACCTTACGAGTCTGTGGAGATGAGGTCAACCCGCGGCAGCAGTTCCGCGGACAGCATCTCAGCGCAGCTGGAAGAGTCCTCCCGGCGCCGCTCGGAGACTGCAGCATGGATCAGGGCCGCCTCTGGCAGGGCGGCATCGGTAGGCAGGCTGCTCGGCGAGTGATATGGGAGGGTGCTTACTCCCTTCCGAAGTTCCTCTTGACTATCTCAGTCTTGAGCAGCTGTATCGAGAGTGCAGGGTCCACGCCCTTGGGGCATGCTTCCGAACAGGCGCCTGCGAACTCGCAGTCCCACACATGGGTGAGCTTGTCCACCATGTCCAGCCTTTTGACTCCAAGTTGGTCCCTTGAATCAGCGTGGTATCGCTGGACCTGTGAGAGTGCCTGGGGGCCGATGAACATTGGATTGATATTGACCACGGGGCATGCGTCGACGCAAAGTCCGCACATGATGCAGTAGGAGAAAGGCAGGAACTTGCTCAGCTCCTCCTTCGTCTGTATGTACTCCTTCTTTGCCTCGTACTTCTCCACCTCGTCCTTCCTGTGTATGTTTGGCGCAATGGATGCATGCCTGGAGAAGAAGTCGTCGAAGTCAGTGACAAGGTCCTTGAGCAGGGGATGCCCCTGCATGGGTGCGACAGTTATGCTCCCCTCCTCCATGTTCTTGAACACGTTGGTTTCGCATGCCAGCACAGGCTTCCCGTTGACCACCATCCCGCATGAACCGCAAATCCCCATTCTGCAGCTGTAGCGCATCGCGATGGTCGGATCCTGCTTCCTCTTGATATCTAGAATTGTGTCAAGAACGCTGTGGAACCTGTCAACCCTGACCTTGTAGCTGTTCTCCTCAAGCTTCTTCGACTGCGGGTTGAAGCGCTTTATCTTCACTTCCACAATCCTCACATTCTCGTCGACCGTTGTGTCTATGTCCGCATGATGCTCCCTCGTCCTGCTGTCCTCCTGCAGGTTGAGGAAGTGAGGAGGCCTGTGCCTGTCCACGAATACGTCTATGAAGCTGACGACGCTGAAGACTGCCAGCCCCGCCATCGCAAGGTAGAGCACTGCGTCAGCTGCCGTACCGAAATGGAGCAGGTTGAATATCATGTAAAGGTAGAGCAGCACGGGCACGCCCAGCATGGGCGTGTAGACGGCGGACATCGAAAGCCATGACCTTCTCATCTTACCATCTCCTGAAGTTCAAACTATCATCTCCGCTATGAATACGAAGAGACCTATTATCCACAGAACCAGCGCGATATACGGCATGGCCTTGAATCCCGGGCTGCTCTTCTTTGATGCCATTGCGGACAGGTATGACTCGTTCAGCCTCCCGAACGCAATGCCTCCGCTTCCTGTAAGTGCCAGGCCCTTGAGCGTCTCAAACACCTGGGTGGAGAAGAATATCCAGTCAAGCACGAGGAGCACCTTCCAGACAATGTCCAGCGAGCCTGATGCGAAGCTTGCCAGGAAGAATATGACTGTAAGAAGAGAGGTGATGATGAGCAGCCTGTATGAAATAAGGTGGATTAGCGCCTCCCTGTCAAACTGCTTCAGCCTGCCAAGGTTGGACATCCTCCCCCGGGCATCGTATATGTTTTTTTCATCCGCCATCAGTACACCCTCTCAACAGGCTTCCATTTGGTGATTGTTACAGGAATGTAGCTGAGCACCATCTCGTCTCCCTTTCTCCTGGCAATCGTGTGCTTCAGGTAATTCTCATCATCCCTCTTCGGGTACTCCACCATCGCGTGCGCACCCCTGCTCTCCTTCCTTTGGATTGCGCCTTCGACTATCACGCCTGCAAGATCAATCAGGTTGCCTATCTCAAGCGCATCCCTGAGGTTTGAATTGAATTCATTCCCCTTGTCTGTGACGTAGATGCCTCCGTACTGTTTCTTCAGCTCCATGACAGCCTGTCTGGCTTTCAGGAGCTCATCAGTCTTCCTGTAGACGTAGACAAGGTCGTCCATGGTCTTCTGCAGGCTTCCCTGGAGTTCATACGGGTTGACATTGCCGCTGCTCTCAAGGAGGGCGTTGATCCTTGCCTCCTCCTTCTCCGCTCTGGAGACTGTTGCGGCGCCGTCGCTCCCGCTCCCTGCTGAAGCTATGTAGTCTGGTATCGCGTTGCCTGCGAGCCTTCCCCACACCGAGCACTGGCTGAGTGAATTGCTTCCCAGCCTGTTGGAACCATGAACGCTGACGCAACCGCACTCGCCCACCGCCCACATGCCGGCAGCCGGTTTTCCTTCATCCTCCGCCATTATCTGGCCCGCAGTGTTGACATGTATACCCCCCATGGTGAAATGCGCCGCAGGCCTGATTGGCAGCGGCTCGTCATGCGGGTCGACATTGATTGACTTGATCGAGAGTTCACGTATCATAGGCAGCCGTTCGTCGAGCAGCCTCGCGTCGAGATGCGTCAGGTCGAGGTGGACATAGGCCATTCCCGATTCCTTGTGCGTGTATCCCCTGCCCTCCCTGATTTCAGTGACTATCGCCCTGGAGACAATGTCGCGCGGTGCAAGCTCCATCTTGCTCTTGGCATACTTCTCCATGAAGCGTTCGCCCCTGTTGTTCCTCAGGTATCCGCCTTCTCCCCTGGCAGCCTCTGTAATCAGTATGCCGCTAGGGACAAGTGCGGTGGGATGAAACTGGACGAATTCCATATCCTTCAGGGGCAGCCCGGCCCTGTAGGCGAGTGCGATGCCGTCGCCGGTGCTTGAATGTGCCGTGGTCGTGAAGCCGTAGACGCGTGAGCATCCTCCGGTGGCTATGACGCACGCCTTTGCCCTGAAAAGCTTGAACTGCCTGTTTGCAAGGTTTATGGCTGTCAGTCCCTCGAACTTCCCCCCGTCCATAAGGATGGAGGTTGCAAAATGCTCGTGGAAAATGTCCACGTTCCCCAGACCGACAACCTCATCGTAGAGGGCGCGCATCATGAAGAAACCAGTCTTGTCCGCGGCAAAGGCTGTCCTTGGAATTGTCATGCCGCCGAAGGGTCTCTGCTGTATCCTTCCGTCATCCGTCCTGTTCCACGAAACGCCTATGTGGTCGTAGAACCTGATTTCATCAGCCGCGCTGTTGGCAAGGATTTCCACCGCATCCTGGTCCGCCAGGAAGTCGGACCCCTTCACCGTGTCGTATGCGTGCAGCTCAACGGTGTCATTTGTGGCATCCGGGTAGAGGACGCCCGAAATGCCGCCTTCCGCAGAGACGGAGTGGCTCCTCATGGCATGAAGTTTGGTAACCACCGCTATCCTGATCTTCTTCTTTCCCTTCAGGCTTGCATGTATCGCTGTTGTGAGGCCGCCAAGGCCGCTCCCAAGTATCACAGCGTCATAGTCAAGGACTTCCATAAAACATCAGCAGGCGTTATGATGGAGGACTACAATTTAAATCTTGGTGAATGTGAATTTCCCGTCATCCGCGGCGGCATCACGCACTGCAAAGGTTAATTATCAGACAAGATTCCTCATATGTACAGGTAATCGGTTTGGGAACTGAAGTCCGGAAGAAGTGTGTGAGGTGCGGGCAGCTCAAGTACGATGAACACCCGAAAGGTAAGTATTTCCATACGAGAAACCTCTTCATAATAGGATGGTGGTGCGCCGACTGCATCAAGAACACACCTAAGGAAGAGGTCGATGCGTGGGTGCAGAAGAGGACCGCCGAAGTTGACGGGAAGTATGACCTTATCTTCGAGCACTACAGGTCTCACAGTGTCCCTGGGCAGGACGAATAATCCCTGTCGGCGGCATCTTCTCACTCTTCGTGCACAGTGAATGTGTGCGTGATTTTGACATCGTCCCTGAGCATGGCTGAAACGGAGCAGTATTTTTCAGCTGACAGATGGACTGCCTTCTCAACCTTTTCAGCTGAAAGTCCCCTGCCGTACACGTCGTACTTTACCACTATCTTCCTCCAGATCCTCGGATGCTCCTCCCTTCTCTCCCCCTCAGCAGTGACCTCCACCCTCGAAACCCTCTCCCTCATCTTCTGCAGTATGTCTACAATGTCTATGCCAGTGCAGCCTGCTAGTGCCGATAGGAGGAGATCCATGGGGCTGAACCTCTTCTTCCCCTCTCCCCATTCCATCTCCACTGGAGACAGTCCGTCCCCCTCCGCGACGAATGTTTTGCCTCCCTTCCACGTAGCCCTGACGATCATGTAACCAACCAGCCACCTATCCCGGACCACGTTCTTATTCCATTCCCGCCCCTCTCCCCATCCACTGCGCTCCTGGTTTTTCAATGCCTGTGAACAAATGTCAGGTTAGAGCGGCTGAGCCAGCTACATTGTTGCCATTGCTTCATGCATTATTACACAATGGTGTAATGCAAGGCCCGGAAGGTGGAACTTTTCCATGTTCGAAAATAGTATGTGTGATGCGTAAAATGCATTGAGGCTGATGTCTCCTCTTCTTCTCCCCACCGCAAGGCGGCCTGACACGAGGGCCCCTGACAAAACGTTATATACGGCCCGGGCGTCCAATTCCGGTCAGACATGCGGTAACGGGAATTCCCGGGACCAAAGATGGTGAAATTTTGGAAGTTCTGTTGATAGGAACAGGCGGAGTAGGAACAGTGATAGCAAGACATCTGGCTGCCAGCAACAATGTTGACGAGGTGGTTCTGGCCGACATAGACCTGGCGCAGGCGCAGCGGGTTGCAAAGAAGCTGCGAAGCCGCAAGCTTCGCGCAGTAAAGCTGGATGCAGGTAACAGGACGCAGCTCGACAGGCTGATGAAGAAGAAGGGGCTGGTTGTCAATTCCTCCCTTCCCAGGTTCAACGCCGGGCTGATGGAGTCAGCGCTCAAGCACGGTGTCAGGTATGTTGACCTCGCTCTTGATGATCCCGTAAAGCCCTACAGGCTTGGAAAGGAATTCAGGAAGAGGGGCATTCCAGCCGTCCTCGGACTGGGGGAGGACCCCGGGATTAGCAATGTTGCCGCGAGGTACGCTGCTGACACCATGGACAGCGTCGAATCAATCAGGATCAGGGACGGGGAGACGGCTAACAGCAGGAAGTATCCCTTTGTGTGTCTCTTTTCACCGGCCACATTCATCCAGGAGACGATGGAGAGGCCAGCGATCTTCAGGGATGGCAAGCTGCAGAGGATTGACAATCTGAGCGACAAGGAGATCTATGATTTCCCGGAGGGCATCGGAAAGCTGCCAATATACAGCGTCAACCATGAAGAGGTCTACAGCCTTCCAAAGAACATTGGGAAGGGCGTGAAATACGTCGATTTCAAGCTTGCACTTACCGACGATACGCTGAAGTATCTCGACGTTCTCAACAGCCTCGGCCTGATGTCAGACAGTCCTGTAAAGATCGGAAGGAATGAGGTGAGGCCCAAGGACCTGACACTCAAGCTCATACCACAGCCAGCAATGCTGGGCTCGGACATAACGGGCAAGGCTATCCTGCTTGTGGAGGTGGAGGGGGCAAAGAACGGCAGCCGCGTCAAGCACACAATATACTGCCATATCGACCACGAGGCTGCCTACAAGAAGTACGGAGTGACTGGCACATCCTTCCTTACAGGCACGGGTGCGGCGGCCGGAGCCCTTCAGCTCATAGAGGATGAGAATATGGCGGGAGGGGTATACGCTCCCGAGCAGCTCGATGCCGCCAGGTACATGGAGATACTGGAAGACCTGGGGATAAAACCCGTCCACATAGTGGAATAAACCCTTTACCTGTACATGGAGACGAGGGAGCGCATCTTTTCCGTCTTTGCCTCCCTCTTGATTTTATTTTCCCTCTCCTCCATGCGCAGTGCAACGTCGCATATCGGGCCGCAGTCCAGGTCGTAGTTCAGGCAGAGTCTGTCAACAGCATGGACCATTAGCGCCGCAGCAGCGGTATCCCTTGTATTGTCAACAGCCTCTGTCAGGAGCGCTATTGTGTTAAGGCCGCTCTTCATACCCTCATGCAGCAGAAGGCCGGGTATGCCTGTCACATACCCCTCCTCCATGATCTCTATGCCGGCAGTCTTCATCATATGGACCCCCTCATCCCCGGATGCGGTCCCGTATACCGCGACCTCATTTTGCTCACCGCCTCCTTCAACGAGCATTCCCTGCGGTGAGAGGAGGAGTGTCGCCTTCGCGTTTATAGCCCAGCTGACTATTTCCCTGGCCACATCCCTGATGGCACCCTCTGGTGCCGGGAGCTCCGACCTTATCACCGCCAGCTTTGTGCCGTTGGGAAGCTTTCCGCCATAAATGCGGATGGTGGGTATGGGCCTGTGCTTCCTCACAACCATGACGGGCGGCATCGCCTGAATATCCAGATCCATCATAGGTTTCAGGCTGAAGAAATCGATAATGTAGCGGCCAGCGATCGAAGCCACGCCGCCTATGCCCGGAAACGACTCGATAACGATTGGTCCCTTCTGAACGGAGCGTTTCGGGTTGCTCAATTTGCCCATAGCAACGCAGTAACATCTGCAGGTTTAAAAAGCTGTTAGTAAAATGATTCCGTTTGATAATAGGTCGTACAGATTAGCCCTTCCGTGATCTTTATTCCCTTCTTACATGCCGGTTCTCCATAAACACCAGATTGTGTCTGCTTTTGCCACCCTGCCGCAGCCTGCCGTTGTAGCCGGGGCGCGGCAGCCATACCGCATTGCTGAAATAGACGGTGGATTTCGCTTTCTGGATATAGTTGCATCAATATGGCCGGGAAAGGTCGGATGTCCAGTGGAGCAGTGAGAGCTGCGGGGCGCGGATTGAGGCGCATCCTGTACCTCCCGGGCAACGCCTGGATACTGACCGGGACTTCGACCGTATGGAGCATAGGCGGCGCGCTCGCATCCCCATACCAGTCCCTCTACTACTTCTCGCTCGGCGCCTCCCCCGTCCTGATAGGGTACCTCGCGGCGCTGACATCGCTCATAGCCTCAGTGGCGCAGCTTGTAGGTGGGTATGTCGGCGACGTGTGGGGAAGGAAGAGGGCAATCGTGCTGTTCAGCTTTGTAGGCGTCCTGAACAATTTCATCTTCTACGCAGTTCCGGACGCGGGATGGTTGGCTGTGCCCGTAATAGTGGGGTCAGTTGCAGGCATATACGGGCCGCTTTTCAGCACATCGCTGACGGAGTCCATGGACCCTTCTCTGAGGCCCAGGGGGATCGCATCCTATTCGTTCATCAACACAATTCCGTCGCTCTTCTCCCCCTACCTGGGCGGCCTCCTCATCGCCCATTTCGGCGACGTTCAGGGTATGAGGTTCGCGTTCCTGGCTTCGGGAATGTTCGGAATTGCAGGCATCTCCTACAGGGCCTTTGCCCTGAGTGAATCGTACAGGCCGGTCAAAGTGCCCGGGATCAGGGAATTCTGGTCAGGGCTCCTCAGAGAGAGCAGGACAGCACTGCTCTCCTCGGGGAGGGATGTGCGCCTGCTCCTTGCCTATGCCACTCTGGCTGCTTTCGGGGTGGGCATGACATCCACATTCTCAGTCCTCTATTTCGTTCAGTCCCTCCACTTCCCTCCCTACGTCTACGGCATCATGGTTGGCCTTACTTCGATGGCGTCAATGCTCCTCCTCTTCCCTGCAGCAAGGATGGCCGAAAGGGTCGGTCTGAAGAGGGCGGTCATATACGCCTCCCTCTCAATACCGTTCAACCAGCTCTTCTTCACATACGCCAAGGATATATCTGAGCTGATAACATGGAGCGTTGTAGGCGGGACGGGCAGTGCCCTCGTTGGTCCTCCTCTTACATCCCTGCAGTCCGATCTCGTGCCAAGGTTCATGCGGGCTCGCATAATGGCCCTCTTCAGCGCAATCCCTCTCCTCTTTTCGGTGCCTGCCCAGATAGCAGGCGGCTACCTCTACTCCATAACCCCGGTCCTCCCCTTTATCGCCTCGGTTCCTGTCTTCGCCATCTCCGTTTTCATGGTGACGAAGGTAAGGGAGCCCTCATGGCTGGAGGAATAATGCCGGGCAGCCTTCACCGTGGCTCTTACATGTTCTGAGAAATATACTTATAACAGTCGTTTATAATTGCAAACTATGAGCGCTTCGCCATATCTACCGGTGCTGATATTTGCAGTGATTTCAGTCCTGTTTGTGATGGTGAGTTTTGTTGTTTCTGCACTTCTCAGGCCGACGAAGAGGGAGCCTCTCAAGGAGACCACCTATGAATGCGGCGAAGTGCCTATAGGCGACACCAGGATACAGTTCCATTTCCAGTACTACATGTTCGCCCTGATTTTCGTGATAGCAGATGTTCTTACAGTCTTTCTGGCGCTCTGGGCTCTTGACTTCCAGCCCGGTTTTTCCCCTGTGAATATACTGATGTTTGTATTCACCGGGCTGCTCGTGGCAATAGTCCTCTACGCTCTGAAGAAGGAGGAACTGATATGGATATAGAGAGGGCAAAGATGCGCGCTGAGGGAAATGCGCCGAGCGCCATTGCAATGTCACAGGACACATTCATGAAGTGGAGCGACGAGGTGTCCCAGATGATAAAGCAGCGCTCCGAGATCCGCCAGATGAAGCCCAACAGGCTGACGGGCGGAGTTTTCAACTGGGCAGCGCGCAATGCCCTCTATCCTCTCCATCTCGGAATTGCGTGCTGCGCAATTGAAATGGCTGCGGCAGCGGCCCCGAGGTTCGATGTCGAGCGCCTCGGAGTAATATTCTGGAATTCACCGAGGCAGTGCGATGTGCTGCTTCTCAACGGATGGATTTCGATGAAGCTCAAGCCTGTCCTAACAAGGCTCTACGAACAGATGCCTTACCCCAAATGGGTTATATGCATGGGTGAGTGCACAATATCCGGGGGGCCCTGGTGGGACTCATACAACATAGTGAGGGGGGCAGACACTTTCCTGCCTGTCGACATATACATACCTGGGTGTCCTCCACGACCAGAGGCGCTGCTTGACGGCATACTGAAGCTGCAGCAGAAGATCAGGACTCAGAAAGAGAAAGTGCTCCTCCCGCAGTGAGGTGCAGCGATGTCAACTCCCACACCCACGATCGTTGCCTCCAAGGAAGACCGTGACTATTCAGGCCTCGGGATCAAGGCGGAGAGGTCAGTTGAGGACATAGTCTCCGCCATCAAGGAGAAGTTCCCGGGGATAGATGTCAAGGTAAAGAAGGCAGGAAGGATAGAATGCAGCAAGTTCCCCAGGGAAAAGATTGTGGAATTCTGCACATTCCTCAGGGATTCTCTCTATTTCGAACATGCAACATGCGTTGCGGGCAATGACCTGAAAAGGAGCTGGGAGGTAATCTACCACCTGAGCTCGTACAGGAACAGGTGCATGCTTCAGATACGCTCCGAGCTGCCTAGGGATGACCCGTCCATAGACTCCGTGAGCAGGATATGGGGCGGCGCGGACTGGCATGAGCGCGAAACATATGACATGTACGGGATAGTTTTCAACAACCATCCTAAGCTGGAAAGGGTCCTGACACCCGAGGGCACCGACTTCTTCCCCTTCAGGAAGGACTTCAAGCTCCTTGACCACTGGAAGATCGACTGGGAGAACAAGGGAAAGCGCCCGCCTCCGCAGCCAATGGCCTCCACAGACACCAGGTTTGGTGATAACAACGGCTGAGATGTGGATTAATATGGGGCCTCAGCACCCCTTCACCCACGGGCTCTGGACGCTGAAGGTCAAGGTGGACGGCGAAACAATCATCGACGCCGAACCAATCATCGGCTATCTGCACAGGGGATTTGAGAAGCTGTGCGAGAACAGGAACTACCCGCAGATAGTGCCAATCTGCGATCGCCTGTGCTACGTGGCATCGATGAGCTGGGACCATGTCTATGTGTCGGCCGTCGAGGACACATTCGATATCAAGGTCCCCGTCAGGGGCGAATACATACGGGTCATTGCACTGGAGATACAGCGCATAGCGTCCCACCTGATTTGGCTTGCCTCCTTCATGACCGACCTCGGCAACCTGACAGCATTCCTCTATGCGATGAGGGAGAGGGAGATGTTCATCGACCTTCTCCAGGCTCTGTGCGGGGCGAGGCTGACATACAACTACCCCAGAATCGGCGGCGTGTCACAGGACATGCCCCGGACATTCCCGAGGCAGTGCCTCAAGGCTCTCGACCTTTTCGAGAAGAGGCTGAAGGAGTATGAATATCTCATAGAGGAGAGCGAGGTCTTCCGCATAAGGTCGGAGGGTGTCGGCTACCTCAGGCCATCAGATGCTATGAATCTCGGCGTCACGGGCCCTGCCCTCAGGGGGAGCGGCGTTCCTGTCGACCTGAGGCGGACAGAACCCTATTCAGCCTACCCAGACTTCGATTTTGAGGTCGCGGTGGAGAAGGGGTGCGATGTTTTTGCCAGATACCGGGTCCGCATAAAGGAGATGTATGAGAGCTGCAGCATAATCAGGCAGGCGCTGAAGAAGATGCCCCCGGGCCCGGTGCTCGGAAAGGTGCCGAGGCACTTCCCGCGCGGGGAGGGATATGCCAGGACGGAGGATCCGAGGGGGGAGGCATTCTTCTACATACAGGCAGACGGGACAGACAGGCCATACAGGGTCAAGATAAGGAGCCCGATATTCGTTACAGTCTCGGCAGCCCCGTCGATACTGCGCGGCTACAAGATCGCCGATGTGCCGTCGATTATGGGGAGTCTGGACATGTGCCTAGGAGAATCGGACAGGTGATATGCTGAACTACCTATACTCAATACCCAACACAATCGCCACAGCTATACTCTCAGTCCTGCACATCAACCTGCCCCAGCTGAACTATCTGCTGACTTGGGTCATTGCATCCATAGTGCTCATCGTGGTGGTGATGGTAAATGTCATCATATTGATATACGTCGAAAGGAAGCTTCTCGGGAGGTTCATGGACAGGAGGGGTCCTTTTGTGGTGGGCCCAGCAGGATTCTTCCAGAACTTCGCCGACGCGTTCAAGTTCCTTGTAAAGGAGATGATCCTCCCTGAGAATGCAGATTCCCTGGGTTTCAACAGCACTCTCGTCATAATCGTGGCATCATCCCTCCTGATAATGACTGTGGTGCCGCAGGCGCCCAATTTCTTCTTTACGGACCCTGAGCTGAGCCTCCTTCTCGCCTTTGCAATCTTTGCAATAGAGCCGTTCGCAGTGGTCATCGCGGGGTGGGCATCCAACAACAAGTACTCGCTTCTTGGAGGATTCAGGTCAACCGCACAGATGATGAGCTATGAGGTGCCAATGCTCATCACCGTGGTTTCTGTTGTAGTGCTCGCCGGCTCATTCAATTTCAGGGACATAGTAAACTTCCAGGCCGGCCATGTCTGGTTCGTAGTACCGCTCATAATAGGTTTCATAGTCTTTCTGATATCAATCGTAGCCGAGATTGAGCGCATTCCTTTTGATACTCCGGACGCGGAGGCAGAACTTGTCCACGGCTGGATGACAGAGTACGCGGGCATTAAGTTTGCACTCTTCCAGCTCACATCATATGTGCGCTCGTTCGCAGGGGCCGCGATCATGGTTCTCATATTCCTTGGCGGCTGGACAGGACCTTTCCTGCCGCCTGTGGCATGGTTCTATATCAAGGTCTATGCAGTGTTCGTCCTCTTTGTCTGGATGAGGGCATCGCTGCCAAGGGTGAGGATAGACCAGATACTGAACCTCGGATGGAGGAGTCTCCTTCCGCTCTCCCTTGTCAATATACTCATAGCTGCACTGCTCAGAATTAGCGGGGTGTTGTGAATGCCTGATAGTAAAAAGAAGAGAAGAGTGGGCCTGCTGGATTATGCATTCAAGCCGATGTGGATTTCCCTCCGCACGCTTATCAGGACCTCCCTTGCAGGCGGAAAGCCGAACACAGTCCTCTACCCGGAGGAGAAGCTCGAGCTTCCCGATGACTTCAGGGGGGAGCTCGGCCTTGTCATGGACAGGTGCGTCGGGTGCGAGTCCTGTGCCAGAGTCTGCCCCAACAAGTGCCTTGACATGATGGAGGACGACCTTGGCAACGGCGTATCGAAATGGATGCCTGCGCTGGACCTTGCGCAGTGTATGTTCTGCGGCCTCTGCGTCGAGGCCTGTCCATCGACAGCTCTCCACATGACCAACAGGTATGAGACTGCCACGCAGGACAGGAATGACAAGATATTCAGGCCGCATGAGTGGGCCATAAAGCCGGAGGAGGCGCCGGACCAGCATCCGTTACCTTACCCAGAGCTGTATGAGATAAACTGCACGGGCTGCGGTGCCTGCGATAGGGCGTGCCCGCACGACGTCATCGACATGATGAGCATTCCCGGCACTGCCAAGAAGAGGCCGAACGGCACATTCGGTCCCGAGAAGAAGATTCCTCTCTTCGACTATGAACTGTGCGTCAGCTGCGCACTTTGCGTGGACGCATGCCCGTTCGATGCTCTTGAAATGCTGCCCAGGAGCACGACGGCCAGTGATCCTGTGGTCCAGATAGATATCCAGCCGCGGGCGGGGCAGCAGAGTAATCAGGAAGTGTCTGTTTGAGCATAGATCTGATAGGTTTCATCCTGGTCGCGGCCGCAACCCTGGTGCTGTCGGTGATGATGGTTCTCTCGAAGGAGATAGTTCACAGCGCGCTCTATTTTGCCGGCCTGCTGATAGGCATTGCGCTGATATTCTTCCTTCTGAACGCAGTCTACGTCGGCATCATACAGATACTGATATACGTGGGCGCTGTCGTCGTTCTGATACTCTTCGGTATAATGCTGACAAGGCGCGACATACTCCTGGGGTGACCAAGTGGCAAAACAGGACAGGCGGCTCGCATTTGCAGGCATTGTTTCGTTCCTACTCTTCATAGTTATGCTCGCGGCCTTCTACCCGGTGAACTGGTCATTCGTGGGGAGCACGGTTGTTGACACAGCTCTGCTGTCACAGCAGATGTTCAACCCCGGCGGTTACGGTGTCACCCTGCTCGTTGTGGCTGTTCTGCTCGGCGCCTCGATGGTCGGCGGCGTATACCTTGCAAAGGAGGAGTAAAGCTGATACCTGTCTCATATGTGCTCGGATTTTCAGCTCTTCTGTTCGCGATAGGGGTCTTTGGCGTCCTTTACAGGCGCAACGCCATCATGGTCCTTCTGTCGATTGAGCTCATGCTCAATGCGGCCAACATAAACTTTGTCGCCTTCTCCAACACGGCCGGCAGCGCTGCGGCTGCAGCGAACGGCCAGGTGTTCGCGCTCATCTCCATAGCGGTGGCAGCCGCCGAGATTGCGGTCGGACTCGCCATACTGCTCGTCCTCTGGAAGGCCAGGGATACGATTGAAGTCAACGAAGTAGCGACGCTGAGGTGGTAAGACGGACCCGTTCCTGCAGTATGCATCACTGATAGCAATATCGCCTTTCATCGGCTTTGCGATCATTTCGGCCATTCCCTCCTCGAGGGCGAGGCTTATTGAATGGATAAGCGTCCTGTCCGTCGGCGTCTCGGCCGCCGTGTCTCTCCTCATACTCTACTTTGAATTCACAGGCAACGGCGCAGGCATCTACCCGGCCGCCTTTCAGCAGCACATAGCCTTCCTGAATCTCTCGCAGCCCGGCAGCACGGGTGCGGTGCTCAACCTCGGCATCTATGTGGACTGGCTCACAGTGGTCATGGTTGCAGTAGTCTCATCCGTCAGCCTGCTCATCGTGATATACAGCGTCGGGTACATGCACGAGGAGGGGCGCAGGAGAAAGCGCTTCTTCGGCGTCCTGTCGATGTTCGTCGGCTCCATGCTCGGCCTGGTCCTTGCAAACAACCTGCTTGAACTCTACCTCTTCTGGGAGCTTGTCGGCCTCGGCTCCTACCTGCTGATAGGATTCTGGTATGAGAAGCCGTCCGCTGCCAGGGCCGCAAAAAAGGCATTCGTGGTGACAAGGTTCGGCGACATGTTCCTTCTCTTCGGCATCGTGCTGCTTCTGAACATAGGGCAGCACACGCTGTCATATTCGCAGCTCTTCAGCCCGGGCTCGATATCGGCTCTGAACGGCTCGGGTCTGCTCACAATAGCAACGCTCGCGCTCTTCGGCGGCGCAATGGGCAAGAGCGCCCAGTTCCCGCTTCACGACTGGCTGGTGGATGCAATGGAGGGTCCGACGCCAGTCTCGGCTATGATACACGGCGCAACGATGGTCAACGCAGGCGTCTACCTGGTCGCAAGGATATATCCTCTTTTCACCCAGACGCCCGCGAGCGCCCTGTTTGTGTCGTTCATAGGCGCATTCACCGCCCTCTTTGCGGCGACCATGGCCCTTGCCACATATGACATAAAGAGGGTCCTGGCCTTCTCGACAATAAGCCAGCTTGGCTACATGTTCATGGCTCTGGGCGCCGGCGCCTACATACTGAGCTCCACCGGTCCGGCCACGCTTGGTTCGCCCAACTACTCCCTGGGCTATTCCGCAGGAATGTTCCACCTGGTCAACCAGGCCATTTTCAAGGCTCTGCTCTTCCTGGCCGCGGGCAGCGTAATGCATGCCATGGGGGGCATACAGGACATGAGGCAGATGGGCGCGCTGCGCTCGAAACTTAGAATCACATCCGTCACCATGCTCTTCGGCTCGCTCTCCCTTGCAGGCATAATACCTTTCAGCGGCTTCTTCAGCAAGGATGCCACTCTCGAAGCAGCCTTCGGCGGCATATCCTACTCCTGGGTATTCGCTCTGATATGGCTCTTCGGCATTGCAGCCGCCTTCCTCACCGCCCTGTACATATTCAGGCTCTGGTTCATGACATTCACCGGGAGCTCAAGGGTGCCCGAGGGCGTCCACGTGCATGAGTCGCCAGCTGTAATGACAGGGCCGCTTGTAATACTGGCCATCCTCTCACTCGTCGTCGGCTTCTCAGTCCTCGGCGTGGCTGGTTTCGGTATGGCTGTGCACTACCCGATCACATTTGCATCCGGTGTGCTCACATCTGCCGCCACCCCATACACACAGTTCGGCGGCGTGCTGGGGCTGCTTGCAGACCCGCTCACATACCTTTCGCTTGCGCTGGCATTCGGCGGCGCGTTCGTGGCATACTCAGTCTGGTACAGGGAGAGGAGCATGGAGGCGTTCATGTCAAAGCCTGTTCCCAGGCGCATCTTCCACATTCTTTCCGAGCGCTACTACTTCCCGCAGGCTTATGACAGGATCGGGATGTGGTTCGGGTATGGCATCTCCCGCGGCCTGGACTACTTCGACAGGAAGGGCGTCGACGGCCTGATAAACGGCGTCGGTGCGTTCTTCATGGGCATATCGCAGAGGATAAGGAAGTCCGAGACAGGCTTCGTGCAGAGTTACGTTTCAGTGATAGTTGTGGCCGTCATAATCATCGTTGCACTGCTGCTCTTCTATCCCGTGCTGGGGGTCTGAAACATGTTTCCTCTGATATCGCTGATGATACTGGTACCGTTCATTGGATTCGCACTGCTTCTGGTCCTTCCAGCAAGGCTGGAGATGAACAGGCTGGTGGGCGCACTGTTCAGCGGCATCCCGCTTGTGCTTGGTGTCTACATGCTGCTTGCCTTCAATTATGGCAATCCGCAGATGCAGATGACTGAGCAGTACACTTGGATAAGCACGGCATACTTCCCGATAACATACTCTGTGGGTGTGGATGGCATAGCACTGCCCATGGTCTTCCTCTCCGTCCTGCTCTCCTTCCTTGTAGTCATATTCTCATGGGATGTGAAGGCAAGGTCCAACCAGTACTTTTCAATGATACTTCTGACGGAGGTCGGTGTCATAGGCGTGTTCACCGTGACGAACTACTTCATCTTCTACCTCTTCTGGGAGGCAGTCCTCATACCCATGTTCTTCATCATACTCGTCTGGGGTTCCCCGAGGCGCGTATACTCAGCCACCAAGTTCTTCATCTACACACATGCGTCGAGCCTTGTCATGCTCCTCTCCTTCTTCGCCCTCTACTTCCAGTACCACAGCTACGTGGTGGCGCACCCATCGCTCAACCTGCCCGCATTCAGCTTCTCCATGTCGGTCATCAACCAGGTCTCCCCGCTCTTCCCGCAGTTCTTCCAGATCATCGTCTTCGTAGGGCTCTTCTTCGGCTTCATTGTCAAGATGCCTGTATTCCCCTTCCACACATGGCTGCCGGATGCACACACCGACGCACCCACGGGGGGCAGCGTCCTGCTTGCAGGCCTCCTGATAAAGATGGGCTCCTTCGGTATAATCAGGATAGCAATACCTGCTCTTCCCGCTGGTGCCAAGATGATCGAGGACTGGATCGTGGTTCTGGCAGTGATAAGCATCCTCTACGGGGCATGGGTCAGCCTTGCCCAGAAGGATATCAAGCGGATGATAGCCAATTCATCCATCAGCCATATGGGTCTGGTGCTTCTTGCCATTGCTGCATCGGTGTTCACACTCAACCTGTCCACGGGCCGCATGAACACGCTGGGCATAGCCGTCGCGGACTTCCAGATGTTTGCCCATGGCCTCATCACGGCTGTCCTCTTCATGTCGGCAGGCGTCATACAGCACCATGCCGGAACAAGGGAGATGGACAGGCTGAGCGGACTGGGAAGGCACATGCCAATGCTCTCCACCTTCATGCTTGCGGGCTTTCTTGCCTCACTCGGCCTGCCGGGCATGGTGGGATTCGTGGCGGAGTTCAGCGTCTTCTATGTGACATACCTGAGCTTCAACGTATACCTGCTAATCCCGATTCTGACCGTGGTGATAACTGTGGGTTACTACCTGTGGGCGCTGCAGCGCACCATCTACGGACCCGAGTCAGACAAGCTGGATTTCAGCACCATTCACGACTCCAACTGGTATGAGATAGTGCCCATGGGCATACTGGTGATAATAATCATAATCTTCGGGATAGTACCATGGGTGATTTTCAACCCGATTAACAGCGCGGTGCCACTGTGGTACCACTACTTCCTCGGGAGGGCGATTCCATGATTGACTACCTTCCCGGCGGAATGCTGCCCATAATCGTGATGATACTGGGCTCGCTGCTGATCGCGGCAATTTCATTCTGGGTCTCCAACAGGGTTCTCGCCTCAGTTTCCATCGCAACAATGCTGGTCACATTTGCACGCCTTTTCATCCTGCTGAGCCAGCCATCCCTGCTTGGGCAGTCCTTCGGAGGCGTCCTGACCGAGGATGCTTTCGCTGTCGTGTTCCAGCTGATATTCCTCTCTGTGGCCTTCATAGCCGTCCTCTATTCGGTCAAGTACATAGACGACGACAGGAACCAGGGGGAGTATTACAGCCTTCTCATGCTGTCCGTCGTGGGAATGATGGTTGTTGCAGCCTCAACCGACCTCCTGACAATGTTCGTGGGCATTGCGCTGACAGGACTTGCAAGCGCCTCAATAACGGCGTTCAGGAAGCATGACAGGACGGGCGCCGAGGCGGCGATGAAGTTCTACATCGTCAGCGCCCTTTCAGCCGGCCTGGCACTCTACGGCATCTCTCTTGTTTATGGCCTTGCTCACTCGCTGCAGTTCTCCGCCGTCTCCGCATACTTCGCCAGCAATGTCACCCCATCCAGCCCCGAGTTCGGGACTGCTATGCTTGCAATGGTCCTGCTCATAGCAGGCTTCGGGTTCGAGATAGCACTCGTCCCGTTCCACATGTGGGCCCCGGATGTGTACGAGGGTTCGCCCACGCCGGTTTCAGGTGTGCTCACCTCCGGCTCAAAGAAGGTGGGCATAGCAGCCCTGTTCAAGATTTTCGTAATCGCGCTCATCGCCTTCAGGGCGGAGTGGGGACCGCTCTTTGCCGTGCTCGCCATCCTTACAATGACGCTCGGCAACGTTGCCGCTCTGAGGCAGCAGAACGTCAAGAGGATGCTCGCCTATTCAAGCATAGGCCAGGCGGGGTACATGCTCATCTCCCTCCCCGTCTTCGCGGCTGCCATGTCTGACCCGTCCTCATACGGCTCGCTGGCCACCCTCTCAATATCATACGGCATCTTCCAGATTATGACGCACTCAATTGCAACCGTGGGTGCCTTCGGGATTGTTGCCGTGATGTCCACCAGCATAGCAGGGCCGGACGTCGACGGCTTCAGGGGACTGTTCAAGTCGAACAAGATACTGTCTCTGTCAATGACCATATTCCTGTTCTCGCTGCTTGGCATGCCACTGCTCGCTGGTTTTGACAGCAAGCTGCTTATATTCTCGGCGGCAGTCGGCGGCTCGCTGATTTCAGGCTACTCATGGCTCATATGGCTGGCGGTATTCGGCATTCTGAACAGCGCAGTCTCTCTGATATACTACATCAGGGTGGTGCGCAACATCTATACCGACACCGGGACACCCGCGCCCGCTTTCCGGCTCCCCCGCCTCTCGCTGCTCGCAATACTCATTGCGGCTGTCGCTGTTGTGGTGATAGGCGTCTATCCTGACCCGTTCATAACGGCATGCAACCATGCGGCGCAGGCGCTTATGTCCGAATTGTGAAGGTCGAATGTGTTAAATAGATAAACCATTTTGGCAAACATTGAATGAGGATGATGCACGTTGGCTGAAGGCGATGAGGTATCCAAGGCGGACTTTCACTTCATAGTTCACATTTCGAACACAGATCTGGACGGCAACAAGAAGTCTGTTGTTGCGCTGATGAAGATCAAGGGTCTGGGCAAGAGGATTGCCGAGCAGGTGGCCACGCTTGCCGGACTGGACAGGAACAGAAAACTGGGCTCCTACAACGAGGAGAAGTTCGCCGAGATAGAGAAGGCAATCGCCTCCATATCAGGCACCTTCCCCGAGTGGATGCTCAACAGGCAGAGGGAGTTCGAGACAGGGAAGAGCAGGCACACCGTAGGGCTTGATGTCGACCTTGCCGTCAGGGAGGATATCAACAGGCTCAAGATGATCAGGAGCTACAGGGGCATAAGACATGAGACGGGCCAGAAGGTCAGGGGGCAGAGGACGCGCTCCAACGGAAGGACAGGGCTCACAATGGGTGTGACCAGAACAAGGGCGGCTGCAGCGCCGGGTGCTGCTGCCGAGGCCGCCCCTGCCGCCGCCGCCCCTGCCAAGGCACCTTCGCCTGCAAAGGCCGCTGCTGCCAAGACTGCCGCAAAGGCAGAAGCGCCAAAGGAGAAATGATTGTCAGGGTGGATAAATGGGAGATCCTAAGTTTCCGATCAGAAAATATGAGCGCCCTTCACACCCGTGGGAAGGGGAGAGGATCAAGCGCGAGAGCAACCTCGTTTTCAAATACGGGCTGAAGAACAAGAAGGAGCTGTGGAAAGTCCAGTCATTCCTCAGGGAGCTCAGGAGGCAGGCCAGGACGCTCCAGGCACGCAACAGGACCGGGGACGAGCAGAGTCTCAAGGAGAGGGAGGCGCTGCTGCTCAAGTGCAGGAGGCTCGGCATAGTGCAGGAGGGCGCCGATCTGAACGATCTCCTTCTGATCACTGTCGATGATGTGCTTGGAAGGAGGCTTCAGACGCTTGCTTTCAAGAAGGGCATGGCACACACGATAGACCAGGCCAGGCAGTTCATAGTCCACGGCCACGTTACACTCAACGGAAAGAAGTTCACCGTCCCGGGATATCTGGTGCGCAAGGGGGAGGATGAGTCAATTTCATACAGGGATGTTTCACCACTTTCAAGCGACATGCACCCAATGCGCCCTGCGGCAGACTTTGTAGGCGTGCTCAAGGAGCCGAGGCAGGAAGAGGAGCAGGGACGCTTCGGCCGCGGCGGAAGGAGGCCCTCATCGCGCGGTCCACCGCGCAGGGACAGGCGCCCTACGTCACCACCGTCCTCACCCCAGGCGGTCAACGCAGGGCAGCAGGTGGCGCAGCAGAAGCCAGCCGAAAATACCGGCGGTTCAGAGTCAAAGGACGGTAAGTCGGAGTGATGCCTGATGACTAAGATTGGTATTGCCAACATATTCGCAAGCTACAACAATATACTGATTACGGTGACAGACATCACCGGCGCCGAAACGCTCGCAAAGTGCACGGGCGGGATGGTAGTGAAGGCGGCAAAGGACGAGTCGTCGCCCTATGCTGCAATGAGGGCCGCAGAGCGCGTCGCCGAGCAGATAAAGGAGAAGGGTGTCGACACGGTCCATGTGCGCGTAAGGGCTCCGGGTGGCAACAAGTCCCCCTCGCCTGGTCCTGGCGCTCAGGCAGCCATAAGGGCTCTCGCAAGGGCCGGGCTGAAGATCGGCAGGATCGAGGACGTCACGCCCGTCCCGCATGACGGCACCAAGAAGAAGGGCGGCAGGCGCGGCCGCAGGGTATAGACGGGTGCACAGATGGAGATAGAAGTCAGGGAGATGAATGACAATTTCGCCAGGTTCGTACTCAGCGACGCCTCACCTGAGCTGGCCAACAGCCTCAGGCGCGTACTCGCTTCGGAACTGCCCAAGATGGCAATACACAATGTCGAGTTCCACCTCGGCCCCATAATGGGTGAGGACGGGAAGGAGTTCGAGAGCGTCACGCCTCTCTTCGACGAGATGATTGCCCACAGGCTAGGCCTTGTCCCGCTTCCCACATACCTCGATGAATTCAATTTCAGATCCGAATGCAGCTGTAAAGGTGAGGGATGCCCCAGCTGCACCGTGATGTACTCGCTAAACAAGAAGGGTCCGTGCACCGTCTATTCAGGCGACCTCGAGCCTCTCGGAAGCGACAAGTTCAGGGTCAGGGACGAATTCATACCAATAGTCAAGCTGGGGCCCAACCAGGCAATACTTGTTTATGCGACAGCCGAGCTCGGCAGGGGAAGGGAGCATGCCAAGTTCCAGGCGGTCCAGGCACCCGGCTACAGCTACTATCCGGCCATCACATTCAACTATGACAAGTTTGACGCGTCCAGGTTCGACGTCTCCTGCTGTCCTGTCAGGATCCTGGAGAAGAAGGGCGGCAAGATTGATGTCACCGACATTGAGAAGTGCACTCTCTGCCAGGCCTGCGCGGACAGCGCTCCGAAGGGGGCAATAGCTGTCACAGGAGACGAAACCAAATTCGTCTTCAGGTTTGAAACCGACGGTTCGCTTTCAGCAGCCTCCGCCCTTTCAAAGGCCGCCGACATACTTGAGAAGATGTCGGAGGAGCTTGCGAAGAAAGTATCATCGCTCTGAAGCAGCCGACAGGATGCTCTCCACAACATCCATCATGTCCGTTGTGTTGACGCACGCCCTGCCCAGCGTTCTCACCGAGCCGTTTCTGCTGTTGACGCCGATACCCAGCCCTGCAAGACTGAATATCCGGGCATCAGATTCACTGTCACCCGCATGAATGGTCTGAGACGGGTCAATGCCCACGCGCCGGCAGAGGCGTGCGAGCCACGCACCCTTGTCCGCATGGATGCCGTCCGCCCTTCCTATGATGCCATCCTGCACCGGCTGCTCAGCGCAGCCGTACCCCTGGAGTCCGTAGCCCGATGCGTACCAACTGCACACATACTGCGGGTTGTGTGTCAGCAGGAATGTCCTGAACCCGTTATCCTCAAGCATCCGGATCCCCTCGGCTATGTTGTCAAGCTTGGGCGTCCGCTCAAGCGCCTCCTCCACCATCCCAATGCTGCATCCGGCGGCCAGGTTGAGAAGATTGGAAAGATGTTCATCCTCGCCTATGCTGCCGCTCCTGTAGGCTGCTGTCGTCTTCCTGTATTCTGCGCCCCTGCCCAGCATTTCGGCGATATAGAACCAGCCATGGCCTATCGTCAGCGTTCCGTCAATGTCGAATGTGACAGCCCTGTAGCGCCGCATGTTTGCATCACTCGAATTCGGTCAGCTTTACCATGCGCACGCCGTCGCTCTCGAACAGGCTGTCCATTGAGCGCTCTATGAGCTCGATGCGCTGCAGTGTGTAGAGGGGGAGGTTGAACTGCCTGACAATCTCCTTGGTGACCTCCAGGTATTTCTTCACACTCGCCTCATGGACAGTGAGCGTGAGCTCGTGGCCGCAGTAGCACTTTCCCCTCAGCGGTATGCGCCTGTACTTCGAGCCGCACTTTGTGCATCTGAGGACCTGTCCCGAAAAACTCTTGAGATTCCCTATCATGTCCGGGAGGAAGTGCCTTGTTATCACCCTGTACGCCACATCTCCCGCATCCACGGCCCTTATCTTCTGTGCCAGCCTGAGCTGCGCCCAGAGCTTCTCCTGCATGCTGCCCAGGGTGCTGTAGGTCGACTCCTTCGGGCCCTCTGATATGCTCTTCGTGTCATGTGTGAAACCGAACCCCTCGTACTGCGCTGCAGTCTGCACCCTCGGCCCGACGGTGTCCATGATATTCTCCACCTCCTTGGGCCTGGCGTAGTGCATTGTGGCGTCATAGAATTCAGGGGGATATTCGCTCAGCAGGTCGATGTTGTGCGCCTCCTTGTCTATCTCGTTGGGGTCGATTATGAGCGACAGGACTAGAGGTGCGTCCATGAGCCCGCCCCTGCTGGCAGGAAGGTAGGATCTTGAGAAGTTGAGAAGAGCGTCAAGGAGCAGTATCATTGAATCCTCGTCGCCGTCCGCGTTCCTCCTCTTCGCAGCATGGAAGAACGGGTGCCCGTACCCCACGTTGGAATCTGTGAATCCTATGATCCTGCAGAGTATTCCTCCTGATGTATGCGGCGCCAGTCCCACTGCAAGGTGGCCGATCAGGTCCACATTGTCTGAAAGACGGTAATACGGCTCCATCCTGTAGAACTTGACGAGCATCTCGTCCACGAAGTCGGCGACCCTCCTCATGTAGTCGCCGAACTTCACTGAAGGGACTACATCCTGCACCCTGAGCTCGCACAGCTGGTCCTCGTCCACAAGTTCCATCCCGTGCACATCCTTAGTGTAGCCTAGCTCCCTTGCCTTCTCCACGCTCAGGTGTATCTCGGACGGCCTGAAATGGGTGAGAGGGACGTCTGTCATATCGAACCTGATGGTGCCGTCCCTGAAGGTCGAGACGCCATGTTTTGCCCTCAGTATGCCCTTCTGCAGAGGTTCCGGCGTCCTTGCCGAAGAGATGAGACCCTGAACCCCCTTCATGTCGTAGTATCTGTTCTCCCCGACCGAGCTCATTGCCTCTGAAAGGAGCTTCTGGACGTCGACCCTGTACTGCCTGCTCTCCTTCCTCGAATAAGTGTGAGCCCCGCACCCGCATCTTCCTGTGAATGTCTCATTGCCGCAGTCGGGGCAGACGCGTGAATTCATTTCAAGCGTCACCTCCCTCTTCTTTGCAGCTTCGGAGAAGAGGCGCTGCATGCCGCCTGCCTGGGTGAGCGGGAAGAGGACATGCGGGGCGGGTTTCATCTTCCTCTCCGCCGCCTTCTCCGGCCTGGCCATCCTTGCACCTATGCGTGTGACCGCCCTCGCCCTGACCTCGACGCCGGCCATGGCGCTTACAGTCTCCAGCACGGTGGAGAACATCCCAGGCTGGCTCCTGCGCTTCATTCCGCCCCCCTCCCAGGAGAGGCCAAGGCAGAGCAGGAGTGCGTCCGTCTGCCATCCCACAGTTATGATCCCGCCTGAAACAGTGTGGAGGACACCAAGTTTCTCCAGCAGCGGCTTAACATTCCCTTCAGGCAGCTTCAGCGTCCGATCCACCACGCTCCCTGAGGCCGAAACTGCGTCAACCAGCTCGTAGAGTTCACTCATGCTGATGTCGCTCCAGAAGAGGTTGTACTTCGGATGGAGCGGAACCGAATACTGCCTTGAGAATTTCAGCGCTTCCTCAAGAGACTGGCCTGCAAGGTCCCGGGGTATGCTGCACCCCTTCTTCCTGAGGAGCGCCCTGTGCCACTCAAGCGTATAGCCTGCCGGAACGAGCGGATGATTGTTCTCAAGAAATTCGCCGTAGGGGATGAGTATCTCCCCCACATCGATTATCTCGCTGACCGCATGGGCGTTCGCCTGCGCCTCCTCCACCGTGTTCAGCTGGACCACGGACCCGTCCTTCAGCAGCACTATCGGTCCCTCTATGCCGTCGCACGGCGTCACAGCCCCCGCCTTCCCGGGCCTCTCGAGCTTGATCTGCGTCCCGATGGCCATGAAACTGTCCATGACGAACATGGTGGCGGGATTGATTGCCACCGCGGCAAGCCCGGTGGTCCTTCCCCTTCCATATCTCAGCCTGAAGCCGCCGGCGCGGGACGGATGGCAGAAGATCGGCCTGCCGGCTACCATGTCCCTGACATACTTCTCGCTGGGGAGTATCCTCTTCTCATCGTCATCATCTGATGAGACTGTCTTTGATGAAAGCTTCTCGAGGAACTGCCAGCCGTCGAGCTTCAGGCCGTTGACATGCTTCATGATCTTGGATGCCTTCTGGCACATGCCGTCGGCAATTACTATGCACGCCCCTCCCCTCAGCCTGTTGGTTGCAATGCGCGGCAAATCCCTGTAGCCAGAGACTTCCTCGTCCTCAGTCCCCTCTCCGTCAATGCATATGGGGCAGTTCGTTACCAGAAGCTCAATCTCTGCCGGTGAAGGCTCGTACTGGAGGTGCTGCTTCTGCCTGTACAGGGGGATTTCCTCCTTGAAGCGCTCGATTTCCTGCTCAGTTGCCCTGTATGCTCCTATACCGAGCCTCCTCCTCACAACATCTGCAATTAGGACGCTCAGCGCCTGGCCGGTGCCGCCTGCTGACCTGATCGGGCCGGAAAAGAAGAGTGTGACGTATTCCGAACCGTCCCCGTTCTTAGCAAGCTTGACGCCGGCTATGCCTTCAAGCGGTGCCACCAGAATGCCCTCCGTCAGAATCGCGAGTCCGACCCTGATTGCCTTTTCAAGCAGCTCCAGATTGTTGTCACCCCCCTCGGAGGCTATCTCCCCCGCTATTATGAGTGACATCTCCTCCCTGTTGTATTTCTCGGCAAGGTTGCGTATCCTGCCGGCGACGCCAGTCACCTTGTAGTCGGCCAGCAGCTTCTCCACGCGAGATGCCATGTCTTCGGCGAACGGAATCTCCACGAACGTTTCAGGATCGAGGCCCCTGCTCCTTGCGACTTCAGCTATCGTGGAGCACCTGTTCGCCTCATCAGAAAGCGCTGAAAAGTAGCTCTCCATCCTGGGAGATGCAGCAATCCTTGAATTTCCCACCTTAACCAGGCTCTGTCCATCAGTAGATGGAGAAGTACATTAATCTTTTTTCCGGCCGGCATGAGTCGACTATCGCCTGAGGAATTCACCGCAGGACACGCAGACCACGGATCTCTCGCTCACCTCTGCACCGCATCCCGGGCACCTGACAAGCTTCTCCTCGGCAGCTGCATCCCCTGTCCTCTCCCTGCGCTGCACCTTCTTTGCCTCTCTTGGCTTCTCCCTTGTTATAGGTGCAATCCTGAAGCGCATGCCGCCGGGCTGTATTGCCCTCACCGAGGGTGGTCTGACATTCCTTCCTTTCATATTCCCTGTGATTTCCCAGTCGTCAGGCACTTCGGCAATCCTTCCTTCGCCTGTCCTGAACGGTATGTCTTCCTCAGCCTGCTCCAACCTGCGCACGTCGTCTGCAGCCCTCTCACCATCATCGGCCGGAGGCATTGGTTCCTCACTGCCTGGCGCTTCCCTCTCCTGTTCAGTTTCATCCGTGTCGCCGGGGGCAGCCTGCGGCGGCAGGGGCATTCTTCCTTTTGAAGCCTCCAGTCCTATGTTCTGCATGATATGAAGGGCGTTGTCATACTCGGCGGCCAGGAGGTCAATTTCCCTCCGAAGCCTGCTAGTCAACTGACCCAGATCGTCATGTCCCTTCAGATCATCACCTATGGCGGTAGCGTGACTTAGACCCCCGATGACAGTAAAAAGGATTGCCCGCGGGTTCCTTCTTTTGATAGTCAAGATCCTGTCTGCCCAGGAAAGGCTGCCAGTTGCCTGTCCACCACTTTCAGAAGCTCTTCCATGCCCTCCCCCGTCAGGGATGATACAGACAGCCCTTCCGCTTTCTTCAGGTCAGCCTTGCTGTAGACCGTGACATGCCTCGGCATGTCAAACTCCCTGATGATAGAGTCGCGGAGCTGAATCTGCTCCTCCACCCCATAGCCGCAGCTTCCGGACGGGTCAATCACGTAGACCAGAAGCTGGGCAAGGTGGCGAATCGCAAGCAGCGCCTTCCGCTCATAGGCATTCCTAGTCTCAAGAGCCCTCTCGGTGAGTCCGGGACAGTCGACAAACTGCACCTTCCTCCAGCCTATCATCCTGTGGCCCACTATCAGCCTGGTGGTTGTGAAGGGGTATGCCTCGACCCTGGTCCTGGCGTTGGAGAGCCTCGAGATAAGCATGCTCTTCCCGACATTGGGGAAGCCCGCTATCACAACGCTGTCCCCCTCCTGCAGTTCCGGCACCTCCCTGAGCTTTACCGAGGCATCCGCAAGGAGCTCTATGTCGGGTGCAGCCTCCGAAATGATGGATGCGACCCTGCCATAGGCCGAGTCCCTCAGCGCATGTATTCTCTGGACTGTGCCGCTCTTGGCAATCTCCCTGGCGATCCTGTTGGTGACAGTCACAATCCTGTTCTTTGCCACGTGGACCCTCGCTATGCTGATCTTGAGCCTGTCAGCACCGACCAGAATGTCAGCTATCTCCCATTCGAACTTGCTCTTCTCGAAAGAGGGGAAGCCTGTAACATAAGAGGAGAATTCCCTGTCCGCCCTGTCCGATATCGCGTGCAGCTTCCGTATGCTTCTGGCCTTCATCTTTGAAAGTGGATCCCTGCCGCCTGCCTGCACCTTAGAGGCGGCCCTGAACAGCATCTCCACGATTTCATCCGGCTTCTTCACTGCAGGCAGCTTCATCCAGGTCCTCTCACCTCCATTTAACCTATGTCATTGATAAATGTGACGTACGGATGAAGAAAGTATTTCTCATTGCAGTTTCAATCCCTCCGTGATGAACAAGTATCCTGAAAATGACAGGTATTCGCTCGAGCCGTCATTCGACCTTCTCTATGACGGGAAGCTGCTTCTCACCGCCGGGGAGTTTTCCTCGCTCAGGTCATCAGGTGCAGGCGGAGGCGCCGGAGGCTCAATGCTCTCCAGCATCGATGAGCGTTCAAAGTCGCTTCTCGGCGTTCCTGCGTTCACTGCCAATCCGGGAGTTTTTACGCCGGAATTCGCCGCAGCTCTCGACATATTCGAGATAAAGGCACAGCTTTCGAGGGAGCAGCTGGTGCACAGGTGGAAGAGTCCAAGCGTCGCAGCCGACTCCATAGTCTACAGAGATGGCTCGCTCCTGCTCGTCAGGAGGAAGAAGGACCCCTACAAGGGCTACTACGCCCTTCCGGGGGGAATCCTTGACGATGATGAAACGCTGGAAGAGTGTGCTGTCAGGGAGCTGTTCGAGGAAACAGGGCTGCGCGGAGAGGTTGCAGGCCTGCTGGACATATTCTCGGACCCGAGGAGGGATCCGCGTGTCAGGATGGTGTCTGCGATTTTCGTTGTCCAGGCAGTCGGCGGGGAGCTGAGGGCCGGGGATGATGCCTCTGATGCACTGTTCATGGATATCGGCAGGCTGCCCGACCTGGCCTATGACCACAACAGGGCCGTGGAGGAATTCAGGAACTCACGCTTTTTCACACGGCAGGGGTAAGCATCTCCCCCTCCCTGTAGTAGGGAAGGAAGACAAGCTTTTCGTGGACTGGCTCGATATCGAAGCCGCTGCTCATGTCATCATTCCTGCCCTCTGAAGTCTCTGCGGCCAGGAAGTAGTATCCTACCTCCACCTTTGCGGCCCCGCTGCCCTTTGAGCATTTGAGGTGCTCTGTGTCGTTGAATGAGAAGGTGGTAGAGTATGACGGATTGTTTGCTGTCATGTAGCCGCCGGCCTCTAGCATCTGCCTCGGTCCCAGCTCCGCTGCCGGCACATAGACGAATATCTTCCCTGCATTCCCATCCTTGATGAAATTGCTGACATTCCTGTGCATCTCCCCTCCGCCGCTTATCCTGAAATTGCAGAAGAAGCGCCAGAAAGGTATGTAGACCTTCTCCCCGTCGCTTACATGCGCATACTTTGCAATCTCAACATCCACGCTGGAGCGCTCTCCAGGTTCGTGGAGAGACTTGCAGGACGGGCAGTAGGCGAGCACCTCGTCCTTCTCCATCCTGGTGCTCCTCCCGCACCTGGGGCACTTCTCCGCAACCGGATTCATGTACTGGCCCTCCTTCCCTTTGGTTTGGGACTAAGCCTGGAGCTCTTCAGTGCCAGCCTGAGCATGTTTGTAATTCCGAAAAGGGCAGCACCCGCCACTATCAGTCCAATGCCTGTGCCATGTATCCCTTCCATGAATGACATTGCGGTCCCCGCCGCCACAGTGCAGCCGCTTACCAGTGCCAGCGCAGTTTCCGAGAGAATCTTCTCGTCCGCCACCTGTATGTCCACCACATTCATCGACTGACCTGTGATGCCGTCTATTGTGAGCGAATGCTCACCGTTGCGCGTCCTGAACCTGACAATCCAGGCGGGGTAGAGTGCAAGGACTGGATCACGAAGGCTGATTGTGACGCGGTTACCGTCCTCCGGTCCTCCCGCAACAGATGCGACCTCCTCCTCCATGAGTCTTTCAGCCTCCTCCCTGAGTTCAGACGGTCCGATCTTGACATGCATCATCGGGAAGTCCCTGTCAGGTGAAATGTGCGCATCCGAACCATTGATATCCTTCGGGACGCCGATCCTTGACGCATTCTCGTAGGCTGGTATTCTCATCTCCCTGCTCATGCTCAGCGGAAGGACCTCCCCTTCCGGACTCCTGAACCACCCGGTTGCATGGCATACAGCCTTCCAAACCGGAAGGTGGATTGGGAATGTCTCCACTATTTCAAGTCTTGAACGCCTGGATCTGCCCAGCTTTGGCTCGACAATCTCCATGGCCCTCTCCCTCGCGTCATCCATCTGCAGCTCGTTTGAATATGTGAGTATCCACGCACCGGAGCTGTCCCTCGGCAGCCTGTGCGCTGTGCCGCATGAGGGGCAAGATGCCACCGGTGAAAACTCCTCAAACAGCACAGGTGCACCGCATTCCATGCATCCGCTTTTTGAAATCAAGTTCAGTCACCCCTGTGCCTGCGGGCATGGTAAATGGCATATCCGGCAGTGGCTGCGACCACCGCCGCCGCAAATATCCAGTTGATGAGTGCAAGAGCACCCTCGGCGCCTATGACTGCAAACGCTGCAGCCGCGAAAGGCATGGAACTCCTGCGCTCTATCTCCACGCTGAGGTCTCCAGATACCCTCCCGCTGCAGCCGTCAACTGTAACAGTGTTGAGCCTACCTTTGTAAACGTACTGGGTGCACCAGAAAGGGTAGTAGACCACCGTCCTGGTTGTGGGGTCGACCGAGAGGAGCTTTGTATACGCGCCTGGGCCCAGGCTGGGGCGCATTACCTCCCCGTCACCAAGGGTCGCCTCGTCCAGCGCATGCATCTCCACATGCGAGAAATCGATATTCCTTATGCCGGGTTCGGGAGACGCCGTTGCGCTTGCAACAACTGTCCCCTTGCGGCCATCCCTGAGCGTGCCGAATACAAAGACAGGGAAATAGCGCCTGGTCATTTTGGCCAGCTCGATGTGTCTTGAGAATTCGCGTCCCCCCTTAACGCCGGAAGCCCATTCCATGACGTTCTCCGTTGCCTCCTCAACCGTGACCTTGCACGGTGCAAAGAGTGGCACATATGTGCCATAGTCATCGAAGTGGAACTTCGCGCCGCATCTGGCACATGAGGCAGGTGACGACTCCGGCCTGCTGACCACTGGGGCAGTGCACGAGGGGCAGCTCAGTCCCTGCAACCTGCAGCCCTCCCGCACACCGACACTGAACATGTTTTCAGAACATTAGGCATAGCTATCCCATCCGTCAGACAAATCGTCATACGATTATATTTAAATTTCCATTGCATGAATCGGAGGTGGTCAGGGCAGCGCATGACCACTCCGGGATGGGTCAGTTAACACAATGACGGCAACGCTTATCTCCTCATCCGGCTAACCATCATGCCGGAGCACCGAGGTGAGAATATGAGGGCTTGGCAGTTTTCTGGATTTGGAGATATCGACAAGCTGGGAATCAGAGAGATCGGGCAGTCATGCCCTGGACCGGGGGAGGTCAGGGTGACCGTTTCATTTGCGGGTATCAACCATGTTGACAGGCTTGTTGTCAACGGCCGCCTCAAGTGGGTTAGCCTCCCGAAGACGCCAGGAGCTGAATATGTCGGGACGGTGTCCGAAGCCGGAGAAGGTGTTCATGATTTTCACAGGGGTGACAGGGTGGCGGTATTCCCGAAGATGTTCTGCGGGCGCTGCCGCTACTGTCTTGCCGGCCAGGAGGGCGTCTGCCTTTCAGGCTGGAATCCGGAGAGAGCCCCTGTTGACCTCTCCACCAACATGCTGCCCTCCTCAATGGACGGCGGCTGGGCGGAGGAGGCACTGATACCTTCCAGGAACCTTGTGAAGCTGCCTGAATCACTGGGCTTCCGTGAAGCGGCGTGCCTGCCTCTCAGCGCTATGACTGCAAGTCACATCGTATCCAGGGTAAGGCCTTCCCCGGGGGAGAGCGCTGTGGTTGTCGGCGCCAACGGCGGGGTGGGCCACTTCGCAGTGCAGCTGCTGAAACTTTCAGGTCTCGCTGTTATTGCCATCGCGAGCAGCGCATCTCAGGAGGAGGCGATGAAATCGCTTGGTGCAGACTTCGTGATTGCAAGGGATGCGGGAAATGTGAGGGAATCCATAATGTCACAGACTGGCGGATACGGGGCGGACATAATAGTGGATTCGATAGGACAGGCGACATTCAGGGAATCACTCAACTCACTGGCACCCTGCGGGCGGTACGTCACTGCCGGGACATTGAGCGGCCCTTTCTCAGAATTAAGCCTGATGCAGCTCTACTCCAGGCAGCTGGAGCTCATAGGGTCCACTACCGGTTCAAGGCGCGACCTTGAGGCGGTGGTGGATCTGGCATCAAGGGGAAAGATGAAGGGAGTGGTTGCAGGCGAATATGCATTCGAGGAGCTGCCTGCAGCTCTGGAAGAGCATGCAAAGGGCGGAAGGCTGGGTAAAATACTTCTCAGGGTGGGCTGAACGGGTATCAGGTCCAGTCTGCCCTTGTGAAGACTGACTTGCACTTGATGACCTTGGCCAGCCCCTTGACTCCCGCAACCCTGAATATCGCCGACATCAGCCAGTCCCTGCTGAAGCTGATGGAAGCGTAGCGCATCATCTTTCTGGCAGTTGCCAGATCTTTCCCCACAACCCTTCTCCACTCCGAGTCATAGGATTGCAGCTCCGTGCCTTTCTTCAGGTGCGCAGCAATTGTCCTGCCCGCGATCCTTCCACAAATCATTGAAATCTGAATGCCACCGCCGTTAGTTGCCATGACCTGCCCTGCAGCGTCGCCTACGAGAACCACATTGCCGTAAGCCGTGCCTCCTATGGGCCCGGACATCGGCACCCAGCCTCCTGCCACCAGCTGCTTAGGCTTGGTACTGAACTTATCAGCAGTCCGGCTGATGAACTCCTTCGCATACCTGCCGACGCCCCTGGCAAGGGAGGGATCGGCGCCGAGCCCTACGTTGGCACCCCCTTTCTTGGGGATTATCCACCCGTAACCGCCGGGGGCAACATTCCCGAAGTACATGTAGACTTCATCTGAGAAGCTGCCGTCCATAGTTGTTGACATGGCGGGGTAAAGAAGCTCCGGCCCCTTTACGCCAATCGACCTCCTGACAGCCGAGAAGGGCCCGTCAGCACCGACTATAACACTTCCTTCAAAGTCACCCCTGGTGGTGAATACACGGTGGCTGTCCTCCAGCCTTGTCATCTTGGTATCACTCATCACAGTTGCTCCCGCCTTTGCGGCGAGGTCAGCCTGGTACCTGTCGAAGTATCTCCTCTCAGTCGAGAAGCAGGAGAACGGTATGTCATACTCCTTCATGCTCGGGGAGACCATCTTTATGATGTCTATGGGGCGCGAGACGAATTCCCCGGGAACGTCGAACAGCTCCCCCTGATTTTCAACCAGAGGGAAGATTCTTGTCATCTCCTCCGTCTTGGCCATGAGTTCACCGCACTGGACCGGCCACCCTATTTCCTTTCTGCTGTCGATCAGCAGAACGCTCAGCCCCGCCTCTGCCGCAAATCTTGCTGTTGTGCTGCCTGCGGGACCAGCCCCGACGACCACAACATCAAACTTCTCCACAGGATCACCTTCCGACTGCGCCCTTTTCGCTCTTCCGAGCGGAGGCATCACTTCTTCCTCGTAACCACCGAATCTGCAAGCATCAGCAGCTGCTCCTTGAAGGGTGAGGCCTTCAGGCCCGATATGTCCCGTTTGGCCATCTCCACAAAATCCTCCGCCTGCTTGTGCGACTCTGCTATGCAGCCGCTGTCCCTAATCATGTCAATGGCGCTTTCAACAAGGCCCTTGGGCTTTACCTTTTTGCTAATGACCTCTGCAAGTAGCTTCCTGTCCACGCCGTTGTTCATGGCATAGATGAGTGGGAGAGTCATGTTCCCCTCCCTGAGATCATTTCCAACACTCTTCCCAAGTGTGTTTTCATCTGAAACAATGTCCAGTATGTCATCAACAATCTGGAATGCTATGCCCACGTTGGTCCCGAAGCTTCCAAGCATCTCAATTTCATCGTCAGAACCGCCGCCGTGGAAGGCACCAAGCTGGGCGCTGGCCGAGAAGACAGATGCAGTCTTTCCCCTCATTATCTCAATATACTGCTCTTTCGGCACTGCCACATTGTTCTTCCAGTGGTCCTGCAGCATTTCCCCTTCAGCAAGGCGCTCGTAGGCTTCTGCCGCAATCCTTATGGATTCGGGGCTGAGGAACTGACCGTACTTGAACCCCTGTACGAACATGAAGTCCCCGGCCACCAGCGCATTGTGCACACCATACTTCCTGTAAGCAGTGACCTGCCCCCTTCTCATCTCCCCTTCGTCCGTGATGTCGTCATGTATCAGGGTGGCGCTGTGAATGAGCTCAACTGCAACAGAAGCATCAATGGCCATTCCCACATTTGCCTCCGACCCTCCCACAGATTTGTAGGCCAGAATGCAAATCGCAGGTCTTATGCGCTTTCCGCCGGCCGCTATCACATGCATGGCGATCTCAGTCAGGAGGGGGCTCTCGGACCTGACACTCTCCCTGAGCGTTTTTTCAACAAGGCCGAGCTCCTCTCCAACGCCAAAATCCAACGCCATGGCATCGTTCATGTTGTTGATACTTTTGAACACCTACATTAATCTTGTTGACCTTGGCAGCGCTCCGCACCCTGTCGTACATGCCTCTCAGTCACACAGACACCGCGCCCAATCTGCTCCCCCCCCTCCTTATGAAACTGCACCGCGCCGCACAGAATGCTTTCCGGAACGGAGAGGTTATGCGTCCGCCGGTGTACGCATGCAGTGACATGACATGTCAACCTGCGACCTCCCTGAAAATCCATGTTACGCCGTGCATCTCATCCACCAGGTACTGCCGTCCATCATTCGTTGACAGCCCCGCTCTCACCCTCAATCCGCCATCTGCCGCACCAGCAATCAGCTGTTCGCTGTATTTCATCTTCCGACTTCAGATAAACTATCTCCGGCCTGGGCGATTTCATTTCAGAATGCAATAACAGCCTTCTTATGGCGGGCAGCTGCTGATAATGTGTCTGGAATGGAGTCTGGTGTAGTGCGCTGATACCGACTCCTGGGCCACGTATTGCTGCCTCATTTTGACTGTAAATTCAATATGTTCTGACCACTTAAGTAGAAGCCTGAAGGATTTTCGTTCATGATGGACGAGAGCGAAATGCGCAAACGCGCCGCAAAGATCGCCGTGGACAAGGTGGGCTTCCAGAAACATCTTGCAATCTACTCGGCTGTCAGCATCTTCCTGATATCACTCTGGTACGTGACCTTCCACCTGAAGGGGCGGTCACATTCCCGTGGTTCCTCTTCCCGCTCTTCGGGTGGGGAATGGGTGTCACGGCGCACTTCGTCGCAGCATATCGCGGAGGGGGATACGTTCAGCGTGTTGCTGAAAGGGAGTTTGACAGGCTGAGGAGAGGGGTATCCTGAACGCTCAATCTCTTCCCCCGGGGGGTCCTGGCGTAGTGCGAAGGCGGCACGATGTCCAGTGCCGTCATATGAAGGGAATACCCTTAACCTCCGCCGCGCATTTTATCTTTCATGGCTCTCTACGAGGTTTCATTCAAGATAGACTATGACTACCCGTTCATAAGCATCACAAAGGATTTTCCCGGGCTCAGGATAAACATGTGGTGCCTCTGGGACAGGGAACTGCTTGAAATCCCCGCAATGGAGGAGGAAGACGTTCCCTCGCTTGAAAGGTTTGTAAGGAAGTCTGGCCATCTAGTGGAGAGGGTGGGCAATACAGGGAGATCCAAGATATTCCTCCTGAAGTGCACATGCGACAGGTATGACAGCATGTGGAACATTGCAGGCAACAACAGGTTTGTCGATGCGCCACCTGCGGTGTACAAGGACGGGTGGGGATTCTTCAGGCTGATAACTTTCGAGGAGTCAAACCTCAAGGCGCTTTTCAGGGACCTGAATTCAAGGGGGACTGTGGAATTGCTGAGCAAGAGGGAGCTTCCGTATGAGGTTCTGCCAAGCAGCATGTGGGTGAGCAGCATGTTTTCTGACCTAACTGCAAAACAGAGCCATGCGCTTCTGAAGGCTCATCAGTATGGTTACTACTCCACCCCTCGGAGTGTCACCACCGACTCGATTGCAAAGAGTCTTGGTGTGAGCAGGTCGACATTTGAGGAGCATCTGAGAAAGGCGGAGAACAAGGTTATGGCGGCAATGATCCCCTACCTGCAGCTCTTCTCCAACTCACCGGCGACTACCGGTAAGGACAGGGGCGGGAAAGCGCTGGAGGCAGCCGTGAACCGCGCCGCCGTCCTCTGAATCACAGGCCCTTTTCAAGCTCGGCATAACGCTGCCTGTAAAGAGTGCTGCAGCTTGTACAGCAGAAGAACCTCCTCCTTCCGCCTATCTTCTCAACGACGGGTGAGCTGCCAAGTTCGCCACGGCAGTAATAGCAGCCAGAACTGAGTTTTATTCCACTTTCAATCACTGGACTTGACTGATTCACACGGTACTCGACGGCGGGGGTCAGGGAGACTGAGACTGCGCCCTTCAGTCCGCACATCTTCTCATAGAGTATGGCAGCATCCCTGTCACTGCCTGAGTAAATGCCCACAAGCCTTGAGTCCTGTGTGAGAAGCGCATGCTGGAGTTCAGGGACGGCACCTATGATGCCTCTCTGAAACTTCGGCTGCACAACTATCTCCACGACAAAATCCCTGAGGCCGAACGCAGAAGAGTCGATGTTTACTGTAAACGATCGTATGGCGCCTGAATCAATGAGAAGCTGGACTCGTGAGGCAACAGTGGGAGTGGAGAGCCCCACCTTCCCCGCGAGTGAGCGCAGGGACTGCCTTGAGTCAATCTGCAGCTCCTTGATGATCGAAATATCCGCTTCCTCCAGCACCACCTTGTGATGGCCTCTAGGCATTCACTTCACTGCTCCTTATTCATTTTGCATCAGTAGGCTAAAGAAGGCTGCCATTATGATATCAATTATGCAACGTTGACGCTGTATATTTAACGTTTGTAAATGAAATGGCTAATATAGATGACTTATCTAGTACGACATGGTGATTTGAACGGCGAAGGATCTTGTATGCAAAATGGATGTGGATGAGAAGACGGCCAAATTCAAGTCTGTGCACGGTGGAAAGGAGTATTATTTCTGCGGGCCAGGCTGCAAGAACGCATTTGACAGGAAGCCGGAGAGATACATCGGCAAGTGATTTGAGCGACTGATGTTTTCCCGGTGAAGAGATGGCAAAGGATCCAATCTGCGGAATGTACGTCGATGAGACCACAGCCACCATAGTGAGCGTGCTGGGGGATAAGAAGTATTACTTCTGCTCGACGGGTTGCAAGGAGCAGTTCGACGAGCCCGAGATAGCGCTCAGGAAGAACAAGATTGCGACTTCGGTCTCATGGCTTCTGGGGATACCTGTGCTCATCATAACGTATGCGCCTTTCCAGTACTCCAGTTACCTGATATTCGCTCTTGCCACCATCGTTCAATTCTATCCGGGCATGAGATTTTACAGGGGGTTCATCGACGGGCTCAGGAGCAAATCCACGAACATGGATACTCTGATCGCAGTTGGCACAACAACCGCATACGTCTACAGCGCTCTGATGGTCATCATCCACGCAGGTGCTGCAGGAATAGGCGTCTATTTCGATGCCTCTGCACTGATCATAGCACTGATACGTACCGGCGGGCTGATGGAGGACATGACAAAGGAGAGGGCTGCAAGCGCTACTCTCAGGCTGATGGAACTGCAGCCGAGCACAGCGCGTCTGATTGTCAACGGCAAAGAGGAAAACGTCCCGGTTGAGCAGCTTGATTCGGGCGACATGGTGCTTGTGAAACCGGGTGAAAGAGTTCCTGTGGACGGCGTGGTCAGGGAGGGACGGAGTGAAGTGGACCAGTCCCTGGTAACCGGGGAGTCGGTACCTGTTCCAGTGGCTCCCGGCGACAGTGTAATAGGCGGGTCCATGAACACGACGGGAAGCTTTACCCTTGAGGCCACAACTGTGGGTCAGGACAGCGCACTCTCCAAGATAATCGAGATGGTAACGGATGCAAAGGAGGGAAGAGCATCCATTCAGAAGCTTGCGGACCGTGTCTCCTCCTACTTCGTTCCTATTGTGGTCACCGCTGCCCTTGTTTCCGCATTCTCATGGTTCTTTGCCGGCAGAGTCGGCCTCACATTCAGCATACTCGCCTTCGTATCTGTCATAGTTGTGGCATGCCCATGCGCCCTCGGAATAGCCACGCCGGCCGCTCTTATGGTCGGCGCCGGAAAGGGTGCTGAAAATGGAATACTGATAAAGGGTGGCGAAGCGCTCGAGATTTCAAGAAAGGTGGACACAGTCCTGCTTGACAAGACAGGAACAATAACGCGCGGCATGCCTTCCGTCACCGCCGTCAGGGCCACGGGAGGAAAGAGCGCAGATGAAGTTGCCAGCATCTTTGCCTCTCTAGAAAGCTTTTCGGAACATCCGGTTGCGAGGGCCGCAGCCGCATGGGCGGCGGAGAAGGGATTGAGCATACCCAGGGCCCAGGATTTTGCATCAATCCCTGGAAAAGGCGTCACCGGCAGGGTGGATGGCCGCCTGTGCTGGGCAGGCAATCCTGCGTTTGCCATGGAGATGTCCAATCCCCCTCCAGCCCGGCATTTGATGCAGAGCGTGACAGAGTCAGAGGATTCAGGCAAGACTGTGGTTCTCATTGGCAGTGAGGGCAGCTGCTTTGGACTGGCGGAGCTTGAGGACAGCGTCAGGCCCGGAGTAAGGGATGCGGTATCAGAGCTGAAGGGGATGGGGCTGGATGTCATCATGCTGACGGGCGACAACGAGAGGGCAGCACGGCTTGTGTCAGAGGCTGCAGGCATAACAAACTACCGTGCCGGCCTCCGTCCTGAGGAAAAACAGCAGGTCATTTCAGAACTGCAGAAGGGAGGTCATGTTGTCGCAATGGTTGGAGACGGTGTAAACGATGCGCCCTCTCTTGCCCTTGCGGATCTGGGGATAGCCATTGGTTCGGGCACGGACGTGGCAAAATCCTCAGGCAACATGATCCTGATGAAGAATGATCTTCATGATGTTGCCGCCGCGCTCATGCTGGGACGCAGGACAATCGCCAAGATAAAGCAGAACCTCTTCTGGGCTTTTGCATACAATTCCGCCCTGATCCCAGTCGCCGCGGGAGTGCTTGTGCCCTTCTTCGGTATTGGGATGTACAACTATCTGCCAATGGTTTCCGCCCTTGCAATGGCTTTCAGCAGCACCACTGTTGTGACAAACTCGCTTCTCCTGAAGCGGTTCAATCCAGGGAGGTTGCGAAGGGATGCGCCTGAAGGCAGCAGACCTGCGAAGACTTCGCCCGCCTGAAGTCAGGATTGGTGAAAGGCTGCTGAGGGAGGCCCTCAGGCAACCCCTGCGCTGCGTCCGCGTGAGAATAAGGACCAGGAAGGGACCATGCACTGACGACTGGTGTGAAACAATATCGTTCGCCGCAGCCGAGTGGGATGAGGATTGCTCCCCTGCCGCTGACGACATGGTAATGGAGGTTGAAGGTTTCAGGATCATAATGGACGGCGACCTCTATTACTCTGCATCCAAGATGAGGGACAAGCTGCAACTGGATGTGGACAGAAGAGGCCATCTGACTGTGGATGGCTTCAGTTCATACTGATCACTCTGTGCTTCGTGCAATGCTTAAGAGCAGGAAGGTTCTAAGGGGGGCAAAGCGAGGGTAGCCAAGTCAGGTCAAAGGCGGCAGACTCAAGATCTGTTCTCGAAGGAGTCCCACGGTTCAAATCCGTGCCCTCGCATAACGCGGCTACTGTCTTGCGGTGAGAACATGCAGACTTCCGCCGACATAATCTCTGGTGCATATCGTGGATAAAAGTGTTTTTCAACAATCAGCACATACTCTTGCTGATTAGAATTGGCCGCACCCTTTTCATTTGAGATAGAACTGCTTTCTCTCCTTGCGGTAATGCTGGTGGGTTCCATCGTTTCACGCCGCGTCAGGCTGCCTTACACAATGATTCTCGTGTTCCTGGGTATCGCGATTGCATCACTTTCAATATCAAGCCTCACCGGCATCGATACGCTCTACAGCGGCATTCTCGGAAACTCCTTCGTGGCTCTGGTCCTACCCCCCCTTCTTTTCGAGTCGATGATGAACATAAGATCATCTGAGCTGAAGACGGCAATCAGGCCGGCGATATTAATGGCCACGGTGGGAGTCGTGCTAGCAACGATTGTCGGAGGGCTTCTGCTATGGAAGCTTGCAGGCCTGCCAGTGTATGAGGCATTCCTCTTCTCATCTCTGATATCCCCCACCGATACCGCGTCCGTGCTAGAGATATTCAAGAGGCTTCGCGTGCCGAGGAAGCTTGCAGCGCTGATGGACGCCGAGGCTGCTTTCAACGATGCCACGGGCCTAATTGTCTTCTCAATCATTCTGGCATCGGGAAGCAGTTCAAGCCTTGCAAACTTCCAGTTCGCCTCTCCAGCCCTCAATTTCGCAATACTCCTTGGTGGCGGAGTAATTGTCGGACTTCTCCTCGGCTTCGGTGCCGAGATAATATCATCGATGATTTCAGATTCGCTGTCGGAGACCATCCTCTCCATATCCATGGTTTACGGTTCCTATGCCATTTCAACAGCTCTCGGTTTTTCAGGGCTTGTGTCCGTTGCAGTCACGGGGCTGTATTATGGCAACCTGACTCTAAGGACTGTGGTACGTCCGCTCTCCAAGGAGCAGGTCAAGACATTCTGGGGCGTCGTCGCATTCATGGCCAATTCAGTGGCCTTCCTGTATATCGGGCTGAACACCAATATTTTCAAGCTGTACGCAAGCATGCAGCTGATACTTGTGGCGTACGCTGCAGTAATTGCTGCAAGGATTGCCGTAGTCTATCCGATAATGACATTCTTCGGCCGGCTTGCAGAGCGGACAAGGAGATGGAAGAACGTCGCAGTTCTGGGCGGGATGCGCGGCGCTATTTCAGTGGCTATAGTGGCATCGATACCGGTCGCTGCAATTTCCGCTCAGATCAGGTCGACGCTGCTGACAATGGTGCTTGGTGTAGTCTTCCTTTCCATTGTCATACAGGGTCCGTCCCTTGCCAGATATATCAGGCGGGCATTCCCCGAGGAGCAGGTCGACCAGTCCGAGTCCCCTGAGGTACGGCTGTCGAGTAGCCTGGGCGCAATCGAGGAGCTGCAGAAGCTCTGGTCGGAAGGTAAGATTGAAGGGGGCATCTTCGCTTCAAGGCTCGAGGATGAAAGGGAAAGGCTTGCAGAGCTGATGGCTGAAATCAACAGCGCACTCAAGACAGGGGATGTAGTGAAGTCACGCGCCAGGGACTTGTTCAGTTCCATCAGTTCCATATCCAGGACGAGGCCGGCCGAGGCAATGTGGCGGCGCAGGACGGACGGCCAGGATGAGGAATCGCAGGATGACGTCCAGGATAGGGGCGGATGAACGCCCCCAGGTGTGCCAGATTTCGCATTTCTGGAAGTGCCTGCCGGAAAGTATTAAGGCTTCAGCTGCAGCTAGATAATACCGACTGGATTAGCGGGTCAGATGCACAGATAGGTTCAGCAGGGATGCCGCGATCAGCCGGGCAGGACGAGGAGGATGGAAGGAAGCGGAAGGATAAGGCGTTCCATAATCAGCGATTTTGATGAAAAGCTGGATCTGGCCGCGGTCTCCGCAATCATCTCATTCTTCATAATACTGCTTTCATTTGTGTTAAGCTTCCCCTCACTCTGGCTTGGGTTTCTGCTCGCCGTCCTTCTGACAATAGCAGTTTTCATATCCATTTACGTGGACATGTCGAACATAGCGCTCGGCGTCATCATATTCGTAATAATGGCCGTTCTAGGGTGGCTGGCGCACTGGCAGGCATGGCTCATCATGACAGTCGGCACCACTGTATTGTTTATAATGGCCATAGCCGAACAGCTCCTTTACTCGAGGCGGAACAGCAGCCCATGACGACGCGTGCCGCCTTCCTTCACCCGTTTCCAGGGCGGGAATTGTTCCAGTGGTGGTGACTAGACAGCAGTCGCCACGGGCGACAGCACTCCGGAGATTATCAGGGCCGAGAGGAAGACGAACATGTAGACCAATGAAAATCTGAAGTTCATCCAGTAGAAATCCCGTCCTCTCTGCTGGGTTGCGGCCGTCGAGGCAATCAGCAGGAATATGTTCATTCCCGTCATGATGATCAGGAAGACAACTGAGAAGTGGCCGATGATATACAGCAGATAGACAGCGGCAATCATGCTGATGTTGAAAAGCATCGCCCTTATCGTGATGGTCCTGTTTTCCTTCCTGGTCGAAAGTGCAGGTATACCTGCGCTCCTAAAGTCATCCCTGTAGTAGATGGAGAGGGACCAGAAGTGCCCGGGCTGCCAGAGGAAGACTACCATGAATATCAGCACCGGCACAAGCCAGTCTGTCTGGGTGTAAACGGACCAGCCGCCCAGGGCTGGTATGGCGCCCGATATGCCTCCCCAGATGACTGCATTCGGAGTGCGCCTCTTCAGATATACCGTGTAGAACAGAATGTAAAGAGCCGAACCAATCCCGATTATGACTGCGGTCAGAATGTTCAGGAGGAGCGATGTCAGAACCACAGATACCGCGAGGAGGCTCAGGCCAAAAAGGAACGCACCGGAAGGCGTTATCCTCCCAGCAGGGATGGGCCTGTTCACAGTCCTGGACATTATCGCATCAACATCCCTGTCAAGATACGAGTTGATGGCCGCGGAGCCTCCCAGTCCCATGAATCCCAGAACTGCGAGTTCAGCAAGCGTCAATACTTTCACACTGCTCCCTCCAGCCACAACAAGGCTTGCAATTGCCAGCAGCAATTCTGCAGAGATGAGTTTGATCTTCATAAGTCTGGCATAATCAGATAGGCTTGGCGTAGACCGTTCTAATCCAATTCCGTATAAAAACTTCACTTAGATCCTGCGAATCCCGCCCGGGAGATGCAGCGCTGTCTGCTTCCTGTGCATTAACAGGGCAAGGCTGTGGAAAAGTTCGGAGGATTCAGCAATATTATATATCATAATCACAAATACCACCAAAAAATCGTCATTGATGAGGGTTTGTTCAATGGAGTTTGGCAGCTTCTTGGGAATTGAGGATTTCTACTATTTGAGGAAGATCTCCGGAGCGATGAAAAACCCGCGGACAAGGTTCAATGATACCATGTTCATCGAGGAGGGGGAGGACTATCTTCTCCCGTATCTCGCAGACAATGTCGGCCCTGTTGACGAGACAAGGCGCAAGTTCATCAAGGGCGTTGTCTTCGGCATTGGCGCGATAGCAGCAGCAAGCGTGCTTGACGCGGTCCGAGGTCTGCAGGTTCCTCTTGCAGGTGAAAACGCATATGTGAAGATGCTGCTTGTGGATTCCACCGGGACGGCAGTCAAGGCATCCTCCGTTCCAGTCAACAACCCTGTCATTGTGCTTTACGAGTATCCGCTCACCAATGAGATAAACTTCCTCCTCAACCTTGGCGACACGAGCGGCAATCCGCTTGCACTTGCTTCAACCTCAGTCACAATACCTGAGAACGGGAGCACATACACCTTCCCCGGAGGAGTGGGCGCGAACAAGTCCATTGTTTCATACAGTGCCATTTGCCAGCACCTGGGATGCAAGCCTCCCAACATACACTACTACCCTCCACAGTACATGAAGACCGGCCTGACGTTTCCAGACTTCCTTCCTCCCGACGCTCTCGCCGCGGCCCAGAAGGCAAATCTTCCGGGCATCATACACTGCGACTGCCACGGTTCGACGTACGACCCGTACCACGGAGCGGCCGTTATCACAGGCCCAACGCAGAGGCCCCTTCCTTCCACAGTCCTGGAATGGGATTCCTCCACTGACCAGCTATATGCCACGGGGAGCATCGGCGTCCCCGTCTACGGCCATACCAGCACGCTCTCCGGCGGGACTACTGTGTCGGGGACAAGCTCAACAGTATCCAACAGCTCCAACCCCTTCACATCCTGAAGTGAAAACATGAAAGTAATGGACAGAATATCCAGTCTGACCGGCAAGATAATCTCGAAATTCTCTCTCAAGCAGTTTGTCGACATAAACGAGCAGCCTCTCTTCAGGATGCCGAACTACATGTTCAGGCTGAGATACTGGCTCGGCGCCCTTGTTGCTGCCGCGTTCATATGGGAGGTTGTCACCGGCTTATTCCTGCTGCTCAACTACTACCCTTCAGACCCCTACAACCAGACGCAGACGATCATAAGCAAGATACCATTCGGCGCCCCCATACTGTACAGCCACCTGTATGGCGCATATTTTATGATATTCCTGGCATACATCCACCTGTTCAGGAACTACTTCGACGGTGCCTACAAGAGACCAAGGCAGCTTCTCTGGGTAGTCGGATTACTTCTGTTCGCGCTTGCCCTCGGAACGGCCTTCACAGGCTATTCCCTTCCAGCGGACATACTGGGTGCAGATGCCGACGGCGTCGCCCACGGCATCTTGGCGGGTGCGCCGGCAGGTTCGACGCTAATTACCATCCTGTTCGGTAATGGAACCAGCGTGGACATGTACACGAAGCTGCTTGGCTGGCACGTGATTTTCGCTGTGATTCTAGGCGCACTTGTGGGCGTCCACTTCATGCTCTTCGAGCAGTATGGAGTAATGCCGTCGAAGAAGGTGAAGGAGAAGGTCCCGGCAGTCTATCCCAAGGAGACTTGGGAGAAGTTCAACCCCTGGTTCCCCAGGAATTTCGTTTACACCCTCGAGCTGACGCTCTTCATATGGGGACTGATCCTGCTCATCCCGAATGTTGTGATAAACATACCAAACATACCCAACAGCATCTCCCCACTCCTGTCCCCAGCGCCACTTGTTTCGCCATCCCAGTCGCTGCCGCCGGGCACTCCTGCCTTCCCTCCATGGTTTTTCCTGTTCCTCTACAAGTCCATAGATTTCCTTCAGCCCAACGGTGCCCCCTATACGCCTTTCATAGCATCACTTCTTTCAGGAATGCTTCCGGCACTCTACCTTCTCGTCCTTCCATGGCTTGACAGGTCTGACGAGACCGCAGCTCACAAGAGAACGCTCTTTGCTGGCATAGGCATACTCTTAGTCACGTACCTTGTCCAGCTCAGCGTATGGGCAGCTGTTGACCCGGGCATACCCGAACCATTCTCCACACAGGTGGGCCTCATGCTTCCGCCCGTATTCGTCGCATTCGTTTCCCTCTACCTCATTCCGAGGGCCATACATTCCAAGAAGGGTGAGCGGTCGCTGACGCCTAAGAACGCCGCCCTCCTCATAGTCGTCGGTCTTGTCATCGTAGGCACCTGGAGCAGCCTGCTGAGGCACCTTTCAATCTATCTCATCGGTGTATTCATACCGATAGCAATGACGCTTGTTCTGTTCGCAACAAGGTTCGCAAGGGGTGTGGAGACAGCCCCGGTGGAAGAGAAGGCACCCAGGATGATGACATACAACATAGCAATAGTGTTCATGGTGATGCTCTTCCTGATTGCTGCAGGCATACTTGCGCTAATGATACGCTACCCAGACACGGGTCCTGAGAGCACATACTGGGGAATAGGCACGGGCATAATACTGCTGATATTCAGCTACGCCCTATCACTCTACGGCTACCTATTCTATCCTCAGGAGAATGATGAGGTCAAGATTGTCCATCCCGGAACCAAGAAGACTTCTGGAGGGAGAGGGATTGAGGTGCAGGGCGCCTCCGGTGAGGCAGAGAACCAGGCTGACAAGGCTTGAGCCGCAAGGAGCACGCGCCGCAGTGTTCCACCAATTACTTCCCTTCTTCGGATGCAGCATAAGGCGCGTTGAGCCTCCTTGCCGTGGTCTCACAGGCGCGCTTCCGCTCCAAGCAGTTGCCTTTGTAAAACGCAATGGAGTATAGGGTCCTGCCAGCGTGGCATGCAATCAACAGCCATGTGCGTAATCAATTTACATAATCTGCGTGGTCATAAGCGCTGCCGTCAACCGTCTTCGGTCTGTTTTTGATGAGCTGTACAGCGTTACTGTGGGGTTGATGTAAATTGTGCAGCATCCACCCCCACAGGATATTGCCGAATTCATGGGGAAGACAGATATGCCATAATGTGCCGGACTTGTTTCCGGACGGTAACAGGTGAAAACACTCTGCCGGAATAACCCTCTCCCCGCCGACTGATATCCATGACCCGGACTCATGTCAATTGAGTTTGAATGTTTGCCAAACCACTTCTGTCCGGGATCCACCGCCTCGTGTTGAGAGACGATATTGTGCATTGCTTGTCATAGTAGATTGTAATTGAAACGGCCCGGAATTGGACAGCTTCAGCCAAAGTCCACTGCATCGTTGCCACTTTCCAGGTTGACCTTTTTCTCAACCTGTCTGAATGGGGCGTGCTCATAAGGCACACTGAAGTCATCACATAATGGCCCTTCAAAGAGGCTGGAGTCCTCCCATTCCTGCTATTGACGCTATGTAATAGACCGTATTCTGCGTTTAACGCCACTTTCCGGCCACAGACAGTGGGATATGCTGTTTCACGGGCTGTCATCGGGGTGTGCAGTCCATCCCTCATACCGGCCTCTTCCTACTTCCTGCCCGTCTATCTTCTGCCAGAGAATACAGGATCGCCTCCAGTGCAACCATAATTACTCGGTGGAAGGCGCATGGTACAGTCTGCCATATGCTGTAAATAAGGTAGTAGGAAAAACTACCGGCACCAACTTCAGGCGCCGGTTATACCGTCCTGGGCATCAGGCAGCTACTTGCCTGATATCCACGCCTGGTAGGCAGATGGGCTCACAAATGAAATGTTTGTCCACATATATGCGTGGCCAGCACCGCACAGCTCTGTGCAGAATACCTGATACGTTCCCTGCGCATTTACATTCGTCCATGCTGTGGTCCACACGCCTGGGAAGGCATCCACCTTCACATCAAATGCAGGAATCGAAAATTCATGCATAACGTCCTTGCTGGTCACATTAAACTCTATGGTAGTATTGGTCGGGAACTCAATGAGAGAACTATGAATGGCGTTGCTGGTTACATTGTACCCGTTGGGGTATTTGAACGTCCACGCCCACTGCTGTGCATAGACTGTGATTACAAGTTCGTTAGCCGTGTGGCTCGGTGCCTGCCTCATGTAGTATGCAGCAGGAAGCGAGTAGGCGAAGAGGCCGTAGAACACGATTGCAAGGAAGAGAATCAGGAATATGACGCTCCTGGTCTTCCCCCTTGTCGCGCTTGGTATGACGCCGGGCTTGATAGTGTTGGTGTTAGGTCTGCCGCGTCTGGGCCTTGTTGATATGACCAGATAGAGTATCCAGCCAACAAAGAAGGAGCTTGCAACAAAACCTATTATCAGATAGAGGTAGAAGAGTGACCACCACTTCGCGGAGGTGACAGACACAGCCGCAAGAACCAATCCGGAAACAAACACGCCTAATCAACTCCTGTTCTTTCAAGTGACGCTCTCAAGGACATCTAAATCCACCTTCCCATGTACAGGTTTACCATCCACCATGCACCAACCATCAGTGTGAAGAGTATAAGCAGAAGTATGACCTTATTGTCCGTGAGCTCAATCCCCTTCCGACTGCCGTCCTCGGGTATTTTCACATCGATCTCACTGTCAGCTGCCTTTGAATCATTCATACATTCACCCTCATACTGTCACGAATACTCCTGTCAGTATTATCCCTGCAAGTGCAATCAGTACCCAGAAGTAGAAGAGGGAGCTGATGCTTGCGCTGACGGTTCCGCTCGAATGTTTGCCGCCAATCGCCTTGACAATGAAGAAGAGCATGACAGCGATGGCTGCTATGATGTGTGCAAGGTGTATTATCCCGCCGTCGTAGAATGCGGACAGGTAGACGCTTCCGCTCATTGCCGAGAAGCCGCTGCCTGCAGCAGCAAGCTGCGACCAGTCGGAAAGTGTAGCGCCAATGTAAATCAGTGCGAATATGAAAGTCAGTGAAAGGCCGCTGATTACAGCATCCCTGTTGCCGTTCCTGGAACCGCGGGCTGCAGCGTACATGCTGAAAATACTCCCGGCGAGCACAACTGCAGATACTGCGAAATTGGGGAACTTTTCGATAGGGTCTCCAGTTGAAAGTCCGAAGAGTGGTCCCTGCCAGACAAGGAACATGGTCGAGGCAAACAGTGTAATGAAAATGAATACATCACCAGTCAGGAATACCCACATGCCCATCCTCCTGCTGTCCATATTCCTGAAAGGCCATGTCTCCTTGTTGGGATCGTTTTCCTTTTCCACAGTCGGAAACGCGTCATGGTAGTCGTCTATCATCCAGCCAAGCGCTGCTATGACGAACACCATCAGCCCTATGGCCATTACCCAGTCGGTCAGACCTTCGATATACATGGCAAGTCCGAGCAGTGCGAGAAATGTTCCCAGGGATATAGTAAAGGGCCAGGGTGACAGGTGAGCACCGGGCGCATGCGCATGAGTCTCTGCTCCGGAAGCTCCTTCAACGGGCGGAATAACCATGAGGACACTGCCCTTGACAATTGGTGTTCCTTCGAAGTTGAACTCAGGGGGAGGAGAAGGTATGAGCCACTCGTATGACCATGCTCCCCATGGGTTGTCTCCCGCGACCGGTCCCTTGGCCAGCGAATATGCCATGTTGATTATCAGGAAGAGCTGCGAGAAACCGAAGATGAAGGCTCCTATTGTCGCAATCTGGTTTGGAAGTGTCCAACCCATGCCTGATGGGTATGTGTAGTACCTCCTTGGCATGTCGAACAGTATGAACATCGGGAAATAGAGAAGATTGAGCCCTATGAATGAGCTTGCAAAATGAATCTTGCCTAACCGCTCGTTGTACATTTTGCCGGTCATCTTGGGGAACCAGAAATAGAGTCCTGAATATATGCCGAACAATATAGTCCCTGCGAATATGTAGTGGAAGTGGCCAACAACCCAGTAGTTGCCGTTGAGACCTGAATCAAGGGCTATAGAAGCAAGGAATATCCCGCTTGCTCCGCCGATGATGAATGCTATCACGCCGCCGACAGTGAAGAGGGCCGGTGTTTCGGGTCTGAATGTGCCATCTATCTTGGTCATCAGCTCACCTAGCACCAGAACGCCGGCCGGTATTCCTATAGCCATAGTGTTTATGTTCGCTATCGTGAGCCAGAAGATGTTGGTGTCTGTCATGAACATGTGGTGCATGTACACGGTAAGGCTGAGCAGTGTTTCAACTGCGAATGCACCTATCATCATCTTCTTGGTGTATACTGGCATTCCAGAGAAATGGCTCGACACATCATACATCATGCCGAGAGCCGGAAGGAAAACAATGTAGACCTCCGGATGACCGAAGAACCAGAAGAGCTGCTGCCAGAGCAGAGCGCCTCCGGCACTGGATACCAGCACGGTGGAGCCGAGAACCCTGCCTGCAAAGAGCAGGACAAGATCGGTGGCAACAACGGGGAAGGCCATCCACATCATCATAATGGTGAACATTATGGAGATCGTGAACATAGGCAGATCCAGCCACTTGTACCCTTTGGCCCTTTTCAGTGCAATTGTAGCAGCAAAGTTTGCGGTACTGACAATTACCGAAGAGCTTAGAACAATAAGAGCGAGAATGGCCGCATTCTCACCGTACGAAGGCGAGAACTGCACACCGTTTAGCGGCTGGTATATGTACCAGCCACCAGCAATGTTGCCACCCGTGAAGAAATAGCCGCTTATGAACAGGGCGGCAGAAAAAGCATAAAGCCAGTAGCTGAGTGCGTTAAGCCTCGGGAAGGCCATATCCTTTGCGCCAATCTGTATGGGCACAATGTAATTCGCAAAGGCAAACGCAAATGCGCTGATGAAGAAAAAGACCATCAGCAGTCCGTGCGTGGTGACGAACTGGTTGTAATAGTAGCTGTTGAGGAAGTTGTTCTCAGGGTAGAACAGCTGGGTCCTCATAGCCAGCGCCAGGGACCCCGCTATGAAAAAGACGACAAGGGAGGTGACGAGGTAGAGTATTCCTATATCCTTGTGATTGGTGGTGAAAAGCCACTTCTTCACGGGGTTCACAGTCCCGAATTCAGTCTTTTCTTTTCGCCCATATCCCATCAATTTTTTCACTACCCCTCAGACCTAACCGATCAACGGTTCTTCGGATATCAAACAACTGGTTGCTGCCTTCAAACACGATATAGAATAAAAAGCTTATGAAATGCCCCATAGTGGGACACAAGTCCACTATCCGGAAGTCATGTTGAACAGATTATGCCATGTGCCCTTGCACATCGCAGCTGTCCTGATCCTGTCCTCTCTCCTCTGCTTTATCCTCCATCCCGTTGTCCTCTTGTCTGCGGAGAACTGAGACTCCGAGTTCTCCCTCCTGTAGTATTCGGACAGGAACTCCATCGGCGCATCCATGAGTCTGCCGGTGAGTTCCTTCCATGCAGGCGGTCCCCTGATTGTCGTGTTGCTTCTGGGTATTATGAACACCTTTGTTCCTTCAGAGAAGTCGTCCAGCGTGGACTGTGAGCCGTAATACCGGTCGAGGCGGATGCTCTCGACATCCCTCACCATGTTGTCGAGCATCCTGAGTGCATCGCGGTATGCATCCTTCTCAGACTTCATGCTCACGCCGTAGGCAACATAGAGATTGGTGCCCAGGTCGAGTATTGCGAATGCATATATGAAGAGTCTGTGGTCGGGATTTGTCTTTATGCAGTTACCATTCTCCCTCATCGAACGGTAGTGACGTGTGATCGACAGTGAGTAGCCGGTGCCGTCGCCGGTCAGATTGCCTCCTGCACCGGAGGCAAGGAGCACAAACATGTTGTGTATTATGAGCCTGACTGGCAGAGCGGAATATGCCCTTTCGACCGTTTTGTAGCATATGCCCATGTCTGTCAGCGGACCGAACAGCGACAGCAGTCCGGACATCTTCCTGTTGCTCAAACTGAATATCTCCTTGAGCAGCAGTATGACAGCCTTCTGCTCAGGCGTCACCTTCGGCGGCCTGCCCGTATGGTCGTCAGGAGAGAACAGTATCGATGACGCACTCTTAACTACAGAGCACAGTTCCGCTGCTGCATGCCTGATTCTCTGTTCGTATGACAGTTCATATGCACTCCAGTCTCTTCCGGTGTGCCTGGAGTACTGTTCCCTGTACTTCTTCACAAGGAGATCGAATTCATTCTGAAACCGTTCGAACTGCTCGTTAGTCGGCAGAGTGGGTAATGGTAAAGTTTATATTAAGACAAATGTATACAAATGCTCAACAATAAATGTAAACCTGTTTAAATACGACTGGAAATATATTGCACATGCACTACAGGGAAGTTATCATCGACAATGAACATATCACGCTGAAAGACGAGGTAGAAACGTTCTTCCAGAAAAAGGTGACCGAGTTCAGCACATTGGCGAAGCTCGATGTGCCGAAGAAGTACATGGGGAAAAGGGCATATGTCGTCATACTGAAGGATTGAACTGATAATGGACCTATGTTCCACTTATGGAAATACCCAGCCTCTGACTCCGAAATCCGTCATTTCCCGCACACTCAGGATCGAGGGAATATTTTGCCAGCCGGCCATGGTTGAAGGCTTTATACCCGGCATAACTCTCCATATCCGGAATGAGCTCCATTGATGACGCCTTTGGACAGTTCCTGAACAGCCCTCTATTCGCACATCTTCAGGAACTCGCTGCGAGACTGAGGAGGATTATAGCTTCTATATTTATATTTCTAGCCATATTTTTCATCTTCGGTCCGGGCTATATCAAGGTGCCCAGGACGGCACTAACACTTCCGTTCATTGGCCACGTTGTGATTACTCGTATACCGATCATTGTTCCCAGCTTCATAGACAGTTTCTCCAATGTGATCGTGCGTTTTCTCATATTCAGCGAACTTCCCCCCGGACTCACTGTAATCAATGTTGGCGCTTTCGATTCAGTCTACTCTTCGCTGCAGGTTTCCTTCCTCATAAGCGTGGTGGTTTCCATGCCTGTCATTCTCACTCAGATGTGGAGATTCATCTCCCCTGGCCTGTATGAGCGGGAGAAGGACAACATCAGGTGGACACTTCCTCCTGCTGTCCTGCTGTTCATAGCGGGTGCGCTGTTTGCGTATTTCATAGTCATCCCGGTGCTGATGTACGTGGTCAAGCTGTACATCCTTTCCCTCGGTGTCCAGTCTTACCTGAGCATCAAGTCGTTCGTCACCATAGTTGTGGGATTCATGCTTGCATTCGGTGTATCTTTCGAGATGCCGATCGTGATGGTGACGCTGACCAGGTTTGGGTTCGTCGAGCCGCCACTCTGGATTAAGAACTGGAGATATGGAGTGATAGGGTCGTTCATAATAGCTCTAATACTCTCTCCAGGGGTCACCGGTGGACTGATTGAGACTGTAATCGGTCTCACACTCTCCGGCCTCTACATAGTCGGCGCTCTTGTCTCGGCGAGGGTGGAAGTGAAGAAGAATCCCGCCTAGGCAGGCGGAGGGCAAAAGCCTCCAGCAGGAAATGTATAAAATACGGAAATAGCGGCTGCCCCCAGACATCTTGCACTGTGTCAGTGTGCAGCCGCAGGGTATCGCAGTCTCACTTGGGCTCTGATTTTGCAGGTGCAGCCTCGATCTTCGGAGCCTGCATCTCTTTCTCAATTTCTTTCTGAATCTCCATCTGACCACGCTTGAATTCGCCAGCGGCCCTCCCGAAAGACCTGAAAAACTCAGGTATCTTGTTTGCACCGCCAAAGAGCAGCAGCGCAACAATTCCCACAATCGCCCAGTCCCACATGTTGCCTATCATTTTACACACCCGTGGATAGTCTGAACCGCTCTAACCTTGTCATTGTTTATAGATATTTCTGATTTGCCTCTGCTCCTTTCGAAGAAACCAGCTAATTCGATGCGTTTGCGGCGCAACTTCGATTCTCTAAAAATGTATATACCAATTCGGGGAATACTCCCGCGGTAAAAATGGCAAAGTCGGACGGGAAACGCGTGCAGGTTTCACGCAAGGATGTTTATGAAATCAAGGTCGGTGACAGGGAAACTCTGCAGCTATCTGAAGAGGAAGCTGGAAGCCTTCTCCAGGGACTTCAGCAGGCTCTCGCACCTGAAGAAGCCGCGGCAGCCCCTGCAGCAGTTCCCGAGGTGATTGCTGCCCCCGCTTCAACATCCAGGGCAGCCCCTGCCGCGGAAGCGGCAAAGCCGTCCAGGTCCAAGACGTTCACGCCAAAGCAGCGCAGGAACCAGACGCTCGTGATGAGCGGTATTGTTGTTGTAGTTATAGCTGCTGCATTTGTTGGTTTCAATCTGACTTCCTCCACCGGGCCCTCGGGCCCCAAGCTTCCCCCTGCCGCACCTTACGAGCATTTCTCGGTGACAGGGGAGGGTGATATCACATATAACGGCACAAGTCCTGGTCCTGCGATGATTGCACCCAATGATACCAATGTCTGGGTATCTTTCACAGTATCATCTTCCAGCAGCGTTTCCCACTCCTGGGTGCTCGTTCCCGGGAACACTAGCCACAAACTGACTACACCGGACATCACGCCTGTCTTTGCAAACGCCACATCCCCAACCCCGACAACAGGGACGGCTCCAGGCAAGACTGACCAGATAGTCTTCAAGGTGACAAAGCCCGGCTCATATATCTACATCTGTGAAGTGCCCGGCCACTTCCAGGAGGGAATGTGGGGCTACTTCAACGTGACAGCAGGTAATACCACAACCAACGCCACAGCTCTCCCAACACACTCTGCAGCAGTCTATGCTCACTATGCGGCGTCACAGTCAGGCCAGAGAGTGGTGCAGACAATCTCTACGGCTGCCAACTATCAGGCAGACCAGTCAGGTGCCTATGCTGTCCTCGCGCCTTTCGAAGTCAGGGGCTTTTAAACCATTTATGAAAACACTTTAATTTTTCACTCTTTGTCCGCAGTGGTCAAGTTCAGTCATGCCCAGCGCTATTCATTCAAGATCCATTGCGAATGCGCCTGTCACGGCGAGAATTATCGAAGCTGAAGTTGCAAGAAAATTCGAAGCTGCCAGGGACAGGAGAGCCCCTATAATGCCTACGGCAATCATGACATAACCCGATCTCCTCGATGTGGTGAACATTTCGTACCCCTCAGGTGCCTGCCGGGACAAACTCGGACTCTGTTTAATAATTTTTTGTATTGCCGGAGATTGGGATATAAGTCCACCATCCGGAAGTCATGTTGAACAGATTATGCCATGTGCCCTTGCACATGGCGGCAGTACGGATCCTGTCCTCTCTCCTCTGCTTTATCCTCCATCCCGTTGTCCTCTTGTCTGCGGAGAACTGAGACTCCGAGTTCTCCCTCCTGTAGTATTCGGACAGGAACTCCATCGGCGCATCCATGAGTCTGCCGGTGAGTTCCTTCCATGCAGGCGGTCCCCTGTTCTCGACTATCCGACTTTCGCCGTATATCTTGTTTATTGAACTTGCAATCATGAGCAGCAGCTGCCTGAAACGTATGAGCTCGTCGAACACAACAGGACTGCCTCTATGCCTGTCGGAGGCATAGAGCATCTTCGAAATGACCCATTCATTCTCGATGAGCACTGCCACATACATGTTCAGCAGCCTGACTGCAGTCTCCCTGCTCGATGTCCTCGCCCTTGCCATTTCGGCGATTCTGTAGCTCGACTCTATGCCGAACCTCCTTCGGTACAGCTGCATTGTCTGCTTCGGCGATGTGCATACACGGTAGACTGTGAAGTAGCAGCTCCTGATCCTCCTGTGCTCCCTCCTCTTTGCCACCTGCACCATCAGGTCAATGCTCTCCACACCCGATTTCAGTGTGTGAACTGTCGTGAATGAATGCATGCCCCTGTTCCAGCCGGCAGCCATCTTCCTGCCTGTCCGCACCGGCATGATGAAAGGTATCCTCCTGCTCCTCAGGAAGGTGATGACATCCATGGAGTAGAATTCCCTGTCGAGCAGCAATGTGCCTATGCGCACATTGCATGCCC